>NZ_JAGGQK010000004.1:0-635250 GCF_018613355.1 Bacillus sp. ISL-35 | reverse complement strand
CCCTTATAGAGGGCGATCTGCTTGCATAAGGGTATCTTTCCGCTTGAATGGTGCCCTTATAGAAGTGGGGTTGCTTGCATAAGGGTACCTTTCCGCTTGAATGGTGCCCTTATAGAGGGCGATCTGCTTGCATAAGGGTATCTTTCCGCTTGAATGGTGCCCTTATAGAGGTGGAGTTGCTTGCATAAGGGTACCTTTCCGCTTGAATGGTGCCCTTATAAAGGGCGATCTGCTTGCATAAGGGTATCTTTCCGCTGAAATGGTGCCCTTATAGAGGGCGATCTGCTTGCATAAGGGTACCTTTCCGCTTGAATGGTACCCTTATAGAGGGCGATCTGCTTGCATAAGGGTATCTTTCCATTTAAATGGTACCCTTATAAAGGTGAAAATAGTGGCCACTCATGCTACAGTATTACAATTCAGGACACCCTACGGCACTATACCTAAATATTAAAGCCAGCTCATAAATAAACTGAGCTGGCTCGACTCTTAATCTTTTTTAACTGGCAATCCTTCTTGTTCCCATCCGGAGAAGCCGCCTTCGAGGTTTAATACATCCTTGAAGCCATTTTTCAGCAGCAGGCTTGTTCCGATGGCGGAGCGTGCGCCTGACTGGCAATGGGCGATGATTTTCTTGTCTTTTGGCACTTCGTCGAGCTTTTCGGTCAGGTTGCCGAGCATCATATGATGGGCACCTGGTATGTGGCCGCTGTCCCATTCGCTCTGGTTGCGGACGTCGATGACAAAGTAGTTTTCGTCTTCCATCAGTTCTTTTGCCTCGCTTGCGGTTACAGATTTGTATTCCTCGAGGCCTCCTCCGAGCTCTTTCGGATCGACATACCCTGTTACCTGGTCAAGCCCAATTGATTGCAGGGATTTTTTCACGTCGGGCAGTTTTTCCGGATCTGCGATTAATACGATGTCCTGGTCATAGCTTAATAGCCAGCCGGCCCAGTTTGTGAAGGATTTATTGTACGGGATATTGATCGTTCCCTCCGCATGCCCGTCAGCGAATTCACTTGCCGGCCGGGTATCTACGACTGCTGCATTTCCTGTGTCGGACAGTGACACTTTATGAGTTTCCTCGCGTCTGAGCAATTCAGGGCCTTCCTTGTTCAGCTTTTTCATCTGGGCAAAGTATTTCGGAGGCTCTGGCTGTCCGGCTAGCAGCTCCTGAACAAATTGGTCCTCTTCATTGATCTGGAAAGCCCAGTTGAATTTTTTCTCATAGCCCAAAGTCGACATTGGAACCGCACCAAGGGATTTCCCACAGGCGCTTCCAGCTCCGTGTGCTGGCCATACTTGCAGGAAGTCAGATAGCTTTTCCACTTTCCGGAGCGATTCGAACATCTGGCGGGCGCCTGCTTCCGATGTATCCTTGATGCCTGCCGCTTTTTCGAGAAGATCAGGACGGCCGACATCGCCGACAAACAGGAAGTCACCCGTGAAGATGCCCATTGGTTCATTGGCACCGCCGCCCTTATCCGTCAGCAGGAATGAGATGCTTTCCGGTGTATGACCTGGGGTGTGGAGCACTTCAAAATAAATATTCCCAATATTGAATGTCGATCCCTCAGTCAGCAATTCATGCTCATACTGGTCGACATATTGATACTTCCAGTCCTTATCCCCTTCATCGGATACATACAGCTTGGCGCCATGGTGGTGGGCAAGCTCCCTTGCTCCTGACAGGTAATCCGCATGAATATGGGTTTCAGTTGCTGCTGAAATATTGAATCCTTCTTTTTTTGCGATATCCAGATAAGGCTGGATATTCCTTGCCGGGTCGACCACAAGAGCCTCACCCGTCCTCTGGCAGCCGATCAAGTATGACATATGTGCTAGCTGGTCATCAAAAAACGACTTAAAATACATATGAACTCCTCCTTCATTTTTCAATAGGTTTATGAAGTCTATACTCTTTTATACCCCACACCATATTTTTTAAAAGTCGAAAAAATCCCAGTACCGGGTGTTGCCTTAATTCCAATATATACCTATATATGTATTTTACCCTGTTATAAAATTCACTTCAAATAAAAAGAACCTGCTCCAAAAGCGGAAGCAGGTCTAGGTTCTTGCAGTCTTTTTCATCATGAATATATAGAGAAGAATCGAAGCAAAAACGGAAATGGCGGACGCAATGTAGATGCTTCCATATCCAAGCCAGTGGCCAATCTGGCCAAAAGCCATCGCCCCGACTCCGACACCTAGGTCGAAAAAGGAGAAGAAGGTCGCATTCGCCATTCCTTTCCTGTTCATCGGAGCATCCTGGACAGCCCAGGCCTGCAATGCGGGCTGTACGGAACCAAAACCGAATCCATACAGGCCGGCTGCAATAAACATCACAAGGCTGTTAGGCAGCCACGCTAAAAGGATCATGGCGATCATGATTAAAAATGTTCCAGGCAGGAAGACGGCACCATGACCTTTTTTATCATAAAGTTGGCCGGCAAATGACCTGGACAGCATCAGGGTTAATGCAAAAATGAAGAA
This sequence comes from Bacillus sp. ISL-35, assembly GCF_018613355.1. Lineage (NCBI taxonomy): Bacteria > Bacillati > Bacillota > Bacilli > Caryophanales > Bacillaceae > Bacillus > Bacillus sp. ISL-35. The sequence goes on along the minus strand of NZ_JAGGQK010000004.1, from coordinate 632,754 downwards.
GTACCACTCGATCCCGGCGATTCCTTTTTGTGCTGAGTAGAGCGGCAGGAATGACGCGATCCCTCCAAAGGTGATCGTAATGAACAATAACAGCAAGGACGGCTGCAGGGCGGACTTCTCATATACATCCCACCTCCGCTTCTCCGTATTCTCTTCGGTTTGCTCCACCTTTTTATAGGTGATACGTGATGCAAGGAGAAATGCAGCAATGCCCAAAGCAGCACTGATTAAAAATAACTGTTTGAATGTGATAGCCGCTGCCAAAGCAAGTCCAAGCGAAGGCCCCATCGCGAGTGCCACGTTCCCGGAGAGCCCGAAGTATCCCATTCCCTCTCCCCTGCGCCGCGGCGGGATTAAATCAGTTGCAATCGTGCCAGATGCTGTTGTCGAAAATCCCCAGCCGACTCCCTGGATGATCCGCATTAAAAACAGGAAGGCAATTCCGGATGCAAATCCAAAAGAACCTACTGAAAACACGAAAATTGCCAGCCCTGTAAGGTATATGAATCCTCTCCCTTTCGTTTCCAGCATCCGTCCGGCAAATGGGCGAACGAGCAATGCTGAAAACGTGAAAATTCCTACGACAAAACCGATTAACTGGTCATTTCCACCCAAATGCTCCACAAATAGCGGGATAGTAGGCAAGGTCATTTGAAACCCCAGGAATATGAAGAAATTCGCCAGGAAAATAAACAGGAAATCCTTGCTCCAAATTTTTTCAGTGCCCTGAGTTTGGTGAGCTCCTTTTGCTTGTTGATCCATCTGCTTCATCCTTTCTGACTGAATTTTTAAGGCACTGTTGCCATTTTTCCCTTTAAAAAAGAACCATGTTCAATATTCCGTCAATTTGTTGTAGCGTTTTTGTGAACAACTTCACAATTCCCTCATCTTTCTTTCGGATTCTGATATATTGTAAGTGTAATCAATAATTACTATTTTTTGAAGGGAAGCGATTTAGATGTTCGCGAAATGGTTAAGAGAAAACAATGTTGCTGCTGGCCTGTTGACTGTCATCAGGGTATGGCTCGGATATAACTGGATGACTGCCGGATGGGGAAAATTGACTGGTGAAGGATTCGACGCAACTGGATATTTAAAAGGTGCCGTTGCCAATCCGGTGAAAGGTCCAGATGGGCACATGGTTTATGGATGGTATGTGAACTTCCTTGAAAACTTCGCGATTCCGAATGTCGACCTATTCAACTTCATCGTGCCGCTTGGGGAATTCCTTATCGGTCTTGGATTGATCCTTGGTTGTTTGACTACTGCTGCGATGTTCTTCGGACTTGTGATGAACTTCAGTTTCTTCCTTGCAGGCACTGTATCTCATAACCCAACTGACATCTTCTTCGGCTTCATCCTTCTGATCGCTGGCTACAATGCTGGCAAATACGGTTTAGACCGCTGGGTGGTTCCTTTCATCCGCAAGACTGTTTTAAAGAGAGAACCGGAAGCTGCACATAAAGCCGTTTAACTTCAAAGAGCCTAAAGAGCCTGTATTTTGCAGGCTCTTTTTCATTGCCTGGAAATGATCGCTCGTTCAAAATCTTGACAATATGTTATTGCTATTTTGTGAACAGCGTTCTCAAGCCCTCATCAAAAGGCCAAAAACCAATATATTGTAGTGTAATCAAATAATCATTCATTTTTGAAGGGATGCGATTCATATGTTCGCAAATTGGTTAAGGGAAAACAATGTGGCGGCTGGCCTGCTGACAATTATTCGGATCTGGCTTGGCTATAACTGGATGACTGCCGGATGGGGAAAATTAACCGGAGAGGGATTTGATGCAACAGGGTATATAACCAATGCCATCGCCAACCCAGTCAAAGGTCCAGAAGGAATTGTTTATGGGTGGTATGTATCTTTTCTTGAAAACTTCGCGCTTCCAAATATTGAGCTTTTCAACTTTATCGTTCCCGTCGGTGAATTCCTCGTAGGTGTGGGACTCATTCTTGGCTGTCTGACAACTGCCGCTATGTTCTTCGGATTGCTGATGAACTTCAGCTTCTTCCTTGCCGGAACCGTATCCCACAATCCAACAGATATCTTCTTCGGATTCATCCTCCTCTTCGCCGGATATAACGCAGGAAGATACGGCCTGGACCGCTGGGTGATCCCATTCATCCGTAAAACAATCTTTAGGAACAAAGCAGCAACGAAATGAATAAGCAAGCCTCCTGAGTGAACTCAGGAGGCTTTTTTCATGTCGATGCTCAAATTGGTCTCACATTCACATAACAATGAGTTTGAAGATGGTTAAGCCAATTCCGATCAGGAAGCCGCACACCGCTCCGTTCACTCTGATCCATTGCAGGTCTTTTCCAACATTGTTTTCCATCATATCAATGAGTGTTTCCGTATCAAGCTTATCCAGGTTCTCTCTGACAAGCTTCCCGATTTTTGAATGGTTCCTTTCAATCAGGCCAGCAATTTTAGCATGAAGCCAGCTTTCGACCGCTGCTACTTTTTCGTCGTCTGCCTTGATTTCATCGATGAATTTTTTCACGATTGGAATGACTGTGTCATCCACAAAACTGTCCTTTTCGATTAGCGCAATCACACGATTCTTTGACTTTGCCAAAACTCCCTTGATTTGTCCGGTCAAATCCATTTCTTCGACCATTTTATTTTTCCAGGACTGGATTTCGGACATAAGGACTTCACGCTCACTGATGCTTCCCAGCTCTTTGCGAATTTTATCAAGGATCATATGGCGGTATCGATTATCATCCTGCTGCAGGTTTTTCATTCTTTTTAAAATGAATGATTGCAAAATATTGCCGACTTTTTCCTCGGTGATCATATTGCTGAAAGATTGAATGGCGAATTTCAGGAGACCATCCGCTTCGGTTGTATCAATTGCCTGTTTCCCCAGCTTGCCAAGGACCATTTTCGCTTCAGCCTGCGATGCCCATTTTTCTGTCTCTTGCAGAACATAGTCAAATGCAGCTGAATCATATTCCTTCGCCAGGACATGGCTTGATGCCTTTTGCAAAAACTCGGAAGAATCCGCTGAAAGCAGGAATCCTTTGATTTCTTTTTCAATCGTTGGCGCAAATCGTTCAACGTCCACTTTTCTTGCCACATCCAGACTGAATGCCTGGATGCTGTTTTTTACAGATTCAGAGTGAAGCTCCTTCTCAATCGTTTCGAAAATCTTATCCAAAATATGAATCTGCTTGAACTTTTCCATGATGCTTTCTTTCGTGAGCCAGTCATTCTCAAGCATATTGATTAATGCGCGCGTCACTTTATCACGATTTTTCGGCAAAAGAGCCGTATGCGGAATCGGGATGCCGAGCGGATGCCTGAACAGCGCCGTTACAGCAAACCAGTCAGCGAGTCCGCCGACAAGACCGGCTTCAAAGCCGCCCATCAGCAGTTTCCCAATCAGCGAGTCCTGAAAAGGAATCATAGCGAGGAATCCCGCTCCCATAATCGCCAGCGAAATGGCTGCTAAATGTCTAGATCTGTTGTTTCGTTTTTCCATATATCTCCCTCTGTAACTGTTTAATTGAAACTTGTGCAGTTCTGAAGCTCGCTTCTGTTCCCCACCTTGTATGTGAATTCTGGAAAAGAGCCTCTTCAATATTTTACCCAATTTATAGGGGAGAAAGCTATAAAAAAGGAAAAGTCCCAGGAGCATCGGCTGCTGGGACTTCCTTACATCATACTCTTACTCCATCCACTCTGGCTTTCCAAAACCTTTGAAATCATTATCAATGATTTTTTCAAAATCATCTGACTCGACGACTTCCTTGATGTCTTTTGCAAATTGGGCATCCTGGTCCTTTGTGTTAATGACGACACGGTTGCGATACTGGTCCGGCATGTTTTCAAGCTGAAGCGCAGTCAACAGATCCATTTTTGCTGCGAGGGCAAAGTTGCCGGGTACAGCAGACAGGTCAACGCTTTCGACGGCTCTTGGAAGCTGTGCTGCTTCGATTGGCTTGAACTGCAGGTTCTTGACATTATCTTTCACATCTTTTTCAGAAACAGTCAACGGATCAGCATTAGGATCAAGCTTGATCAGGCCGGCATCCTCAAGAATCAGGAAGGCACGTGCTGCATTGGTTGGATCGTTTGGAATCGCGATGGCAGAACCCTTTGCGACTTCATCCAGTGAGTTGAACTTCTTTGAGTAGATTCCCATTGGCGCTGTTGGGACGACAATCACTTCAGACAGCTCAAGATCGTGTTCTTTTGCGAAGTTTTCCATGTACACCTTATGCTGGAACAGGTTGGCGTCAAGATCCCCTTTTGACAGGGCCAGGTTTGGCTGGATGTAGTCGCTGAATTCGACCACTTTCACTTCATAGCCTTTTTTCTCAAGCAGAGGCTTGATTCCTTTTGTGACCATATCGCTATACGGCCCTGATGTCGCTCCGAAGGTAACTTGCTTTTTGTCAGCCTTCGCATCGTCGCCTGTTGCGGAATCACTGCCGCATGCAGCCAACAACCCGATTGATAAAAGTACCAGTAAAGAGAATAATAATTTCTTCATTTTAAAATAACCCCCAATTTTTATCTTTTGTCTACTAATTTAGCAATCCTGTCGCCGCCAAACTGGATCAGCTGGACGAGACAGATTAAAATAATCACCGTTGTAATCATGATGGTATTGTCATACCGGTAATAACCGAAGCGAATTGCCAGATCACCGACTCCGCCGCCGCCAACAATACCGGCCATTGCCGAGTATGCCACAAGGCTGATGATCGTGATGGTGACACCCTGGACGATTCCCGGCTTAGCCTCTGGAATCAGGACATCCTTGATGATCATCCACGGAGTAGCTCCGGTGGCCACCGCTGCTTCGATGACCCCTTTATCGATTTCGCGCAAGCTTTGCTCGACGATCCTCGCAAAGAACGGAATCGACGCAACTGATAATGAAACGGATGCGGCAGTCGGCCCGATTGTCGTGCCGGCGATTAAATTCGCCAGCGGCAGCAGGGCGATCAACAGGATGATGAACGGAACCGACCGGATCATATTGACGATGAAACCGGCAATATTTTTAAAAAGCTGGTTTTCCAGGAACAGGCCTTTATCGGTGACAAAAAGAAGAACCCCTGTCGGCAATCCAACAATGATCGAGACAAGGATGGAGATGCCGACCATATAGATTGTTTCAAAGAATGCCTTATTCAGTTCCGGCAGCAGTGCGACCAGATTATCAAGCAGCATCTTCAATCACCTCCAAATTTCTTGTCCTTGATGCGATATAGTCAATAGCCCGGTCGATTTCAACTGTCTCGCCCGACACTTCCATAATGAAAATCCCCAGTGGGATCTCCTGGATATACTCGATTTTTCCGTGGAGGATATTTCCCCTCACCTTGAATTTTTGGAATACATCCGAGATGACACCCTGCTCGGCAATCTCGCCCTGGAAATAAATCTTGATCAATTTGCCTTCCCGCACCTTCATCAGTCTTTCAGGCAATTCGAATTGAAGGATGGAGTTGACGAAATCCTTTGTCAGCAGTTCCTGTGGATTGGCAAAAATATCGTAGACATTTCCCTCTTCGATGATTTTTCCATCCTGCATCACGGCCATCCTATCACAAATCGTCTTGACCACTTCCATTTCATGCGTGATGAGTACGATTGTGATTCCTAACTCTCTATTAATCTTTTTAAGTAAAGATAAAATAGAGCGGGTCGTGCTTGGGTCAAGAGCGGAGGTTGCTTCATCGCATAGCAGGACGGATGGATTATTCGCCAGCGCCCTGGCTATGCCAACACGCTGTTTCTGGCCGCCGGACAACTGGGCAGGATATACGTCTTTCTTGTCGGAAAGGCCCACCATATGTAAAAGCTCTAGCACTCTCTCATTTATCTCTGTTTTCGGAGTGCCGGCAGCTTTTAGCGCAAAAGCGATATTCTCGCTGACTGTCTTTGCGCTTACAAGATGGAAATGCTGAAAAATCATCCCGATTTTCAAACGGGCTTTCCTTAGCTCACCCTTGCTCAAAGAGGTTAGCTCCACACCATCAATATAAATTTCTCCCGATGTCGGCTTCTCCAGGAGGTTAAGACATCTCAGCAAAGAACTCTTGCCTGCGCCGCTGTATCCGACAATCCCGTAAATTTCGCCCTTTTCTACTTTTAATGAAACATCGTCAACACCTGTCACCGATCCCTTTTTCGTTTCATATACTTTGATCAGGCTCTTCACTTCAATCATTTTTGCACCCCCGTTTTCACTCAATAAAAAAAGCCTCTTTCATTCAAAGAAAGAGGCATCGTAAATATCTATACGACTTATCTTTCAGAATGAAACCATTCTGCAGGAAGTGGCACCTTTCCATAAAGGAGGTTGCCGGACGTCATCGGGCCTAATCCCTCAGTCTCTCTTGATAAGTAACTTATTAAATTCATTTCGATAATTGAAATATTAAAACTCTCTGATATATTTGTCAACAAAGTTTTTTTGCATGGTTTCCATTGAAATCGTTTACATCGTTGGGGCTGTAAGAGAATTTAATTTCAAAAGAAAAACCCTTGTTTAAGATAAAACAAGGGCTCCATAAACGAGCGCACCGGCGATGACATAGGCCGGGTGCACCTTCAATTTTTCCATCAGGACGAAGCTGATTCCGCCTATCAGAATCGTTTGCGTTAAACCGACACCTTCATAGGAGGAAAAAAAGAAATCATAGGTCATGACTCCCAGAAGCACGGCAATGACTGGTCTGACTACCATAGTCAGTCTTTTGACACGAGGAGAATCCTTGAATTTCATCAGCAGCCCGAGCAGTCCAATCATTAAAATCAATGATGGTGCCACGGCTGCAAACACACCGACAATGGCGCCGAGGATTCCGCCTTCTGAATAGCCAATATACCCTGCCATCTTGGTCGCGATTGGTCCCGGAAGTGCATTGCCCATCGCCAGCACTTCACTGAATTCATTGACCGTCATCCAGTTGTATCGGTCGACGACTTCATTTTCAATCAACGGGATCGAGGCAGGACCTCCGCCATAGCCTAAAATACCAGGAATGAAAAAGGCCAAAAATATTTGAAAATAGATCATTTCTGCTCCCCTCCCATTTGTTTCTGTTCAGATGGTGAGGAGTCTTTTTTCAATAAAGCACCAAGCAGCAAGATGAAAATCAAAATGGCCGGATGCACGTTCAAGAATTGGAGCAGCACCAGGCTGCCAATCAGCGCAACGGCTGTCCAGGCCCAGCCGAGCTTAGATTTTCCAGACTTCTTGATGAAGTCCCAGGTCAGGACGGCGAGCATGACAGCAACAACCGGTACAACAGCATCAGCCATTCCTTTTACCCATGGCTGATCCTTGTAAGAGTTCAAAGTCGTAAGCAGGATAATCATCAGGAAAATCGTCGGAATCATCGTTGCGGCCAGGGCATTCAGCATGCCAAGGAAACCGCCGACTCGATAGCCGATATACCCAGCCATTTTCGTTGCGATCGGACCGGGGAGCGCATTCCCCAAAGCAAGAATGTCACCGAACTCATCAGAGTCCATCCATTTATATTTATCTACTACTTCCTTATGTACAAGCGGAATCGAGGACGGCCCGCCCCCATAGCCAAGGATTCCCACGCGAAAAAACGCCAGGAATAAATCTTTTTGCTTCAAAACTTCACCTTCTCTTTTGTTATTAGCTCTAAGCAGTCTCTTCCTATAATTCTTATTTCTTTTATTTAATTATAGACTCATATATTTGAAACTGCATGTCAAATTAAAGGAATTATATCGTCGTTGGGCCTCGTTTATCTTAATTTCCGCCATTTCGCGGGCATTGATTTACTCCACAACTCAATAATTTGGCGATTTCTTCATTTTTTCGATCACTTTTCGAATTATTTCGACCACATTTTGAATTATTTCGACCACTTTTTCAATTATTTCGACCAAGTATCGATTTTACGGTTAATTCATCGCTTTTCATCCCCACAAAAAAAGTACCACAGCTCCAGGCCATGATACTTTCAAAAATCATTTATTAAACTTAAAAATAGAAACAGATTCGTTCAATTCATTGGTCAGTTTCCTCAAGTCTGTTACCTTTTTCGAGAGGTTGCCGAATGCCGATAATTGTTCTGTTGTGGATGCTGAAATTTCTTCGCTTCCCGCTGCAGTTTCTTCGACGACAGCACTGATGGATTCAACATTGTGCAGGACCTTTGCTCCCAGCTCCTTGGAGGCTTCCATTCCTTTCACAAGCTGGGTGATTTTTTCCGAAATGCCGCTTACCCTTGCTTCTATATTTTCAAAAGCTGACATTGTCAGATTCATCGATTCCATTTGCTCATCAGCGATGACGCCGCCTTTGTTCACTGCTTCCCCAATTTCATCGAGTCCCATCTTCAACAGGTTGACCATATCGAAAATTTGCGTTGTTGCCAGATTTGACTCTTCGGCCAGCTTCCTGACCTCTGACGCCACGACCGCAAATCCTTTGCCAGCCTCTCCTGCTCTTGCTGCTTCGATTGCGGCATTCAATGCAAGCAGATTGGTCTGTGCTGAGATGGCTGAAACGGATTTCGCCATGTCTTCGATTTTTGCGGCATAACCAACAAACTTGCCTGTTGCTGCCTGGATGGAATAGGAGGCCTCTTTATTTTCTGTAATTAAAACCTTTTGCCCCTCAATGGCTTTCCTGCCTTCTCCAATCGCTTCGACTGCTTCCTGGCTATATGAAGAGGATTCCTGGCTGTAGTCCAAGTTCAGCATGATTTCCTTGTCCATTTCGTCAATCAGCTCGACGGATTGCTGCAGATCTTCCGAGACGGTTTGGGCACCTGCTGAAAGCTCATCCGTCGATACAGCAACCTGGTTCGAAATCTCGGTAAGCGCTACATTTTCCTGTTCGATTTCCTCTGCAAAATCTTCTACTTCTTTGCTGGTCCTATTCACCTTTTGCAGCAGGGATGTCAATTGTGCTGCCATCATGTCAAATGACTCATTCAAGGTTCCAAGCTCATCCTTATGCTTGTAGGGAACTTTTTCAATCATCAGGTTCCCTTTTGCAATTTCCTGTGCATTAATGGCAATCTGTTTCAGCGGTCTTGTAATCGAGCTCGTCAGCCTGATCCCGATCCCCCCGGCAACAAGAACAAGCAGGATGCTGCCGATGATTGCCGAAAGGATAATGAATTGAATCTGGTTCTTTAAATCCTCCTGAAGATAATCGTAATAATCATTCACCTGGATATTCAAGAGGTACAGATCATTCAGGATCCCCTCACTGCGCAGCGATTGCCGCTTCACTTCTGCACTGATTTTATCATCAAGTGCTTTCTCCGCTTCGGCCTTCAGGGCGGTGAACTTATCAAAAGCCTTATCCAACACTTGCCTGCTGTCCTCCTGCTGAATCAATCCTTTAGCCTGTGTGAAGGTTTCCGATGTTTTCGCCATTTTTGCCAATGCATCCTGCCTGTTTCCTTCGGTCGGATTGAAGGAAAAATTGCTTAGCGATTGCTTCGTGGCCGAAGTTTCAGCCTGCAGGTTCTGAACAGTCAGCAATACCTGTACATAATCTTGATTAGATGCCTGGACCATCAGCATTCTGTAAATGATAAAAGAAATCATTACAATTGATAGGCCGATGGCGAGCAATAAATTCAATAGTAATTTCTTTTTGATTGTCATCTTGGTTCCCCCAGTTGCAGCTGTTAATCTAGCTGAATTGAAACTTCATTTGTTGATAGCTTTTCTTCCAAGTCTTTCAAGGTCTTTTCCTGGTCTGGAGTCAGCTTGATGACACGGATTGGCGCAAGCCCGACCCCTTTTTCATTTATGCCCAGTTCAATTTGTCTCGATTGAAGCTTCTTCCCGGCCTGGAACTCCTTTACCGCTTCATAGAGGGCGATATCCACATTTTTCAGCATGGAAGTGATAATGGCCTTTTCGGCAAAAAAGTATTGGTCGCTATCTACACCAATCGCAAACTTTTTCCTGGCTTGCGCTTCCTTCAATACACCTACTCCCGTAAAACCAGCAGCAGCATAAAGAACATCCGCTCCATCATCAATCATTCCCGCAGCAATCTTCCCTCCAAGATCTGCATTGCCAAAGTCCTCAGAGTAGGCAACCTTTACCTCTGCATCCGGCTTCACTGCTTTCACACCCTGCTCAAATCCCGACTTAAATTTGCGGATTAGCGGCACATCCGCACCGCCAACAAACCCGACAACTTTTGATTTTGTGGCCATTCCGGCAACCGCGCCGGCGAGGAAGCTGCCCTGTTCTTCTTTAAAAACAATCGATGTGATATTCTCCATTTCTGATACCGAATCAACCAGTATAAACTGTTGTTCCGGATATTTTTTTGCAACTTTTTCCAAATCCTCAAGAACCATAAAACCAAGCCCGATGACAAGATCGTTTCCGTCTTCCACCAGCTCAGTAAATCCCTTTTCATAGCTGCCTACTTCCTGCAGCTCCCGATAATCAAATTGAATATCCAATTCATCCCTTGCTTTTGTCAGTCCGGCAAACGCCGCATCGCTAAACGATTGGTCACCAAGTCCGACGTCAGACAACATGATGCCAATCTTCACCCTTTCGTTCGCCTTTAACTCTGTGTTTGCGCAGCCCGCAAGTCCCCCTGCGAGTAAAACTGCGATAAAAAGCATATACATAATTCGTTTCATCTTGATGTCCTGCTCCCTTTTCCAGTAAATTTATATGTATTTCATCGGCCATAGTCTATATTTGTTAATGCTATAAAAGAAAGTCTATCTTTTATCAATTTTCAAAATAATGCACACAAAAAAGCAGACTGTCATTTCCCAGTCTGCTTAGTACCTGTCATTATTTTATTTTCGCGAATTTGTTCAAGTCACCATTTTCCCCAAGGACGATCAGGATGTCCTCTGCTCGGAGCGTCTTCTCCGGATCTGGCGATATATCGACTTTATTTGCTGTTTTGACGCCGATTACCGTGATATTGTATTTGGCACGGAGATTGATTTCAATCAGGTTTTTGCCGGCCATGCTCATTGGCAGCTTGATTTCTTCAATGCTGTAATCATCTGAAAGCTCAATGAAATTCAATACATTCGGGGACGCCATCAGCTGATGGGCAACGCGTTCTCCCATGTCCCGTTCAGGGAAGATGACTTTGTCCGCCCCTACCTTGAACAATACCTGTGCATGGTGTTTGTTGAGTGCTTTCGCCACAACATTGGAAACGCCCATCTCTTTTAAAATCAGGACGGTGAGGATGCTCGCCTGAATATCATCTCCAATGGCCACAATGACCGTCTCAAAATTTCTGATTCCAACTGCCCGCAATGTTTGCTCGTCGGTCGAATCGCCGATCACAGCATGGGTAACAAACTCTTTATATTCCTCGATATGCTGCTCACTTTTATCAATCGCCAGAACTTCATGTCCTTCATTATAAAGGGTGGTGGCGACACTCGAACCGAAGCGCCCCATCCCAATTACTGCATATTGCTTTGCCATATTAATATCCTCCTACCCAATCATCACTTTTCCAGCTGGATGTCGATAATGTGTTTCTTTTCTTTTTCTTGCCACTGCATAAGCAAGTGTCAATGGACCAACACGGCCCGCAAACATCGTAATAAGAATCAGGATCTTTCCATATGATGACAGATCAGGCGTCAAGCCCATTGATAGGCCGACAGTTGAAAAGGCCGATACAGCCTCGAAAAAGAGCATCAAAAAGTCTTTCCCCGGTTCCGTAATCGTCAAAACCATTGTAATCGAACCTACTAAAAATAGCGCAATCAGCGTAACCGTCAGTGCCTTTGAAATAATGCTGTTGTCCATTCGTCTGCCAAAAAAAGTGACATCTTCACAGCCGCGGATCTGCGATTTAACTGCGCCTAACAGGATTGCAAAGGTGGTAGTCTTGATACCTCCGCCTGTTGACCCTGGCGATGCACCTATGAACATCAGAAAAATGATCAAAAACAAGGTGGACTGTTTAAGGTCCGGGATATTCAAGGTATTGGATCCAGCTGTTCTTGGTGTAACAGCCTGGTATAGCGCCCCGAACATTTTACCAGTCATCGACAAGGGCTTCAAGGTCGATGGGTTGTTGTATTCAAGAATGAAAATCATCAGCGCGCCGGCCAACACCAGGACACCGGAAACGGACAGAACGAGTTTCGAGTGCAGCGAAATTTTTCTTGTACGTCGATATTCATAAAGCTCGTTCATGACAATGAATCCGATTCCGCCCAAACTGATCAGAGTGATCATGGTGATATTGACAATTGGGTCTGCTGAATAGGCCGTAAGCCCTTTGAATCCGCCCATCAAATCAAAGCCGGCATTATTAAAGTTCGAAACGGCGTGAAAAAAACCAAAATAAATGGCTTTTCCTGCAGCCATCTCCTGTGAAAATCGCAGAGACAAAATGATTCCGCCGGTAATCTCAATTACCGCTGTAAAAAGGAAAATCCGTTTCACGAGCCTGACAATCCCTTCGACAGTCTCGTTATTCAATGACTCCTGGATAATCAGCCTTTCTTTGAATGAAATTCTTTTTCCTAAAATAAATGCAAGCAAAGTGGCAAAGCTCATGAATCCAAGCCCGCCAATCTGGATCATGGACAGAATGACCATTTCCCCAAATGTGGTGAAGGTATCACCTGTGTCGACGACAACAAGGCCTGTTACACAAGTTGCTGATGTTGCGGTAAACAAGGCATCCAATAACGGGAGGCCTTTGCCATCAACTGTGGAGGATGGCAACGAAAGCAACAATGTCCCTAACAGAATAATTGCGCCGAACCCGACGACAAGCACTTTTGGCGGGTCCAGACTGAAAAACATTTTACTGCGCATGGCCCTTCCCTCTTTCCTTAGTATGAGGAATTATTCGTCGAATATTTCTTTGCAGGGACTTTTGTCTAACTGGATCCTGATCATGCCGGCGTATCAAAAATCATGCAAAACAAAAAAGCCCCCAGAGGCTAAAAGATTTCAGCCTTGTGGACTTTTGAATAGTCGTCACACAAGCTTCATCTTCCTCTTCTGCAACGCTTGCGAAGTTAGCTGTCGGATTAGGACTCAGAATAGCCCCGCCTTTTAAAAAGGCTTCACCCCAAGTGGATGCATCCACAAAATGGTTCCCCCGCTCCTGCCGGATTCAGCGATTTAGAAATATGAAACTCATTGAATTAGACTCTTTTTCGTAAAACCTTCGCCGAAAAGAGAGTATATTTTTTAAAACTGTAGTAATCATACTCCTCTGCCTTTCGAGTTGTAAAGCAGGAAAAGAACAGCAAAAACAGCCCTTTTAATCCAATTTAAATGAATACTCCTGGAAAATCACTATCTAGCTCACTGAAGCACAGTATTTCTTCGTTTTTCAAAAAAATCAAGACAGCTTCTTAACCAGCATCTTTTTGTTGCCAAATGAAAAACCGGGACAGCATATGCTTCCCGGCCGGGTTATTGGTCTGCAGCGGATTGATCAGGAAAATGAAAGGCATACAAGCATTTAATGAAATCCTCAAATCTAAGTGATGCCTCGCCATGTTGTTCACCGTTATCCCTGACACTGGTCATGACGCCATTGTACCAGTGCTGTAGACTATCGTTATTAGGATTAAAAAAGTAAACCCGCAAATCCCCATCCTGTTTAGCTTCGACTCTTTGAATCAAAATCGCATGCGGGCCAAGAAGGTTGCCTTTCCTGTCATACATCAAGATTCCCGCTGGCTGCGGCAAATGTTTCTTTATAGTGTCAGCTCCTGCAAAATAAAAATGATGGAAAAGAGCAACAAATTCATGTTCATTGTTCTTATTCCGTTCTGCAAAGCCTGGGAAAACACCTGCCATATGGAATTGGCTATTGACCCATTTATGAGGATCGGAATCTCTGCCTGCAGCTCTTTTAAGCATTTCACCATAAATTGCATCAAGGTGGGGAAGCATGACTGCTGACAGAGAGTCAATATGAACCAAATCTTTTAACTCGCAACGCACTAGGGATGATGAAGATATCGCTTGCCCTTCAAATTGAAGTTCTATTTCTCCGCTGGTCAATAATCTTCGGGCCATACTGATCAATTTATGAGGATATTTCTGTGAAAGGTAACTTAGAAGCCGCGTTGATTGGCATGTCGGATTAAATCCTTGTGCTGCTCCTAGCGGATGCCCTAAAATACTGATCAGCCCGGTTAAAATTTGATCTCTACGAGTCAGGCGATTTCTGCTGTTTTCATTAAGAGGATTAACCTTGGACGAGTGGTCACAGACGAATGCTTCAAGCTCTCTGACTACTTCAGCACTAAATACCTGCCGCTCAAACATATGATATAAACCATAAATACTCTGGCTTGCTTCTTTACCGGTGATCTCCTCTGTAATCTTGCGGATTAATGGAAAGTTTCTTTTAAGGGCCGCTCTAGCAGCTCTGCTTTTACCGAAAAAGATCTCAAGAAAATATGGTTTTTCTTTAGAAATATATTGAAGGAATGTGTCATGGTAAGTTGATACAAGGCCGGACTCCAGCATCGAATCCCTTAATTGCGAAGCCTCTGATAACAGAACAAGATCTCCTGCATTTTTTATTTCCTGAAGATAGTCCCCCTGCCTTCGGGCAAGTTCAGAGGGGAAAAAGAGAGAGCGCTGACATGCCTGAAGGGTTGGGTGACGGCTGACATTCCCATGCGCCAGGTTGCATGCACTATTGACCATGCTGATAACTTCACGGACTATTATTGGCCGCTGAGCTAAAAGATTGGTTATATCCTGTTCCAGTAAATCGAAAATTTTCGCGGAAAAACAGCATGAAGCCAGATATCTCATCAATGAACCCGCGCAGTCATCGTTATCTTTCCACCTTTTTTGATTCTTTTTCGTCTCTCCCAATGCCAGTATGTCGACATTAAGGGCCAGCAGGTTTTCCAGGTATGCAGCTGCCTCTTTTGAAGTCATCTCAGGGTTAGCATATACCCCTCTTGCCAACGCCAGGATCCTCAAATTACTGAGTGCTTCCGCTGCAGCCATGGACCCTCCAGCCATCAGTGTTCCCCTTGTAAGACTGGGATTCAACCCCTTTAAATCCTCCCATACAGTGCCGGCAAAAACACCTGCAGATTCAAAGATAGATGCATAGCCATACAGATATTCCAGTCCTTTATTCTCTTCCAGCAGCATGGCCGCCTCTTCCAGCACCATCTCTCGGAAATGCTTTTTTTGCTCTTCAGCACTGCCCCATAGCTGATATAAAGCTCCGTGGAACGAGGAATCTGCAGTTTTCAATATATATCCCATATCTCCTACCCTTTCTGATCGAATCCTTCCCTTAATCATAATGGCCAAAAAAAGACTCACATACTGGGTAACTTGAAAAATAACGTATACTTTATATTCTGCTTCAAATAGGTGAACCCTTTAAGACAAAATAAAAAACCTGCTATCAGCATACTGCCGATAACAGGTAATTGTTCCATATTAAACATTTTAAATCCAGGCTGGATATGCCTTGCCCCAGCTTTCTTTTGCCAGCGCTTCAACTTCACTTACAAGCGAGTCCTCTACCATATAGGTCTCGCCTTGCTCATATGGATTATAATGGAATGCGTACATCCGCGCCAGGAACTTATGGAATGGAAGAGAGGATTCTCCTTCTAATTCTCCATTTCCCTGGACGGCAGGCGTAATGCTCTGCCCCCAGTTTTGGCCGCTGTCATTATTAGGATTATAGAAATAAACACGGTAATCCCCCTGGTCATCCCTGGCTATTCGCTGGATCGAAACAGCGTGCAGTCCCATCAGCTCAGCGTTCACACTTGTAATGAAGATGCCGACTGGATTAGGATAAATCATTTCGTACCCTTCATTGTAGTCAGGATGGTGGGTGGCATAAAATAGCTTCACAAATGCCTGATAATTTGAAACGGCTCCTGTTATGGGATCGACCACATTGATGAATCCCCTCGGAATCCATTCCCCATAAAATTCAGGGTTCACCCATTTATGTCCATCTTCTCCCCTGAGAAGTGTTCTTTTCATCATTTCGTTATAGATTTTATCAAGATGCGGAACGAGCACGACGGAAACGGGATCCAGCTCCATATCAATCTTGTCGGCTACACCACCTTCAATCTGGCTCGAATGGATTGGTTCCCCCTCGAAGGTCATGTCAATATCATTATCCCGTGCGGCTCTTGCGATATACTCTAAAAGCTGGCCAATTCCATGCTGGGCCCAAAGGCTGATTGCCCTTGCAGACTGGCATGTAGGATTCAAGCCCTGCCCGATTCCAAGAGGCTGGCCAAGCACGCTCACTGTTCCGGCCACAAGAACTCCGTTCGGAGAAATGCCTCCTTGCTCGAATTCTTTCTTCATGAGTGCCCTCTTGACCTCATGATGGATTGGAAGTTCGAATAGACGGCGAATCCCCGGCAAAATTGGCTCTTGTGTCAGGACGCCCCTATCCAGCATTTTAGCCAGACCATATATTGATTGCCTTGTTTCTGGAAAAATCGAAAGCTGGATCAAGTCATGAATCAGCTGCTGGTTCGCATTATAGCTGGCAACGCCAGTTTCAGACAAATCAAGCGCAAGCGGCACAAGTTCCGGATGAGCCCGGTTTATATATCGAATGTAAACGGCATGGTATGGGGAAACAAGACCGGTATCCTTCATTGAAGCAGCAAAAGCCTTTGCCTCGGTTTCCAGCTCTTCTTGATATGCCTCTTTCAGTCTGACACGGTAATCTCTCTGGCTTTGATTTTCCCGGCTCAAAGGGCTTGGTGCCTGAAAAGCATTATGGTATTTCCTGATCGTTTCTTGTTCCTGGCCCTCGATTCCCGTTTCCATTAACTGTTCAGCTGATTCAATCATCTTAATAATCCTGTTAACCATGATCGGTCTTTGAACGGCCAGCCGCTCAATCTCTTCAACAAGATTATTGGCAATCGCCTTAAAGCTTAATTCTTCGCCAAGAAAACGGAATAAACGCTGTGCCCTTTCAATATGTTCACCATGTTCAATTCTCGCCTCCTCGGTTTCAGGAGGAAAAAGAAGGTCAAGGTTCAGCGCTAGTACCTCATTCAAAAATTCCCTTGCTTCTTCCGGCGTCACCAGGTCATGCTGATAATCCCCTTTCGCAATCGAAAGCATCCTCATTTCACTGAGAAGTTCCACAATGGAGTTTACTCCCTTAACCTTTAGGGAACCACCAACAAAGGAGGGCTGCAATTTTTCAGGATTTTCCCATGGCCCCCCATTAAAGACACCAGCCTGATCATATAAAGAACCCTTTTCATACAGATGAGACAATCCTTCTTCCGTTAAGGCAAGCTCTATTGCGAGCTGGAAAACGTTTGTCTGGTACATGCTTTTAGCGAAGGGTTTCGCCTGGTCAAGAGTGTCGAGCGCCTGGTTGAACCTGTCTTTTACACTAGTCATGTCATTGCTCATCGCTGCTCTTCTCCCTTATAAATAAAAATCGTAATTCTCGTATTCTTTCAAAAGCTCTCTCATCTTTGTGCTGTCATCGCCAAAGAAAAAGATTGTTCCGTAGTGGTTTCCGAACCCTACCCGCTCAGCCACCTTTGAAGTAACAGGGATGAACATATCATGTCTTTCGAAGTATGGATTTTCTTTCAGTTCAGCTGGGACATTCAGCTTTTCAATCAGCTGTACACGGGGATAGACCATGAGGCTTCCCGCAAATCCTTTAGCAGATACAACTTCTTCTGGGAAAAAGGCTTCGAGCTCTTCTTCAGTTGTCAGTGGATCACTGCAGAGAATTTGCGCCTGAAATGCACTGAAGCCATAAGCCCTTTCAATCAGTTCAAAAATATGTCCTCCCGGAACCCTGGCAGCCACTTCGCCAAAATTAATTTTTCCATCCGGGGAAATGAAAAATTCCGGGTGGATTACGCCGTATTTTATCTCGAAGGACTCTACCAGTTTCTCAATTTCCGCCCTGATCTGCGGCCTCCATTCCTCCAGAGAAGGGGATGCCGGCACGAAGTTGGAATGGCCAAGCTGTACATATTCCGTGATATTCAGGAAGCGGATCTTTCCGTTATGGATAAAAGCTTCACAGGAAAATTCCTGGCCATCAAGATGGCTTTCCATAAGACATGGAAACTCTGAATCGTCCATCATCTCAATCTCTTTTGCTTCCCTGATCACCCTGTGCCCGACTGTGCCCGCTTTATTCAGAGGCTTTACATGAATCGGATCATTCGGATCGCCATCCAGCTTAATCAATGCCTCATTAACCCGCTTCAGGAATCTGTACACATCCTGCTTGTCATATGCCTCTTCAAATACTCCGACTCTCATGCCAGCAATTTGTGCTTTACGTTTCATCAGCCCTTTGTCCCGAAGCAGAAGGGAACGATTAAAGATTCTAGGGTCTTCTGTAAATCTTGCATTTAGCGCCCCGGCCCACTCGACCGTTTCTTCATAAATTGGGACAGCCAGCCTAGTGTTGAGCATTCTGAGCTTTTCATAAAGCTCGGTCGATTTTTCATTTAAACGATCGAATTCCCATCCAATAAATTGAATTTCATGCTTGTCCGCAAACTCCTGGAAATCAGGCGGACCCACTACAACGAATGGACGGCCAAGCTTATCCATAGCTTCGATCGCAGGAAGACTCCATCCTAATATAGCTGTAAGCTGCTCTTTTTTTTCTGTATTCTCCATTAAAGCTCCCCGCTTCCACTAAAAAAAGTAGTATAACGACTTATATATTTCCAAAATAGCAATTTTTCAAACTAGTATTTTCAAAAAAATGGTTTAATATTCTTGTTTTTCAGGTATGTAATTATAGTTTCCATCAAAATAACAATCATATTAGGATAAAGGAGCCGAAAACTTGATTATAGACTGGCATGAAAAGCTGCTGGAATACTTCCCGGCCCGTGAAATGAAATCAAAAAAACATTTTGAATCCCTTTTTACCGAAAAGGAAAAATTATATAAAAAGGAAGAAGGACCGGAATATGTCCTTATTTACCTTGAACAGAAGGATTTTATTTTTATTGATTATATTTTGGTAAGCGGCAGCAGAAGAAGCAGGGGTACAGGATCCAGGCTTTTGGGCAGGCTTAAACAAAAGAATAAAGCCATCATTCTCGAAGTCGAGCCCGAAAACGCCAATGATCCCGATTCTTTAAAGCGGATCGATTTTTATCAGCGAAATGGATTTAAGGAATATGGTTCTATTCAGTATGAAAGAATTCATGCTGTCACTGGCGAACTGAATAAAATGGACATTTATTGCTGGGCTCCCTCACCAAGAACGGAAGAATGGGTATTCGAACGAATGGAAAACGTTTATGAAGAAGTCCATGCTTTTAACTCAGAAAAGTTATATAGCAAGAAGCCGCAGCCTGTTGAGGAAGTATTGAAGCTTAGAAAGAAAAGCTTTAGCAGGGCTAAATGACTTTTTGACTCAGCATGTCGGAAGCGAGCAACGGAGGAATGAACATGAAAAAGGCTATGATCATTGTCAATCCATCGTCCGGAAAAGAAAAAGCGAAGGACTATGTGGAAAAAATACAAGAAACCCTGCAAGAAGCATTTCACCTGATTGATGTAAAAGAAACGGAAAAGGAGGGCGATGCTGCGGCATTTGCGACTGAAGCCTGTGTGGCTTTATATGATGCGGTCATCGCTATGGGCGGTGATGGTACCATCAATGAAGCCATCAATGGACTAGCTGAACAGGCACACCGTCCCGCTCTCGGCATCATACCGCTAGGGACGGTCAATGATTTTGCCAGGGCACTCAAAATTCCGCTGGAACCATATGAAGCCATCTCTATTTTGGAAGAACAAAATCTTCGTCCTGTCGATATCGGAAAGGTCAATGAGTCTTATTTTGCCAATGTTCTAGCAGTCGGGGCGATTGCTGAGGCCTCTTACAATGTGAGCGCAGAACAAAAAACCAGGCTCGGCCCACTGGCTTATTTTATGGAAGGAGCAAAATCCTTCCTGAATGGTGAAGCGATTGAAATCAGTGTTGAACACGAAGGAGGGAAATGGGAAGGAGAAACCTTCCTTTTGCTTACAGCCCTCACTAATTCCGTTGGCGGGTTTGAGGCACTTGCACCTGAAGCAGACGTGAATGACGGTAAGTTCCACACTTTTATCATAAAAAAGTTATCCATTCCAAAAGTCGCATCACTCATCCCTTCACTTTTGAGAGGGGAGTTGGAAGAAAGCAAGGAGGTCGAATATATCCGCACCTCCTATCTTAAGGTATCCTCCGATAAAGCACATGTCGTGAACATCGACGGAGAAGAAGGCGAGCCACTGCCCTTCAGCGCAAAAGTCCTCCCAGGGCATCTCGATATCTTTGTGCCATCTAATCAAAAAACCTGAGCAGGGGATTTCCCCTGGCTCAGGTTTTTTTCAACATTATTTTACACTTGAATCAAAGTTATAGAAGAACTTGGCTGTAATGGAGCCATCTTTGTTTTCCTTGATGTCCGTTACATGGATACCGGAATCAGCTGGTGTAGCACCGTAACCTTTCCAGAAGTAGTAAGAACCTGTGTGTACATTGCCGCTTACTGGAGTCAGCTTGCTGCCTGTTTTAAAGAAGTCACCTGCGTCTCCTCGGTTAAGGTTCTTTTCGAGGTCATACTTGCCATCTGCCTGAAGGACAGATAAACCGTAGTGAGTCACTACATCACCATTGCTAGCAGTCTGTGACTGGTTGTACAGGAAGCGCTTATTCATCCAGTTTTCAACGTTGTTCGGACGGAAACCGGCTGTCTGGTAAAGGTTGATAACATTTTCATCAACATGCCATGCTACTAGACCATGAGCATCTTCACCTTGACGGACCATACCTTTGTTGAAGCCATCCTGCTGCATGTTTTCAAACAAGAAGTATTCTGTACCGTTTGATCCTGGAACTTCCATTTTCACGATTCCGTCGTCAGCTGTTGCTTTGTTTACAGCTGGCAGAGTGATTTCTTTCACGCCGCTTTCAGGTGTCACCTCGATTGGATTAGCCCATCCAAGGAAAACCTTTGAGAATGGATCGAAGTGTGTCGGTGAGTTTCCGCCGTACTCAGCTTTATTCGGATAGCGCATCCATGACCCGCCAGCCATCATGGAGTAGTTACCTACACCTTCTGATGAGTAAAGAGTGTCATAGAAATCCGGCAATCCTAAAGCATGTCCAAATTCGTGAGCATATACGCCAGTCTGTACTGGGAATGGACCTGTTTTCGCTTCTTCTTTATACGCGTTAGTAGCAGCATCGAAACCAGCTACGTTCCCGCCGATTCCTGGCTGGATGTTGTAGTTGTTAACGACTACCCCATCATAAGTCATGTCTTCTTTGACTGTTCTGTCAATCCATGCGCCCTGGCTGATTCCTTCGTACTGAGGTGCAGTCTTGCCAGTTTCGTAATATTTTCCATAGTAAAGCGCACTTAGCAGGCTCCACTTGTGAGACCAGAATTGGGCTGGGTCGCGGCTGTACTCTGCTCCAGTACCTTCATGGATTACGAATACGTTTGGAACTTCACCATTTTCATCAGCATATTTTGAAAAATCGACTTGATCATCCGCTGCTTTTAACAGGTCACGAATGAATTCACCAGTATGAGCGTCACCGTTTACGTTGCCCAGCTTATATACTCCGCCTTCAGCGTATGTGCCTTCCTGATCGAGATAATAAGATGCGCCCTTAGGAAGCTCAACCCACACAAATTCTGTGTTTTCCTTGCGAACCAGGTTGGTTTTTCCGTAACTTGATTCCTTATAAGCATTCTGCATAGTACGATCTTTTGGTACATCTGGACCATCATATTTTTGGAATTGCTCCAGTTCATACGGATTGTACTCCGTTCCAAAAATAAGATCTTCGTAATATTTTGGATCTACTTGTCCTTCCATGTCCCCGATTGGCTCGTCACCATCCTTGTACTTAGCCAAAATAACCAGGACCGGAATATCACCAGTTGCTTCCTTGTATGCAACTTGATTGTCGCCCGGCTGTTGGAATTTCGCTCCAGTCTGGGCAATTTTCTCTGCAGGATCGACTTTGGAAATATCGATTCCTAATTCCTTGGCTCTATCAACAAGCTCTGGAGCAGCACCTACATGGTGAGCAAGGCTTAGTTCATATTTACTTTGTGGTTTTACCGCGGAATCAGTTGCGCTGACTCCTGCAAACACTGCGCTTCCTGCCAAAGCAAGGGATAACGCCGAAGTTGAAAGGACTTTTAACAATTCATTCACTCCCTATTAGAATATTTCCATTTCCTAAATAATATAAAATATTCAGTATATTCTAAATAGGGACTATGGCTTATTTGATAGGTTTTCCGCTGCGTCGAAAGACTTAATTTCCAGTTTTGTCGCATAAATAGTTACTATATTACCATAATAATCCATTACTAAGAGATGGGTCAGAAAAAGTCCTTGCTGACAGCATTGTGGCTTAAACAACTTCTTAACGTTTTTTATCATGAGTCTTTTCATTCAGACAGCTTTGGGGCATTCCTTTTTAAAAGATGTCATAATAACCATGGGTTCTTGACAGCTTCGAGCCTTCCCTCCTGAAACCTGTCAAAATAACGATGGATTCTTGACAGCTTTGACCCTTTCCTCCTGAAACCTGTCAAAATAACGATGGGTTCTTGACAGCTTCGAGCCTTCCCTCCTGAAACCTGTCAAAATAATCACGGGTTCTTGACAGCTTCGAGCCTTCCCCCTTAAAAGCTGTCAAAATAACGAGGGGTTCTTGACAGCTTTGACCCTTTCCTCTTGAAACCTGTCAAAATAACCACGGGTTCTTGACAACTTCGAGCCTTTCCTCCTGAAACCTGTCAAAATAACGATGGGTTCTTGACAGCTTTGACCCTTTCCTCTTGAAACCTGTCAAAATAACGATGGGTTCTTGACAGCTTCGAGCCTTCCCTCCTGAAACCTGTCAAAATAACGATGGATTCTTGACAGCTTCGAGCCTTCCCTCTTGAAACCTGTCAAAATAACGATGGGTTCTTGACAGCTTTGACCCTTTCCTCTTGAAACCTGTCAAAATAACCACGGGTTCTTGACAACTTCGAGCCTTACTTCTTTAAACCTGTCAAAATGATCAGGGTTTCTTGACAGCTTTGGGCCTTCCCTCCTGAAATCTGTCAAAATAATCACGGGTTCTTGACAGCTTCGAGCCTTCCCTCTTGAAACCTGTCAAAATAACGATGGATTCTTGACAGCTTCGAGCCTTCCCTCTTGAAACCTGTCAAAATAACGATGGGTTCTTGACAGCTTTGACCCTTTCCTCTTGAAACCTGTCAAAATAACCACGCTTTCTTGACAGCTTCGAGCCTTCCCCCTTAAAAGCTGTCAAAATAACGATGGGTTCTTGACAGCTTCGAGCCTTCCCTCCTGAAACCTGTCAAAATAATCACGGTTTCTTGACAGCTTCGAGTCTTTCCCCCTGAAACCTGTCAAAATAACGATGGGTTCTTGACAGCTTCAAGCCTTCCCTCGCGAAACCTGTCAAAATAATCATCCTCCAACCACAACAAAAAGACTCCGCCGAGGCGAAGTCTTTTCCACACATGAATTTTACAGGATATCCATCCAGATTTTGATTGCTGTACCCAGGATCAGTACTGCCAGGATGTATTGAAGAATTTTTGTGTTTACTTTTTTACCTGCGTTCGCACCTAATGGTGATGCGATCAGACTGGCTACAACCATGATCATCGCCGGCCAGAAGTCTACCTGTCCAGTGGCAATTTTACCTACTGTTGAACCGATAGATGAAATGAATGTGATGGCCAGTGAAGTGGCGATAGTCATCCTTGTTGGGATTTTCAGGACAACGAGCATGATTGGCACTAGCAGGAATGCACCAGCTGCACCAACGATACCGGCGCCGATTCCGACGATCAGGGCGAAAAATGCGGCAAGCCATTTGTTGAATGTTACTTGATCAAGCGGGATATCATCGACGTTTTTCTTAGGGATGAACATCATAACTGCTGCAATCAATGCAAGAATACCGTATACAAGGTTGATGCCGCCTTCTGACATAAAGCGGGAACCGTAACTTCCGATCAAGGAACCAACCAGGATCGCAGCGCCCATGTAAATGATCAATGTCTTGTTCAAGTATCCGCCTTTACGGTAAGCCCAGACACCGCCGATGGTCGCGAAGAAAACCTGGACCGCACTGATCCCTGAAACCTCATGGGCACTGAATGCCGCGAGGCCGAACAATGGTGGTATATATAACAGCATTGGGTATTTAATGATGGAACCGCCAATTCCAACCATCCCGGAGATATAAGAACCGATAAAACCAATTAAAAATATAACGATAATAAATGATAAGTCCATCAGGTTTCCTCCTTAATTTAAATCACTGAACTCTGTTGTATTAACCTTTATAACCAAAAGAAAAGGGAGACCAGCTCCCCCTTCGTTCAATTAGGCCTTCTTCATCCAGAACTTGAACACACCGTTTTCTTCTTCATGCTTCAGTAGTTCGTTTCCAGTTGATTGTGCCCAAGCTGCAAGATCTTTTACAGCGCCTTTATCAGTTGTGTGGATTTCTAGTACTTCTCCAGATTGAAGGTCAGTGATTGCCTTCTTTGTTTTTACGATTGGCATTGGACAAGCAAGTCCTTTTGCGTCTAATACTTTTGCTACGTTCATGTTAAAATCCTCCTTGGTTGTTTAAAAAGTTGTATTTTTCGATACTGGTCAGGGAGCAAAGCCCCCTTGTCAGATTTATCTTACCGCACAGCGGTTTGGTCCGATTTCCATTTCTCTTTGCTTCTCATCGTCTGGGGTGATTTTGCCCATGTTTGTTTCACGGATTTCCTGGTATGCATTAGGCTGCGGAGGCAGGTTCTCCGTTACGAGTCTGCGGAATTCCGCTTCGTCTTCGATGTTCAAGCCATGGTTTTTCGCGAATAGAGTACCTAATTTTTCAGATACGCTGCCGTCTTCGTTCAGCTCTTCGATGATCATGAAGTGTGCTGGAAGAACAACCAGGTCATCGGAAAGCTGCTTGTAGCGATTGTATAGTGAGTTTCTTAAATCCGTTACCCAGTCTTCTGCTTTACCAGCAAGGTCCGGGCGTCCAATTGAGTCAATGAATAGTATATCCCCTGACAGAAGATATTTTTCATCAACGACAAAAGATGTAGAACCAATTGTGTGGCCTGGTGTGTAAAGTGCGTTGATGTCGATATTTGTGTCACCAATCTTTACATTGTTGCCATCTTCAAGAGGCTGGTAGTTGAAGGTTACTTCATCAGCATCTTTTGGAGGCAGCCAGTATGTTGCACCTGTTGCTTCGGCGATTTTTCTGCCGCCTGAAATATGGTCTGCGTGCAGATGTGTATCGAATACATGCTTGATTTCAACGCCAAGCTCTTTAGCGAAGTCAAGGTATACATCTGTCATTCTTGTTGCGTCGATCAAAGCAGCTTCACCGTTTGAAACGACCGCGTAAGAAAGGCAGCCTTTACCGATACGGACGAACTGGTACATGGATCCGCCATCTTTAAGCTCACCAACCTTAACTGGCTCAAGGTGTTCGCTCCATGCTTTCATTCCGCCTTGAAGATAAGATACTTCGCGGCCAGCTTCGTCAAGCATTTCAGCGACCATTACAGAAGATCCTTCTTTCGCGCAAACAACAAGCACTTCTTTGTCAGTTGGCACTTGATCAAGAATCTCTTCCACCCCATCAAGCAGGTCGAAGTAAGGAATGTTCAGGTACTCGAAGTTCTCACCTTCGATTTTCCAGTCATTGAAGTCGCTCTCGTTACGGACATCAAGGATAAATAAAGGTTCTTTATTGAATACTTTTTTTGTTACTTCTTTAGACGTCATTGGTTTCATAATCTATTGTACCTCCCTGGGTATGATTTTTTCTAAAAAAATAATTACTGTACTTTTGTATCAGTTGGGCCATTCCATCCGGACATGCCTGGTACAACATTCCAGACTTTCTCGAATCCATTGCTTGCAAGTGCCTGGGAAGCCATGTCACTTCTGTTGCCTGTGCGGCAAACAACAAGGATTGTTTTTGATTTATCAAGTTCTTCCATACGGCTTTCAAGATCGCCGAAAGGAATAGAGACAGCATTTGGAATATGACCGAATGCATATTCAGCAGGTTCCCTAACATCCAGGACAAGAACATCTTCGTTTGCTTCCAGCTTCTTCAGTACATCCTCATTGGAAACAATGTTCTCGAATTTGGTTTCTTCCTGCTCTTCACCTGAACCGCCTTTGCGGATGTAGTGCTTAAGAACATCGCCTTCTTCAATCGTTCCAAGGTACTGATTGCCAGAGCTTTTAGACCAGGCCTGGATATCTGCCCTAGAACCTTTATCCGTTGCAAGCACTTCTAAAACCTCGCCCGGATTTAAATTGTTGATTGCTTTCTTCGTTCTGACAATCGGCATTGGGCATGCTAGCCCTTTTGCATCGACTGTAGCATTTGTCTTAAAAGTTTCCATTTGTCGACCTCCAATTAAAATATCTATTAGATGAACAGGTTGACGTTGCCGTTTTCAGCATCAGCCAGGTAAGCTGCTACACCGGCAAATTCGACACCTTCCATGATTTCTTCTTGAGTAAGACCAAATAAGTCTACTGTCATCTGGCAGGCAACAAGTTTTACATCCTGTTCTTTAGCCATTTCAATCAAGTCCGGAAGCGGCATTGCATTATGCTTCTTCATGACATCCTTGATCATTTTAGGGCCAAAGCCTGCATAGTTCATTTTTGACAATCCCAATTTGTTCGCGCCTCTTGGCATCATCTTGGCAAACATCTTTTCAATGAAACCTTTATCCGCCTGGATTGGCTCATCTTTCCTTAGAGCGTTTAATCCCCAAAATGTGTGGAAGATTGTCACTTCATGATCATAAGCAGCTGCACCATTGGCAATGATATAAGCAGCCATGACTTTGTCATAATCCCCACTGAATAAAATGATTGTCGTTTTTTTCTGTTCTCCCATTATCTAACTCCCTCTCTTCAATTACGGTAATGGGTATTTTAAACGGCAAAAAAAATAAAATATGTTTTCCAACGTGATTACGTTGTTAAATACCTCACAGGGTATATATTATAAAAGATTCATCCCATTGTCAACCGTAAATTTGAATTTTTTATGACTTTTATCTGTTGAGATTGATTCAAGCCATTTAAGGCAGGACTCAATCCGGATATAATCATCCTATGCACAACTCAGTAAAAGTTGTTAAAGGTTCCTATGAGTATATTAAAAAAACAAAATAGAAGCTCTTTTGCCGATTGTCTCTATTTATATAGAAGAAAGTAGTTTCCTGATATAAGGATAAATTAGTTTTCTGGTATGTAAAATGGAAAGGATTGTGAGTTCATTAGAAGGAATTAATGCGGAAAATAAAAAAGAAAACCAAAGCCTGGGGTGAAGAATCTTTCAATTAGCAGATTGTAAAGATTGTGAACCAGGCTCCTTAGTCTTCGTCAAGCATTCTATATTTAACACTTTCATCGTAAAGCCCGTTTTTCTTGCTCCATGCCCAGATGATACCTGCAGAAGCGGTGAATGCGAACATGACGATCAGTAAAATCCATGCTCCCGGTGCCATTCCTACACCTCCTTTTAATATAATCTTCATCACTATCGAATTACTCTAACAGAAATTCCCGAAACCGTCCAGAGTATAATTCAGGGGTTGTAAAAAAAAATCTATCGGATTACAATGTGGTCAAATAATGAAGGAGGTACAAAAATGGACCATCAATCCCTTGGCTTTTTCTTCGATCTCTTCTATTACATCGGAGTGCCCATCCTGATTATCTTCATCCTTGATACACTTCGTAAAAAGAATAATAAAAAAGAAGAACAAAACTAAAACTTTCTCAACAGAGCGAATGCACTTCGCTCTGTTTTTTTTTGCCATAATTGTAAAAATAGACGTTATTTTACCAGTTAGTCAGCAAGTATAAAACAATTGGATAACACTATAAAAAAGTCGAATAACTTTATTTCAATATGGGATGTATCATGTAACATAGCAGATTGTGAAGAAATTGTGAAATTTTTGTGGTTATTTTATGAACAAGGGAGTGTCAAAATGTTTACAGACGAAAAATGGAGTTCTTCCAAGAACTGGTTCATTGCTGCTGTTTTTTGGATCATCATCGGCATGAGTATGGGACTTCTTACTGCAACAAAACAAATTTGGCCAGAATTGTTGAACAATCGCTGGACAACTTACGGGCATATTCGCTCAGCGCACGTCATGCTCGTCATCTATGCATGGTTATCAATGGCTTATGTAGGATCAATGTTCTACATGATTCCCAAGCTTGCAAAAACAAAAGTTTACAGCGAAAAGCTGGGGAATTTCGCACTAGTATTTTATAACATTGTCATTTTAGAAGGTTTCTTCGCATTGCTATTCGGACAGACATCTGTCATCGAGTACGGTGAATTCCCGCTCTGGGTTGACGTTCAGCTCCTTGTCGCTATCGGACTTGTTGCTTATAACCTTTTCAAGACGGTTGGACAAAGAACAGAGAAAATGCTTTATGTCAGTCTTTGGTACTTCCTCGGCTCATTGCTGTGGCTGCCATTGACATGGATTGTCGGAAACTTCCCGGCACAATGGATTCCAAGTGGCGTGCAGCAAGGTTTGATGGGCTGGTTCCTTGGACATAACGCAATCGGTCTCTGGATGACGACGGTCGGTGTCGGACAGATTTACTACCTGCTTCCTAAACTGACAGGACGTCCTTTATACAGCCACCAGCTTTCCATGATTGGATTCTGGGCAATTGCTACATTCTATGTTTGGAATGGTCCTCACCATTTGATGAATGGTCCAATTCCAAGCTGGATTTCTAAAGCAGGCGTCATTCCTTCCATCGTTCTATTGATACCGGTTTGGGCCGTATTGGCTAACTTCTGGGGTACGATGAAAGGTTCATGGTCACAGACAAGGACGAGCGTACCGCTTCGCTTCACAATGGCCGGTACGATTTTCTACCTTTTCGCATGTCTTCAGGGGCCATTGCAAGCCCTTCCATCCGTAAGTTCAGTCATTAAGTTCACGCACTGGACAGTCGGGCATGCACACATGGGACCATTCGGCGCGTTTTCTTTCACATCGTTCGCAGCTATCTATTACATTCTGCCTAAAATCGTTGGCCGCGAAATGTTCAGCAAGAGAGCAATGGAAGCACACTTCTGGTTCTCTACTGTCGGTTTCCTTGTCTTCGCATTCTCATTATGGATCGCAGGTGTCGTCCAGGGATTCGCCTGGATCGAAGGTGTACCATTCCTGCAGACTGTCTTGATGATGGAACCGTACGTACAAGGCCGCGCAATTGGCGGAACGATGATGTATGTAGCCCAGTTCTTCCTTGCATGGAATATGTATAAGACTATTAAACTTGCAAAACTTGAGAAAAAACAGCAAGCACAGCAGCAAGCTGCTACTGCTTAATGAGGAGGGAACACGTTGGAACGTAAACCATCAGCTGTATTAATCGTTGCATTGATTTTATGGATGTTCGGTGTAGCCGGCACGGTCATCCTTCCCCTCTTCGACCAGGAAATCAACTCTGCGACTGCAAGCGGTGAACTCCGCAACTACCCAGAGGATTCTGCTGAAGCAAGAGGAAGAGATATTTATATCCAGAATGGCTGCCAGACATGCCACACACAATTTGTCAGGGCATTGCCTGCCGATACGAACCAAAACCTTGGACCAGTATCTCAGGGCGGCGACTACAAATATGATTTACCACATCTTTTAGGTTCTAACCGTACTGGCCCGGATTTAATGTGGGTTGGCCTGAAATATAACGAAGACTGGCAGCGCCAGCACTTGATTGATCCTCAATCAACAAGCCCTGGTTCTATCATGCCATCCTTCGATTACCTGACCAATCAGGAACTGGATGACCTTGTTGCATACTTGATGAGCCTCAAGCCAACAGAAGAAAGATTGGAAGAGTACCAGAAAGAACGGGAAGAAGCAAAAATCAATGGAAAGTAAATAAGATCCATTAACTGCTCATTGCCTTGAATCCCAGCGATTTAAGGCGATGAGTTCCTATAACAGCATTTAAAGGCAGGTGTAGAACATGAAAAAAGAATATCAGCAACATGATAGCAAAGATGAGGATATTGTCTCCGGTATTAAAATTGAACATAATAGGGTGCCGAAACTCCTGGTAGCTGTATTTTATGTTGTGGCCATTTGGGCGATTGGGTATGCGATCTTCATGCCTGGAAAGCTTGCAGTCGAACCTGCGGCAGCTCCACAGGATAACAAGGGAGAGCTTATTTTCACAGGAACTTGCCTGAACTGCCATGCTACTGGTGCTGCCCCTGACTTGAAGGGTGTTACGGACAGGATGTCAGAAGAAGACATTAAGAATGTCATCAAAAAAGGCCGCAACACGATGCCTGCAATCGGACATCTTTACACAGAGAAAGAGATCGACAAGGTTTATGAATACTTAGAGGATTACAGATAAGGAAAGGAGGATTTACGTGGGTAAAACAATAAGTAGATGGGCATTTTTCATCATTATTTTCACACTGCCGTTCTGGAACGGTTTCCGGATGGATATCGACAACGAAAAGCTTTTCTTGTTTGGCTTCCAATTATCCTATGAGGCTGGCTATTTATTTTTCGTTTTCTTATTCTTGTTCCTGATGGCTTTCCTTGCACTGTCTATGATCGTGTACAGGGCTTTTTGCCAATATGCATGCCCGCATAATACCTTCAGCATGCTTTTGAACAAAATCGAATCGAAGTTGGGTGACAAAGGCAAAGCAGTTACATTCCTGCTTGCTCTGGTTGTCAGCATCTTCATGGCTTACTCGACTGTAAGTTACTTCTATAACCCTATTACAGTCTGGGAGTCACTCGTCAACTTTAAAATGGATAAATACTTCTTCCTTGTCACTTCAACTGCTGTTCTTTATACAGCTTTGTCTTACAAGGCAAGAAACTCTTTTTGTAAAGTCTGCCCATACGGACTTGCCCAGGGCATTTCACGTGTTGATGACAAAACAAAATGGCTTACACATCCTGGAGTATGGATTACATGGGGTACAACAACTGCCCTTGTTCTTGTCCTGCTTGTTGGATGGTTCTGATCAAATTTTAAAGCGAGGTGAAAACATATAATGAAAAAGATCTTGAAACTATCTGCATTCGCTTTACTGGCTGTCTCGCTTACTGCATGTTCTGAGGCAGCAGTTAAAGATACATCTCTTGATGATAAAAACAAAAAGGATCTCCCTCCACTCCATGAGGATTATTCTTCTAACTGGTGGAAAGACCAGCCGAACGGAAACGCAGACTCCAATAAGGACTGGGATGGAGAAGGCTGGATCCTCTCAGCGAACGAAGTTAGTAATGGGGTGGCCATTGCTGACATCAAAACTGGGAATCCGGTAAAATACATCCAAAGCTCAGGTACACCGCACCACATCCATTTGAACAAGGACCAGACTTGGGCATTTGCGACCCAGCGTTATGGAACAAGCGTCTTAGCGATCAATATGGAAACTTTAGAGTCTCATAATATCGATTTCCCTGGCTTCGAAAAACCGCCTGCGCCACAGCACATGACCTTATCTCATGACGGCAAATACGCCTTCACTTCATTGAATGGTGTAGAAGCAGTCGGAATGATTGATGCAAAAACAGCTAAACTCGTTAAGGTGTTTAAAAACGTCGGTAAAAAGCCAAGGGACTTGAATGTCACTCCTGACGGCAAAAAACTCTTTGTCAGCTTGCAGGCAGAACCATTTATCACTGTTATCGATATTGATACCGGGGAAATGAGACACCTTGAACGGACAGAAACAGACTATGGCAAAGGGACAGGTTCTGGCCTTGATATGTCAAATGACGGAAAATATGTTGCAGTTGCCAACACTGCTGACGATGAAGTTGCAGTTTATGACGCTAAAACAGAAAAGCTTTTAAAGAAATTTGGAGATATCCCTAAACCAGTTAACTTAAGCTTTATGGGCAATACGCATGATCTGGTTACAGGCAATCGTAATGATGGGTCAATTTCAATCATTGATACTGCCAAGCTAAAGTTCATCAAGACAGTAAAAACCGGAGCCGGTACGAACATCGCTTACCTTGGTCCAGATGGCTACTGGTATACTTCGCAAAACGGGGCTGGCTTCTTGACAGTCCTTGATCCAAAGGATAATTACAAAATTGTCAGGAAGATCTGGGGAGTACAGAATATTCACTGGCTGTCATGGAGTCCGGACGGAAGCATGATGTTCGGATCTAACTGGGGCGACAAAACGCTCACAAAAATTGACTTAACGAAAAAGAAGGATTTCAGACAGACAATTCCTGTTGGGTTGAATCCAAACGGCATCGCACTTAAAACAAATGTTCCAAAAGAACAGATTCTGGCTTATCAGAAAGGCAATGAGGAAGAAGCAAACAGAATCAAAAAAGCCTCTACCCTTGTATTCCCTGAGCCAAAAGATGTTAATGAGGAAGCTTTCCTCGGAACATGCCTGCAGTGCCATGATATCGGCCGGATCATGAAGAATTCAAGCAAAGGCGCAGAACAGTGGACATCTGTAGTGGACCGGATGGCTGGTAATGGAGCAAAGATGACAGATGAACAAAGACAGCAGATCATCGATTATCTTGCATCTGATGCACACAAGGCCCTTAAGATCCAAACAGAGCTTGAACTGGAGATAGCCGAACAAAATAAAAAATAAAAAAAAATCCTAATGCCTCTTTAACAGGAAGCATTAGGATTTTCATCTAGATTTCTTATAAAGTTCCATACTCTTTCATGCAGACTCGACTTGAACTGCTTATCCTTCCTTAACAAGAAGAATGGACGGAAACGGTCCCTGTCTTTAAAATGACTGACAATGAGCTGCCTGGATTGAACCTCCGGACAGATGGCCAGCTTGGAAAAGACTGCGACGCCAAGGCCATTTTTCACCCCTTCCTTGATGAGCGTGTTGCTGTTATAAACAAGGACGGACTTTGGTTCGATGTTCAGGCCTTTCCATAAATCCAGCGTCGCCTGTCTCATTGCGCAGCCAGGTTCGCGGATCAGCCAGGTCATTTCTTCAAGCTTTGCAGGATCCTGATTTTCCGGATTGACCCTGAGCTGCGGGGACACGCCAAGAACGAGCAGGTCATCATAAAATTCATGGGAAATAAAATCATAGCGTCCAGCTTTTCCCTCAACAAGAGCTAGGTCAATCTCGGAGGCATAAAGCAAATCAGTTATTTCGACCGATGTACCGATTGTGACCTGTATTTGATGGCTCGCTATATCAGGATTCAATTTTATGATATCCTGGATCATTTTGGATATGAGGCATTCACCAATTGTATTGCTGCAGCCGATCTTGATTGTTTCACTGGAATCTCCTTCAGCGAGAAGGCTTTCCAGTTTATCATTTAACGCCAGGAGCTGCTGGCCATGCTCATACAGGGTTTTACCCGCTTCTGACAGCCTTATTTTACGATTGGCCCTAATGAACAACTGCTTATTATAGTAAGTCTCCAACTGGCTGATTTGATGGCTGACTGCAGGCTGCGAAAGGTTCAGCATCTTCCCTGCCTGGGAGAAGCTCTCATATTTTGCAGCCGCTATGAATGTCTTAAGATGTTCGAGATTCAATATGATCGCACCCCTTTACTAATAGATTGGAGGGAATAAAATGAAGAAATTAGATATCACCGTTACAGTTATCGTATTATCTGTCTTTATTTTCGGTTTAATGTACTTCACCAAAGACGATTCAATTAGCTATCGCGATGTAAAATTTGAAATCGCGTCGATGGTCATTTTAGCCACTGTATCCCTGTTCACTTATTTCGGGATCAGAAGAAATTTAAATCATTAATTGGCATTATACCACACAGGGTTTAGATGTGAAGACAAAAAAACGCAAGGATAAAACCTGGGAGCTCTCTCCTGGGTTTTATTTTTTTATTCAGACAGTATACTAACAAGCAAGCGGGATTATGAATCAGTTCACATTTGAGAGAGAAAAAAATTGAAAGTCACTCTCAGTCATTATACAATATATTACGATATATACCAACAGGGGTATAAAAGGAATTATTCTTCATTAATCCTTAACAAAAACAATCCAATATAGTTTATAGAAAAGGAGTGAATATGGATATGTCAGATATTGGTTTATTTTTTGCTTTTACCGCCGGGATTTTATCATTTTTCTCCCCATGCGTGTTCCCTCTCCTCCCTGCTTACATAACTCATTTAACAGGAGGCAAAATTGAGGGATCAAAGGTCGCTGTCGATCGGGCAACGCTTTTTACCCGTTCATTCGGATTCATCATCGGCTTTAGCCTGATTTTTATCATCATGGGGGCCTCAGCTTCGTTTCTGGGACAGGTTTTCGCAAATTACAGGACAATCGTTATGCAGATTGCCGGCTTGCTGATCATCATTTTCGGCTTGCAGATGGCCGGTTTGTTGAATATTAAATTCTTGATGATGGAGAAAAAGGTCCATTCTGAAACGAAATCGAAGGGCGTTTTTGGTTCTGTGTTTCTGGGGATGGCGTTTGCAAGCGGATGGTCACCATGCGTCGGATTGGCTCTATCCTCCATCCTGCTTCTGGCCAGCTCATCCGATACTTTATATCAGGGAATGTACCTGCTGACTTCATACTCTCTCGGAATGGCTGTGCCTTTCCTGGTTATTTCTTTCGTCATTTCCTATTCATTAAAAGCAATCAAGAAGATCAATAAATATCTGTCAAAGCTCGCACTTGTAAATGGTATGATTATGGTAGGCATGGGCTTCCTTGTCCTGTCAGGCCAAATGCAGAAAATCAGTGCATGGCTGTCAGCTTACAGTTTATTTGGGTTCTGATTTTAAAAAGGATCTACCTTAATGCCTGAAGGAGTGACCTATTTTTGTGAAGAAAGAACTGATCGGCAAAAGTGTATTGGTAGTCGAAGACGACCCAAAAATAAGGACGCTAGTCAAAATCTATTTAACGAATGAGGGCTATGAGGTTCTTGAAGCGGACAATGGAATTGACGCTCAGGAGATGATTGAGAAATATGACCCTTGCATCCTTATACTTGACCTGATGCTTCCCGGCAAAAGCGGAGAAGAAATTTGCCGCTGGCTGCGGAACGATTTGGAAAGCATGATGCCTGTCATTATGCTTACTGCAAAGGCCTCTGAAAAGAGCAGGATCGAAGGCTTCAAGCTTGGCGCTGACGACTATGTGGTAAAACCATTCAGTCCGGCTGAGCTTATGGTCCGGATTGAAGCCGTATTGCGAAGGACGGCAAGCAGATGCGGAAAGCTGACTTTTACAGGACTCACCCTAAAACCGGCAAAAGGCCAGGCGCTGGTTGATGGTGAACCACTCGATTTGACCAACTTTGAGTTCAGGCTTCTCCATATGTTCATGCAGCATCCTGGACAGATTCTTTCGCGGACGCAAATACTCGATACCATTTATGAAAATAACGAAAAGGCCGTGACCGAGCGGACAATCGATGTACATATCAAGAATCTCCGTGAGAAAATCAAGGAAAAAACGCCGAAGGATTATATTCAGACAGTAAGAGGAATGGGGTATAAATTTGCGGCGAATTAAAAGCATCACGAACTTGTTGTTATCGAAGCTGGTGGCGGTCAACAGCATCGTCATCCTGCTGGTCATCATGCTGGCCGGTATTTCTGTAAAAGACTATGCCTGCTTCCTCGTCAATCATGAACAAGTGACCGGGCAGCAGCTCGTCGAAACCTTGAATTCATTCCTGATCAAGGTAAGCGTCATCGCTTTCATCGCTGCCGGGCTTTTGCATTATTTTTCAGTCAAAAAGATAGTGAATCCGGTTAAAGCGATGGCTGCTGCCGCAAATCAGGTGAAAACAGGAACAATCCCTTCGAAAATTGATGTGCAGGCAAGCGGTGAACTGGGTGAACTCGTAACAAATTTCAATGCCATGACCGAAACGCTTTCGGTTGTCCAAAAAAGGCGTGAAGAAATGTTAAGGGATATCGCCCATGAATTAAGGACGCCGCTAACGAATATCAACGGGTATCTAGAAGCTCTTCACAGCGGTGTATTGGAAGGTGACCAGGAACTTTTCGGATCGCTTCTCGAAGAATCAAGGCGGATTACAAGAATTGTCGATTTGATTGCCGAACTTGATGCATGGAGCCAGGAGTCCCATTTCCCCGAAAAACAATTCGAGGAAATCGATATGAAACAAGTATTGGCTGAATCACTTGCAGCGTTCCACTTGAAGCTATCAGGCAGGTTCGAGACATTCAGCCAGCAGCTCGAACACGCTCCTGTTCTTGGCCATAAAGACGGCTTGAAACAAGTCCTGTCCAATCTGCTGCAAAATATTATCGATTATGACACTGGCGGACACCTTGCCATTCAAGGACAGCGTGAGGGTGCAGAATACAGAATAACTTTTTCACATGAAGGAACCTATATCGACCCGGAACATAAAGAGCTAATTTTCGAACGGTTTTACAGGCTTGAAGAATCCCGCAGCACAAAAGCTGAGGGGGCCGGTCTTGGCCTGGCGATCGCGAAAAGTATCATGAATGCCCACCAGGGACAAATTGGACTTGATACTGATGGGCATAATCACTCATTTTGGATCAGGATACCACTCCATTCTGTTTCTTAATCAATCCTTAACAATCCGATTACATACTGGACTGAAAAGTAGTTTTCGAATTAAAGGAGTGATACTCATGGAATTTACTTATTATAATGAGAAACTTATCGGACAGATGGAATATGGTTTCCTTCCAATCTCCCCTAACGCAGAATTGGGATATAGGCCGATGGAACTGTTCGTATCCTCACTGACTGGCTGCAGTACAGCGGTGCTGGCAAATATTCTGGTCAAGAAGAGAATAGACTATAAAAGGATCGACGTTAATGTATCAGCAGTCAGGAATCCCGAAGAGGCAAACCGGATTGAACGGCTGACATTCGATGTAGCCGTGCAGACCGACACATTGGATAAGGCGAAGCAAGCTGAAAAGATTGCCGCCCTTGTCCTGAAAAATTGCGGCATGATCCAATCGGTCATTGGAAGCATCGACATCCGATATCTGATTGAATTCACGCCAGACCAGCCCAAAAAAGGTGATGTTGCTTGAATTATATAACGATTGGCAGATTCACGCTGCCGGCAGATTTGCTTGCGGCGTTCGCTGCCATATTTATCGGTGCCCTGATCTACCGGGCCAGGGAAAAAAAGAGCATAGGTGACTGGTATTGGAACAGCTTTTTCATCTACATAGCCATCTATAAGCTAAGCTATGCAGTTTTCAATTTCAAGATGTTCCTTGACACCCCCTTCTCCCTCCTCTATTTTAACGGTGGCACAGAAGGCCAGATCCTTGGTTTTGCAGGCATTGCAGCCTATTTGTATTGGATTGCAAGGAAAAAGGAAAGCATGATCCAAGTGACCGAATATCTGCAGGGTTATTTCCTTTTCTTTATGCTCTATTGGACCGGACTATTCGCATTTTCAGAGGCTTTCATCGCTGCTGGGGTACAGGCACTCCTGGCGATCATTTATGGAGCGTTTTATTTTAAAAAAATGGAGCTTTCGAAGGAATATGCTATATTATTCTTGATGCTTGAAGCACTCGTTCTCAGTCTTTTTTCTGATTTGCTTTCAGCGGAAAACGTGCTGATCTTTGCACTTGGTATTTATTTGCTAGTATTTCAGGGTTTAAATAAGGAGGAATTACAGCATTGAACAAAAATCTTTTATCATTCGCGATTTTAGCATTGGCTGTTGTCATTTTGGTCGTGAATATCTGGAAACCAGATTCGACCGAAAGCGAAAAGAAAACAACAGCACCAACAGAGGAATCCGTTGAAACAACTGAAGATATCCCGGGCGCTAAGCTGTCATCATTAAGGGAAGGCGCTGAGGCACCTGATTTTGAATTGAATACCCTTGGAGGAGAAACAGTCAAGCTGTCCGATTACCGCGGCAAAAGAGTGATCCTGAACTTCTGGGCGACATGGTGCCCCCCTTGTAAGGCCGAAATGCCACATATGCAAAATTTCTATGAAGAATACAACGATCAGGGCGTTGAAATCCTCGCTGTCAATTTGACCA
Source organism: Bacillus sp. ISL-35 (assembly GCF_018613355.1). Lineage (NCBI taxonomy): Bacteria > Bacillati > Bacillota > Bacilli > Caryophanales > Bacillaceae > Bacillus > Bacillus sp. ISL-35. The sequence goes on along the minus strand of NZ_JAGGQK010000004.1, from coordinate 594,636 downwards.
GCATGGACAAAGGTGTGGAGGAAGTCCAAAAATTCGTTGATGAATATGGTTTAACCTTTACCATCCCTTTGGATGAGGAAGGAAACGCAGGAACAACCTATCAGGCGTTCACAATCCCAACCAGCTACATCCTCGATGAAAAAGGCGTAATTACCAAGAAAATCGTCGGACCGATGGATGAGAAAATGATGAAGGAACTCACAGGGGTAAAATAAGAAAAAGTCACGGTCTGTGCCGTGACTTTTTTGTTTTGTTTTGTTGTAGGTGCTGCTCCGACCTTGAAAAGTCTTCCTTGGACATTTTGACGATGCTTCGCCTTCGAAATGTCCATTAAAACACCTTTCTTGGACATTTTGATGTTCCGTCTCCTCCGAAATGTCCATTAAACCTTAATTCTTAGACATTTTGGCGCTGCTTCTCCTCCGAAATGTCCATTAAACCCTATTTCTTAGACAATTTGACGCTGATCCGTTTTCAAAATGTCCATTAACCAAAAGGTTTCTAGATGCTCAAAATCTTTGGTTCTCGATTAGCTTTGAATGTTCCCTTTTCATTTAAGAATTGCTTGATCACATCTATCGCATGGACACCGTGATAAGTTTTTCCTGCTTCCGCCCCTTTGAACAACTGCTTCCCGCCTCCGGCAATTTTATATTTCCTGTTCAGGTCGATTTCCTTGCCACCAACGAGCAGCTTCTGGATCCTGTTGCCTTCAGGGTTGTACGGCTTGAAAGCCATGAACATTCCAGAGGATCTTAGTATATATCCGCCTTTTTGCTTGAATGGATCCCTTGAGAATACCATCTCCAAATTCTTTTCGAGTGCATTGATCAACTGCTCCCCGCTCAATTCCAGCGTGAACATTCCAGGGTTTGTCGGGATGATGGTATGCAAATCGTATTCCGTTATCTCACCAGGCTTAACGGGTGTTCCATAACGCCAGCCATGGGAAAACGCCAGGTCGCAATCAGCAAATGCATGAAGATAAGCGTCAGTGATCAGCTGGTCCATCGGTGCTTCATTTAGGGTCATCCTGTGTAAAATCGACTCCGTCCTGCCTGCCACAGTAGTCCGTTCCTTCCTGTAAGGCTCCAGGATATTGGCAATCATCCCTTCCATTTCCTCATCTACAGGAAAGCTCTCATCGATTTCTACCAGTTCATACTGATAATTAGCCATTTTTCCGCCTTCCATAGTGATCTCCAGCTTTCCAAGGAAAGAAGCACTGGATCCTGCCTGAACGACCAGAGCGCCATTTACGGTAATCGGTTTTTCAATCCGGTCATGGCTGTGTCCGGATAGGATAATATCAATTCCCTCTACCAGGGTTGCCAGTTCAACATCAAGCGGGAGGCCCATATGGCTCAGCAGCACAATCAGATCCACGTTGCCTTTTAACTCCTCGACGCAACGGAGAGTCTCCTCCACACCTTTTGAAAATGAAAGACCTCTAGAAAAGCTTTCCGGCATCGTTTCGTCGACATATGGATAGGTCAGTCCAATGACTCCTAGCTTTAAGCCATTCATCTCTTTAATCATATAGGGCTTTAAAAAAGATTGATTGGAATCCGGCTCCTTTACATTGCATGAGAGAGCCGGGAAAGGAAGGGCATTTGCCAATGAAGATAACTGCTCTTTTCCATAGGCAAAATCCCAATTTCCCGGGACCCAGCCATCCAGTTCCATCTTTTGCAAAGCTGGTACTAGCGCATCCCCTTTTGAAGCAACTAACGGGAGTGACCCATGAAAAAGGTCGCCGCCATCGAGGAATAATACATTTCCTTTTTGCGATCTAAGATCTTTGATATATTTTGCAATCCGCGGAAGGCCACCAGTTTTACGGAGCTCGGGCTGGTTGTCGTTCCAAAATAATTCATCATGCAAATCCAGACTTCCATGGGTATCGTTCTGCTGGATGATCGTCAACTTGGTCATAGTTTCCTCCTCTATCAATTTTCTTTACGTATAAAAGCTTTTTCCGTAAACGTCCTGATTGCATGATGCTTATGGAAAAAGCCTTGTTAATTAAAGGCTCTGTTAAACAAGACTGTTGATTTTCGTTCCAGGCGCTTCGCTTTCCGCTGGAAGAATAATGAAAAAGCCCAACTGCCGGCTTTTTCAAAAGGCAATTCTTCCTGGCTGGCGCTGAGCCTCCTCGTCGCTTTGCTCCAGCGTGTCTCATCTGACCAGCTGCGCCCGCAGGACACTGAATAGCTTCCTCGAATTTGCCCATGCACGATGGAAATGCGATAGCATTTTCGGAGGAGTCTACGCGCCTTCCACTACAATCAACAGGTGTAAAAACAAGATTTAGCTTTAACAGAGCCTATTTAAAAAAGGAGTACCTTCACCATAAGGTACTCCTTTTATCTATCTTACTGCGCAACGATTCGGGCCGATTTCCATTTCCCGCTGTTCTTCGATATCCGGGTTGATTTTGCCCATATTCGTCTGCCTGATTTCCTGGTAGGAGTTAGGCTGAGGCGGAAGGTTCTCGGTCACTGTCTTCCTGAACTTCTCTTCACTGTCGATTTGCAGTCCATGGTTCTCGGCATAGAGCACGCCAAGTTTTTCAGACACGCTGCCGTCATCATTCATTTCATTGATGCCCATATAGTGGGCAGGCAGGACAAGCAGTTCATCGGCAAGCTCCTTATAGCGCTTGTACAAAGTATTCCTCAGATCACCAACCCAGTCCTGTGCCAATCCGGCAAGGTCAGGGCGTCCGATTGAGTCGATGAACAGAATGTCACCTGTCAGCAAGTATTGGTCATCTATAATAAACGAAGTACTCCCGATTGTATGACCAGGAGAGTATAAAGCCTGTATCACAGTGTTTCCAACCTTGATTTCATCGCCATCCTGAAGGGGTTCATATTGGAAGGTAACTTCTTCTGCGTCTTTAGGCGGGAGATAGTATTTAGCCCCCACTTTATCAGCAAGCTTCTTTCCGCCGGAAATATGGTCAGCATGAAGATGGGTATCAAGAAGGGCAACGAGTTTAAAATCCTTGCCAGTCATGAACTCCTCATACTGTTCAATCATCCGGTTTGTATCAATAATCCCAGCCTCACCATTGGATTCAACAAGATAGGAAAGACAGCCTTTCCCGATCCGGACGAATTGGTAGAGCGATCCGCCATTTTTAAGGTCTCCGATTTTTATAGGCTCAAGATGCTCACTCCAGGCTTTCATGCCGCCTTCAATCGAATAGACATTTGAATATCCAGCTTCTTCGATCTGTTCGGCAACAAACTCTGAAGAGCCACCTTTTGCACATACGACATAAATCTCCTGATTTTTTGGCAGTACATCCTTTATTGGATCGATCCCTTCAAGCAGGTCAAAGTATGGCGCATTATGAACTTTTACATTGCGGCCTTCGATTTTCCAATCATCGAAGTCATCCGTATTTCTTGCATCAATGATAAACAGGTCTTCATGGTTAATGACTTTTCGAACTAATTCTTTTGCTGTAATTGTCTGGACCATTTCATTCCTCCTGTTATGCTTTGATTCTTAGAATGTCAATGTAATGTCTGCATCGCTTGCAAAGTGAAGGAAAGAAGCTGCTCCGCCAACGTCAATACCATCAACGAACTGGTCTTTTTGAAGAGACATTACGTCCATTGTCATCTGGCAGGCAATCATCTTGACGCCCATTTCAGCTGCCATTTCAACAAGCTGTTCAACTGGAGGAACGTTTTCTCTTGCGAAACCTTCCTGGAAGTGCTCAGTTCCTGCTGGCATAGGAAGTTGCTTATGCGCTTCCTTATGGATCAGGTTAAGCCCTTCGAATGTAAAGAAGATTCCTACTTCTGCGTCTGTTGCTGCTGCCGCAGTCGCGATATTGAATACTTTATATGCATCGAACATTCCGCCGTTAGAGGCGATGATAGCTACTTTCATTATTTGGTTCCTCCTTATTTTTCAACTGATGTTTCCGTCGGGCCTGTCCAGTCCTTCATCCCGGAAACAACATTAATTGGTTTCTTGAATCCTTTTTCAGCAAGCTTCTTCGCTGCCATATCACTTCTTGATCCGGAGCGGCATATGATATAGACATCCTCTTCAGGATCCAATTCATTAAATCGCTGCTCCAGTTCTCCAAGCGGAATCGATTTTGCATTCGGAATATGGCCAAAAGCATATTCAGCAGATTCCCTTACATCGAGAACCGTTACCTTCTCTTCGCCTTCCAGTTTTGCCAACACTTCTTCAAGTGTGGCTGTATGAGGGTGTGGCGATTCATTGTTCAGTTCATCTTCACTTGCTTTACGGACATAATGCTTTAGCACATCTCCATCCGTGATTGTACCGAGATATTGATTGCCTGTACTTTGAGCCCATGCTTTAAGATCTGTTGTAGATCCTTTGTCAGTCGCCTGCACTTCAATAACCTGTCCAGGTTCCATCTCATTCATGGATTTCTTCGTTTTGACAATCGGCATCGGGCACGCAAGTCCTTTTGCGTCCAGTACTTTATCCGCAGAAATTGACATAGTAATCCCCCTTCCTAAAGCTTAGTATTTTATGAATTCGCGGAATCCATACTGAAAAAAATCTCCCTAGTTTATATACCTCCTACGGTAAAAACTATGCGTATATTGTAAATAAAATAAAAAAAAACAGCAACCATTTTGTCTTGGCTGCTGCTTCCTGCTTATTCGGTACTAAAATAGGTATTCGGAGCAGGCAGATTTGGAATGCTGTAGCCGTTTCTGCCCAACAAACGGAATGTAACTCACCAGATTTAGGCTACTGTATTGCCTGCCTATGAGATGGGTGCCGGATTATTGTTCAATCTTCCCGTTCACCAAAAGCCGCTTCCATGTCTGGCCTCCATCTTCAGATTCATAAAGGTCATTCAAGATGGTGATGAAGGCAATTCTTCCCTCCTGTCGTGGGTCAGCCGCTATATATGTGATTGGATTATCATCCTTAAGATGCGGAATCGGAAGCTCTTCTGATGCCCCTTCCCGCTTGGGATCCAGCTTGTACATTTTAATTCTTAGATCCTGAACCGGAGAAATAAACAGTGATTTTTTCGAGAATGCTGCTGCAGTCACCATCTCGAAATCTCCCGCTTTCTTCATGTTCTTCCCGAAGTCATCTGTGAGGAAGACACCTTCCTTTGTTGCCATTGCGAATACTCCCCCGTTTTCCGGGTGAACTGCAATCATACCAAGTGTTTTCGCCTCCAGTCCCGTCATGTCAATTTGCTCCCAGCTTCCGGCATGATCCCTGGATAAATAGACGCCTCTTTCCATGCTGGAATTTGGTTCTTCATTGATTAAATAAAGGCTGCTGTTGTGGTAGCCAGCGGAAAGGAAGTGGAAATCACTTTCACCGTAAAAAGCGATTTTCTCAAGTGTCCTGCCCTTATCCGTGCTTTTTATAAGGCCAAGCGGATCCTTCAAACCCGCCCCTTTTTCTGGGTGACCACTTGCAAAGAACCCATCCTGGGTTGCCTGAAAACCCATATAATCATGATTTTGTCCGCCATTTTCCAGCCATTCACCCTTTATAAACATTTTTAGGCCATTATGCGATGCAACATAGAGGCCAACATCATTACCTGGATATCCTATTCCATGTACGTGGTCTATTTTTTGCTCAGCTGCTTTTCGGACGAACTTTTCAGCTGGAATATCGCTGGTTATGTTCCCCTCCGTGCTTGGCTGGTTTTCAACTTGTTCTTGCTGTTCCTTCTGTTTCTGCTTTACCTGGTTTACCTGGTTTTCCTCCTGGTCCGAACAGCCTGTCAAAACCAGTGCGGTGAAGACAAAAGCTGCGGCCAGTAGCCTGTTTCTATACCTCATTTTACATCCTCCGTTTTCTTTTCTTCGTTGTCCAATAATAGTAGCAGACACCCACCACAACCGCAAAGACCGTCATTGACAGCTGGTACTCTGTTTTCCAGCCCAGCAAGGTGTGGACCGAATAGGATTCAATAAAGAGTGCAGGAATTTTACCAATCGTACTCGATACCATAAATGCAGGTGCGCCCATTTTGCTGTAAGAGGCAGCAAGCGTCACCAATCCTGAAGGTGCGAAAGGGAAAAGCCGCAATAATATCACCAGTATAAACGCCTCTGTGCCAGCAGTGCTCTTCAGCCGTTCCAGTCCTTTAATCGGTTTGGTGCTATTGATTTTTTGCGCCAGTTTTTTTACCCCTTTACGATAAAGAAAAAAGCTGATGATTGCTCCGGCAGCTTCTCCAATGATCGAAAGAATAAGGCCGCCGCTGAAACCAAAATAAATAATATTAGCAGCTGTCACAAATGCGCTCGGTATAACTCCAAGTATTGAGATTGTTATACTGACCGTCAGACTGATCAAAACCGCAATCCAGACCGGCTGTCCAGATAAAGTATCTAATAATGCCATTTATGTTCCCCCGAAAAAAGTACAATAATTTGTCACTGCTTCTGCTAAGTTTTTGCACACTGTCCCGCTAAAATTTACATATAAACGAAAGGAGTTGAACTGATGATGAAAAAACTGTCATTAAGTTTTTTAAGCGCAGCCTTAATCCTAGGAGCCAGTACAGCCGCCTTCGCGGAGGAAGGAACAGAAGGAAAAGGCATATTCAATTTTGGCCAGATGAAGCCGCTAATCGAAAAAATGCACCCAGGCTTGTCCGATGAAGAGGTCAAGCAAATGTACAATGACTGCCACGGAACCAATGGTGCTATGCCTAGCAAAAACTTCAATATGATGAATGGAGGCCATATGGATATCGTTGATTGAAAACTGGCTATTCCACTTCAAATAAGGTTCTGGAGAAATCCAGAGCCTTTCATAATGTACTTGGTCTATTCTAGCTGAAGTTTTTGCAAAAAAACATGAAGAAAGAGATATTTTCCCCTGAACATGAAAAAACAACCTGACCAAATCGGTCCAGGCTGTCTCAAAGCATTCTTAAACTAATCCTTCACCTTCACAAAGCTGTGACGGCAGGTCGGCTACAATTGTTCCGCTTTGCGAGTGCTGTGAGGGAAGATCTGCTACCAATGTTCCTTCTTGGGCATGCTGTGATGGCAGGTCGGCTACAATCGTTCCGCTTTGCGAGTGCTGTGAGGGAAGATCTGCTACCAATGTTCCTTCTTGGGCATGCTGTGACGGCAGGTCGGCTACAATCGTTCCGCTCTGCGAGTGCTGTGAAGGAAGATCCGCTAACATTGTTCCTTCTTGTGCATGCTGTGACGGCAGGTCGGCTATGGTGACTCCATCGCCCGAATGTTGTGACGGCAAGTCGGCTATGATTGTACCACTTTGCGAATGTTGGGATGGCAAATCGGCAAGGCTTCTATCTCCAGAATCCACACCTGACACACCAGCAAAAAACGCAGCAATAATGGTCATCAGTAATATTCTCTTCATTGTATCCTCCTCTGCCTATGGCTAAAAAGTTATAATGCGTATCAGCAATATTTCAATAATTTTTCCATTTCAGTTTCTACTAAGCTCGCAAACTTCTCATTCTTCTGCAGCTTGAAAAGCATGACTGCTTTTTCAAGATATTCCTTGCCTTTGTTTTCTTTACCCAATTTGATGAAATTCATGCCTGATTGGTAATAAAGTTCTCCAAATAAATACATATTTTCTTCATATATACAATTATCGATGCCTTTGCTGCAGTATATGAGTGATTCCTCATACCTTTCCAGCTTTGACAACGCCTGTGCGAGACCGTAAAGAATCCTTAGCCAGATGCTTGAATCCTGGACTTGAGGCAGCTCTGTCAGTTGGTTAAGGGCACTCAGAAAAAGCTCGACTGCCTTGTCAAGGTTCCCGCTGTCCTTTTCAATGATGGCCATACTGGTCAAAATCTCAATCTCACGTTCGGTCATGCTATCCTGTTCCTGATGAGTCATGGCCAATGCCCCATCCAGCAGGCTGATGGACTTTTGCTTATCTTTATCAAGGTAGTAAATACAGATTCCCTGGTGCCAAACTAAAAATTGATCGAAAGACGTATGCTTAAAAAGCGGATTATCCTGCTCCTTTTGGATGATTTCATGAATAGCCGCATAATCCCGCTCTCTTTTATATTTTTTAATTAACTCCGTGACAGCGATAGCGTAATTGTATGTATCCGTGGAAGCGATATCGAAAAAATGGTTAAGCTCTACTTCAAGCTTTAAAGCCATTTTGTATAATTGATCAATTGTTGGATATTTCTCTTCTTTTTCAAATTGAATGATATCCTCTTCAGAACATATACCTGCAGCCAACTGTTCCTCAGTCAACCCTTTAAAAACTCTTGAAGACTTAAGTATTTTTCCGAAGTTATATCCAACCAGGCTCATCCCTACACCCCATTTAAACGTAATTATATATATTTTATCATAGTGTTTGTAAAATTTAAAAATTTGTAGTGCAGAACTTGAAATAGTGAAAATTATTGATAAGAAAGGTAGTGAAGTGCTATGCAAGACAAAGACAAAAGGATGACGACAATAGCTCCAACCTTGTTTTTTTGCCGCCACAGCGTTATACCCATCAATAAATAATACAAGATGATAAAAGCTATGGCGATCCACATAATAAGTACCATCTAATCCCTCACTTCTTCAAGGCTAGGCAGTTTTGTCTGTCGTCCAAATTCACCAAATCGAATGGAGATATTCACCTTGACTGCTGCATCAGGATAAGTGTGCATCCAGTCAAATTCACGGAATTCCCGAAGGGTGGCAAACTCTTTCCTCATCGGTATGGATAAATCGAATGTATCTCCTTTTAATTCTTCCTGGCTATAGGCAATAAAATCGGTAAAGTTTTTTTCAATTGCAGCCGTAAGAGACTTTTTTAGCTTCTTAACCTTATCCCGGTTCTTTGCATAATTGGTCATGCTTGGGTCGCTGTATACTTCTATAAATAAAGGAACATCAATTTCAATGGTTGGACGGCCTTTCCCGGTAATCAGTTTAAATTTGTTGTCTTTTTTTTGAGAAATTCTTAAGCTTAGCTTATATCTCTCATCAAAAGGATCTTCAATCGCAGTCAAGATATCATCGGTTGTCCATTTATTGTCTAGTAGACTTGATATCCTAGTCTCTTCCCCAGTTATTTTGCCAACCATCATTCCCTCTTTGAAGACAGCAGATCCAAGGAACTGGGCATTGGCTGTCGTTCCCTCCACTTTAATCTCACCCGCCATAAGGTCATCGTCCGTTGAATGCATTCCATCTTTTTCCGCCATTTTGGTTGTAGCGTAGATGGCCAGATATAGGTCTGAATCTGCTTCCGTGACCCGAAAAAAACTATTCAGATCCGCTTCCGGAATCATGCCAGTTTCCTGACCTCTTTCAATCATGAGTTCTAAAAATTTATGAGGCCTGGATTCAATTTTTGGATGATTATTTTTTATGAATTCAGCCGCATCCTCCTTAGTGACAATAAATTGTGTACTCCGCTTAATTTCGCGATCCTTGGTTGCACTATAGATGACCCTGATAAAATCCGGATCTCTGGCTAATTCTTCTGAAACAATGAGAGCCTGAAGCAGATCATAGGATATTTCCTTCGCCACAACTGTATTGGCTGTATTGCGCGATGAAATAAAATCATCTGCAACCAAAGTCACGATTTCCTGCGTTGGCTCATTCGCTCCGCCTGAAGTCTGCTGTGACCCCACCTCCGGATTGGCAATCAGGTATGTCACACGGAGGTTTCCATCCGGTTTATGCTTATCAAGCCCTATACCAATGACGTATGCTTTATCATCCAGTTCCTTGTGGTCCCAGCATCCCGACAGGCTCAAAGTAATTGCGGCCAGGATCGTCGCTTTAATTATTATAGAGTGAATTTTCATTTTTAAAATCCCCCCGAATTTTTGCTACAACCCACATGAGTGGCGGCAGAATCATAAAGGCAGGACTCAAAACCAAAAGTATTTTTTCCCTTAGGGAGTAGAGAGTGATTGATGGAGCATCCGGTGACAATCCAATTAATACGATAATGGTTGCGATCAAGGGAATGAGGTATTCAAACTCCTTAATTTTAAGAACGCCCCCCAGGAATATGGCGATAAGATATAGATAAAACGAAAAACGGATAAAAGTTGCGACCAGCCAAAAGGGAAAAAATAAGGTTTCAACGTTTGCCAGGAATCCAATTTGGATATAACGGATTGTTTCATGGAAAGGATAGTTCAACATTTCAGCAGTGGTATAATCAAATAAAACAACAAACCCCACAAGTGCCAGGCTCAATTCCACTGTGATAAATCCGAGACTAATGAGGGTGCCTTTTTTCATATCTTTATAAGAAGAAACGATTGGCATGATGAGCGCAAGGAAGAAAAAATCCACAAATATCGAAACATTCTTTACGGAGGCTTTTGCTACTTCGAGTGGCCCTTCACCCCAGATGGGGAAAAGATACCCGATTGTTCCTTCCTTAAAAGTAAAGACCAGGGCAATGAACAACGTAATTTTGATATAGGGGAGCAGTAGCCAGGAAACAGTCCCGATCTGTTCTATGCCCCTCTTAGCTCCATATGCGCAAATAACCATTAAAAGGATGTAAAGGATAATACTTGGTGTTTTCGTAAAATACATGGACCCAATGATGTCGACATAGGTACCCGAGTCTGCTATCACTGCAGCTGTCCCGCCAATTATCAATAGAATAGATAGCATTGTTCCTAAAATTTTACCAAAAAGGTGCAGCAGAATTTCATGCAGGTTTTTTCCTTTATGAGCTGAATACACTTTTATTAATAAAATGACCGGAAAAAGTGAAAGAATGCCAATCAGCAACGATGCCATCCAGCCGGCATTTTTGGCATTTTCATAAATAATCGCAGGAGTGTCATCACTTAACTTCGCCCCAATGGTCAACGAGATGATCGCGAAATATTCTTTTATGCCGATTTTCCCCTTATTTTCCTTCATCGTCTATTCTCCATTAGCCTTTTTTTGTAAATCAGAACTTTTTAAGAAGCCTGGCCTTAATATTTCATTTTTTATCAGCCTGCGGAAAATCGTATCATTCGATGACTTGTAATTTGGTGACATAGGAGCTAAATACGGAACACCAAATGACTTGATTGAAACCATATAGAATAGGCCTCCGACAAACATTGCAGTCATACCATAAATACCCATCACCGCTGCACTCAGGATAAATAGAAAGCGCACCAGTCTTACGGCGAAGTTCAAACTTATATCACTAACTGCAAACGAGCTGAGACCACCAAGTGCGACCACAATAATGACAATGGGACTGATAATATTCGCTTCAACGGCTGCCTGTCCAAGGATAAGAGCTCCTACAATTCCAATGGTTGGACCTATGGGGCTTGGAACGCGAAGCCCTGCTTCCCTGATCAATTCAAATGCCATCTCCATGATTAAGATTTCAATCACCGCGGGAAAAGGAACTTTCTCACGTGAAGCCGCAATTGCCAGCAGTAAATCTGGCGGAATCATTTCAGCATGGAATGTGGTGATTGATATGTAAATAGCAGATGTGAAAATCGTAATAAAGAGAGCCGTCATTCTTAACGCTCTCGTAAAATTTCCATAAAGAAACCTCAGATAATGATCTTCAGGAGTATGGAAAAAAGACCAGAATGTGGCGGGAAGAACGAGACCATCAGGTGAGTTGTCCATTAAAAGGACGATATAGCCATCTTCTAAAAAAGAGGCTGCCCTGTCAGGCCTCTCTGTCGAAAGAAGGCTTGGAAATAATGAATAATTCCGTTCCTCAATATATTCCTCAAGCAGCGATAAGTTCTGGATGGCATTCACTTCAAGACTGCCCAATCGCTTCTTGATGTTGTCAATCAGCTTTTCATTAGCCAAGCCGCGAATATAAAGAACGTACACATCATTGTGGGAACGCTGCGAAACTTCAACGACTTCCACAATCAGGTTCTCATTTTTGATTTTCTTCCGGAGCAGCGAAATATTGACCACTGCTTTTTCATTGAAAGACTCTTTCGGGCCCTTGATTAAAATTTCACTGTCCGGCTTTTCGATTGCCCTGCCCTGGAAATCAGGACAATCAAGAACGTATCCCCTTGCTTCCCCATCCAACAGGAGCAGGGCGTTCCCTTTATTCACATCCTTTACAGCATCCTTGAATACGTCTATTTCATGGACCATCTGGATGGAAACGACATCCTTCACCTGTTTATTTGCTGATGTGTTTTCCGCCAGGGGCTTGAGAATGTTCTCTTCTATACTCTTAACATCCGAAATCGTGCTGATGAAAATGAGGGCAGCATTTTTCCGAAAGCCCTCAAGATACATTTCGCGTAATTTTACATCTTTATTGTCAGGAATGCTGTACAGTTTCCTGATCACCGACAGATTATTTTCAAGATCCGCCGAGAACTTCTGATTCTTTAGGCCAGCCTGCTCTCCCGTCAGTTTGTCCGCTGAGGGAGTAGGTTGTTTCTGCTGTTTTTTGAACAGCCTGAGCATTTCTTTTAACATATTCAATCTACTCCCTGCCAGTACGGTTGGCTTATTTCCTTTTCTTAACTTTTACTAAACTCCTATGTTTTATGAGTTTTATCCATATAAAAAGCTCAGGAAGTTTCCTGAGCACATCAATCCTTATTTTTTTTCCGTGATGCCAGCAAATAGACGACTCCTGCCCCCATGGCAATGATGCTGAGGGGAATTATGTACGGCCTGGCTACGTCCTTGATACCTGACCAGTTCTCGCCAAGGACAATCCCGAGATAGAGGAAGAATACCGTCCACGGAATCATCGCAGCTATCGTATACAGCGTGAACTTGATGGCAGACATGCCAGCAATCCCTGCAGGTATCGATATCGCATGTCTTACGACCGGAATGAACCTCGCTGAAAAAATAACCCCAGGCCCATATTGTTCGAACCATTTTTCCGAGACTTCAAGATGATGTTTGTTGATCAATAAGTATTTCCCATATTTCTCAAGCATCGGGCGCCCGCCTAAATAGCCAAGCCAATACAGGAACAGCTGGGCGAGCGTCCCACCGATGGTTCCCGCTACCACTGCCCCTATAAAACCAATGGTCCCTTCGGAAATCATATAGCCACCGTATCCCAGGACAATTTCACTCGGGATGATCTCAAGCATCAAACCGAGGGCAATCCCTAAATACCCAAGGCTCGACAGCCAGTCCAAAACATTCATAATGAATGCGTGCATATCTTTTCACTCCAGTCGATTGCTTCTTCTCTTTTAAAAATATATTGAACAATGTACAAGTTTATCTCTATTTTTCACTATACAAAACAAAAAGCGCAAGCGCCTTGTTCAGCCCCGACAAGCGCTGGAGGGCCGACCGGTGAAGTCGTTCTTTGACTTCATTGGGCGGACCGAAGCGACTCGAGGGGCTAGGCGCTGGAGCTAGATTAAGAATACTACATATAGTTATCCTCACCTAAACAATTTTCTAATTTCCTAAACAATGAAAAAGAACCCGCCTTTTAGACAGGTTCTTAGGAACGGAAACGTCAGCCACGCCAACCGCCCTTGAAGAGTACCCTCAAACCGATAAAAATAATGACGAAAGCGAAAAGTACGATAACAATGACACCAATAATGACGAAAATGCCTCCTGAAAGAGTCAACAGCATTGGACCGTAGTGAATCAATGCCCATCCAGCGACCATACAGGCGAGAAATAACAAAATGTTGGATCCCCAGTTGAATGACATTTAATAATCCCTCCTTTCCCTATTCAGCATATGCCAGGAATCTATATTGGTACGGGCTAATGAACAATTATCGCTTTTTTGTGTAAAAGTGTGTTTGCTCGACAAGAATAGAATTACATAAATTTTCCTAAGCCTGTTTTTCAATAGAGAAAAAAGGGAAAAGTAATTATTGCTTTCCTACATATATAGCAAGAGTGAAAGAGGAGGAATCAAAATGACGAATCAGTTATATATGCGCTTTGTCAGGCTGCCGATTCTTGCAAGAATCCTGATGATTGCCGCTTTGATGATATTCCTGTTTGGATCTGCCATCCATTATATTGAGCCCAAAAGCTTTCCGACCATTTTTGATGGGGTCTGGTGGGCGATCATTACAGCATCTACAGTTGGCTACGGAGACTTTTACCCTGTATCTACTGTTGGAAGAATAACCGCGATGATCTTGCTTCTGGTCGGGACTGGATTTTTATCATCCTATTTCATTCATTTATCTGCAGCTACTGTAACCAAACAGAATGCATACGCGGAGGGGAGAGTTGGTTATAAAGGGGGGAATCATATCATCATAATCGGCTGGAATGAAAGGTCTCGCACGATTATCAGGTCCCTCATCCGATCTGAATCCATCATTCTTATTGACGATACACTGGGTTCTAATCCAATCAAGGATGACAATGTACATTTTATCAGGGGGCGTGCCAACAAGGATGAAACTTTATTGAATGCCCGCATTTCAACTGCCAGAAAAGTAATTATTACTTCAGACCAAAATCTGGATGAGCTGCAGGCTGATATGAATACGATTCTAACACTGCTTGCCATCAAAGGACTGAATCCCGACATCCGCTGCATCGCTGAAATCCAAACGAGCGAACAGGTCAATAATGCGAGGAGGGCTGGCGCGGATGAGCTGATTCCCGCTAATGCTTTGACCAGTGCAGTCCTTATGAACAGCATCGCCTCTGAGGATGTTGTGAGTCCATTGTTGGACTTGCTAGGCGTATTAAATGGCAAACGCTTGACATATATAGAGGCGGAAACCGCTCTGATTGACAAGCACTTCCAGGAAGCAAGCAGCTCTCTGTTGAAAGAACGCAATACGATCCTGATTGGCATAAAAAGAGGGGATGACATAATCGTCAACCCCCAAAACAATATCAAAATCAAATATGATGATCAGCTTCTTGCCATTTCAAACGATTGATAATGTTCACAGTCTTGCCAGTTCAAAGGATTAGTGATGATCAGCTTCTTGCTATTTCAAACATAATGATGAATAGCTTCTTGCGATGTTAAACATTACTGATGATAAGGCCTTTTGTCATTTCAAACATTAATGACGATTAGACCTTTTGCCATTTCGAACATTAATGACGTTTTGCCTTTTGCCATTTCAAATATTAATGGTGGCCAGCTTCTTGTGATTTCAACCATCAATGATGCAATAAGGCAATTTCTACTTCGCGGACAAGTGATCGTCCGACTTCAATGTACTTTTCCGGAAAGCTCGCATCCTTATCCACTGGTTCCTGGAACTGGTTGAAGGATGCGCTGGCATTTCCAATCTCTGCATGGTCATCAAGACCTCGCTGATACTTATGCGAAAGCAGGAATGGTCGCTGAAGTGCGACAGTGCAGCCTTTTGAGTCCAGCTGTCCATCGATCGCTTTAAACGGGAGACGCAAAAATTGATAGCCCACCTCGTCATCGATTTTATAGTCAAAGGCTCCATGGTCATAATCCCAGTTTCCCCCTACGGAATACCCCAACGGTTTAAGCAGCTGTTCCAGTTTGTAAAGATCAAAATGTTTGCCCTCAAGCTCAGATTGTATCTCAATCAATGGTTTGTCCGCCTTTCCAAATGTTTTTGCTTAGTTTTAACCAAAATAGGCGATTTAATGAGCGGTGAAAGTGTGGATTGGCCCAAGGAGCCGGGGTTGAACCGGGTGTTGGTGTGGTGTTTAGTGCCTTTATTGGCGAAAATATAATTTTATTGGCGTTTCCACTATTTTTTTGGCGAAACTTTCTTTTTTTGGCGATTTGCACATGTTTATTGGCGAAATCAGAATTTATTGGCGAACTGGAAATTCCGCATGATTTTTTCCAATTTCTAAACAAAAAGGAGCACCCATGTGGGTACTCCTTCCTCATCATTATTTAAGTCGCTTTTCCAATTCCGCTTTCTTTTCTTCAAAGCCAGGTTTTCCAAGCAATGCGAACATGTTCACTTTGTATGCTTCGACGCCCGGCTGGTCGAATGGGTTTACGCCAAGCAGGTAGCCGCTCATTGCGCATGCTTTTTCAAAGAAGTATACCAGGTATCCGAATGTATACTCATCAAGCTGGGGAATTTCCACAACCAGGTTCGGTACGCCTCCATCCGTATGGGCAAGCATTGTGCCTTGGAATGCTTTATTGTTCACGAAATCAACTGTCTTGCCAGCAAGATAGTTCAAACCGTCTAGATCGCTATCAGCTTCTTCAATTGTCAGCTCATGGCGAGGCTTTTCCACCTTGATGATCGTCTCGAACAAATCACGGCGCCCTTCCTGCACATACTGTCCAAGGGAGTGAAGATCTGTTGAGAAGTTAGCTGAAGAAGGATAAATACCCTTCTGGTCTTTTCCTTCACTTTCGCCGAACAGCTGCTTCCACCATTCAGAGAAGTACTGAAGGGATGGCTCATAGTTGATCAGCATTTCGATTGTTTTGCCTTTATTGTAAAGCGCGTTACGGACAGCAGCGTACTGGTACGCAGGGTTTTCTTCAAGCTCGGACTTGCCGAAATCTTCCCTTGCCTGCGCTGCACCTTTCATCATCGCTTCGATATCTGAGCCGCTGACAGCGATCGGCAGTAAGCCTACTGCAGTCAACACAGAGTAACGGCCGCCAACATCATCCGGAATCACGAATGATTCGTAGCCTTCTTCGTCAGCAAGAGTCTTCAATGCACCGCGTGCTTTGTCTGTAGTCGCGTAGATGCGTTTGCGTGCTTCTTCCACACCATACTTCTCCTCAAGCATCTTGCGGAAAATGCGGAAAGCAATCGCTGGCTCGGTTGTTGTACCGGATTTTGAGATGACATTAATGGAGAAATCTTTTCCATCTAAAAGATCCATCACATCTGTCATATAAGTAGAGCTGATGTTGTTGCCGATAAAAATGACCTGCGGAGTTCTGCGCTTTTCCTTTGGAATAGCGTTGTAGAAGCTGTGCTGTAAAAATTCCAGTGCTGCACGTGCTCCAAGATAAGATCCGCCAATGCCGACTACGAGCAGGACATCAGAATCACTTTTAATCTTTTCCGCTGACTTCTGAATGCGTGCGAATTCTTCTTTATCGTAGTCGACAGGGAGATCAATCCAGCCTAAAAAGTCGCTGCCTGCACCCGTTTTTTCATGTAACGAATGGTGTGCTACTTTTACAAAATCCCTTAAATATGTAACTTCGTGTTCACCAAAAAAGCTAAGCGCCTTTGAGTAATCAAAACGAACATGTGTCATGTCTGATCCTCCATTATTTTATATTCTCTATCACTTTATCGAAATGAATCTCAATAATCAAGAAACACCCCCAAATGTAAGCGTGCCCAATTGTGAAATTTTAAGTAAAGTTTAAAATTAGTTCTCCAATCAGGCACTCCTACTATTTTTGTTTATCCAAAGGGTATAGAATAGTAACTCCCTAATTATGGAATCTGCTTAGCTTTAACAATCAGCCTGTGGGTCGCAGTATCAATCGGGGTGCAGGTGATGAGAGTTAAAGTCTTTTCATTTTTACTGCCGCTTAATACAGAAACATCTTCAGGTTCTACTACTAGGGTTTCATAAACTTTGTATTGGAATGTTCCATTTTGCCCCTTAACAGTAACTACATCCCCGGTACCAATTTCATCAAGACGATTAAACATTCTTCCATACGAACGGCTTCGGTGGGCAGCAATTGCGCTGTTTCCCGGTGCACCTGGAAGGGAGGTTCCATTTAACAGACCTGAACCCACACCAAGGTTACCCTGCGAGGCGCCATACAGGATCGGTAAGCGTAAATTGATTTTATCAATTTCAATTACACCAAGCATACCGGAATTGTTGCGCTTTGAGCTTTCCTCTTCGATGGTTGAGCTTGTGGGATCAACCAGTTGGTTTTGATCGACTTGATCCTGTTCTTCTGCTTTGAAAACACCATTAAGTTCATCCAGACTCTCTTTTGCAGCTTGCTGGTCAAAAGTGACATCAGCTGCTTCAGCTTCAAATGTTTTTGCTTCCCAATCATTCATCAACTTTTCCTGCTGATAATCAGTATATAAATTTGATATGGATGGATATAAAAACAGAAACACTCCGGATATTATAAGCATTAAGGATAGTATTTTTTTCATATTGCACACTCCCATTCAATATTAATTCAAAAATAAAGAGGGGAATCTCTTCCCCCCTCTCCTTTAGTTACTGATTGGCTTTCTCATTCTTAATCCTGTACCTGCTGCCATAAGAAGGAAGCCTACTATATAGAACATCATATTGCTGCTTTCTCCTGTTTTTGGAAGTACTTTTCCGGACCAGTTTTGTTTATCGTACCCTCCGGAATTATTATCATTATTGCCAGTTATTCCGGTCTCATCATCCTTGTCAACATCTGTCTCATTGCCAACATCAGTCTTATCATCAGCACCGAGGACTGCTTCATCAATTTTCAAATGAAGAACCTGGTCTTTCAATTCAAAAGAGAGCATGCTAAGCGTGATAAATTTGGTCGTTCCATCCTCAAACTCTAGTTCTATCCCCTTGATATTGGTAACATCTAAACCGTTAGCGAAAATAAGTTTCCAGAGGTTGTTAATCCGGGTGAGTTCGATCTTCTCGCCGCCTTTAATCACCAATGTCAACTTGACTACTGTTTTAATATCCAGATTAAGATTGATATACAGTTCTTTAACTATTTCAGTAACATCTGGTGATTCTCCATCTTGGTCGGAATCTTCGTCGCTATCTCCTGTTCCATTCCCTGGTTCTTCTGTATTATTATCCTCAGGTACTGTACAGTCCTCAATCCAATAATTAATTGACCCTTCTGCTTCTACTCCAACTCTAAGGTCTTCGATTTTATAGACTCTTTCAACGCCTGATTCAAATACAAGCTTAAATTCCGTGATATCATCCTTTGCAAATTCACCATCATCTTTGAGCTTATAGAGCGGGGAGTTACCTGGGTTGGACATTTCTTCCCACTCACCATTTAATTTAACAAACACACTCTTAACTGGAGCAACGCAGTTTTTCAGATGGAGGTGAATCTCTGTGCTTTTGTTGCCATTCTCTTCACCGTTATCATCTCCTGGTTCCTCTGTGCCTACACCAGGGTTCACTGTCCCGTCGCCTGGCTCTTCAGAAATGTCTTCTTCGTCAATAGAGCAGCTCTCAAGCCAATAGTTAATGGATCCTTCCGCTTCTTTTCCTACCCTAACTTCATCCATTGAATATATTTGTTCAGTTCCTGACTCAAACGTAAGCCTGAATGCAGTAATATCATCCTCTACAAACTCACCGCCATCTTTCAGTTTATAAAGTGGCGAGTTACCCGGGTTTGACATCTCTTTCCAAACTCCTTTTAACTCGACCGCTACTTTTTCAACATCTTCTGGGCAGTTTTTCAAATGCAGGTGGATTTCTGTGCTTTTATTGACATTCTCTTTAGGGCCCTCGATAGATGCCATGTCTTCCATATCGTTTTCTTTTTCTTCTTGAGCGGCATTGGCATTTTCGTCTTGACTTGAACCATCTTTTGCTGATTGATTCGATTCATCTTTTCCGTCTGGAGTTGGGTCATGATTTTGTTCTTGAGTTGTTGCCTCTTTTTCTTCTTGAGTTGAGTCATTGTTTTCTTCTTGTGTTGAGTCACCATTTTGTTCTTGAGTTGTTGCCTCATTTCCTTCCTGAGTTGATTCATCGTTCTCTTCTTGTGCTGAGACATCATTTTGTTCTAGACCTGCCTCAGCGTTCTCTTCTTGAGTTGACTCGTCATCCACTTCTTGGTTTGAGTCATTGTTTTCTTTTTGAGTTGCTTCTTTGCTTTCTGCTTGATTTGAATTCTCGGCCTCGCTTTTCAATTTTGTGTATTCTTCCTTATCTAGTGACACACCTTCATTTTCATTAGCGAATGCCGGTACTGTTAGTGAAAATAACATTAGGAATGCAATCGAGACTGCTGATAATTTTTTCATAAAAGTCGTTTTCAATTTCTCGTCCCCTTTTATATTGGTATTGAAAATTTGCTCGTAAAAATAACTGAATATTCAGTTATTTAAAATAATGTGTATCCTCCTTTCCGTAAAAATTCACCTATGTTTAGACAAAAAAAGCCGCCTGGAATAATACTTTTTCCATGGCGGCTGGACGGTCATAGCTGCATTTTCGCAGCCTTAGACTCCTGGCTTTGCGTCCCTGCTTTTCAACAGGTTTGCTATTAGCATGAATGATGTTTTTTGTTTATGTAAAATATTCCTCGGCTTCCTTGTCTTACATTTTTAAGAATTACCACAGTTACCCAGCAGGTTAAACATATAGTCCTATTAAATTTTTTGGTAAATTTTTCTCCTAATGTATTTATCACCCGTAAAAGGGGTCCTTTTCATTATTTTTTTCTTTTTCCTAATGGTTTTTATAAGATCATTGTCCTGATACAAAGACAAAGGACCCAGGGTTAATCCCCCGGGTCCTCATTCATTTATAACGACATACGATAGATTTCCACTACGTCGTCTTTATTCATTTTTGCAAAGTTGCCAAATTCACCGTTTGCCATTGCTTTATCGGCCATCAAATCGAGTTTGCTGTCATCAATGTCATAATCAGCAAGTCTTGATGGTGCGCCGATGCTGTTCCAGAATTCACGCAGCTTTTCGATTCCTTCCAACCCGGCTTCTTCGTCCGTCCGGCCTTCTGGATTCACGCCGAAGACTCTGACAGCCATTTTTTTGAAACGTTCTGGTTTTACCTTAAGGTTATGCTTCATCCAGTTCGGGAACAGAATCGCCAGGCCGCCTCCGTGAGGGATATCGTATACCGCAGATACAGCGTGCTCGATATTATGGGTAGCCCAATCACCACGGTAGCCCATATTCAGGATGCCGTTCAAGGCCATCGTTCCAGCATAAAGGATTGTTGCACGGTATTCATAGTTTTCCAGGTCATCAAGCAGCTTTGGAGCTGTTTCCATCACAGTCAACAGCAGAGATTCACACATGCGGTCCTGGAATTCCGTGTTCTCGGTCAGATGGAAGTAGTGCTCGAAAACATGGGACATCATGTCGACAATGCCATAAATCGTCTGGTTCTTCGGTACTGAAAAAGTATTCACAGGATCGAGGATCGAGAATTTCGGGAATGTTACCGGGCTTCCCCAGCCGTACTTTTCATTCGTTTCCCAGTTTGTAATGACAGAACCGGCATTCATTTCTGAGCCTGTAGCTGCCAAAGTGAGCACGGTTCCCAACGGAAGAGCTTCAGAAGCAAAAGCTTTCTTGGTAACCAGGTCCCATGCATCGCCATCATATTTTGCTCCGGCAGCGATAGCCTTCGTGCAGTCGATGACGCTGCCTCCGCCTACTGCCAGAAGGAATTCGATGCCTTCTTCTTTGCAGATCTTTACACCCTTCTGGACAGTAGAAAGCCGGGGATTCGGTTCTACACCAGAAAGCTCGGATACTTCGGCTCCCATTTCTTTAAGAGTGTCCATCACAGAATCATAAAGTCCGTTGCGCTTGATGCTTCCGCCGCCATAAACCAGCAGGACCTTCTTTCCGTATTGCGGAACTTCATTTTTAAGTTCCTCAAGCTGGCCTTTGCCAAATATCAGTTTTGTTGGATTGTAAAAAGTAAAGTTGTCCATTTAAATCACCTTCCTCTAGGATATTATGTTCTTTTTCAAAACGCATTGCAAAAAATACACTCCTTAATGTTCTCTAATGTGCCGCAAAAAGTTACAACTTTTTTTAGAAGGGTAGGAAAGAAATATAGGGCGGATGAATAATTCATATCGTGCTGAAACATTCTATAAAAGAACAAATTTAATTTAAGGAGGAAACATCCATGAGCGGTATTCAACGTGCAGCACTTGTTCTTACCATAATCGGGGCAATCAACTGGGGCTTAGTCGGATTCTTCCAATTTGATCTTGTTGCAGCAATCTTTGGCGGCCAGGATTCAGCGTTGTCAAGAATCATCTATGGTTTAGTCGGACTTGCCGGTTTAATTAACATTGGACTTCTTTTCGCGCCTAGCGAAAGAGAGGAAAGAGCAGCAGAACCGCGCGCTACCCGTTAGAAACCAAAAACCCGCCAAGAGGCGGGTTTTTTATCGTTTTATGATAAAACTTTCTTGATTCGCTCGATGGCCCAGTCCAGTTCTTCCTGGCTGATGACAAGCGGCGGTGCGAAACGGATGACTGTATCATGCGTTTCTTTGCACAGCAGGCCTTCTTCTTTCAATTCTTCACAATATTTGCGTGCCGGTTCTGTCAGCTCGACGCCGATGAACAGGCCGCGGCCGCGGATATCCTTGATGATTGGATTATCGATTTCTCGAAGCTTGCTGACAAAATATTCTCCAAGCTCCAGGGAACGGTCAGCAAGTTTTTCATCAATCAGCACATCAAGAGAGGCGATGGAAACCGCACAAGCCATTGGATTGCCCCCGAAAGTCGATCCGTGTGAGCCAGGGTTGAAAACTCCCAACACAGCATGATCTGCCACCACACAAGAAATCGGGAATACCCCGCCGCCAAGTGCTTTTCCGAGAATATACATATCAGGCTCAATGCCTTCCCATTCGCATGCGAACATTTTTCCGGACCTGGCAAGACCAGCCTGGATTTCATCAGCAATGAAAAGGACATTGTTTTCTTTACACACATCAAATGCCGCTTTCATGAAGCCTTCAGGAGGGATGACGATGCCTGCCTCGCCCTGGATTGGCTCAATCAGGAACGCCGCAGTATTTGGTGTGAAGGCTTCCTTCAGGGCTTCAAGGTCTCCGTAAGGAATCAATTTGATTCCTGGCAGCATCGGCCCGAAACCGCGCTTGTATTCTTCCTCCGAAGATAACGAAACAGCTGTCATCGTGCGGCCGTGGAAGTTGCCGACACATGCGATGATCTCTGCCTGGTTTTCTGCTACTCCTTTTACATCATAAGCCCAGCGGCGTGCAGCCTTCACTGCTGTTTCCACTGCCTCAGCTCCTGTGTTCATCGGCAGGGCCATTTCTTTATTCGTCAGCTTGCAGATCTTTTCATACCATGGGCCAAGCTGGTCATTGTGGAATGCCCTTGAAGTAAGCGTAACACGATCAGCCTGGTCCTTTAGCGCCTGGATGATTTTCGGGTGACGGTGCCCCTGGTTGACAGCAGAATAAGCACTAAGCATGTCCATATATTTATTGCCTTCAGGATCCTCAACCCAAACTCCCTCTGCCTTCGAAATAACAATCGGCAGCGGATGATAGTTATTCGCACCATACTTTTGAGTCTGTTCAATAAGTGAACTCGTTTTTGTCGCCATGAATCTTCCTCCGTTCCAATGAAAAAATTGGTAGACACTCATATTGTAACCTGTAAGCTCTTTCATTTTAACCCCCTAAAAGAGAATAGGGACGGAAAGATTCCTTGATTTCACCAGTAGGTAAATTCAATGATGGATACTTTTCCCCTTTCATTAAGGATTTCTGTCCATCATGGCACCAATCAGCTTTATTGGTGTACTGTTTTTCCAGTTATTGGTGGTTCAGAGCACCAATCGGCTTTATATTGGTGCACCGTTTTCCTAGTTATTGGTGTTTCGGCGCACCAATCGACTTTATTGGTGTACTATTTTCCCAGTTATTGGTGTTTCGGAGCACCAATCGGCTTTATTGGTGCACCGTTTTCCCAGTTATTGGTGTTTCGGAGCACCAATCGGCTTTATTGGTGACTTCTTTTTTCAAACTCACTACTTTCTTCGTTCGTTTCAGCTGCCTTTTTTTGTACGTCATACCCTCGATGTTGGGCACTTCCTTCGTTTCATCAACGATTTCTATCCGTCTCAATCACCATTTGTGCCTGACAGACTAAAATAAAAAAACCGGACGCAATGTCCGGTTCCTCGTTAAACCTTATTTCTTAGCCATATCTGACTGGTTGATCCACTCTTGAAGCTTATCCTTCAACGTGTTGAAGCCTTGTGCTGAGTCGTCCTGGTGCTGTACGACTGCAGCTGGGCGCTTGTTGCGTGGCTTTTTAGCGCGTTGTGGTTGTTCTGGAGCTTCTTCTGTTGCACGGATTGATAAGCCAATTTTTCCAGCAGCTTCATCAATTGACAATACTTTCACTTTCACTTCGTCGCCAACTGACAGGTGCTCGTTAATATCCTTAACATACCCGTGTGTGATTTCTGAAATGTGCACAAGACCTTGTGTATTTTCATCTAATGCTACGAAAGCGCCATATGGCTGAATTCCTGTTACTTTACCTGTTAAAACACTGCCTACTTCGATTTTCTCTGACATGGAAACACTCCTAAATATTGTTTTATTTTATCCCATTAATACGCAATTAAAAATTATATCATATTCTGTAGCATTTATCAAAAGGAATATGTTAATGCAATATGAGTGTTTCCATTATCCTCTTACTGGATTGGCAAATATTGTACTTTCCAGAAGCCATCCTCCTGAACCATCTGGAAGACTGGGCCATCTGTACGATCTGTGTAATGAAGCTGGATGCCGATGACTTTTTTCGGATCATCATCTGGGTGGTATAACGAAGCGTACTGATACCCTTTCAATATTTTGCTAAGATTCATTTCAGGATCGGCTTCCTCCATTTCTTTTATATATTGTTCCTTCGGCGGAAGGGCGCTTTGCCTGCTGTATAATGCGTACTTTGTCTCAAAATCCCCTGCTTGATCTGCATGAAAATACAATTGCATGATTTCAAACGGGCCGTAATGTTTCAGGATATTGAAATTCTTCTTGGCTGCAAATTCCTTATAGCTCGAAAGCAGTGAATCCGGCAGCGGAAGTAGTTCTTTGTCAAAGACGTCCTCCCGTTTTAAATCAGCAGGAAGCACCAAATACAATGGATAATCAAGTTCCTCGCCATCTGCCGGCTTTTGGAATTGGCTGCTTTGCATTTTTTTGTACATTCTATTCACCGCAGCTGCTGTATCGGTATCTGGATAGGTTTTCAGCATATATAAATATGCCTGTTTCACTTCGTCTTTTACCTCGTTATTCTTTTGATAAATATGTGGACTTACAACGAAAAGGGCATATAGCGACTTTGCGTCATTCCTCATTCTTTCCTCAATGACCTCATCTTTCACTGTTGACATTGTTTTTTCGACCTTTACCAATAGATCTGCCAGGCTCTCAAAGGAAATGACCTCTCCGTTACGGTCTTGAACCCTGTTGGTCCTAAGTTCCAAATACTTGATAAAATCTTCATTCGCCGCTCCGCGAAGGCGGTCTGCAATGCTGCTAAAATCCACATACGGTACGATCCTGCCACTATCCTCCGTAAAAGCATACCCATTATCAACAGCCTTTGCTGACATCTCTTTTAAAGCTTTAGAAGAAAGTCCTGCTCCGCCGGCATTCATCTTCTGGACAACCTTATCGACATTTTCATTCTCAATCGCTTTATTTATGTCATCTTCGTAATATGTCATTGAAAGATAATAGGCCCCCAAGAATGACTCCAGTTGATTAAGGAGAATTTCCTCAGGACCACCCATGGAAACTTCTTCGCTTTTTTCTTGCAAAAGCTCATCGATCACCTCTGACGGCATGGTGAAAGCATTGTCAATCTCGGTGGTAAGCCTTTTTCTGGTATCCTCTAAATCAGTTTGTTTATATGCTTGAAGATTCGAAAGGAAAGCGGCTTCGGCTTCATTCAGTTCCATTGGGATATTTCGATATAGATAATTTTCAAATCCAGATAAAAAGCCAAGCTTCTCTTTTGTCTGGAGTTCCTTCTCCTGATAAAACTCTTCCAAGTCATCAAATACTGCTTTTACATCGGATTTTTTCAATTCACCGGAACTATTTTCACCGGAGGCTGCCTGGTGCTGTTCTGTTTTCTCTTCAGGAGGGGCCTGATCTCCGATATATTGCATCATCAGGACTCCGGCGATCATGCCGACGCCGATAAAGCTGGCTGCATATGGCAAGTGAAACCATTTTTGCTTTGAATTCTTTTTCTGATCCTTTTTGATGGCCGCCAAGATTGCTGAACGGTTCTCCTCTTCAGGCATCTCGTCGTATGCTTTTTTCAGGCTGTCCAGCCGTTTTTCCAATAATTGATCATCCATGGTTTTCACCTTCCTTCTTCTCAGCCAGTGTGAGCAGCTTCTTTAAATGTTCCTTGCCTCTCATCATCCTGGTTTTTACATTTGCGAGCGACGCGCCGGTAATATCGGCGATTTCGTCATAGCTTTTATCATGAAAATAAAAGAGGATGATCGGAATGCGATACTTCTCATCGAGTTTCTGGATGCACTCATGGAGCACCCTGTCCTCTTCAAAGCGGAGGATGCTTTCCTCTGCTGTCTTCCCGTTAAATGTCCTCTCCTTGCCGATTTTCAGGACCTTCTTGATATGCCTCTGCTTATTCCGGGCAAAATCCCTCGTTACATTCAAAGTGATTTTATAAAGCCAGGTCGTGAATTTTGCGTGCGAAAACTGGTCAAGAAAACGATAGACCCTGACGAACACTTCCTGTGTGATATCATCTATGTCGTCATATTTGTTTCCGAGCTGGAAGGCAAAGCGGCGGACGGTCGGAGTGTGGATATCAATCAGCTCCGCGAACGCCTGCATATTTCCATTCCTGGCCCGGAATACTAATTCATCATCATTCATTTGGATCCCCCAAACTTATACGTATCTTTAATCAGGTGCTTCACATGGTTATTCTAGGACGGATGCGGCCGATTGCGTCCCGTAGTTTCAATGTGAAAGCTTTACCTATAAAACGGCGGATTTCAGTTTTTGTTTCAAAAAAATAACAAAAAGCTTAATAAATGTTTAAAATCTGAAAATGCTATGCTTTTTCCTGAAAAAATAGTAACATGAAAAGGTATTTTTTTATTTTGTCAGAAAATATAAATATTCAGATTATTAAAGGAGTTTTCTTATGAACAAGCACGAACAATGGACTTCTAAGCTTGGGTTCATCCTTGCAGCCGCGGGGTCGGCCATTGGACTCGGGGCGATTTGGAAATTTCCTTATATGGCAGGAACGAATGGAGGCGGAGTTTTCCTCGTATTCTTCCTTCTGATGACTATATTCATAGGAGCGCCGATTTTGCTGGCTGAATTCATCATTGGCCGGAATACCCAAAAGGATGCGGTCATGTCCTACAAGCATCTCGCCCCGAAAAGCCTGTGGCCATTGCTGGGATATGGCGGTGTCATTGCTTCCTTCCTGATTCTTTCTTTCTATAGTGTCGTTGGTGGCTGGATTCTGTCCTATCTGGCCCGCAGTTTTACCGGATCTCTTTCGGGGCTGACCCAGGCTGAGTACGGAGCCGCTTTCGAACAGACGATCTCAAATCCTGTTGAAGCGGTCGCTGTTCAGCTTTTATTCTTGGTGATGACCATCTGGGTCGTGCAGGGCGGTGTCCAGCAGGGCATTGAAAAAGCGAGCAAGTACATGATGCCATCGCTGTTCATCCTGTTCATCATCCTTGCGATCCGATCATTGACACTTGATGGAGCCATGGACGGGGTTGAATTTTTCCTGAAGCCTGATTGGTCAGCTGTAACAGGGCAGACCATCTTAATGGCCCTGGGACAGTCATTTTTCGCACTGAGTGTCGGGCTATCCGTCATGGTGACATACGCTTCCTACCTTCCAAAAGGCGAAAGTCTGGCAAAATCAGCGTTTTCAGTCGTCGGCTTGAATATCCTGATTTCTTTGCTTGCCGGCCTGGTGATTTTCCCGGCAGTCTTCGCGCTCGGTTTTGAACCTGAAGCAGGCCCTGGCCTTGCTTTTGTCGTGCTGCCAGCCGTTTTTGATCAATTGGCTTTTGGCGGATTGTTCTTGACGGTTTTCCTGATCCTGCTGTTATTCGCAACCCTTACATCCGCATTTTCAATCCTTGAGATCATTGTCGCCGTCCTGTCGAAGGGTGACAATGGAAAGCGGAAGAAATATGCCTGGATTGGCGGACTGCTTGTATTTGCTGCTGGAATACCAAATGCCCTATCCTTTGGGGTCCTATCGGAAGTGAAGTTTTTCGGTAAAACATTTTTTGACCTTGCCGACTTCCTGACAAGTAATATCGCCCTTCCTTTGGGTGCCTTTTTCATCGCCATTTTCGTGGGATATGTGCTGCCGAGGAAATTGGTCAGGAATGAACTCGAGGAAGGCACCGGAAACAATCCGGTACTTTTCAAGGTCTGGTACTTCTTGATTCGCTACATCGTGCCTATCGGCATCGGCTTTGTTTTCTTACAGTCGATTGGTATAATTTAAAGTTAAGAAAACGTTCACATTATTGTCGATATTTTCAAAAATTTAATGATAAACTTATAGTAAGAGATATTTTATTTTTGGAGGTGAAGAGCGATGACTGCAATTGGACAGAATATCAAAATGTGCCGTGAACGAGCCGGAATTTCCCAGGAGGAGCTCGCTTTAAAAATCAGGGTAGGTACCCGAACGATCCAAAGATACGAAAGCGGCGAGCAAACACCTAAATTGCAGACGGTTTTGAAGATCTCAACAGCCCTCGATGTCCCGGCATCCGAGCTGATGGGAGATGTTTATTACGCTGCACCGCCAGAACTTGACCAAAAATCAACCAGTGTATAATGGATAGATGAGCAGGCAGGAACGGATGCCTGCTCTTTTTTTAAGCAAAAAATTTCCGTAAACAGTGGTATATGATTCTGCCAAACTGGTTATCCTATTCACATAAGGCTTTCTAGTATTCCCCCCTTTTTAATGGATACCAGTTTTGGTGTCCATCTTTTTTTGTTTTCCGGGCAATTTTTTGTGTGAACTTTGGATTCACGGGGAAAATAAATGGCATACCTTACCTCATTCGCTAATCATGTCAGGAGTGAAAGCCGATGGAATTCGCCAGGAATAAAACTGTAAGAGGGATCGATTTGTATTATGAGCACTACCAAAACCCTGACGCAAAGGAAACCCTTGTCCTGCTGCATGGTTTTCTTTCTTCTACTTTCAGCTTCAGGCATTTGATCCCGCTGCTGAAAGAGGATTATAACGTCATATCCGTCGATCTTCCCCCTTTTGGAAAAAGCGGCAAGCTATCCAGTTTTAAATATTCGTATCAGAACCTTGCCACGACAGTCGTTGAGTTAATGAAATCGCTTGGCATCCGTGAGTTCAATGTTGTTGGCCACTCGATGGGCGGACAAATCGCCATGAATATCCTGCTGCATCATCCAGATCATGCGAAAAAAGGCATTCTTCTTTGCAGTTCAGGTTATTTAAAAAAGGCGAGCCTGCCACTGGTTCTGTCTAGCTACATCCCTTATTTCCACCTATATGTTAAGTTTCATCTGGCCCGCTCAGGAGTAAAGCAAAACCTTCAGAACGTCGTCTATGACCATTCGATGATCAATGATGAAATGCTGTATGGATATCTATCGCCTTTTCTGGAAGATGATATTTTCAAAGCGTTGACGATGATGATCAGGCACCGTGAAGGAGATCTTTCAGCTGAGGAACTGAGGAAAATCGAAGCGCCATGCCTGCTCATCTGGGGTGAGCATGATAAAGTGGTGCCGGTTCGGATCGGCAGGAAGCTGAACAAGGACCTGAAGCACTCCGAGCTCGTCATCTTAAAGGAGACCGGCCACCTTGTCCCCGAGGAGCGGCCTGAGGATGTGCATCAACTTATCAATACATTCATCGAAGCAGAGGAAACAGTTGAAGCAACAGCAAACGGCAGCCGCTGATGGCTGCCGTTCTGTTCGTGGCCCTTATAAAGAGCATGCATCTTCATTCTTGATGGCAAGCAACGTGTTTGCGATTGCCAGGCATTGATCATATGGCAGGACCTGTTCGAACGAGAACTCGAAAACAGACTGAATCCTCCCGGCGATTTTATTCGCTTCGTTATAATCATGGACTGCCTGGAGAATGTCAGCGATTTCCGGATCGAACTGGCCTTCGCCGACATTGAATGGATCCCAGTTATTCAAAACATCAATTAATTTATAGCTAAGTTCTTTCGATTCCAATCCAATCACCTGATTATTTTTTAAAAATATTTTATCATAAGTTTAGTATCATATAAATTTTTCAGGAAAAAGGCGGTGCGTACATATGGAAAACAAAGTTTTTGACAAGGTAGTCGACCGGAACAATACGCATTCTGTAAAATGGGATGCTGTCGGAAAAGTGTTTGGCAAAGACGATGTCCTGCCAATGTGGGTCGCGGATATGGATTTCCATCCTCCTGAGGCGGTCACTGAGGCTTTGAAGAACAGGATTGACCATGGAATATTCGGATATACTTTTGTCCCGATGTCTGTGACTGATGCGATCCAGGACTGGATGAAAAAGCGCCATGACTGTGAATTCAAGCAATCATCTATCCTATTCAGCGAAGGCGTCGTCCCTGCAATCAGCACGGCGATCCGCGCTTATACGGAAAAAGGCGATAAGGTGCTCGTTCACTCCCCTGTGTACACGCCATTTTTCAACATGGTCAAAAATAACGACCGCACTCTCGTTACTTCAAATTTAGTGGTTGAAAACGGACGCTTTGAAATGGATTTTGCCGACTTTGAAGCCAAGCTGCAGGATGGTGTAAAGATGTTCATTCTTTGCAATCCCCATAATCCAGGGGGAAGAGTATGGACGAAGGATGAACTGGAGAAAATCGGCGACCTGTGCGTGAAGCATGATGTTCTGATTGTTTCCGATGAAATCCATTCAGACCTGGTGTTCAAGCCAAATGTCCATATTCCCATCGCTTCGATCAAGGAAGAATTCAGAGAGATTACGACCACATTCATTGCGCCAAGCAAAACCTTCAACCTTGCCGGGCTTCAGGCATCCGCAGCACTGATCCCGAACAAGGAGCTGAAGGAAAAGTTCAAGAAAATCCAGGAACAGCAGGGCTTTTTCACATTGAACACCTTCGCGATTGCCGGAATGGAAGCTGCCTACCGGTACGGGGAAGAATGGCTTGAGCAGCTGCTAGTCTACCTCGATGAGAATATGAAAATCACCACTGATTTTATTGCAGAACACCTGCCAGCACTCAAACCAATGAAAGCCGATGCCACCTACCTTCTCTGGATCGACTGCCGCGAGCTTGGCTTGAGCGATGATGAAATCAAAGATCAGCTTTTGGAAAAAGGAAAACTGGGGCTGGAACCAGGTACGAAATATGGCGAAGGCGGTGAAGGCTTCGTCCGGATGAACCTCGCCTGCCCGCGGGAAACCTTATATGAAGGGCTTGAAAGATTGAAAAAGGCATTCAGTTAGGCACGATAAAGCAATGGAGCCACCCGTATCGGGATGGCTCCATTTTTATGCGCTCACTTCAAGCGCTTCATAATATGGTTCAAGGGAATAGTGGATGATGGTGTCCATAAAAGGATGAAGCTTTTGCGGAATCAGCGTTCGGGCGAAATCCCAGGCATTCATCTCAATCTGAAGGGCGATTCCCTTCTTCGTCATTTCATTGGCCATTCCATCCATCCGCTGAATCAATTCTGCAAGCTCGCGGTCCTCGGCATGCCCAATCTCATGCGCAAAAACGACAGCAAGATAATGTTCAAACTGGTCCAAAGAGGAAAAAAGCTGCATGCACTGCGCCTTGATCTCTTCAATATATAAAGTAATCGTATGATTTCCAAAATTATATTTCCCGCCCGCAAACCGGTCTCCCGGGAAAAAATCCTCAAGTTCAACTTGAACACTGCTGCCAGATTGGACAAGAATTCGTTCGACAATCTTCTCTATCTGTAAGTTCTTCAATTTATACCCCTACTCTTGATTTTTAGAATATAAATTGTATTATAACGTTTTAGTGAAATAATGAAAAGATAAGTTTTACCCTGAATTTGTTGTTGTTAAACCTGATTTACAACTAATTTTGTTACATTATGGCTCTGTCAAATCAGACTGTTGATTTTCGTTCCAGGCGCTTCGCTTTCCGCGGGGCTGGCGCTGAGCCTGGTCGCTTTGCTCCTGCGGGGTCTCACCTGACCAGCTGCGCCCGCAGGACATTGATAAGCTTCCTCGAACCTGCCCACGCACGATGGAAATGCGTTAGCATTTTCGGAGGAGTCTACGCGCCTTCCACTACAATCAACAGGATGTAAAAAATCAAAATTAGCTTAACAGAGCCCTATATTAATTATGATAATCAATAAAACTTCGATGACCTCACTAAACTTTTACACCCACAAAAAAAAGAACAGCCACTGAATCAGCTGTTCTCGTTCGTATCATTCATTCGCTTCAGTATTGCCTGCTCGTGTTCCTTTGCTTTCTGGGCTTCTTTCTTCGATACTTTGATGATGAATCGCATCGTCAGGATGGCCCCGATCAGGAAAACGAGTGAAGTGATTGCGGCAGGGATATATTCTGTTTTATCTTCCGGAAAATATAAAAACAATGAGATGACAAACCACTTACTCATCCTCATCTTCCTTTCATCAGCTCTCCAAACATTATAGCAAGGTTTGGAGTTTCGTCCAACCGCAAACAACTCTCTTATTTTAGTACATTGATTTTTTCGATGACGACATCTTTTTCTGGCTTGTCCCCGGCACCTGTTGGGACAGAGGCGATCTTGTCAACGACATCCATGCCTTCGACTACCTGGCCGAAGACGGTGTGCCTGTGATCAAGGTGAGGCGCGCCGCCACTTTCATACATCTTCAGGACTTCTTCATTTTCATACATCTTCAAGACTTCTTCAGGGTAACCTGCCTCCTTCATCGTCTCTGGGAAACTAGCATCCAGTTCCTTATTCTGAACGATAAAAAATTGGCTGCCATTTGTGTTTGGACCGGAATTGGCCATCGATAATGCGCCGCGAATGTTAAATAGCTGTTTTGAGAATTCATCCTCAAAAGGACCATCGTAAATGCTCTCGCCGCCCATTCCTGTTCCCTGTGGATCACCGCCCTGAATCATGAACCCATCAATGACACGGTGGAAGATGATGCCTTCATAGTAGCCATCTTCACTATGCTTAATAAAGTTTTCAACTGCTTTTGGCGCCTGTTCAGGGAAAAGCTTGATCTTGATTTTTCCCATCGAGGTGACCATTTCAACAAGCCGCTCATTATCCTGCACTTCTGTAGTTGCTTGAGGGTAATCAAGATTCTCCTCGGCTGCCTGTCCGCCATTCGTCGTTTCTTCCTTCTGCTTGTCTGCTTCCTGCTTTTCACCCGCTGTGCCGCAGCCAGCAAGAACCATCATCATTGCAAATAATACTGCCAATATTTTTTTAGTCATTATATGTATCCCTCCTATAGACACTTTAAACGATTGCAAAATGTTTTGCATCTTTGATTTTTGCTATAATGAAAGAAATCCAAGATTCCGAAAGGGGCATCTTTATGGCTGAATTGAATATTGGCGATCAAGTTACCGCCATTTATAAAACCGGTAAGTACATAGGTGAAATCACGGAACGGCGCCCGCAGCATTATCTTGTCCGAGTTTTGGCTGTCGCAAAACACCCGATGCAGGGTGACCTCCACAATCCTAAGGATGCAGAAGTAGGTTTTTTCCACGAAAGGAAGGCACTTTCCTTCCGCGAACAAGCAAACATCCCGGAAAAAATGGTCAAGCCATTCGAGGGTGAAATCCCGGATTATCTTGAGTCTCTTAAAGAAGCAACAGGCAAGCTTCGTTCTGAACTCGAGGGCGATGATTCCGCGTGGGCCCAGCAAAGCCTGAGAAACCTGGACTCCCTTGAAAAGGATTATTTTAAAAACCAGTGATAACGCCAAAAGCCAGATTGTTTTTTCCAATCTGGCTTTTTTATGCGAATTTATTGAGCAGCTTGGAAAAATCGACCATATCCCCGATTGTTGCGGGTTCAGGCTTCTGAAGATATTGTTTGTCTTTCTCCACGAGCTTGTAAATATGGTAGGTCGTCAGCGCGTCATCAAGGGCGCGGTGATGTTTCCCGGTCCCTTCCCTTCCATATTCCTGCACCGCTTTCCAAAGACCCGTCTGGTTCTGGTCGCCAAAGAAACGCTTATACTCCATCGAAAGGTCGATTTGCTTTCCCGGCAGCGGAAAAGCGACTGAAGCCTGCTGGCAATTTTGCTGCAGCACCTTCATGTCCATATTCCCCCAGGTCACGATCTGGCAATTTTTGTTCCCGCCAAGCAACTTAAGCTTTTCCGCCAAATCCTTGAAGGTAATTCCAGAGTTGACTTGTTCCTGGGAAATATTCAGGAATGAACGGCAGCGTTCTGTCAAAATCGGAAACCGCATTGGTTTTACATAAGATGAAAATTGTTCTACCACCTTATTGTTTTCGACCAGGACAGCCCCTGCTTCGATGATTTCCTGGTAAAATCCCCGTCTTTTGCTGTTCCGGTCAGGCATCGTGAACTCAAAATCAATAAATAATGTTGTCCTTTCTTTTTCGCTCATGCTTCCCCAACTTTCTGAAAAGCCAGTAGTTGTATGTAACCAGTATATGCTTTTCTCTGCATTATTTTTTCTATTATAGCACGTTTCTTAGTAAATTTTTTAATTTTCTGCATTTTAAGCTTGTCATTTTTTTGACTGTCTAAAAGAAGTAAATAATTTCATGCCCCGTTCCGATATTATGAGGAGTGACAGGAAAACATTTTGCAGGAAGAAAGGAATCACCGTGCGCATTTTCACAGGCTATCTTATGATATTTCTATTGGTTCCCGTTTTCATGGCGGCTGTCATGTTAACTTATACAGAAGCAGGCAAGGCTGTCAGCTTCAGCAAAACATTGGATAAAAAGATTGACTTGGAGGAGACAAAGCTTTCCGAAACGAGTTTTATCCTGGCAGGAAATGGCGATGTCATCACCGAGATTTACCGGCCGATGAACAGAAGCTATGCAAAGGGAAATGAGATTCCAGACTTTATAAAAGAGGTATTCATTGTCTCTGAAGACCGGAATTTTGAAAAGCATCCCGGTTTTGACCTGCCGGCGATTGGCCGTGCACTCGCCATCAATATGCAGGCAGATGGAATCCAGCAGGGAGCAAGCACGATTACCCAGCAGTTGGCCAGGAATCAGTATTTGAACCATCATGAATCATACAACCGGAAACTGAGCGAGGTATTATATGCGTACCAGCTGGAGAGGACTTTTTCAAAAAAAGAGATTCTCGAACAATATTTGAATGCGATTTATTTTCATAATAATGCATATGGCATCAAGGCTGCCGCTGATTTCTATTTTAAGGAAAAGCCATCGGAGCTGTCCGAGGCAGAACAGGCATTTCTTGCCGCCATCCCGAATAACCCGACCTACTACAATCCTCTTGAGCATTTCAAGCGGACAAAAGAGCGGCAGGAACGGCTGATCGACCAGCTTGCACAATTCGAAAAAATCACGTCTGAAAAAGCAGCGGAGCTGAAAAAGCAGCCTATTGTGCTGAAGGTCGATTCCCGTAAAAATCTCTATCCGGATTATTCTTCCTACGCGCTTTTCGAATTGCGGGAACTGATTGCCCGACAGGAGAACATACAGGATCCAGAGGAGGTAAGCCTGAAGATCGAGGATTTGCTTCGCTCAGGCGTGAGTATCCACACAGGCCTTGATATTGACAGGCAGAAACAAACAGTCCAGGCACTCTCGGCTAACCTGCCTGATGCTTCGGTCCAGGCGGCAGCAGCTGTTATCAACCATAAGAACGGGAGAATCGTTGCCCTGGCCGGAGGAAAAAAATACCAAAGCGGCGATTTCAATCGATCATTCCAGGCATTCCGCCAGCCTGGTTCGGCAATCAAACCGCTCCTCGTGTATGCGCCATACTTTGAAAGATTTGCTGTGAACAGCGATTCTAAGATTAATGGCGGCTCTCTATGCATCAAAGGATATTGCCCAAAAAATTATGGAGGTTCAACCTATGGGATGGTTACGCTTGAAAAGGCGTTCACCCATTCGTACAACACCCCTGCCATAAGGATTTTGCAGCAAGTAGGCATTGACGAAGCGTTCAATGATCTGGAGCCATTCAAATTCAAAAACGTAACAAACCAGGATCATGTACCCGCAGCGGCAGTAGGCGGCTTCACGACCGGAGTCAGTCCGCTTGAGTTGACATCCGCTTATACGGTATTCAGCAACAAAGGGCTTTATCTCACTCCCCGGGCAATCGTGAAAGTAACCAATCAGGCAGGTGAGGTCCTATATAAATGGGATGAGGAACCTGTCCAGGTGTGGAATCCAAGCACCATCCAAAAAGTACGAGCGCTCATGAAAAAGACCGTTTCCTCGGGAACAGCGAGAAAAGCGGCCAGTATTGGTCCTGAAGCCGGCGGCAAGACCGGAACCACAAATGACTTCAAAGATTTCTGGTTCATCGGCTTCAACGGTCCCTATACCGCAGGAGTGTGGGTCGGCAAAGACCAGCCGCAAAGCATGGAAGCCATCAACAATCAGTCTCCCCACCTGCTGATCTGGCGGGATATCATGAAGAAATAAACCGGGCCGCGGCCCGGTTTTTTCATATTAAAAATACCGACCAAATGAATGGGTCGGCACTTAAATCGGCAAGCTTGCAAGCAGGCTGTTATACACTTTTACCGCCAGGTACACTATACCAAGCACGAGGGTGCTCCAGAGGATGGTCTGAAAGAAGACGGTTCCGATCAATCCTGACATTGTGAGCTTGGGACTGATTTTATAGACAAAATAAATGAAATAAACCATGGTGGCCAATAAGAATATGGCCCCAATCCCGATGAAACTGAAGAAGCTTACCAGCGATGCAATCCCGCCTGCAAAATAAATGACGGCTCCTTTACGGATCAGTTTCAGACTTTCGCCCTCGTGATCTACGGAAAACAATAGCAGGCTAACCTCATTAATCGTATCGGCTATCAGCTTCAGGGCAGCGAATACCATAAAAAAAACGACCATCAGCAAGGCAAGCAATGACAGCTTGATGCCGGTATCCGAAAAGAATTCCATCATTCCATCATAAATCCCTGCATTTTTCAGGACTGCAAGCAGTTCTATTTCCGTACGGACAGAAAGAGCCAAACTGAACATCAGGATGGACATCAAAGGAAAGTAACTTGTAAAATAGGCGTTTTTCATGTTGTTTTTTCACTCAATTCCTGCGTATTTCCCTCATTCCTCATTATGAAAGAAATGGAGAACGCTGGCAATAAAAACAAAAGAAAAAAGCCCCATAAAGGAACTTTTATTTTTTTGAAACCTTTTCGCTTTTCATCCGTATGAACAGGTTGGAGTTATTGCGGCACAATCCGGACGTATTCTCTTGAACCGAATGGAATATATTCAGCTGTTTCAACCTCGTCCATATCTGATTGCTGGACATTCAGCACTCCAGGTCCTTTATTTGACAACTCCTTGTTATCCCTTTGATCGAGAAACATGAACCCCGTAAACAAACTCAGGAATATCCCAACACATACAATCAGCTTTCGGGCCATGGCTTATCCCCCCTATTCACTGTTAGTATGCAGAAAGAATCAGGATTTTATTCAGCATTCAACAACAAGTTAAACTGCCCAAGGCTGCCTAGAGAAAGCATATTCAGGTATGAAACGGGCCATTTGCTGGAGCTTAATTCAGAAAACCTTGATTTATCAAGGGAGTTTTCATGCATCCCCCTCTTTTTTACGATATAATTTTTACAACAGTGAGTTAGGGGCATGAAGTTGGGTTAAATGGCAAAAAATATAATGTTAAGCCATGAATTTGGAATTAAATAAGGAGGTATTATCATTTGTCTTTACTACACCTTGCAGTTTTATCACCGCTTTTACTCGCGATCTTAATTCCATTTATACATAAGTATTTCAAGAGTATCCATACAGGCTGGTTCCTGCTGCCGCTGCCGGCTGTGCTGTTTGCATACTTCCTGAAGTTCATCGGCACCACTGGCCATGGCGGCACAGTCATGGAAACGGTGCCCTGGATTTCATCGCTTGGGATTGATTTTACGTTAAAAGTTGACGGCCTTGGGCTGCTATTCGCCCTGCTGATCACCGGAATCGGCGCTCTCGTTGTGCTGTATTCAATTTATTATCTGTCACCGGACAAGGAAAAGCTGAATACCTTCTATGTCTACTTGCTTTTATTTATGGGAGCCATGCTCGGTGTCGTCTTGTCGGACAACCTGATCGTCCTGTATACATTCTGGGAACTGACCAGTTTTTCATCATTCCTGCTGATTGGCTACTGGAACCATCGAGAACGCTCCCGCTACGGTGCGCAAAAATCGATGCTGATCACGGTTTTCGGAGGACTTTCCATGCTTGGGGGCATCCTGATGCTTTATATCATCACTGGGACCTTCAGCATTTCTGAAACGATTCAAATGTCCAATCAAGTTATGAACCATCCTTTATTCACCGTGACTTTGATTCTATTTCTGCTCGGTGCTTTTACAAAATCAGCGCAGTTCCCGTTCCACATCTGGCTGCCTGATGCCATGGAGGCTCCTACTCCTGTCAGTGCGTATCTGCACTCAGCGACGATGGTCAAGGCCGGCATCTATCTTGTAGCCCGCATGACACCTGTTTTTGCCCATTCAGGCACATGGGTATGGCTTGTTGCCGGAGTCGGTGTGCTCACATTATTCTGGGGTTCTTTTTCTGCGGTAAAACAGACCGATTTAAAAGCAATTCTTGCATTCTCAACTGTCAGCCAGCTCGGCATGATCATGTCACTTCTTGGGGCCGGTGCTGCTGCACTTCATTATGGCACGATTAAAGATGGCTATTATATTGTTGCGGTCACTGCCGCGGTCTTCCATCTGATCAATCACGCTACGTTCAAAGGGAGCCTGTTCATGGTGACAGGAATTATCGACCATGAAACTGGGACAAGGGATATCCGCAAGCTTGGCGGTTTGATGAACTTCATGCCAATCACATTCACGCTTGCCATCATCGGAACCTTCTCCATGGCCGGGATTCCTCCGTTCAACGGATTCCTGAGTAAGGAAATGTTCTTTACAGGCATGCTGCGAGTGGCGGAAATGGATATTTTCAAAATGGATACATGGGGCATCCTGTTTCCAATCATCGCCTGGACAGCTAGTGTGTTCACGTTCCTTTACAGCATGATGTATGTATTCAAGACTTTCACGGGCAAGTACCAGCCTGAAAAATTGGAAAAGAAACCGCATGAAGCACCAATCGGCATGCTGATTTCACCGGTCATACTTGCATCACTCGTGATCATTTTCGGTATTTTCCCGAATGTACTGTCGCATAACATCATATCGCCGGCAATGGGAGCCATCCTGCCGTCATTGCTTGACAACGGTGAAGGATTCGACGTCCATATTTCGCACTGGCACGGACCAACAGCTGAATTGTTCATGACAATCGGTGTCATCACACTCGGAATTTTACTCTATAAGTTCATGCCAAAATGGACTGGCGTTTACCGCATGTTCCCAGAGCGCCTGGCACTTAATCATTTATATGACCGAGGACTGGAAACCATCCAGCTAGTCTCTAAAGATATCACAAAGTCTTATATGACGGGTTTCATACGGTCATATCTAGTGTATATTTCCTCATTCTTCATTCTGATCCTGGCTTCGACTCTATTTTATAAAAACGCATTTAAAATGGATCTCAGCAATATCGCCCCAGTCCACATAACGGAAGTCATACTGGTGCTGATCATTGCTGTATCATCAATTATGATTTTATTTGCCAAATCAAGATTGACTTCAATTATCCTGCTCGGTGCTGTCGGGTATACAGTCGCTCTATTCTTCGTCATTTTCCGGGCGCCTGACCTCGCACTGACACAACTAGTGATCGAAACGGTTTCTGTAGCGCTATTCCTGCTCGCGTTTTATCACTTGCCTCAGATCAGAAGGAACGAAGAGCGAATCCGCTTTAGGGCTACGAACGCTGTAATTTCAATTGGCGTCGGAGCGGTCGTGACGATGATTGCCCTATCTGCCCACAGCAATAAAATGTTTGGATCGATTGCGGATTATTATATCGAGAATACCTATAAAAAAGCTGGCGGCGAAAACATGGTCAACGTCATCCTTGTTGATTTCCGCGGCTTTGACACAATGTTTGAAATTACCGTACTTGGCATCGCTGCCCTCGGGATCTTCGCGATGATCAAGCTGCGTATGACAAGGGGGAAAGAATTGGATGAAAACAAATGATATAATCCTCCAGACTGTCACGAAGTTAACCTTGTTTGTCATCATCCTGTTTTCTATCCACCTGTTCTTTGCAGGCCATTACCATCCGGGTGGAGGATTCGTTGGCGGATTGATGACATCCGGGGCAATCGTCCTCCTGCTGCTGGCTTTTGATATAAAGACGGTCAAGGCAATCTTGCCTGTCGATTATATTAAACTGATCGCGGTGGGACTAATCTTTGCTATCGGAACTGGAGCAGGAGGTTTATTTTTCAACAAGCCATTCCTGACGCATGCCTATACTTATGTTTATTTGCCGCTCCTCGGCAAAACATCCCTGCATACGGCGGTATTGTTTGATACCGGAGTTTTCCTTGTCGTCATTGGTGTGACAATGACCATTATTCAAACGATTGGAGAGAGCGAATAATGGAAATCTTAATGGCATTTCTAATTGGAATCTTATTTATGACAGCCACCTACCTGATGCTTTCGAAAAGCCTGCTCAGGATTATCATTGGTACGGGCCTGTTAAGCCATGGAGCCCATTTGTTGATTTTAACAATGGGAGGTTTGAAGAGGGGGACAGTCCCTTTGCTGGGTGAACATGCCGAATCCTACGTTGACCCGCTGCCACAGGCGCTGATTTTAACTGCGATCGTCATCAGCTTTGGTGTGACAGCATTTTTCCTGGTGCTTGCCTACCGTGCTTATCAGGAGCTTGGAACGGATAATATGGATCGCTTGAGAGGAAAGGAAGGACATGAATAATCTAATCATCTTACCCATCTTAATTCCTCTGATAACAGGGGTTATACTCATATTTTTCACAAAAAACATCATGGCCCAGCGCTGGATATCTGCAATAAGCGCGGTAATCACTGTTATTGCAGCCTCCATGCTGGCAAATCATGTATATAGAGATGGCATCCAGACAATGGACCTCAGTAACTGGGAAGCGCCTTACGGGATTACGCTCGTATCAGATATGCTTTCCGCCCTGCTTGTATTGACGACCAGTATCATCGCTCTTGCCGCTTTATTCTATTCCTTTAAATCAATTGGGGAAGCGCGCGAAAAATTTTATTATTATCCGGTTGTCAACTTTCTGATGGTAGGTGTAAACGGTGCCTTTACAACAGGGGATATATTTAACTTGTTTGTATTTTTCGAAGTAATGCTTATGTCTTCGTATGTGCTGCTGGTATTGGGCGGGACGAAAATCCAGCTGCGCGAATCGATAAAATACATACTTGTGAACGTCATTTCCTCAGCACTGTTCGTCATCGCAGTCGCTTATTTGTACTCAGTAGTAGGGACATTGAATATGGCACATATCTCGGTGAGGATCAGCGAACTTGGAGACATGGGCATCATTACGGTCATTGCTGTATTGTTCCTCATTGTGTTTGGCCTGAAAGGAGCGATTTTCCCGCTTTATTTCTGGCTTCCAGGGTCTTATTATGCACCGCCTGCACCTGTAATGGCCTTGTTTGGAGCATTGCTGACTAAGGTCGGTGTCTATTCGATCACAAGGACTTATACGTTGTTCTTTTACCATGATGCCGGCTATACGCATCAATTGCTCCAGATTCTTGCCATCCTGACGATCATCGTCGGTGCTATCGGAGCAATTGCATATTCGGACATCAAGAAAATCATCATTTATAACATTATCGTGGCAGTCGGGGTCATCTTGTTCGGGGTCTCTGTACTGACCCCGGAATCTCTCACGGGCTCTGTGTTTTATCTGATCCATGACATGAACATCAAAGCGGCGCTCTTCTTGTTGATTGGAATTATCATTGCAATTACAGGGACAAGTGACCTGAATAAGATTAGCGGTCTGATCAATGGATATCCCGCTTTAGGATGGACCTTCTTCATCGCTGCGCTGGCACTCGCAGGTATACCGCCGCTCAGCGGATTTGCAGGTAAAATCATGCTGGTCCGATCCGGCTTCGAGAACGAAAGCTATCTTGGTGCGTTCGTTGTCCTGATGTCTAGTTTACTGGTCCTGTTTTCCGTCATGAAGATATTTATCCGAGGCTTCTG
Source organism: Bacillus sp. ISL-35 (assembly GCF_018613355.1). NCBI lineage: Bacteria > Bacillati > Bacillota > Bacilli > Caryophanales > Bacillaceae > Bacillus > Bacillus sp. ISL-35. The sequence continues at coordinate 552,553 of NZ_JAGGQK010000004.1, read as the reverse complement.
GGGAACACCTCGAGCTTATAAGAATGAGGAAAAATCTCCAGTGAAATGGCTGCTCATCGCACCGGCCGTCCTGACCGCGTTCGCTGTCCTGTACGGCTTCGGAACTGAAGCAATTTATCCGGTCATCTCCAATGCAGCAGAAACGCTGGCGAATCCGGAAATCTATATCAATGCTGTTTTAAAGGAGTGATGAGACATGGCTTTTCAAATCTTGCTGAATTTCATTCTGGCCTTTGTGTGGATGTTCCTTAAAACATCCTACTCCCCGGCTTCGTTTTTCGTCGGGTATTTCTTCGGCCTGCTCATCATTTATATTTTCCGCCGATTCTTCACTTCCCGTTTTTATTTGTTGAGGGTAGTGGCAGTAGTAGACCTGATCTACATTTTCACGAGGGAATTAATCCTTTCAAATATCGATGTCCTCAAGGCAGTTCTAAGGCCCAAGCTCAATATCAAGCCCGGAATCTTCGCATTCCCGACAGAATTGAAGCAAGACTGGGAGATTACAATGCTCGCAAACTTGATAACCTTGACCCCTGGAACCCTTGTCGTCGATATCTCTGATGATAATAAGATTCTGTATGTACATGCGATGGACATCAGTGATGCGGACGAAGCGATTCAAAGCATCAAAAATACGTTCGAAAAGGCAATTATGGAGGTGAGCCGATAATGTTCGATACCGTCATGTGGATTTCAGTTACCTTCATATCACTTGCGATGATAGGCCTGATTTACCGTGTTATCAAGGGGCCGACAGTGGCTGACCGGGTAGTTGCCCTGGACGCGATCGGAATCAGTCTGGTTTCTGTGGTTGCTTTAGTGTCAATCCTTCTCGATACGAGTGCATTTCTCGATATCATCCTGCTGATAGGGATACTGGCATTCATCGGAACAGTCGCCTTTTCAAAGTTTCTTGAGAAGGGAGTAATCATGGAATATGACAGAAATGGAGATCGTTAAGTTTTTTGCTGGCTTATTCATCCTGATCGGTGCATTCCTCAGCCTTGTGACAGCATTCGGGCTTATCAGGCTGCCGGATGTTTATACGAGGAACCACGCGGCATCTAAAAGTGCCACGATGGGTGTAATGCTTGTATTGCTTGGAACCTTCCTTTATTTTTGGCTAATTGAAGATCATTTTAATTCACGATTATTGCTGGGAATTGGCTTCATCTTCCTTACATCCCCTGTTGCCGGGCACCTGATTTCAAGAGCAGCATATAACAGCGGGGTAAAGCTGTCGGACCGTACTGTGCAGGATGACCTTGCAAAGGCACGGAAAGAGATCGCTGAAAATCAATCCAAATAACCATATGAAAGGCCATCAGGTACATTCCCCTGATGGCCTTTTTTTGTACATGGAAATTTCAAAGTTTATCCATACCAACCACAGAAGCAGCGGAGTATAGTTAAGATGAAAAGTCAGTCTGACAGAATGGAGGGAGAAAAATGGAGGATGAAAAAATCGCAATCGTCGGCGGCGGAATCAGCGGATTGTGCACAGCCATTGCCCTGCAGAAAAATGGAATCCATGCGGAGATTTATGAAAAAGAAAAACGGGTCCAGCAACCGGACACAGGTATGATCTTAAGCGGCAATGCAATTAGGGCCTTTTACCTCATGGGATTAGGCCCCGAATTGCTGGCTCACGGCCTTGATGCAGATGCATGCCAGCTGAAGTCCGATTTTGGGAATACCATTGCTACATTCGATTATCATGCACCTTCCCATATCCCAAACTATCTGTTCATCCATCGCTCCTCTCTTCAAAAGATATTGATGGATGCTCTTCTTCCGGGCTGTCTTCATTTGGAAAAACACTTGATTGATTTTACCCAGGGTCAGGTCGTGACATTATTTTTCAAGGATGGCACCACCGTGGATTCGGACTACCTGATAAGCTGTGACGGCGCATCTTCACCCATTCGCTCAAAACTGTTCCCTGAAAGCACCCTGACCCACACAGGCTATTCCTGCTGGCGAGGTTTGATCGAAGACCCTCCACTCCAAGTGAATGCTTATACCGAAACCTGGGGAGCAAGAGGAAAATTCGGCATCGCCCCTTTAACTGATCAGCAGATCTTTTGGTACGCCTTTAAAAAAACATCGGATGACAGCAGTCTTAGCACATGGACCCCAATCGACTTATTATTCAACTTTTTCTACTACCATGACCCTATCCAGGAACTCCTGGAAAATACCTCAGCCGACCAGATTCTATACGATGATATTTATGAATTAAAACCCTTAACACCACTTCAATCCGAAAACATTCTCTTTCTCGGGGATTCCGCCCACGCCTCAATGCCCAATATCGGCCAGGGAGCCTCACAGGCAGCTGAAGATGCCGTCTACCTGGCAAAATGGTTAAGCAAAGAAGCTTCAGGTTTGGAAGCCTTTAAAAAATACACCCAGCACAAACGCGAACGAACCAAGCAGATTAAAGATGAGATGAAAATCTACGGCCTTGCATCCCAAGTCGACTTCCCAATCCTTTGCTCCATCCGGAATAAACTGCTCCAGATGGCACCAGCCTCCTTCCATAATGAAAAGCTAAGGAGGATCATTGAAATTGAGGAGGATATGGAGAGGATGTAGCTTAGAGTGCATAGGTTTGGAGTCTAAAGGGTGGCGCTGTATTCGAAACATGTGCTGATTCCTGATGAAAGCTGTTAAAAGCCCATTGGTTTTTTGACAGCCTTTTTGCTTTTCGCTTTGGACCTGTCAAGATAACGTCACTTTCTTGACAGCTTTTCAGCATCTACACCCGAACCTGTCAAAATAACGTCGCTTTCTTGACAGCTTTGAGCCTTCTACCCCCGAACCTGTCAAAATAACGTCGCTTTCTTGACAGCTTTTCGGCATCTACACCCGAACCTGTCAAAATAACGTCGCTTTCTTGACAGCTTTTCTCCTTCTACCCCTGAACCTGTCAAGATTACGTGGCTTTCTTGACAGCTTTTCGCCTTCTCTCCCCGAACCTGTCAAAATTACGGTGTTTTCTTGACAGCTTTTCAGCATCTACACCCGAACCTGTCAAAATAACGTCGCTTTCTTGACAGCTTTTCGGCATCTACACCCGAACCTGTCAAAATTACGTCGCTTTCTTGACAGCTTTTCGCCTTCTCTCCCCGAAGTTGTCAAAATAAGGTTGTCTTCTTGACAGCTTTGAGCCTCATACTAAAGAACCTGTCCGAACTTCAAGCTACTTCGGACAACTTCATCAGTGTTTCCCAGAAACCAGTCCGAACCTCGCACTACTTCGGACAGCTTTTTCGGTTTTCCCCCTTAACCTGTCCGAACCTCAGACTACTTCGGACAGCTTTTCCAATTGTTGCTCCTAACCTGTCCGAACTTCGGGCTACTTCGGACAGCTTCATCCGTTTTTCCCACAAACCTGTCCGAACTTCGGGCTACTTCCACCCCCCTCCAAAGCACAAAAAAACACCAGCCAATTCGGCTGGTTTACTTTTTTCGCTTGATCACGGCGATAGTGCATCTAGATATGCAGACAAGATTGTTGTCTTCGTCTGTAATTTTGATATCCCAGACCATTGTGGTTTTTCCTTGATGGAGGACGGTGCCGACAGCTGTGACTACGCCTTCTCTTTTTGCCCTGATGTGGTTGGCGTTGATTTCAAGGCCGACTACGACCTCGTTTTCTTGATCGACTAGCTCAAATGCACCTACGCTGGCGACGGTTTCTGCAAGGGCAACGGAGGCTCCTCCATGCAGCAGGCCAAATGGCTGTCTCGTCCTGTCATCGACGGGCATCGTGGCGACCACTTTTCCTTTTTGCAGTTCTGTTATTTCGATTCCAAGCGAGCCTAGCAGTGTGTTGTTCAAATCCATATTCTTAACCTCCTTATATTTGGCAAACAATCGCAAGGGATTGTGGGAAAAACTAATCTTGTCCTTACCACTAAGGACCATCAACATCATGAGGTGATTTATTTGAACCGAATTCGCGAAGGCATGATCCCGACAGTTTTAGGTACGGCTGTAACGGCAGCAGGTTATGCGATGAAACAAAATCGCAAGATCGACAAGATGGTTTCCAACACGGTATTCGGTTTTGGATTGGCACATATCGTTCTGGGTGCTATTGATTTGGTCGAGCACAGGAACGATTTTTAACAAAACAGTGGTTACAGGGAAGGCGGCTATTGTTGCTGCCTTTCCTAATAGAGGGCTCATTCCACTTCGGTGGCTGAGCTCTTCAATTTCTTTCTTTTCACCGTAACAGCAATAAACAGAATCGCAGCGGCGAGGATGGCCAGCCACATTTCATCACTATACTTCATGATCAGTTCCATTTTATCTCCAAATAGGTAGCCTAGCACAAAAATGATCAATACCCAGAAAAAAGCACCGCTATAGGCGAAAATGGCAAATGTCTTGAAGGAAAGCCGGCTGATGCCATAAAGCAATGGCACAAAATACCGGGCTCCAGGAATAAAACAGCTGAGAGACAGTGAAAGCATATGGTATTTATCCATTAACCCCATCGCGGATTCAAGCGAACCTGCTAACCGTTTTTTCCCTTTCAAAAACCGTAGCAGCCGCCTCCCGATCAACCTTCCCAGCCAATAGCTGGAGGTGATGGCTGCCGCTATTCCCAGATAGGTAACTGCGAAGGCAGACAGTGGTGTTAAAGCTCCCTGTGATGAAGCAAGCCCAACAGTCATCAATATGACCTCGTTAGGGACCGGAATGACGAACACCCCGAACCACATCCATAAAAATAACCCCAAATAGCCATTTTCTTCAATCATATTGACGACCAGATCCAAATCCATGAGGTTTTTCCCCTTTCATGCCACCTTGGTCCGATTCTATTTCACAATAGAAGTTATTATGTATAACAATTCTCCTTTTCCCTTTATTTACCCTCTTTTTCCTGACATAAGTATTTTTGGCTTTTCCCACCTTCATACTTGTAGCTGAGATTTCATACATTGAATCATATTATGAACTTACCCGTCAGGAGGGGAAGTACTTATGCATTGTTTATTTTTTCATAAAAACAAGCAAACTGGCACTCGCCGCCCGTATCCGGAAGTGAACGTAACTTTGTTCAAGACCTCAGCTGAGAAAGCTATTGCCCTGATGAAGGATGCCAATCTTGTGATGGCAAAAATCACTTCATCCAGCTCTTTTTCCAGTGATTTAATGTCTGCGGCCCAGCAATCCAATACAAAGGAAGTCGAACGGATGATCAAAGCAACAGGAATCAAGAAATTCCCTAAAATCACTTACAATCCGGATGGAATCACCATGAACTTTGTGGATTATGCAGGGGAAAAAGAATGCTGCCATATCATCACCCAGCTCAGGTGGGAATGAATTCAAAAAAATGCCGCTGTTCCTGAAACAGCGGCTCTTGTTTTTATCTAATTAATAATACGGGAATCCATATCCATAACCATAGCCATAAGGCGGGAATCCACCATAACCGTAGCCATATCCGCCGGGGTACAATAACGCGCTGCCTAAAAGGCCTCCCAGCACTCCGCCAACAAACGGACCTCCAAATCCAAAACCAAATGGACGCCGGCCGCCATAAAATCGTCTTCTTCTATTCATCAGCTACCTCCCTCTTTTTGTATGCCTATAGTACTTCATATGCATACAGAGGGACAGTTGAATAGGCGTTTGTCCATTGTACTGAAAAAAATGCCTAGTCCCAGGTCATCCGCTGCTCTTTCCACGGGTTGCCATACATATGGTAGCCATTTTCCTCCCAGAAACCAGGCCGGTTTTCAGAGGTGAATTCTATGCCCCTGATCCACTTGGCACTTTTCCAGAAGTATAGATGTGGAATGACCGCCCGCAATGGATAGCCATGCTCAGGAGTTAATGGTTCTCCGTTATGGGAGTGGGCAAGCAGGCTCGTTTCCCTGAGGAAATCCTCAACAGGCAGGTTGGTCGTCCAGTTTTCTTCAGCATGCAGGATAACATATTTAGCAGCTTCCTTTGGTTTGGCCAGCCTCGCCAGCTCCACCGTGGATACTCCTTCCCAGACATTATCAAGCTTGGACCAGCCAGTCACACAGTGAATGTCATTGCCCGAGTTCATTTGCGGCAAGTCCATCAACTCTTTATAGGATAAAATCACTTCTTTTTCCACAAGTCCAAAAATCTTCAGGGTCCAATCATCAAGATTTTTATAGTATGGGACGTTTCCATAATGCAGGACAGGGAACGATCTCGTAACATTCTGGTTCGGCGGGACTCTGTCCGAAGGGCCCTTCTTCCGTGGTTTTCCGAAGTACATGTTGATCACCTCTTTTTATTATCCTACCGAAATTCACCTTTTAAATAAAGGCTGAAGAATAGGTCGGAATTGATTTGCGAACCTGGCAGCAAAGTTGACGGAACGAGCCTAGATAGACAAAGCCGCCCTGCCTGTAAAAAGGAGGACGGCATATAGAATATTATAGAACCATTGCGGCAATCCAGCCGAAAATGATCAATGGAATATTGTAGTGCACGAACGTCGGGACAACTGTATCCCAGATGTGATTGTGCTGAGCGTCCGCATTCAAACCAGCGGTCGGTCCAAGCGTACTGTCTGATGCAGGAGAACCGGCATCACCAAGTGCAGCTGCTGTTCCGACAATCGCAATCGTAGCCATCGGGCTGAAGCCTAATTGAAGACTTAGCGGCACGAAGATCGTTGCAATGATTGGAATTGTCGAGAACGAAGAACCGATTCCCATTGTGACGAGCAAGCCGACTACCAGCATCAACAAAGCGCCCATGGCTTTATTATTGCCAATCGCATCGGCAGCCTGCGTAACAAGGCTCTCCACATCCCCTGTTTCTTTCAATACTTCTGCGAATCCGAATGCTGCCAGCATGACGAATCCGATGAACGCCATCATTTTCATACCTTCGGTTAAAAGATTGTCTGCTTCACGCCACTTAATCGCTCCGCTTGCATATACGACGATTATACCCGCAAGCGCGCCCATGATCATCGAATCGAAAAACAGCTGTGCTGCAAGGGCTGCGATAATCGCAACAAAAGAGAAAATGATGCCTGCCTTCGAGTACTCATTTCTTTCCATTTCGACCACTTGGTGATCTTCATAATTTCTAGGTTTGCGGTAGGATACAAAAATCGCAATCAGCAAACCGACTACCAGGCCTGCAGTAGGAAGCAGCATCGCTGTCGGGATATCACCTTTATCGATATTCATCCCGCCTTCAGCCATATTCGTAGCCAGGATATCGTGGAAAATCCCGCCGAAACCTACCGGCAGCAAAATATATGGCGCGGTCAGCCCGAATGTCAAAACAGATGCTATCAAACGCCTGTCAATCTTCAGCTCATTGAAGACGATCAACAATGGCGGAATCAGGATCGGAATAAACGCAATGTGGATCGGAATCAGGTTTTGCGAGAAAATCGCCATCATTAAAATTAAAATCACAATAATAGCTTTTGAATAAGTTTTTGCTTTTGACTCGCCTTTTTTGCCAATCATGCTGATCATCCAGTCAACGATCAGGTTGGGCAATCCAGTCTTGGAAATGGCTACTGCGAACCCGCCAAGCAATGCATAGCTCAGCGCAACCTCGGCACTGCCGCCAAGTCCACCTGAAAAAACCTCAATTGTCTTTTCTATACTCAAGCCGCCAGTCAAACCGCCGATCAGCGCTCCGGCAATTAATGCCAATACAACATTGACACGAAGCAAGCTCAGGATCAGCATCGCCAGCACGGCAATAACAACTGCATTCATGGGAAAGTGCTCCTCTCGATGATAAAATACTTTAGTTTGGTAAATTGGTAGAGAATTAAAATGACAAGTATTAAATTATCATAGAATTGTTTTTTATGTCAATGGGTTTGTTTGATTTAGTGTTTCGATTAGCATTGAAATTTATGTTAAAAATGGGGGAATGCTCAGGTGTGGTATTTATACCTCTGTCAGTTCACAAAAAAACCCCAAAGTCTCATGTGGACTTCGGGGTTTTCCATTCTATTTATTTTTCATCTTCTTCTGTCTCAAATCGTTCAACGAGCAATGCGAGTGTTCGAGCCATGACGCCGGTCGCCCCTGCTGGTCCCAGGTCATATTCTTTGTTGGTAGTGGCTGTTCCGGCGATGTCGAGATGCACCCATGGAGTGCCTTCTGCAAACTCACCGACAAAAGCTCCGCCCATGATCGCATGTCCTTCGGCACCTGGTGAATTGTTCAGGTCGGCGATTTTGCTGCCCCGCACGCGCTCAATGTCGCGCTCAAACAATGGCAAGCGCCAGATTGGCTCTCCTGACTCATAGGAAGCCTCAAGCACTTGTTCGAAGAATTCCTCGTTGTTCGTCAAAGCTCCCGATGTATGAAGACCTAAAGCCGTGATGACTCCGCCTGTCAGAGTTGCTATATCAACGAGGTAATTTGCGCCGTGATGCTTAGCGTATGTCATAGCATCAGCAAGCACTAGGCGTCCTTCTGCATCAGTATTCAGCACCTCAATTGTTTTTCCGCTCATGGATGTGATGACGTCATCTGGCTTGAATGCAGTACCGCTGATCATGTTGTCAGTAGACGGAATCACGGCAACAACATTGCGCTCCGGTTTCAGTTCGCCGATGATCTCCATTGCACCAAGCACTGCCGCTGCACCGCCCATATCGGACTTCATGCCGACAATGCCAGCCTTCGTTTTGATTGAGTAGCCTCCAGTGTCAAACGTAATGCCCTTGCCGACCAGACCGATGACATCATTCCACTCTTCCTTGCCCTGATACTTTAGGACAATCATTTTCGGCGGCTCTGCTGATCCCTGATTGACAGCCAGCAACGCACCCATACCGAGCTTTTCCATTTCCTCTTTTTCTAAAATTTCTGCTTCGAACTCATATTTTTCTGCCAGCTTCAGTGCATATCCCGCCATATCCGTCGCAGTCAATAGATTGCCTGGTGTATTGACGAGTGTCCGTGCTGAATTCGTTCCCTTCCCGAAAACATAGCCGACCTCTAGCGCTGCTTCCACATCGCCTTCTCCATCGGCACTGTAAACAGTCAGGCTCTCAATGTGCTTTTCTGGCTCGTTGGATTTTTGCTTGTAGCCTGCAAATTCATATGTAGCCATCGGGAAAGCTTCTCCAAGTGCATGTGCTGCATCATTGATCTCGACGCTGTCACTTGTAAAAGTATCCAACAGAACTGCTGCTTCCGTCCATTTTTCCTTCTTGGCTGTCTTGAACAGACGGCCAAACGCGTCCCTCAAAGTCTCGAATTTGTATTCTTTCTCATGACCAAGACCGACAAAATAGATCTTCCTCGCGCCAGTTTTACCGAAAGTATGTATTTTGGAAACCTCTTTTTTCCTTGTTGAAATATCCCCGCTTTTGATCAGTTCAGTCAATTGTCCGTCAAAAAGCTTGTCTGCTTCCCCAACAACACCTTCAAGACCTGATGGCTTATTGAACAGGCCAATCACAAGGCAGTCATGGCTGTTGGTCAAATTAAATTGATTGCTAACTGTAAACAAATCGTTCACCCCTCCATCTTTATACTTTCATTATATCGAAACAGCTTAAATATTTCGACTTCCGCAGTTTTATTTTTAATCGAACTGCTAATCTTCCAGATATAAATATAAAACCGGCAGCTCTGGCAGTGTCCCGACTTCTTCATAGGGAACACGGTCAAGTCCGTCAGGGAATGTTTCGATGCACTTTTCGATGAAGGGATATATTTTTTCCAGATCAAGTCCCCAGTGGATCGGGCGGTATGTTTGCAGATAATCATGCGCCGCCTGCATCATCAGCCGCGCTCCCTTCACATTTCCGTAGCTGTAATGGTAGATGGCGACGCTCATTTGCAGCAGCCCTTTTAAAAAAAGATTTCCTTTATCCGTCATCCACATATCTTCCAGCAAGTCATGGCAGGTATAATAGTCCCCTTCGTTGAATTTAATAAAGAACTCATAATACTCTTCAGGGTAGCCTGTCACATCCCTCACCTCCATCCTGAACGTTAGAACTATTTTATCAAACATCGGCCGCCGGCTGTAATGTTATCATTTAACTTGGGTATTACTGAAAAAGGTACTTTTATAGAAAGAGGGGGAACATCTATGGAATTATTAACGAATTTCCCATTATGGGCCTCGCTGGCGGCGATTTTTTTCGCGCAGTTCGTGAAGGTCCCGATTCAATATATTGCGACAAGGAGGATCGACTGGTCGCTGCTGACGAGTACGGGCGGTATGCCGAGCTCACACTCCGCCGCTGTGACGGCTTTGTCGACCGGGGTTGCTCTTCAAACAGGACTTGATTCAGCGGTATTTGCTGTTTCGGCTGTCTTTGCGATTATCACGATGTTTGATGCCTCGGGGGTCCGCAGGCAGGCCGGGGAGCAAGCCATTGTCCTGAACCAGCTTGTGGCTGATTTTGGCCGCTTTGCCAACGAGGCCAAAGGCTGGCAGGATAAGCCCGAGCAGGAAAAGCAAAAAGAGCTGAAAGAACTGCTGGGACACAAGCCAATCGAAGTATTTTTCGGCGGATTGACTGGCATTTTGCTGACTTTGCTTCTGCATTATCTTTTATAAGGCGGGTGGATTCGTATGAAAGTAGTATCATTATGTCCCAGCAACACCGAAATCATGGAATTTCTCGGGCTGACCCATCTTCTTGTCGGAGTGGATGATTTCTCCGATTGGCCGGAAGCGGTAAAGTCGCTGCCAAAGCTTGGCCCGGACCTTTCGATCAATCTTGACCTTGTTGAAGAACTGAAGCCAGACCTCGTGCTTGCATCGTTAAGTGTTCCCGGAATGGAAAAGAATATCGAAGGACTGAAGGCACGCAATATTCCTCACATCATCCTGAATCCGCAATCCCTTAAGGATATTGAAAATGATTTAGTGATTACGGCCAAAGCCTTGAACATGCCGGATCGCGGGCAGGAAGCAGCAGAAAAGTTCAGGAACCGGCTGGAGAACATTAGGCAAAAAGGGAAAGCAGCTAAATGGAAACCGAAGCTGTACTGGGAATGGTGGCCCAAACCCGTATTCACCCCCGGCAGGATCAATTGGCTGACTGAAATATCAGAGGCTGCCGGTGCTGAAAATATTTTCTACGATGTAGAGCTTGCCAGCATACAAACCGACTGGGATGATGTAAAATCGCGGAACCCGGATTATATTTGTATCGCCTGGGTTGGTGTCAGGAAGCAGAAGGTTAAAAAAGAATTGATCATAAACAGGCCCGGCTGGGAGGAACTTGACGCTGTTAAGGAAGACCGTCTTTTCATCCTCGAGGAAGAACTGTATTGCCGGCCGTCCCCACGGCTTTTGGATGGTCTGGATAAACTGCACCATCTCATTCACGATTAAAAAGGCACTTTCCCCCGAGGAAAGTGCCTTTACCTTTTAAGATTTCTTCCCGCCAATATACTGCTGGCGGAAAACCTGCATGGATTCATTTTCGTTGAGTGCTTTCAGGTCATCTTCTGTAAGCTTGCCGTTACCCATTTCAATTATGTATGCATCCAGCGTCTTCTTGCCCCACTGTTCATATACATCCTTTACGGTATCGTAGTATAAGTCCACTTTATTTCCCTTGATTGCCCCGCCTTTATCGGCGACAACGCCAAATCCATAGCCAGGGATGAAAAGGATGGTTCCGATCGGGAATACATTCAGGTCAGCCGCTACTGTCGAATAGAGGTCACGTTTAACCTTTACACCTGAATAGGTGATTCCATAGCCTGGATGCCCAGGATTTTTACCAGTGGATTCAATTCCGGCCGTATACCCCGTTGCAATGATCTGCTTTGTCGGGTATTGTGACCAGTTCATCGATTCCTCAAGCGTCGGCGGTGCGCCGGCTACCTTTTCACTAGAAGAAATTTTCGTCGTAAAATCTGAAACTTTTTTCAAAAACTTGAGGGCAAGCCCCATTGACTTTTTCTTATGATCAAAACTTGAATTTTCCTCTTGTTGTGTGCCAGCACTGTCAAAAACGTATGTAGAAACAGTGGAAGCTTCCACTCCTGAAATCGAGTGGAAAGTTGAAGTTATAGCAGCAAAAAATAAAACTGCCATAGCTGAGCGTTTAGCCCACATTTTTAAAATATTCATATAATTTTTCACTCCTCCCAAAACTATTAATTTCCCAACAAAACAAGAAATATTCCAAAAGGAGCAAAAAAAGGATCAAAAGGCCTATTTACACTTCCATTAAAAGTAAATTTTACTGTTCACCTTCATTTTTCAAGTTCACTATTTTAATATTAGTCTCTGACCAATCCTTAATTTTATGCATAAAAAAAACCCTCAATAAAATTGAAGGTCGCCTTTTTAAAACATTTGATATCCTTTTTTTCGTAAAAGTTTGATGACAACACCGGCCAGGATGGCACCGGCAAGCCCGCTGCTTAGAATCAGCACATCTGCGGCAGCCAGATGTGAAATCCGCTGTCCAAGATCACGGAAAGCTTCCCCGCTGTTGCGGAAGTAATCGATCAATGGATACTTATCAATAATGAATATCGCAATCACTGGATAAACGATCGCCATTACCCAGGACATCCTCAGCAGCATATTCAATAAAAATCCAATCCCGAAAAACAGGACAAAAAACAATAACATCGAAATGATCAGTGTGACAACCGTCATCATGTCTATATCCCCCCATTAAACATCATTTCTAGTTTACTGTTTGTCCGTTTTCGAGTCAATGAAATGGTGCAGTCTCTCCCTATTCGAGGCAAAAAGAAAAACCCCGCAAGATGCGAAGGTCAAAGATGCTTTGCCTTATTTTTTTGATTTTCCGGAACCGCTGCAGCATGTGCATGTTTCTGAGCCGCCAAGAAGCAATTGGAAGTAGCCTTTACCTGAGCAATAAGGACATTCCTTTGAATCATGTGCCTGCATTTTCATAAGAGAATCTCTCCTTTTTATTATAGAATTTTCTGATAATATATCAGAGATTCATCATTTTTGAAAAGGTCCAAATTCGACCGAAATTCCACATTGAAAACGGATACATCCTATTTTTTCTTTAAATATCTGTCACTCTCTTTAAATTTCAGAAAATTATAAAAATAATTGATATGCACTATAGTGAAACTGCTTTCCAGGGTCAAGGCCCTGTTTGCCGCTGATTACATGAGCTATCGGTTTACTCAAAAGGTAATGCAGCAGCATCGATGTATGAGGGTCCGATTTTAAATGAATAGGTGACAAAAATCCAGCTTCATATAATTCCGTTTCTTCCGCCGTCACTTCCTGATCCGGCAATGGTTTTAACAAAAAAACGAGCATATTATCGCTGATCGATTCCCTGATTACGCCGGTTCGCACCCCAAGAAGACCGGTGACAGTGCACTCAATTCCTGTTTCTTCCTTCACTTCCCTGAGAACCGCCTGGTCAGCGGTTTCTCCTTCCTCAACAAATCCAGCAGGCAGGGACCAGCTTCCCTCCAGCCCGCCATAGCGCTTTTTGACAACAAGCCAGCGCCCATCCTCATCGATAACGACTCCGGCAACCCCAAGCCAGACATTTTCCCGTTTTCCCATTTGATCCCCATCCAATAATTTATTATAAGAATATTGTACACGATAGAATTTGGCTTAGTCATACTTCCCGGCCGGACCTTGCGTGAATCTGCTTTACTCAGTTGGACCATGACCGCCTTACCATTTTAGCCATGGACAAAAATAAAAACAGGCCCCGTAAAGAGCCTGTTTCAGTATATCTATTATAGAATGTTGAATTTGCCTTTTTTAAGAACCATTGAAGGTCCGCCAATCATATAAAGCGCACGGTTGTCGATCATCTTTTTCATGAAGGAAGCTTTCGTGCCGACCATTTTCTTGCCGAATGCTACGCCGATTGCGTCATCTTCACCAAGTGAACATACTGTTCCTTTGATATCTGGAGTGAAGGTTTCGAGCTCGGATTTGCCGCGGACAAGCGCCGCAAGATTCCTAGCGCAAACTTCACCCTGCTGCATTGCAATTTGTGCAGTCGGAGGAAATGGACGATTGATTTCTTCATTGATGATCAATGAGCAGTCACCCACGATGAATACATCATCTGATCCTGGCAGGCGAAGGTCCGGCTGGACTTTCACACGGCCACGCATTGCTTCAATGCCCGATCTTTCGATGACGGAGTTGCCGCGTACACCTGCTGCCCAGACCACTGTGCCAGCTTTGATTTCTTCGACTTCATCCTCACCTTTTGCGACGATGATACCTTCAGGAGTCGCTTCCTTGATTGCTGTGCCGATGCGGAATTCCACACCTTTTTTCTCAAGCGTAGCAACTGCATAGTTGACAAGCTCAGGGTCGAAACCAGGAAGAACCATTGGCGCAGCTTCAACACATACAATTTTTACTTTATGGTAATCTACATCATATTCACGGCAAAGTTCAGGAACTCGGTTTGTCAGTTCACCAAGGAACTCGATTCCTGTGAAGCCTGCACCGCCAACAACGATTGTCAGGCGCTCATCTTTCCTCTCGGCTTCAGTATTATATGTTGCGAATTGATATTCGATATGCTCACGGATCTGTCTGGCTGAGTTGACATTGACGATAGAGAAAGCATACTCTTTCAAGCCTTTAATACCGAAAGTTTCAGGTTCAGCACCCAGGGCGATGACCAGATAATCATATACGATGTCACCGTTCTCAAGGATTACACGCTTCTCATCCATCTTGATCTCTTCAACAGACCCCTGGACGAATTCAACCTTATGGCGATCGATTACATCACGAACATCATAGCGGACTCTGTCATGATGCAAAGTTCCTGCAGATGCTTCATGCAGCCATGTAGTTTCATAGTGGTAATCATTTTTGTTGACAAGGACAATGTCAGCCTCGTTTACTCCAACAGCTTTTTGTAAACGGGTAGCTGTCATTAATCCCCCGTATCCTGCTCCTAAAATTACGATCTTTGGCTTTCTCAAAGTGATCACTTCCACCTTTTTAAAATATTTTTGGTCGACTGGCTTATCTCTCTTTGACGCCATCATTCCCGGATAAGTTTGTGATATTATTCACTAAAATGTTCAAAAAAATGTCCTGAAAATGTCACAAAATCTTAACATTATTGCCTACAATCCATCTTATTCTTTTTGCGCCGCATTTTCAAGCGATTCATTCAACTTGGAAATATTCAGAAAATAGGATGATTTCACTATTTTCCCGTTTTGTAAAGGGAATTTTCTATGAAATATATTGTTCCACAAGCATTCTTCTATTATGATTAGGAGTTTATTTTTTCAATTTATGGTATTATAACAATTGGAGCAATTTTACTACATAGTGAGGGGGATATGGAGTGAAAGAAGATCAAAAAGTTTATGACATCACGATAATCGGCGGGGGTCCTGCTGGTCTGTTCACTGCTTTCTACGGCGGAATGAGACAAGCATCTGTTAAGATTATTGAAAGTTTGCCACAGCTAGGCGGGCAATTATCTGCACTTTATCCAGAAAAGTACATATATGATGTTGCCGGCTTTCCAAAAGTCCGCGCCCAGGAGTTGATCAACAACCTGAAAGAGCAAATGGCGAAATTCGAGCCTGCGACTGCTCTTGAACAGTCTGTTGAAAAGCTTGAGAAGCTGGAAGACGGAAATATCAAGCTGACTACTGATAAAGAAGTTCATTATACGAAAACAGTCATCATCACTGCCGGAAACGGTGCGTTCCAGCCACGCAGACTTGAACTTGAAAGCGCTGCCCAATACGAAGGCAAGAACCTGCACTATTTCATTGACGACTTGAACCAGTTCGCTGGCCAGAAGGTCGCAGTTCTCGGCGGCGGGGACTCTGCTGTTGACTGGGCATTGATGCTCGAGCCAATCGCTGAGCAGGTAACCATCGTCCACAGACGCGATAAGTTCCGCGCCCACGAGCACAGTGTTGAAAACCTGCAAAATTCAAAGGTTGATATCAAAACACCTTACGTTCCATCTGAACTGATAGGTGATGGAGAAAAAATCAGCCAGCTTGTCCTTAAGGACGCAAACAGTGAAGAGACAGTAGCTGTTGACGTTGACGCAGTCATCTGCAACTTCGGTTTCGTTTCATCTCTAGGACCAATCAAGGAATGGGGCCTTGAAATCGAAAAGAATGCCATCGTTGTCAACTCTAAAATGGAGACAAATATCCCAGGCGTTTACGCTGCCGGTGATATCTGCACATACGATGGAAAAGTCAAACTAATTGCAACAGGATTCGGTGAAGCACCTACAGCTGTCAACAACGCGAAATCCTATATGGATCCAAAAGCGAAGACTCAGCCGCTTCATAGTTCATCCATGTTTAAATAAGAATTGAAATGCGCAAGCGCCTGTCCAGCTTCAACCACTGCTGGACCAGACACTTGAAAGCTAAAAAAGCAAGGTCCGCGGACCTTGCTTTTTGTTTAGCATTCTTCAGGTGTGCCCTCACGAGTTGCCGTTTTGAAACTGGAACCACAGCCGCATGATGCGATCGCGTTCGGGTTGTCGATTGTGAAGCCGCCGCCCATTAAAGACTGCTTATAGCTGATGGTTGTGCCATTCAGCACTGGAGCGCTGTCCTTATCGACAAGGATCTTGATACCGTGCTGCTCGAGCTGGTTGTCACCTTCTTCGACTTCATGCGCGAAACCCATTCCGTAAGACAGGCCGCTGCAGCCGCCGCCTTTTACAGAAACACGCAGGAAAGCGTCTTCCGTTTCATTTTGCTTCATCATATCTTTAATCTGCAATGCAGCTTCTTTAGTGATAATTACAATGTTTTCCATTTTATTAAAACCTCCTTGTTCCCTTTCTTATAGTATATACAGCATTTTTCCAATCCTCAACCAATCAAGCTGAAAAAGAATATTCTTCAAGTTTTTCCTCCAGCAGCCAAAAAACTTGGTATAATAGACCTAATTACTTTTTAAAAATTTATAGGAGATTCGGCAGGTGACAAAGATGGCTCAACTAGTACCTCTTTATGATAAAAAATACACATGCGCCATGTGCGAGAATTCTTTTACGACCAAGAAGGTTCGCTCCCGTTTTGTGAAAGTCCTCAGCTTTGATTCTGACTTTGCCCCTCAGTATGCCGATGGTTTTGAAAATCCCAATCTTTACTATACCAATGTCTGTCCTGACTGCGGCTATTCTTTTACCGATGAGTTCAGTACCTATTTTCCGCCGGGCGCCAAGCAAGTCATCCAGGATAAAATCTGCAATCAGTGGGCTCCGCATCACTATGGAGGTGAACGGACGATCCAGGAGGCAATGAATACTTTCAAGCTTACAGCCTACAGTTCGACACTGAAGAAAGAGAAACATATTGTTTCGGCCGGCCTGTACATAAGGCTTGCCTGGCTGTATCGCTCAACCGAAAACGATGAACAGGAAATGCGTTTTCTGAAGCTCGCCCTGAAGGAATATACCGAGTCTTACAGCACTGGCGACTATAAAGGCACCCAGGTTTCAGAATTGCGCCTTATGTACCTGATCGGAGAGCTGTCACGAAGAATCGGCCAAACGCAGGACGCCGTCCGCTTTTTCTCGAAGGTAATAGAAAAACAGAGACAATCTGTCGAACCGCAAATCATCCAGCTCGCAAAGGATCGCTGGCAGGAGATGCGGGAAACACAAGCTGTTTCCGGAAACTGAATCTCTCTAAAAAACAAGCCGTTTCGGAAACTAACTTTCTCTGAATCATGAAAAAAGCTGGCGAATGGAACGATTCCATGCCAGCTTTTTTCTATATTAAAACATCGGATTTTCATCCAGGTATTTATAAACGTTTTCAACCAGCTCTTCTGGAGTGTCACCGACTACCGGATCACCGTTAACAAGCGCAAACATAGACATGGCGCATTTTCCACAGTAACCAAGACAGCCATATTCAATGACGTCAAGATCAGGGTCCCGTTCGAGCTCTGCCCTGGCTGCCTGAGAACCGCTCGCAAGATTGCTGATACAAAATTCAATGATCGGCTTAATCATTTGTTTCACCTCTCTACTAATTTTTAATCGTAACCTTTTTCAGGAAAATCGTCAATTTCCCCGGCTTGCTACATCTATAAAATTGTTGTTATTTTGTCACAATTTCGTTATACTTTTTATGGATTAAATCGAATCAGAAAAAATATTGTAGAATAATTTCGAATAATGTATCCGTTTACCGATTGCAAGAACGAGCATAAAAAACCTCCATCATTGACTGTCTGTGATGAGTTAAAAAGGGGAAATTCACATGAGAAATCTCGTTATTCTTGGCGGCGGCTATGGCGGCATGCGTGTCCTCCATAAATTACTGCCGAATGATCTGCCGGAAGATGTATCCATTACATTGATTGACCGCGTTCCTTACCACTGCTTGAAAACTGAATACTATGCCCTGGCTGCAGGCACGATTTCCGATCAGCATATCCGAGTGTCATTTCCTGAACACCCCCGCCTTCAGGTAAAATATGCGGAAGTTACGGCCATCAACCTGGAGGAAAATAAGGTTGAACTGCAGGACAATGACGCTGTGGAATACGATGACCTGATCATCGGCCTAGGCTGTGAAGATAAGTACCACAATGTTCCCGGAGCTGATGAGTTCACGTACAGTATCCAATCGATTGAAAAATCACGTGCTACTTATCAGGCACTGAATAATCTGCCAGCCGGATCAAGTGTGGCGATTGTCGGTGCAGGATTGAGCGGCGTCGAGCTTGCGAGTGAATTGGCAGAAAGCCGCAAAGACTTGAAAATCAAGCTTTTCGACCGCGGAAACCATATTCTGTCCGCATTCTCCGAGCGCCTGAGCACCTATGTGGAAAATTGGTTTGACAACCATAATGTCGAAATCATCAACAATGCCAATATTACGGAAGTACAGAAAAACGTCCTTTATAATCACGATGAGCCGATTGTATGCGACGCGATTGTCTGGACTGCTGGAATTCAGGCAAACCGACTTGTCCGTGAAATGGATGTCGAAAAAGACAGCATGGGCCGGGCCGCGGTGACTCCACAGCACAATTTGCCTGGCCATGAAAATGTCTATGTAGTCGGTGATTGCGCGAGCCTGCCGCACGCACCAAGCGCCCAGCTTGCAGAAGGCCAGGCGGAGCAAATCGTCCAGGTGCTGCAAAAACGCTGGAAAGGTGAAGAACCACCTGAATCCTTCCCGCCGATCAAGCTGAAAGGCGTCATCGGTTCGCTTGGCAAAAAGCACGGTTTCGGTCTGGTTGCCGAACGTCCGATTACTGGCCGCGTCGCACGATTGCTTAAGTCAGGTATTCTGTGGATGTATAAGTATCATAATGGGTGATGTATTTGTGAACCGGGCGAGGGTGCCCGGTTTTTTATTTTCAAAACTGGTAAAAATCAGAGGAAATTTCCAGTTCGCCAATATAATCAGATTTTCGCCAATAAACAGGTCATTTTCGCCAATAAAATATAAAAATCGCCAATAAAGTTGTGAACTCCGCCAAATAAATAATTCCCCCCATATGGTTTCATTCAAATGCTTCGCCAAATATAGAAAAAGCACCCCATTTTGGAATGCTTTCCATCATTTTAAGCCGGTACATACCCATATTTCTCTAATTCTGCGTAAATCGTCTTCAATTTTGGGTTTCCTTCGCCGACAATCTTGCCTTCGAGCAGGACGACGGGATAAAACATGTCTTCTTCGATGACTTTTTCGGCGAATTCCTTTTTGTCTGCTTCTGCTGGAGGGTTGTAGATATCGACATATGTAATCTTAAAAGGCTGGTCTGCATATTTGCGGCCGATCGCGGCTTCGAGCCATTCGTATGTTTCTTTTGAGGATGGCAGGTTGACACAGCTTGGGCATAATACTTCTGCGCCGTACACGACAATTTCTACTTCTTTGCGTTCCATTATCAATTACCCCCTGTTATTTTCTTTTATTTTACTATACGATGAAAGGGATGCATAAGGAAAAAACTGTTGTTCTGAGGTTTTTCATTCAATTGGATAGATTTTTCCGGCTGATGAGATTATAATAAGTATTATGAAAGGAGTCGATTTGCATGACTGAACAGCAAATGTTTGAGCAAGTACAGGAAGTATTAGATAAATTGCGTCCATTCCTTCTTCGCGATGGTGGAGACTGCGAACTAGTGGATGTTGAAGATGGCATTGTTAAACTTCGCCTGCTGGGTGCATGCGGAAGCTGCCCGAGCTCCACAATCACGCTTAAGGCTGGAATCGAACGCGCCCTTTTAGAGGAAGTACCTGGCGTTGTTGAGGTTGAACAGGTATTCTAATTAACCAATAATAAAGCGGTTTTGCCTTAAATGGCAAAACCGCTTTTTTTCATGCTGGAGCTGCACCCTGTCCGGTCGATTTTCAGATTCAAAATTCCCATTCCATCGACACACTGCTTCATTTTTTCCGTGACTTCCTCCCCTTGACCAGGTTCCGCCAGACACAATATTGAAGGGCCAGCCCCGCTCAGTGCCACGCCGAATGCGCCTGACTGGATGGCTTTTTCCTGTACATCATCAAAAAACGGCACAAGTTCTTTCCGGTATGGCTGATGGAACAGGTCGGCTGCCATCATCCTGCCTGCTAGCGGCCAGTTCTGTGTTATCAAAGCGGCAAGCAGCTGATTGGCAACAGCACTAGCCTGGACACTGCTCTGGAAGCCCATGGCTGAAGGCAGAACATCACGCGAAATTTCGGTCAACAATTCCTCCCTGGGGACAACCAGAATCGGGTCGAACTGAATCTGGTCCAGTACTGTCAGATCCACTTCATCTCCTATTTGGCTGCCCACCACTACTCCGCCGAAAAGGCTCGCTCCGGCATTATCCGGATGGCCTTCAAACCTGGCAGCGACCTGTAATTTTTCACGCGGTGACAATTCTAAACCGCAAAATTCATTGGCCAGCTCCACTCCGGCAACAATCGCCGCAGCGCTGGATCCAAGCCCTCTTGCCAGCGGAATGTCACTTTTGACAGACATGGAGAGCGGCGGCATTTTCTGCTTGTACATTAAAGCGGTTTTAAGTGCGACCTGGCAAATATAATTCTCTTCATCACGCGGAAAATCCGTTAGAGATGAAGAGAGGAACTCCACCTTCCACAGATCGCTTCGCTCAGCCTCGAGCTCGAGGTATAGATCCAATGCGACCGCAAGAGAATCAAAGCCAGGGCCAAGGTTCGCTGAGCTGGCCGGGACTTTTACCGCAAAAACTTGTCTTGCCGGAATCCCTGCAGCATGCGGTTCCTCCAGTCCATTCATTGTCTGACCACTCCCCTGATATGCTCGCTGACGATTCTCTCATCATTCGGAAGCAATACGGGTGAGATGGAACTGATATCGATGGCAGTAGAAGGGTCCTTCAAGCCATTTCCGGTCAGTACAGCAACAATCCGGGAACCTCGAGGAATTTCTCCCTGTTTCAGAAGCTTGTGGATCC
Source organism: Bacillus sp. ISL-35 (assembly GCF_018613355.1). NCBI lineage: Bacteria > Bacillati > Bacillota > Bacilli > Caryophanales > Bacillaceae > Bacillus > Bacillus sp. ISL-35. The sequence goes on along the minus strand of NZ_JAGGQK010000004.1, from coordinate 531,136 downwards.
CTGCCAATGAGGCACATGAACCAGGCTCAGCAAAAATCCCTTCTGTGGAGGCCAGTCGGCTATAGGCCTGCAAAATTTCTTCATCGGTAACGAAGTCGATTGTTCCTTCTGATTCATCCCTGGCAGCAACAGCCAGATTCCAGCTGGCAGGATTGCCAATTCGAATGGCTGTAGCGATGGTTTCTGGCTGCTCAATCGGTTTACCCTGCACGATTGCTGCCGCTCCTTCTGCCTCGAAACCGAACATCCTCGGCAAACCTGTCACCCTGCTGGCATCGTATTCTTTGAACCCTTTCCAGTAAGCACTGATATTCCCCGCATTCCCCACCGGAATCGCCAGAATATCTGGTGCTCCGCCCAGCTGGTCACAGATTTCGAAGGCAGCCGTTTTTTGGCCTTCGAGTCGATATGGATTGACCGAATTCACGAGCGTGACCGGTTCATTTTCGCTGATGGCCCTGACCATTTTCAATGCCTCGTCAAAATTCCCTTCGATTGACACGATGCTGGCGCCATACATCACTGCCTGTGCCAGTTTGCCCATCGCGATTTTTCCTTCGGGAATGACGATGATGCACCGCATTCCTGCTCTCGCCGCATATGCAGCTGCGGAAGCCGAGGTATTGCCTGTGGAAGCACAGATGACCGTATCACTGCCTTCCTCCTTGGCTTTCGCGACTGCCATCACCATGCCGCGGTCCTTGAATGAACCCGTCGGATTGGCTCCTTCCACTTTTACATGCAAATCTATGCCCCACTCCTCTGACAGCTGGTCAAGCCGGATCAGCGGAGTGTTTCCTTCATGCAGGGTCAGCATCGGAGTCAGACCATTGACTGGCAGGTATTCACGATATTCACTCAACAGCCCCTGCCATCTCATTGTTTGACACTCCCCTCAACTCTGTATGAGCTCTTGATTTCTTTCACAACCCTGAGGTCACGCAGCTCCATCAGGATAGTTTGATAGTCTTTGAGGGAAGCCCGATGGGTAACCACCACGATTTCCGCAAGTCCTTTTTCCTTCAAAGGCATCTGGAGGATTTTTTCAAAACTGGCATTATGTCTGGCGAACAGCGAGGTGACCTCTGAAAAGACACCAACTTCATCGTGGACATGGAGTCGGAGGAAATGCTTGGAGCTCACTTCTCCATCGTCCTTCAGCTGTTTCTCGTATTGAGGAGTGACCATGGAACGGCCATTCACACCAAGGCGCAGATTCTTGATGACGCCCACAAGGTCTGAAACGACAGCAGTGGCGGTTGGCAGACTGCCGGCACCCGGGCCGTAGAACATCGTCTCCCCGACCGCTTCACCGTACACATATACCGCATTGTACTCATTATTGACAGACGAAAGCGGATGGGACGATGGCAACAGCGCTGGTTCTACACATACCTCGACTTTGTCGCCTTCACGGACAGCGATTCCGAGCAATTTCATCGTATAGCCAAGCTGTCTGGCATACTGCAGGTCTTCCTCTGTGACTGAAGTGATTCCTTTCACTTTTACATCATCAAGGTCGATTTTCATCGAAAATCCAAGTGTACCCAGGATCGCCATCTTCCTTGCTGCATCAAGTCCTTCCACATCCGATGCCGGATTCGCCTCGGCATATCCCAGCTCTTGCGCTTCTTTCAGCACGCTGTCATATGGAAGTCCTTCCTGGCTCATTTTCGTTAAAATATAATTTGTTGTTCCATTCACAATTCCCATCATCTTTGTGATCCTGTCAGACGCAAGTCCGTCAACGAGGCTGCGTAAAATCGGGATCCCTCCAGCCACGCTCGCTTCATAAAATAGATCGCAGCCATTTTCACTCGCTGCAGTCAGCAGCTCTGAGCCGTGGACAGCCATCAAATCTTTGTTTGCTGTCACTACGTTCTTTTTGTTCCTCAGTGCCTGCAGCATATGTTCACGGGTATTCTCGATTCCGCCCATGACTTCAATCACTACTTCAATTTCCGGATCCTCGATGATGTCCGCTGGATCCATCGTCAGGAGAGATGGGTCCACCTTTACCGATCTTTCCTTTTCTACATCCTGGACGAGGATTTTCTTTACCTTCACCGGGCAACCCACCTGGTGCATCAATTTATCCTGGTGGTTCTCAATGATTCTCACTACCCCCGACCCTACTGTTCCCAATCCAAGAAGCCCTACCGAGATTGCCTGCATTTTCTCTTCCCCTCTCTCTTTGTCTTTTCTAAAAATACACTTGTTTTTGTATAGTAGACATTATATAGACGACCAACCGCTTTTACAAGGGATATTTAGGTAGTTTTTCTTCATGAAAACGCTTAATCACAAGGGGCTCTAAGTGTAAAAAAAAATCCTTCCCTGCATGAAGGGAAGGATCAATGAATTATTGAAGCACTTCTTTATTAACAATCGTCTTTGGACTGTCTCCAGTGAGGACAGCTTTGACATTTGTGCAGCAAAGCTTGATCATCGTTGTCCTCGTCTCTGTGCTTGCGGATCCAATATGCGGGATTGCTGTCACATTAGGAAGTTCAAGCAGCGGATGGTCTGTTGAAATGGGTTCTTTTTCAAAAACATCAAGCCCTGCACCGGCAATCTCTCCGCTTTTCAGCGCTTCGTATAATGCCTGCTCGTCCACAACCGGGCCGCGTCCGGCATTGATGAAAATCGCATTTTTTTTCATTTTCGCAAAAACCTCTGCGGTAAAAAGATTTCTCGTTTCGTCTGTCAGCGGTGCGAGTGAAACCACATAATCAGCCTTTGATACAAGATCCTCGAATGAACTGTAGACAGCGCCAATCTCCTTTTCCGCTTCCGGTTTGCGGGAACGGTTATGGTAAAGAATATCCATCCCAAACCCTTTCGCACGGCGGGCAACAGCCTCACCAATTTTCCCCATGCCGACGATCCCGATCGTCTTTCCATACACATCATGCCCTGCAAGCAGGTACGGGCTCCAGCCTTCCCACTTACCAGCTTTGATATAATCAGCTGCTTCGACAATGCGCCTTGCCGCAGCCATCAACAAAGCAAAGGTAAGATCAGCGGTTGTCTCGGTCAGCACATCAGGTGTATTGGTCACAATGATTCCGCGCTCGGTGGCTGCTTTAAGATCGATATTGTCAAAACCGACAGCCAGGTTGGCGACGACTTTCAGGTTTTTACCAGCTGACAGCAGTTCCTCGTCAATTTTATCAGACAGCATCGTGATCATCCCACTGGCTTTTTTGGCTTCAGCAAGCATTACCTCCCTCGGGGCAGGGATATCTTCATGCTCCCACATCTTCACCTCAAATTGCTCGGTGAGCTCTACAATCGTTTCTTCAGGCAGTCTCCTGGTGATAAAAATATACGGCTTCATAGTCTGGCTCCTTTTTGAAAGCGTTTAATATAATAGAATAATATTTATTCTATCACATTTCCGCAAAAGCTTCGACTACCGTAATAACCAGTCAACCGGGGGAAGCTTCGCCATTTTTACAGGGGCTTCACCAATCTGGTAAAAATGGCTTAAAAAACGTTCGTAATCACTGCTTTGGTCGAGATACTTCCGCAAACGGTCCTCGAGCTGGCGCTTTGTTTGTTCAGATTGAGTAATATAGTAATTCTCTACAACCTCATAGTAGTGAAGCGGGAACAGCAGCCTCGAGTACAGAAGTCTCCACGAAAACGGCGACAGCACCGTCACGCTCTGATACTCGGCAAGGAAGTTTTTTACTTCCGGCTGGTTCGTCTGGATATTAGCAAAATAACGCTCCCTCACCCACTCAGCCAGATCGCGGCTTCCATGGTCGAATACCCATTCAAATGGATTTTTGACAAAATACGGCCCTCTCCAGACTGTATTGGTAAAACGCTCATGGCATACAGTCCCGTGGTCGACCCTAGTCGGCTTATCATCGATCTCCGTATCGGCAAGATATTGAATGGCATTTTCCGATAATCCCATATAATACGGAAAAGACTCCATGAACATTCTCTCAAAGTCGTTCTCAGGCTCAGTATAAAGTTTTCCGCTCCATACCTTTTCCATCTGGTCGAGCCGCTTTTCCCACAGCTGTTTCCACTGTCCGACCCTGTTCATGCTTTCAACCTTGAAGGGAATCTGCCGTCCTCTTGTATGGAACCTTGCCAGCTTCCTGCCTGTTCGCAGTTTTTCCGGCATCGGTGCGGCACGATTCTGCAGCACACAGTACTTCCTTCCCTCCCATTCGCAAATCTGCCGCCCCTCCTTGTCCGTCAGCACCCTCGAAACGTTGCGGTCACCCGCTTTTTGCATATGGTCAGCGATTCTCGAAAGCTCGCTTATCTCTTGCTCTTTTGACCCGTTAGCGTCCATAATCAAATAAAGCCCTTCATTCTGTTTATATCCATGATATCTACCAAGAGATACTTCTGAATCCGGAAAAATCCCATATACTTCTTTTAACATCTTTTGAAACATCAAACAGCACCTCTTTCCAAGCCATTCTTTTACAAATATATGTACCGGACTGCAAAACAATGAAATGAATAACTGCCTTCATTCTGGAAATGATTTAAAGGAATGAATTCTTTCACTAAAACGGATTAAGCGGAATAATTTAGGTTAAATAGGATATGAAGAAAGCTATTAGAAAAGCGTAAGCGCCTTGGTCAGCCCCGACAAGCGTTGGAGGGCTGACCGGTGAAGTCGTTCTTTGACTTCATTGGGCAGACCGAAACGTCTCGAGGGGCTAGGCGCTGGAGCTAGACAATTTTCAAAGTGAGATACACGCTTTATTACCTGAAATAAAAACAGAAAGGTGATGCAGATGTTAGAAAAGAAACGCGCCATTCATATGACAGAGGAAACTGCCCGGAAGTGGCTTCACGAACGCGGGGTTGAAATAGAAGATATTGCGAAACTTGTGTTCTTCTTGCAGGAGAAGTACCATCCGAACCTTCAGATGGAGGACTGCATCCAGAATGTCGAACGAGTACTATCCAAACGTGAGGTCCAGAATGCCATCCTGACAGGAATCCAGCTTGATATCCTTGCAGAGCAGAAGAAGCTTGGCGAACCGCTCCAATCCATCATTGAAACAGATGAGAGCCTGTATGGCGTGGATGAGATCCTCGCGTTCTCAATCGTCAATATTTATGGTTCGATTGGATTCACGAACTACGGGTTCATTGATAAAGCAAAACCGGGAATCCTTGAGCTCCTTAATGATAAAGAAAAGTCAGGCAAATGCCATACGTTCCTAGATGATATTGTGGGAGCTGTTGCGGCGGCTGCTTCAAGCCGACTTGCCCACAGAGCAGCAAATATTGAGGACTAAAAATAAAGGGACTTGCACCTGAGATGGCGCAAGTCCCTTTTGTTTTTTATACTTCCCAGTCGTCCAGTGAATCGACGGTATAGGTTGGCATTTCATCGTAGCCTTTAAGCAATTCTTTCGTTGTGACCCCTGTGTGTACAAGGAGCGTATCCATTCCGGCTCTCATGCCGGCAAGAATGTCGGTATCATAATAGTCCCCGACCATCAGCGTCTCATCCTTTGCCGTTCCCAGGACCTTCAATGCCTGTTCCATAATCACTGATTCCGGCTTGCCAATGAAAATCGGATCTGTTTGTGTGGAAACAGCGATGACGGATGTCAGCGAACCATTTCCCGGAAGCAGGCCGCGTTCTGTCGGAATCGCGATATCTCCGTTGGTCGAAATGAAGGTGGCGCCGTTCCTGACTGCCAGGCAGCCTACAGCCAGCTTTTCATAGGTAATGCCGCGATCGATTCCGGAAACGACGAAATCCGCGTCTTCCCCTGCGAATTTTAGGCCCTTTTCCTCAATGGCTGTCTGGATTCCCTCTTCGCCAATCACGTATACAGTCGCATCTTGCTTTTGCTCATAAATGTAGTTGGCCGTTGCCTGGCTAGTCGTAAAAACCTGTTCCTCAGTCGTTGGGATATCAAAGCTGCGCAGCTTTTCCGCCACCTGGGCCGGTGTACGCGATGAATTGTTCGTGACAAATAAATAAGGGATTTCAGCTGCAATCAGCCTTTTTATAAAATCCGAAGCCGCCTCGATCCGCTCTGAGCCCCTGTACATCGTTCCATCCAAATCTATCAGATAGCCTTTATATTTTTTCATGATGATCACTCCTATGAATAATGTTCCCTTGTTGTGCGAAAACGAATACTCCCATTTTATTAAAGTCGAGCAGGCAGTGCAAAGGACAAAGCTCACTGCAAAGAAAAAGAGACCGACTGATGAACTGCTCTGTCCATCTGATCGGTCTCTTCTTCCAGCTTTACTTTTTAAAAGCGGAAACCGGGCCCAGTTCATTCGTTAAATATTCCCTGACCTTTTCCGGAAACAGCTTGAGTTGCGGAAGTTCGGATTTGAAAGTTTGGATCAGGCTTTCATGGTCCACGTCCGTATATTGCTGGACGAGCATCTTCCTGAACAGGACGATTTTTTTCAAGCTTGCACTCAGCTCTGGTGTCACGACTTTTTCATCATCGAGGATGTCGATGATGTCTTCATAGCTTCCCGGGTCGCGCATGATGAAGCCATCAATCATCGCATTGCCCACATCAAGAACGCCCTCCACCATCGTATGCGCCGCACGCTCGAGAGCTGCTTTTTCCATAGGCGTTTCCCATGATTCATTGCTTTCAAAAAAATCAATCTGCCTGTTCAAAAAATGTAATGTTTGTTCAATTTGATCCCTGTCGACAAAATACATTCCTAATCACCTCTCAAAGATGCTAGACGGTTTTCAATAATCCGGGTCGGGCGTAAAAATAACCTTGCGCCAGTTCAACCTTGTTCCGCGAAAGGACTGAAGCTTCATGCTCGTTTTCGATTCCTTCAGCTATGACAGTAGAGCCCGCTTCCCTTGCAACAAGCAGAAGCCCCTTCAGCATCGACTCTTTTACAGAGTTCTTGTCGATGTTTTGGATGACGGATCTGTCGATCTTGATGACATCCGGCATGATCTCACTGATAGTATTCAGGCTGGCATATCCCGCTCCGGTATCATCAACCGCAATCTTGATACCCATTCCTCTTAACACCTTTATATTATAGATAAAATTGTCGATTCCCTCAATCGAGTCCCGTTCGGTGATTTCCAGGGTGATCTGATTCGGCTTGATGTCTTCATAAGATTTCATCATCGTTTTCAGGTCACGGACGAACCGGAAATTGCCAAGCGTGATCGGCGTAAAATTAATGAAGATATCATCCAGGCAGCCGGTTGACGTGATTTGGTCAAGCGTTTTCCTCAGGACGATCATTTCAAGCTCATACAGCATATTCGTTTGCCTTGCGACTGAAAAAAGCTGCAGGGGACTCTCGAGGGCAGTCCCTTCCGGACCACGGGTCAGCATCTCCCATGCGCGCACTTCCTTGGTGGCGACGTCAATAATCGGCTGCGCCAGAAGCTTGATATTTTGCTGGGAGATGATTTTGTTCATCTCATACACCATTTCATTGAATTCCGTCTGGATTCGTTTTTCAGCCATCGCAAACGCCTGCTGGTGAGCCTTCAAGACCGCTTCATGCACGGAACCTACTGATTTATCGATGAAAATGAATCCTGTGTCAAAGGTTGGCTGGACAGTAGGATACTCATGAAAAATCCTGCTTTCCGCTTCCCTGAGGATTTTCTTCATCTTCGCATCAATCTCCGAGATACAATGCCTGTTATGGTCAATCCGCATAAACAGGCTAAGGCTGTCACTATAATAATCATGCAGGACAATCATGTCCTCTTTTTCAATTTCCAATTCAATGACTGCTTTGAAATGACGCTTCAAAGCCTTATGGTACTTCCACGTCTCCTCACCAAGCTGAGCCGCCAGCTCGCGGTGATTTTTAATCGTATAGGCAATGACTGCCACTTCACATCCACTGTTGAAAGCCTTCTTCACCCCGGCTACAACAGGATCCCTCAAGATGAACTGAGGCGGATAATAACAAAGCGATGAATGAGGCAACATTATTTTCCCCCAACCAAGCAGGTTGTCCAATATGCTAGTAACACGGCGGGCCATAGGTTTCAATCCTCTCAGACGATGACTAGAACTTTTTCTTAATTGTACCATATTTCGCTAAAATAGACCTTTTTTCCTAGATAGTTATTTCAAAATATTTTTACTCTTTGGATGGTGGAAATATTGGGAAGGGTTGATTTACGTCTGAATTCTTGTTTGATTGTGACAGGTTTGCTTGCTTCTCTCTTAAACTTGTCCGAATTACGGGGTTTTTTTGACAGCTTTTACTGCTTCTCCTCCAAACCTGTCAAAATAACGGCGCTTTCTTGACAACTTTTCTTGTTACTCCTTCGATCCTGTCAAAATAACGTCACTTTCTTGACAGCTTTTCTTGTTTCTCCCTCAAACCTGTCAGAATTACGAGCTTTTTTTGACAGCTTTTCTTATTCTTTTCCCAAACCTGTCCGAACTTGGTGCTACTTCAGACAACTTTTCTTATTCATCCACCTAAGCTGTCCGAAATCGGGGCTACTTCGGACAGCTTTCCTTGTTCTCCCTCCAAACCTGTCTGAAACGGGTGCTACTTCGGACAGCTTTCCTTGTTCTCCCTCCTAAGCTGTCCGAACTTGGTGCTACTTCAGACAGCTTTTCTTGTTCTCCCTCCTAAGCTGTCCGAACTCGGGGCTACTTCGGACAGCTTTTCTTGTTCTCCCTCCTAAGCTGTCCGAACTGGATCGCTACTTCGGACAACTTTTCTTGTTCTCCCTCCTAAGCTGTCCGAACTGGACGCTACTTCGGACAGCTTTCCTTGTTCTCCCTCCTAAGCTGTCCGAACTTGGTGCTACTTCAGACAGCTTTTCTTGTTCTCCCTCCTAAGCTGTCCGAACTGGACGCTACTTCGGACAACTTTTCTTGTTCTTCCTCCAAAGCTGTCCGAACTCAAGTGCTACTTCGGACAGCTTTCCTTGTTCTCCCTCTTAAGCTGTCCGAACTCGGGGTTACTTCGGACAGCTTTTCTTGTTCATCCGCCCAAGCTGTCCGAACTCGGGGCTACTTCGGACAGCTTTCCTTGTTCTCCCTCCCAAGCTGTCCGAACTCAAGGCTACTTCGGACAGCTTTCCTTGTTCTCCCTCCTAAGCTGTCCGAACCGGGTGCTACTTCGGACAGCTTTTCTTGTTCTCCCTCCTAAGCTGTCCGAACACGCGCTGCTCCGGACAACTCCACCTGCTCTTCCGCCAAACCTGTCCGAACTCGCAACTGCTTTCACCCAACTTCACCTGTTCTCCCACAAACCTGTCCGAACTTCAGCTTGCTGTTAAACCATTTCCCTTCTAATCCAGTTTGAAATAGGCCTTTCGTAATTTCCTGCAAAGATAAATTCAGAAATAAAAGTTTTTCTGGTAAGATTGATGGTGGGTGAGAATGCTGTCGAAAATGGAGGAGAGACATTTGGAACACGAATTGGCACTGTCCGCTACATCACAGCACATCATCATCTCAAACACAAGCTGCATCTTGTGATGATTTAGAAAATACATACTTTTTACAGCACATAGGAGGTTCACGATGACGGAACAATTTTTTTTATACGATGAAACAGAAGCTACAAAAACGCGCTATGTCAGCTTTGTGGGGGAGAACCAGCGCTTTGATCTCGCCATCTTGCAGACAGGAAGATATTACGGCAAGAGCATCGTGATGGATATCCAGGGAAGCCGATTTGCAATCCTTGGCCACGATGACCTTGATGAAGAAGGCTATCTTGAATATGCCTATAACTTATCCGAAGAAGATGCGGAAGAACTTCGCTCATTCCTAAGGCCAATCCTTTAATCTGGAACGAACTGTTTGTTTGATTTGTCTTTTCGAAGAAATACTAAAAAGACAACAAACAAAAGAGGGTGAGTTTCATGAGCAAGGAAGACAGTGAAAAGTACTCTGATTTTTCGAATGTAGAAAAGCAAAAGAACTATATAACAGCTGAAGACTTTCCTGAGGGGCCGTACGGGTCGCCATTCCGGGAAAACGAACCGGTTGAGGGCAAAAGCACACCATGGCGTGAGGGACAGCGTACGTACAGCAATTTCAATTATGAGTTCAAATCTCTTCATCAGGGAACGCCAAGAAAAGAAGCAGGCGCCCATCCAACCCATGATGATCCGAGCGAAAGTGAACAGCCGCCATATAGCGACCTCTAAAAAAGAAATGCTCCAATCGTCAGGATTGGAGCATTTCTTCGTTTTTCTATTCTATTTGTCCTGGCTTTGCTTTGCCACTTTCTTGGCGACAAAATAGGCACAGCCAAAATTGCAGTACTCATATAAGTATTCGCTTACCGTACTGATTTTCGTATCGAATGTTGATTTCTGGTTCTGGTCATCAAAAAAACCTCTTAAGCGAAGCTGCCCATATCCCCAGTCGCCAACTATATAGTCATATTTCGTCAGAATCTCGCTGTATCTGGCGCGAAATGCTTCCTCATTAAAGCCATTCCGTCCTTCATCCACTATTTCATAACAAAGATTATTGATGCAAATCATTGGTAGGTCCACCTCTTTTTCCATAACGGTCTGTCTTGATCACCAAGTACACGCACCTGCGCTTTTCTTAATTATAACTTATTCCCCATCAATTACTAAGCAAAAAAAATAATTTTGGAGCCATTCTAATCATTAGGGGGTGTTTAAATTGAAAAAAGCATTAATGGCTCTTGGTATTTGCGGAACTGTGGCTATGACTGGCTGTGGTGCGGGCGATAATAATGCCTCACCAGACGGCCGTGATGGCGGGGCAGGAATTTATCAACAGAGCGGGAATACACTGAATGTAAACGACAACCGTCCAGAATTATATAATGAAAATGGCAAAAGTTTGCGGGACAGAAGCGAAGACTTCGGATATGTTCGCCATCAAAAAACAGGTGTAATGGGTGCCGATAACATGCAAAATGCATACCAGGCGATCGACCGTGAACAAATTGCTGACATGATCAGCAGATTCAGCCTGATGGCACAGAATGTAGATGATGTGTCTACTCTTGTGACAGATGAAGAAGTGCTGATTGTCTACGCAACCGATTCCCCAAACCGCAATGAGACTGCAGATCAGGTGAAGCGGATGGCTATGTCAGTCGTTCCGCGCTGGTTCCATGTATACGTTTCAGACGACACAAGCCTGCGCAAAGAAGTCGAGAACTATGCCACACTCGATACTGATAGCCGTAATGTCAGCGACCAGATTGATGGCCTAATCAAGCAGATGCTTAAATCGCCTCAAGGGCGCCCTATGAGCTCAGGTGAAAATGCCAATGGAGAGGCAAAAGGGGAGCTGAACGAAGAAACGGACAAGGACGATCTGTCAACACAGATGAAAAAGGGTCAATAACGAAAAGAGTTCAGCCTGTTTTATGCTGAACTCTTCTTTAGGCTTTTAAGAATTATGCCTGCTGTGCTTCCTGCTCTGCAAGCTGTTGTTTATGCTTTGCAGCTGAGTTGACTTGCTCATCGGCATGGTAGGATGAACGGACAAGAGGTCCAGCTTCACAATGGCTGAAGCCTTTCTCGAGCGCGATTTCCCTTAACTCGGCAAATTCATCCGGATGATAGTACTTCTGCACCTCTAGATGCTTTTTGGAAGGCTGCAAATACTGGCCCAGTGTAAGGATGTCCACATTGTTTGCACGCAGATCATCCATTGCTTCGATCAATTCTTCCTTCGTTTCTCCCAGTCCAACCATGATGCTTGACTTCGTCGGAATATCCGGCTGCATTTCTTTTGCACGGCGCAGAAATTCCAGTGAACGCTCATATGTAGCACGCGCACGGATTCTCGGTGTCAGGCGCTTAACTGTCTCGACATTGTGGTTCAGAATATCTGGACGCGCATCCATCAGCATCTGCAGGTTTTCGATCACGCCGCCCATATCAGAAGGCAATACTTCAATAGAGGTGAACGGATTTTTCCTGCGGATGGCTCTTACAGTCTCAGCAAATACAGCAGCTCCCCCATCCTTCAGATCATCGCGGGCTACAGCTGTGACGACGACATGCTTAAGGTTCATAAGGGTAACGGAATCCGCGACTCTTTCCGGCTCCTGCCAGTCAAGCTCAGTAGGCAGTCCCGTTTTTACAGCACAAAAACGGCATGCACGCGTACATACATCGCCAAGGATCATGAAGGTCGCAGTCCGTCTAACCGCCCAGCATTCATGGATGTTCGGGCATTTTGCTTCTTCACATACAGTATGTAGATTTTTTTCGCGCATCATCTTTTTTAAGCCCGTATAGTTTTCGTTCGTATTTAACTTTATTTTCAGCCAATCAGGCTTTCTCTGTACCTCTTTTTTGCTCATTATTTTCACTCCATTCCTGCTGCACTTCCTCAAGAACACCATGAAAAAATCAAGGCTGGCATACAGCTTCTGATGTCACTTTAACATAATGGAATACTATCGACAAGTACGATAACTTTGCGATTACCATTATTTGATATTTATGAAAAACCCCCATCATCGCAAACTAACAGAAGTCAAGCAAAAGCAGATTTCATACGCTTGAGCTGGAAATTAAAGGAGTAAAATCATGAAGGGAGGATTACGGTGAAATTCCTTAAAGCAGTTATCGTTCTTTTTTTCCTTTACCCTGTCCTTTCTGTGGATCTCGCGTCTGCAGCTGAGCAGGAACAGGATATTTATAAAAAGAGAATGGATCTATACACCCAAGTTGAAGCGGTTACCCAGATTCCCTGGTATTATATTGCTGCGGTGGATCAATATGAACGGAATGTCCGCCAGGCAAGAAAGGACTTGCCCAAAGCTGAAGGAACTGCCGGAATTTATTTTAAGCCGGAAGAGTGGGCTGGACTTCTGAATCCAAATCTGGAGGATGACAATCCGGTCTCGATACAATTTTTCAATGGAATCGGGTTTGATGGAAACGGTGACGGCAAAGCAAGCCTGAAGGATGATGAAGACGTATTGCAGGCATTCGCCCAATATCTCCTGAATTACGGTACAGACCATGAGAATATTAAAATTGGCCTCTGGAATTACTATAAACGCGATAAGACGGTCGGAATCATCATCGGAAAAGCCATGATCTACAAGCATTTTGGGCGTTTGGACCTTGATACGCATGTCTTTCCTCTCCCGCTGCGGAGCAATCACAGCTATAACAACACATGGGGAGATGCTCGTGGATGGGGCGGCAGAAGAATCCATGAAGGAACGGATATTTTCGCCGGCTATGGAGTGCCAGTCCGAGCGACAGGGTATGGCATCATTGAAATGAAAGGCTGGAACAAATATGGCGGATGGCGGGTAGGCATCCGTGATATAAATAATACCTACCATTATTTTGCCCATCTTAGCGGATTTGCCAAGGACCTTAAAGTAGGGCAGATCGTCGAGCCTGGAACTGTCATAGGCGGTGTGGGCAGCTCCGGGTACGGGCCGCCGGGAACAAGCGGAAAATTCCCGCCGCATCTTCATTACGGCATGTACAAGGACAATGGCTATACCGAATGGTCCTTCGATCCATACCCTCATTTGAAGTTATGGTCCAGGCAGGAACGAGCGAGACTCAGGAATAAGTAAGAAAGGTGCCCCACTTTTGGGGCTTTTTTTGAAAGCAGCGTGATTATTCCTACATTCAAACTTTTGCCACTCTCCTTGGTTTCAGACTGCCACATGAGTGTTCTGTGACCAAATTCTTTGCAAAATAGAACTCTCGCTGTACCTCAGTATAAAGACAAAAGGATCCGGAATGTACATTCCGGATCCTTCTTGTATAAGGCCATCACTTAGGATCGCCTGTGTATATTAAGATGAACGTGATTTTTTTGCTGCATGCAGCACGCTGACAACCAGGCCGCCCCAAATGATTCCAATTCCAAGTACCATCATTACGATTGAACTAGCATCCATTATTTAGAGACCCCCTCGTCTTGTGGAACTTCATGTAGAGTATTATCCCATTTCTTTACATACTTGAAAACAAATCCTACTAACAGTGCAGCGAATGCCACAAGCCAACCATAATAGAAGTTGAACGATTCCGGATAACCGCCATAGCTCGTTTTTAAATCAGTTAGGATGTTCATAACCATCATGATACCCAGAACAACAGGTGTGACGTATTTTAAACAAATATTCCACCAGCTGCCCAGCTGGATATCTGAAACAGCATCCGCATGGCTTCTTAAGTTGTTCAATTCCTTGGCAACCCAAGCTACTATGATGATTTCAACAAATCCGGCTGCAACTACACCATAGTTATTGATGAAAGCATCTACTGTGTCTAGGAAGTTAAGTCCGCCTTGAGTAGCAAAAAGGATTGAAATCAGAGCTGAAAGACCGCCTCCAATGACAACTGCTTTATTACGGGAAACATTGAACTTATCTTGAATCCCAGCTACATATGTTTCGACGATAGAAATTAGAGATGTTAATCCAGCTAGCGTCAAACTTACGAAGAATAAGACACCAAATGCCGCGCTGAATGCAGGCAGTTCATTTATAATCTGCGGGAAGACTGCAAACGCCAAAATGACTCCTTTGCTGACCACTTCGTCAATTGGCACTCCCTGCTGGCTTGCCATGAAGCCTAATGCTGCGAAGACTCCGATCCCAGCTAACACTTCGAATGATGAGTTAGCGAAGCCGGTAATAAATGCATTATTTGTGATATCAGATTTTTTTGGCAGATAACTTGAATAAGTAATCATGATTGCAAATGCAATGGATAAACTGAAGAAAATCTGCCCATATGCTGCTACCCAAACTTTTCCATTCAAGATTTGTCCCCAGTCAGGCTTGAAGAATGCATTGACTCCATCAATGGCTCCATCCAGGGTTAAAGCACGTACAACAATAATTAAGAATAAAATGACAAGTGTTGGAATAAATACTTTATTTGCTGCTTCAATACCCTTTTTAACACCTTTGAAAAGAATGCCAAGTGTGATTACCCATACAATAATCAATGGAACAAATACTCCAGGAACAAGGCTTCCAACATCTCCTGCATCTACTACTTTCAAGTAATCTCCAACAAGGAAAGTCAGTGGATCATCGCCCCACTGCTTGCTTAGAGAAAAATAGGCGTAAGACATAGCCCAGGCAATGATGACCGCATAATAGGTTGAGATGACAAATGAAATAGCCAATTGCCACCATCCAAGCCACTCTGAACCTTTCTTTAATTTCGCAAAGCTCAATGGTGAAGAACCACGATACTTATGGCCAATGGTGAATTCCATGATTAATAGCGGAATCCCTGCGGTTAGTAATGCGAATAGATATGGAAGGAAGAAGGCCCCTCCTCCGTTCTCATAAGCTACACCCGGGAAGCGCCAAATATTTCCCAACCCGACTGCCGAACCTACCGCGGCAAGAATGAAACCTGCCCTCGTGCCCCACTGTGGACGATTTTCCATTTTTAATCCCCCTTGCCTTCTAACCACCTGGAAAATATCGATGAATTAGAAAGTTTTATATTTTCAGATTATTTAGTCTAGAAATAGTATAGCTAGTTTTTTAGGGCTTGTCAAAATATTATTTGCGACATAATAAATTTTTTTCGATAAAATTTTCCCAACTATACTAAAACTCCTATTAATTAGGATTCTATTCCCACTATTTTAAAAATATGAAAAAAGCTGTCTGATTCCAGACAGCTTTTTCATTATTCTGCTAGATTTTCTTTCAGTACTTCTTCCTGGTTTGTTTTGCTTCCGAAGATGAACGCAAAAGCAACCAGCAGGATGGCTACTACTGCAAGTGCTGCGAGCGTGCTGCCTGTAAAACCGAGGACCAGGAAGCCGACAGCTGAAATCGCTGCTGAAATCAGCGCGTATGGCAGCTGAGTCATGACATGGTCCATATGGTGTGAACCAGCACCTGTTGATGAAAGAATCGTTGTATCAGAAATTGGCGAGCAGTGGTCTCCAAAAACCGCACCAGCAAGGACAGCTGCCAAAGCTGGCAAAAGAATTGTAATATCAGCTGCCGCTGCAATATCTCCTGCAATCGGAAGCAAGATTCCAAATGATCCCCATGATGTTCCTGTTGAGAAAGCCATGATACCGGCTACGAGGAACAGCAGGAATGGCAGGAAGGCAATATTGATGTTTGAGCTTTCAACGATACCTGCCAGATATTTACCTGTTTCAAGCCGGCCAATCAGGTCAACGATGACCCAGGCGAAGACGAGAATATAGATAGCCGGAAGCATTGATTTAATGCCCTCAGCAATACCTTTTCCAAAGACATTGGCATTGACTCCTTTTAATACAGCTGCCTGTCTGACAAAAAGAATCAAAGCTACAGCAAGACCCAACAATCCGCCAGTTACAAGAGACTTGGTGACATCTGTATTTTCAAAAATACCGAAAATGGTTACTTTTCCTTCAACAGCACTTGCGCCTGTCCATAGCATCATGCCTACTGTTCCAACGACAAGGGCAACAATCGGCCATACAAGGTCTCCAACAGTACCTTTCGTACTCGTTGGCAGATCATCCTTCAGTTCGCCTGGTACCGGCTTGTCCTGAGGAACAACAATTCCTTCCGTAATCGCAAGTTCCTCATGCTTTTTCATTGGACCAATTTCCACATTCCTAAGAGCAACAATGAAAACCATTGCCAATGCTGCAAGAGCATAGAAGTTCATTGGCACGATTTGCATGAACCCTGAGAACGCACTATATTCATTCACGCCGTGAGCAGCAAGGATTGTACCAATCAATGCAATGATGTAAGCACCCCAGCTGGAAATCGGAGAAATGACACACATTGGTGCTGAAGTTGAATCGATAATATAGGCCAGTTTTGCACGTGAAACCTTCTGGCGATCCGTGATTGGACGAGTGATCTGCCCTACAGCCAGTGCATTGAAATAATCATCAATAAAAATAATAATGCCAAGGAAAGCACCGACTAATTGAGCTCCAGCTCTTGTTTTGACACGCTTCATTGCCCATTCGCCGAACGCTCGGCTTCCTCCTGAAATAGAAATGAAGGCTGTAATTGTACCCAAAAGCAGCAAGAATAAAATGATGTATAAGCTATACGTGTTCAGTTCGCCATCCGCAATGACTATCGCCTTGGCAGCATCCCACACAATAGCGAATGTTTCAATGATATTAAAGTCAGCAAGCAAAAATGCTGCTGCGACGATGCCTGTCCCCAAAGACAATAGCACCCGCCTTGTGATCACTACCATCAAAATTGCCAATAATGGCGGCAGCAATGAAAAAATTGTGTTCTCCATTCTTTCTCCTCCTTGTTTTTGACAGGGGGGAAACATTTACATGAAAAGAGTTGTAGCCACTTTCTTAAAAAATAAAAAAGGACAACGATAGAGAACATTCTATCGCTGCCCTTAATAAGCAACTAGTGTCTCCATCACGATCTGTAGCTCCCCATTATGGATATACCTCCATAATGACAGTGATACTCTTGTTCAAAGTATCCCCAGCAATAAAAAATGTGACTCATCTTATCATTGCTTCGGCAAAATTCCCTTTCAACTGTGATCAACGTTGTCATCCTCACACAGCTTACTCTTTAATCCTGCGCCTCTACCCCATCGGAATGATGTGGTTTATTATTCAATTGATTTTATAATATAACAATATCGTTAACTTGACAACTATAATTATTCACCAGGCAATTGAATCGCTGGCGAAGTATTCCCGCCCCCATTGTAAAACTGCGGAACTTTTCCAGGATAGTAGAAGCTGCCAATCGGAATATTTTCCTGCACAGTCGCAATTTCCGTCGCAAAAGGAATAATGATTTGCACATTCACTTTTACCCTGACCGATACATTGATAAGGGTATTATTAATTCCATGCTCTTCAGTATCCCAGACGACATCTGCCGTCACATCGCCGATTGCATTGAACTTCACCGGAACCCTTGGCCCCATATTACCGAGCAGCGCATTGTTGGTCGCCTGACCCAAAGGAACATAATAAATGATTCCTTCTTCCCTGTCTTTTTCATCGGTCACGAGCTCGACATCTGATAACATCTCGAGAGAGGTAAGATTCCCTCTTTCCGCTTCTTTCAGGTTCATTTGTACAATATTAGTCGTTTCCGCTTTTACCCGATTGATGATTTCTGTGTTGAATTTCACCACAGTGGTTGTACCCCCATCCACCGGTACAAATTCAATCACTTTATCAATATCCATCCCGCTGGCTATTTTTTTGTTGATCGCCTTGTTGATAACCAGAGTCGCAATTTTTCTTGTCTGGGATTCAGCATATTTCATCAAAGTCGGTTCAAGTCCTTTATCGATGATCCAAAGTCCTGCTGCAGTGGAAAAGGAAAAAAACACGAATGTCAGCAGGAATACATACCTGAAAGGCAAGGGCCCTTTCCGAGGCAGCCGCCGGCCGAATTTTGCCAAAACAAATCCCCCCTCTAAAGCTATATGTATGCTTCAAAGGGGGGAACTAGCCTAATTACTTTGTCTTATACTATATTGATTTTCACTTTAATAATTCGCTGCGTACTCGTATTGTATGATCGTATCACAGCTGACAATCATCAGTGACAGATTTGATTTTAGATCCAGGTGGTATGGTTCCACTCTTTGCCCGTTATCCTCAAGAATTCGGACTACAGGACGCTCGCTCAAGCCGGGATTCTGTTGTACTACGACGCCTTTCCGGCCATCACTCAGGATCACTGTCAGGCCGACCGGATAGATCGCCACAGCCCGCCGGAAAGCGTCGACCACCTTCGGGTCAAACAAGCTGCCTGCACCCGAATAAAGAATTTCCAGGCCTTCATGAGGCAGCATTGCCGGCCGGTAGACCCGATTGGAGGTGACAGCGTCAAACACATCAGCTACACCGAGGATTTTACCGAATAAATGGATTTCATCCTCTTTCAGTCCACGAGGGTAACCTGCTCCATTCAAACGTTCATGATGCTGATATGCACAATGGGCAACAATCAGCGGGATAGTGGGAATATTCCTGAGCATCTGGAAGCCGTCCTCTGCATGCGCCTTGATGATCTGGAACTCTTCTGCAGTCAGCTTGCCTGGCTTGGATAAAATTTCTTCAGGGACCTTCATTTTTCCCACATCATGCAAAATCGCACCCAGACCGAGCTGTTCAAGTTCCTTCGGGGAGAGCTTCATTTCTATCCCGATCGCAAGGGAGTAAAGCGTTACGTTCAAGCTATGCGAAAAAATATAATGGTCATGCAGGAATACATCCGAAAGCAGGTTCAAAAGCTCTTTGCTGCTTTTTAATTCATCAAGTAAAGCAACAATCAGCTTCTTGAATTTCCTCGCCGATTTTTCCAGTACGAACGTTTGCGAGATCTTGGAATCCAGCTGAACTTGTTTGAAAGTTTCACCGATCGTCATGATCGCATTGACCCGCATTTCATCTGGTATCGAGTTCTTCACGATGATATCGTCGGTATCTGGATCTTTGATATAGATATAATCAATCCCAAACTCTTCAAGGCGGTTCAGCATCTTCCGCTCGAGCCTTACACCTACATTCAGCAGGATCTGGCCCTTGTCATTATAAATGGCTTTCCCGAGTAAAGCCCCTTCCTCTACCGATGTGGTGGCTACGAGTCTCATGTTCATTCCCACTTTATCTGTTAGTTGGCGGCTATATTTGCCTTATCATGAATTGAAGAAAAATTTACATAAAACGACAATATTTTCTTATATTCTATCACAATTGCAAATCATTGGGTCATTCGTTTTCATTTTTGAGTTGGGAAAAAACGAGCCCATTTTTGCATTCAATCATTATATCGGATTGAAAATTCACTTCTTTTACTGCTTCTGCAAATATTCACATGAAGTACACAAAAAAAGACAGCTCTTCAGGCTGTCTTTTTTTATGGCTTTATTCGAATTAATTCATAAGCAGCAAAGCTTCCTTGCCAATCATCCCTTTTGTGGCGCCAAGGTTCTCCGCCTCGAATGTGACGGACTCAAGCGGGGCTTCGAGCAATTCTTCAATCGTTTTCACGCCAACGGCTCTTCCTGCAATGACCTTCCTGCTCTTGAGCTTTTCATTGAGAAGCGCGACATCAAGGGCGCCGCACATTATATATCCTTTGTCGCCGGTAACGACAAGTAGGTTTGTCTTTGGCAATTTTACAGAAATACATAAAAATGTTCTGCCTTCTATTTCAATGGGTGACATATCGATCATGACCACAACTCCTCCCTTCAATCCCAATAACACTCTATGAAGATGGAAGGAAAAGCGTGATATTTTGATCAAATATTAATCGTCATATTTGAAAGCTTCCACTCGAGCAGATTGCGGAGAAACTCTGGCAGCCAGTATCGTTTTTCCTCAGCACGCTGGATTTCCGGAAAAAATCGGCCGAACGTGAACATATCGGGAATGGCGAGTAAGTAGTGCTTTTTTGCATCGATGAGCTCGCCATTGATGAACACTTGCTGGACATTGCCTTTTTGACGAAACTCAATCCCATCGTACTCCATGACACCCATCACGGTGCCGCGGAAGCCAAGTCCTTTTATCTGCAAATGGGGCCATGTTTCATCTCTTGTCTGAAGAAGCACTTCTTTCAGTTCCGCACCTGACATGTTGATGGTACAAGGATTGATCGGGTGCGGACAGATTTCAAGCAGGTCGAATCTCGTTACATCTCCCTGCTTTAGGCCCTTAAGAATCATGCCGGCATTCATGAAGGCGCAGTCCGCATCACACCACTCCCTTAAAGCCTGAACGAGCAGCCTTGCCAGTTCGGTATGCTGCATAGGGTCGGCTGTTAACTCAACAGGCAGGCTGGCAACCGGCTCACCCATCAAGTCTTTTCCTTCTAAGTAATAACCTGCAGCCATCTCCTTCTCGCCTTCTGCCTGGCCACCTTCATTCATATCATACAAGATGGCAGTTTTCTCTAGCACCTGCTTCGTATCGTGATCTAACTTCACAGTCACATGGCCGGTATAATAACCAAACTTGCCAGCACCCGCGAGCAAACTCGATCCGACTTCTTTTCCTTCATGTAAAATATGATGAGTGTGTCCGCCAAGAATGACGTCTATTTCCGTGAACTGCGATGCAATCCTTTCATCATCATGGATCCCAAGATGGGATAACAGAATGATGATATCACTTTGTTCTTTTAACTCCTCGACGCAGGTCTTTATTTCTTCCATCGGGTCGGTCACCTTCCATCCGAGCTGCTCATAGAATCGCCCGAAATTGACCGTGACACCAATGACTCCGATCCTTGTGCCTTTTTTGCTTATGTACACATGATAAGGCTTAGCCCAAACCGGACGGCTTCCATCCTGTTTATACAGATTCGCCACAAGCATCTCGAATTCTTTTTCATGATACATCGAATCCAGATCCTCGAATGGAAGCGTAATACCTTCATTGTTCCCAATGGTACCGGCATCATAGCCGGCCTCATTCAGCAGTCGGCAATTCGCCTTCCCCCTGGTCGCATCAGATAACGGATGCCAGCGGTCCATATGATCGCCAATATCAAAAACGAAAACCTCATCGCCTTCTTCCTCATGCCAGCGCCGCCGCTCAGTTACAAGCTTATGGATACTCGGCCAGTGCTCCAAATGGCTATGCAAATCATTCGTATGGTATATATGAATCATCTCTTCCATTGAACCATCATTCCTCTTTTAAAATGAAGTGTCCCCTCACTGCTGCCAGGAGGGGAATATAGTATCAAAACAAATCAAGCTGTCTCGGGTTAAGCCCTTCATATTCGATATCCAATAAATCCATCATCTGTTTCGCGTTATCGGCCGCATCTCCGCCGGAATTGTTATTGAACAGGGCGAACACCTGGGAAGTCCCTTCATTAAGTTTACGAAGGTTCTCGGCCCACTCCGTCAATTCGGCCTGATTATAGCGATATAAATAACGTACTTCGCGCCATTCCTGGCCTCGCCCCTTCTTGTTCCATCCATGGATATTACGGCCATGGAAGCGGACAAGGACTTTTTCCGGGGAAGTGGATTGCAGCACGGTCGGGATCGAGCCTTCGCCTGCCTGCGGCTCATCGCAAATGCTGTGGATCCAATTTTCCTTTTGCATGAACTCAAGCGTTTTCTCGCGCATCTCACCTGCAAACCATGACTGGTTCCGGAACTCGAGCGCACAATCAATATCGCCCATCTGCTCGCGGCACCAGCGCAAGTAATCGACATTCTCCTTGCGCAGGTCAAACCACGGCGGGAACTGAAACAGTGTCATTCCATGCTTATTGGCCTCAAGATAAGGCCTCAACGATTCCTTGTAGGCAGTGAACATCTCATTTTTATCTGTAAAAGGGATCTCCCCGCGCTGATGGCCGGTCATTCCCTGGTACGCTTTTACAATGAATTGAAATTTGTCAGGTGTATCCTCTACCCATTTCGCCGCGTTCTTCACAGGCTGCACAGCGTAAAATGAGGCATCGACCTCAACTGCAGGAAAGTGGCTGGAATACTCCTTCAGTTTATCACGAGGCGAAACCTTGCCTTCATATAAACTGTCATGGTCTCCCCAGCCCGTTAAGCCAACAATAATCATCTGTGCACCTCCATTTTCCCTTCATAATAGCACAATTAAGCGCTGAATAAGAACTAAGACATGTTCTAACCTTATTTCCCGCTTATAGAGAAGGAAAAACATTGATGGAGTCAGATGCTACGCACGTTTTTACCGATGAATTGCTGAAAAATACTCTGCAATCCAGGTTACTTTAATATATTCTCTACGGTTTTAACAATATTCTCTACGAAAAGATATTGAATCTCTACGATTCCCTCATTAATCTCTACGAAATGTGCCCGAATCTCTACGAATTCCATAAAAGGGTAAAAAAATCCACCTGCCGAGGCAGGTGGATTCCCGTAATCATCTATTAACCGATTGAACCTTCCATTTCGAACTTGATCAGGCGGTTCATTTCGACTGCGTATTCCATTGGCAGTTCTTTTGTGAACGGCTCGATGAAGCCCATGACGATCATTTCTGTTGCTTCTTCTTCAGAGACTCCGCGACTCATCAGGTAGAACAATTGCTCTTCTGATACCTTTGAAACCTTCGCTTCGTGCTCAAGAGAAATGTTATCGTTCAGGATTTCATTGTATGGAATTGTGTCTGAAGTAGACTTGTTATCCATAATCAGCGTATCGCACTCAATGTTTGAGCGGGCGCCGTCAGCTTTGCGTCCGAAGTGGACGATACCGCGGTATGTTACTTTTCCGCCCTGCTTTGAGATTGATTTTGATACGATGGTTGATGATGTGTTTGGCGCAAGGTGGATCATTTTCGCACCTGCATCCTGGTGCTGGCCTTTACCAGCAATCGCGATGGATAATGTCATACCGCGAGCGCCTTCACCCTTAAGGATGACTGCTGGGTATTTCATTGTCAGCTTGGAACCGATGTTGCCATCGATCCATTCCATTGTCGCGTTCGCTTCACAAACCGCACGCTTTGTAACAAGGTTGAAGACGTTGTTTGCCCAGTTCTGAATTGTTGTGTAACGGCAATATGCGTCTTTTTTGATGATGATTTCAACGACCGCACTATGAAGTGAGTTCGTTGTGTAAACTGGAGCTGTACATCCTTCAACATAGTGTACGTGCGCGCCTTCATCAACGATGATCAATGTACGCTCGAACTGGCCCATGTTCTCAGAGTTGATGCGGAAATACGCCTGAAGCGGAGTATCCACTTTGATCCCTTTTGGAACATAGATGAAAGATCCGCCAGACCAAACTGCAGAGTTCAACGCTGAGAACTTGTTGTCTGTTGGTGGGATGACTTTTCCGAAATGCTCACGGAAAATGTCTTCGTTCTCTTTCAGAGCAGAATCAGTGTCCTTAAAGACGATTCCCAACTCTTCAAGCTCTTCCTTCATGTTGTGGTATACAACCTCTGATTCGTACTGTGCAGAAACACCTGCAAGGTATTTTTGTTCAGCTTCAGGGATTCCAAGCTTGTCGAAAGTCGCCTTGATTTCATCAGGTACTTCATCCCATGATTTTTCAGATTTCTCGGATGGTTTTACATAATACGTGATTTCATCAAAGTTCAATGAAGCCATGTCTCCGCCCCACTGAGGCATTGGCATATTGTAGAAGTGCTCCAATGATTTTAAACGGAAGTCCAGCATCCACTGGGGCTCTTCCTTCATTTTTGAAATTTCTTCAACGATTTCACGCGTCAGACCGCGCTTAGACCGGAAGATGGAAACGTCTTTATCGGAAAATCCGTACTTATAATCACCGATCTCTGGCATTTTTTTAGCCATCGTCGAATTCCTCCATTCTTAAAGCAGGGAAACAAGGTTTCCCGCTTTGTAGTTGTTCGCTGCAGGCCAATCCCCTGCAGCATGTTCGGGAAAAATCACCATGCGATGATTTTTATTGGCTGTCTTCCTCTTCCTTCAGGCCTTTCTCCATTGCCTTCCACGCAAGAGTTGCACATTTGATCCTTGCCGGGAACTTCGCCACACCTTGAAGTGCTTCGATATCCCCGAGGTCCAGATCATCCTCTTCATATTCTTTTCCCAACATGATGTCAGAAAAAACGGATGAAAGCTTTAAAGCCTCGTCGATGTTTCTTCCTTTTACCGCCTGCGTCATCATCGAAGCAGAGGACATGGAAATCGAGCAGCCTTCCCCTTCAAATTTCGCGTCCGCAACCTTGCCGTCTTCGACTTTCATCGTCAGCTGGATGCGGTCGCCGCATGTCGGGTTGTTCATGTTGACTGTCAGGCTGCCTTCTTCCAAAACACCTTTATTGCGGGGATTCTTATAGTGATCCATAATAACTTGCCGATAAAGGTTATCTAAATTATTAAAAGACATCGCTGAAATACTCCTTTGTTTTGACAAGTCCGGCTACGAGTTTGTCAATATCTTCTTCTGTGTTGTACAGGTAGAAGCTTGCACGTGCTGTCGCGGACGCCTTCAGCCATTTCATCAAAGGCTGTGCACAATGGTGTCCCGCGCGGACGGCGATTCCTTCAGCATCTAATACAGTTGCCACATCATGTGGATGTACGTCATCAATATTGAATGTTACGAGTCCTGCACGCTTGCCGGCTTCCTTCGGTCCATAGATGGTCATGCCGTCAATTTCAGACATTTTATCCATCGCATAGGCCGCAAGAGCGTGTTCATGCTTCTCGATATTGTCGAGTCCGATTTCATTGAGGAAGTCGATTGCAGCACCCAGACCAATCGCACCAGCGATGATCGGTGTTCCGCCTTCGAATTTCCACGGCAGCTCTTTCCATGTTGATTCGTAGAGACCTACGAAATCAATCATTTCGCCGCCAAACTCAACCGGCTCCATTTTTTCAAGAAGGGCCTTCTTGCCATATAATACGCCGATCCCCGTCGGCCCGCACATTTTATGTCCGGAAAAAGCGAGAAAATCGCAATTCAGGTCCTGGACATCGATTTTCATATGCGGAGCGCTCTGGGCACCATCGACAACCATAATCGCACCATTCTGGTGGGCAATTTCGGCAATCTCCTTGATCGGATTCATGACACCCAATACGTTTGAAACCTGCATGATCGAGACGATTTTCGTATTTTCTGTCACTGTTTCTCTGACAGTATCAAGTGAAATCGTGCCATCTTCCTGCAGATCGATATATTTCAATGTTGCACCCGATTTTTTAGCTACCTGCTGCCAGGGGATGATATTGCTGTGATGCTCCATGTAGGAGATGACAATCTCATCGCCTTCTTTAAGGTTATCGCGTGCATAGCTTGCCGCAACCGTGTTGATGGCAGTTGTGGTGCCGCGGGTGAAAATGATTTCTTCAATCGATTTTGCGTTAATGAACTTTCTGACCTTTTCCCTTGCTCCTTCGTAACCATCGGTCGCTCTTGTTCCAAGAGTATGGACACCGCGGTGTACGTTGGAGTTGTATTCGCGATAATATTTATCCAGCGCTTCGATTACCTGCACCGGCTTTTGTGATGTTGCCGCACTGTCTAGGTAGACGAGCGGGCTGCCATTGACTTCCTGATTTAAAATCGGAAACAATTCACGAATTTCGCGGGCGTTCATTATTTAACTTTCCTTTCGATGACCTCAACCAATTGCTTTTTAACTCCCTCGATTGGAAGCTCATTTACAACAGGTGCAAGGAATCCGTGGATGACAAGGCGTTCTGCCTCGTGCTGCGGAATACCGCGGCTCATCAGATAGTAAAGCTGCAATGGATCAACGCGTCCAACAGAAGCCGCGTGGCCAGCTGTTACATCATCTTCATCGATCAGAAGAATTGGGTTCGCATCTCCACGTGCTTTTTCGCTAAGCATCAGAACGCGTGATTCCTGCTCCGCATTGGACTTGGAAGCACCGTGCTCGATTTTTCCGATTCCGTTGAAAATTGAAGTAGCACTATCCTTCACGACACCGTGCTTCAGGATATAGCCTTCTGAATTTTTACCGTAATGGATGATGCTCGTCGTGAAGTTCTGAGTTTGTTCTCCACGTCCGACAACGACAGTCTTAATGTCAGAGTATGAACCATCGCCAACCAGGTTCGTTACATTATCAGAAATGGTGTTACCGTCGTTCATCATGCCAAGAGCCCACTCGATACGTGCGTCTCTGCCGGCATGGCCGCGGCGGTTCACATAAGTTGTAAGGCCTTCAGCCAGTGTATCAACCGCACCGTACTGGATTTTCGCATTTTGGCCAGCGATTGCTTCCGTTACGATGTTGACCAAACCGTTCACTTTGCCAGTTGTAGAGAAATAGTTCTCGACATATGTCACAGAGCTATTGTCTTCAGCAACAACCAGTACGTGGTTGAACAGGTTCGCTTCTGCATCATCATGCAGGAAGATCGCCTGGATTGGGCTGTTCAGCTGTACATTTTTCGGAACATAAAGGAATGCTCCGCCATTCATGAATGCTGTGTGAAGAGCAGTCAAACGATGCTCGTCGTTTTTAACAGCACTCATGAAGTATTTCTTCAGCAAGTCGCTATATTCGCGCGCCGCTGTGAAAATATCAGTGAAAATAACGCCTTGCTCCTGCATTTCCTTTGAAAGCTGGAGGTATGCAGGCTTGTTGTTGCGCTGCACATACAGGCTGTTTTCTTTTGCTTCCTTGCCAACAAGTGCTTTTACTTCTTCAGGAAGTTCATCTAATGATGAAAAAGCATCGCTTGCAACAAGCAGCTTTTCAAACTGAGTGAAGTTCCATTTATCGATTTTCGTTTTATCCGGTCTTGGCATGGAGAGGTCTTCTGCTTTCGCAAGAGATTGCACACGAAGCTCTGTCAGCCATACCGGCTCGTTCATTTCTTTTGAGAAGGAAGTAATGTACTCCTGGTCAAAAGCCCATTTCGTTTCCGTAGTCATTATAAATCCCCCCAACGCTTAAGCTTCTTGCCCAACTGTTTCGTCTTCGATGCCAAGTTCTTTCTTAATCCAGTCGTATCCTTCTGCTTCTAAGCGCTGTGCAAGTTCTGGTCCGCCAGACTTCACAATGCGGCCCTGCATCATAACGTGAACATGGTCAGGAGTGATGTAATCAAGAAGGCGCTGGTAGTGAGTGATGATCAAGCAGCCGAAATCTTCGCCGCGCATTTCGTTGATTCCTTTAGAAACAACCTTCAATGCGTCGATATCAAGACCTGAGTCGATTTCGTCAAGGATTGCAATTTTTGGTTCAAGCATCATTAACTGAAGGATTTCATTACGCTTCTTCTCACCGCCGGAGAAACCTTCGTTAAGATAACGCTGTGCCATATCAAGATCCATTTCAAGGAATTCCATTTGCTTATCCATCTTGCGGATAAATTTCATCAGGGAAATCTCATTTCCTTCGCCAAGACGGCTGTTCAAAGCAGAACGAAGGAAGTCAGCATTCGTTACACCGCTGATTTCGCTTGGATATTGCATCGCAAGGAAAAGACCAGCACGTGCTCTTTCGTCCACTTCCATTTCAAGAACATTTTCGCCATCAAGAGTTACAGAACCGTTCGTTACTTCATATTTTGGATGACCCATGATAGAAGAAGATAAAGTAGATTTACCAGTACCATTCGGTCCCATGATCGCGTGGATTTCTCCACCCTTAACTTCAAGGTTCACACCTTTTAATATCTGCTTGCCTTCAATCTCAACCTGAAGGTCCTTAATTGATAATACAGATCCTGCCATAATAATACCTCCGTCAATATAGAAAAGATTTTAAGCCGACTATTGCCGCCAAAAGCTCTATTCTCATTTTATTCTCATTACAATCTTATAACAAATGAAAAGTGTTAGCAACACCTTAGAAGTGGAAAGAAAAATATCAAAAACTGTTGATTAATGTCAGATTTTTGGCTCATGCCGAGATTGAGTGAAACGACCGGGCAAACGGGTTTGCCCGCAGCGTTTCATTCAATCTCGGCAGCTTTTCAGCGTAAGCTGAAAAGCCAGTGAAGCGTAAGCTTCACGCCAATGAGCCAAAAATCAACACAAACTAATCTAGAATCATCTCATCAAGAATCTTCAGTTTTCACGAATTACTTCTTTCAACTTCCCGCCACCCGCCTTTCAGCTTGCTGAAAGGCGACCGCTGAGTTTCGAACACTCATCTCCATTTTACCAGACCAAGCCCCGCAAAGCAGGATATCCCGCTCACAGCTCGTACATCATTTTATTTTTTACCTTCTGTTATAAAAAAATGTACTGGATAGCGTTAGGGCAGATAAATCCGTTTGATTTATGAGCAGGAATGTAAATCGATATAGCAAGGCCGATCCTGATTCAGATAGCTTTTCGCTTATCGACTCCATACCTGTCAAGATAATGAGGGATTCTTGACAGCTTTTCATGCTAACCCCTCTAACCTGTCAAAATAACAGGGGTTTCTTGACAACTTTCCATCCTATCGCCTCTAACCTGTCAAAATAAAGAGGCTTTCTTGACAACTTTTCACCCTATCTCCTCGAACCTGTCAAAATAACAAGTCTTTCTTGACAGCTTTCCTTCCTATCGCCTCGAACCTGTCAAAATAACAGGGCTTTCTTGACAGCTTTCCATCCTATCGCCTCGAACCTGTCAAAATAACAGGGCTTTCTTGACAGCTTTCCATCCTAAAGCCTCGAAGCTGTCAAAATAACAGGGCTTTCTTGACAGCTTTCCATCCTAGCGCCTCAAACCTGTCAAAATAACAGTGCTTTCTTGACAGCTTTCCATACTATCGCTTCAAACCTGTCAAAATAAAGAGGTTTTCTTGACAACTTTCCATACTATCGCTTCAAACCTGTCAAAATAAAGAGGTTTTCTTGACAACTTTCCATACTATCGCTTCGAACCTGTCAAAATAAAGAGGCTTTTTTGACAGCTTTCTATCCAATCGCTTCAAACCTGTCAAAATAAAGAGGTTTTCTTGACAACTTTACACCCTATCACCTCGAACCTGTCAAAATAAAGGGCGATCCAGATCCTGATCCGGCTGAAACCCGATTTCTAAAAAACCATCTTCATTTTTACCATAAATAATAAAGAAACCAGTGCAAAAAATACACTGGTTCCAATTTTTTCTTCTATTATATATCCCGTCGCTTACGAGTGGACTTTTCGGTCCAGGTCAGCGACCATCCGTTGGCTTTTGATATAATCTTGCTCGCGTTTTCTTTCGACTTCCATTCTTGCGTCATGGTTCATGCTGTAGACTTCGTAACTAATTCCATGAGCTCCATGCATCGCCTTTTCCATTTCACTTGTGTAGTTCAGTTTTAGCTGACTAATAGTGAATCATCCCTTCGGTTTTTCGCTTTTAATAAGCGTTTTTTTGTTATTGCAATGGTAACACCTTTTGTTTACCACTATCAAAGCGTTTAAAACCGTTAATTTTTGGATGTAATGGAATGAGGAGGTCTATGGAGGCCTCACCTCTGCCATTCTTAGAATACTGGCAATATCCTCCCAAATGAAGCCTTTCCTGTTAGTCAGCAATCAATTAATCTGATTACAACAGCTTTTACTGCTTTAAAGTATTCAGTTCTGCCATGGCTTCCTGGACAAGTGTGACTGCCTGGCTCATGGCCGCCCCGCCGCCAAAAGCCGCTGTCACCCCAACTGCTTCCAAAATTTGTTCTTCAGTGGCTCCCTGGTCCAGGCAGCCTTTTAAATGGTAAATGATGCAGTATTCGTCCTGGGAATACAATGAAATCCCTAGAGCGATCAGCTGCTTTTCTTTTTGTGTCAGTGTCCCTTCCTGAAAACACACTTCCGTAAAAGCATTATAATGTCTTGCAAGCTCCGGCATTTTTTGCGTAAAAACGCCCAGTCCCTGTTTATATTCATGAAGAGCTGCTTCTGTTGAATTCCGAGGTTCATAATGATGCTCCATTGCTTCCACTCCAATCTGCTTTTTTCTCGGTTAGTATGTTGAATTTCAGAGCGGGTTATGCGACAAAAAGAAAAGCAGGCTTTTCGCCTGCTTTCCAAAGTTTATTCTTTTACCGGTACGACTGCACCTTCATATTTTTCAAGGATGAAGTCCTGGATTTCTTTAGAATGAAGAACTTCCACAAGTGCTTTGATTGCCGGCTTGTCTGCATCGCCTTCACGAACGGCAATGACGTTTACATATGGAGAGTCACTTTCCTCAATTGCGATAGAATCCTTCAATGGGTTCAATCCAGCGTCAATCGCGTAGTTTGAATTGATTAGAACAGCGTCACCTTCACCATTGTTGAAGATCTGCGGAAGCAATGCTGCTTCATATTCTGTACCAAACTTCAATTCTTTAGGATTTTCTTCAATATCGTCGATTGTTGCTTTTACTTTTTCCACGCCGTCTTTAAGAGTGATCAGACCCTCTTTTTCAAGCATTGTCAAAATTCGGCCATGGTCTGCTACAGAGCTGCTCATGATGATTTGGGCACCTTTTGGAAGGTCATCAAGAGTTGTGTAATCTTTAGAATATACACCGATTGGCTCGATGTGGATTCCGCCAGCATTTTCAAACTTATAGCCATTCTCAGCCATTTGTGACTCGAGGTAAGGGATGTGCTGGAAGTAGTTCGCATCAAGTTCTCCTGAATCCAATGCTTTGTTTGGAACAATATAGTCGTTGAATGTCTTGATTTCCATTTCGTATCCTTTTTCTTCAAGAAGCGGTTTCGCCTCTTCCAGGATTTCAGCATGAGGTACGTTTGATGCACCAACAACGATTTTCTTGCTTTCTTCCTTGCCGCCTTCTGTTTTTTCCTCAGATGATCCGCAAGCTGTAAGTCCTGCTGTTAAAACCAATGCTAAAAGTGCTAATAACCATTTTTTCAATGTCAATCTCTCCTTTATCTCTTGTCTAATTTTCTGGTGATGGAATCGCCAATAATCTGGATTAAAAATACAATGATCAAGATAATGATGGTCGCCATCAGCGTGACATCATTCCGGCCCCTTTGGAATCCTTCCATGTAGGCAAGGTTTCCAAGACCGCCTGCGCCGATGACTCCAGCCATCGCCGTGTAACTTACAAGCGCGATCGCGGTCACTGTGATGCCTGAAACCAATGCAGGCATTGATTCAGGCAACAGAACCTTCCAGATGATGGTCGTCGTTTTTGCTCCCATCGACTTTGCTGCTTCGATGACTCCTTTATCGATTTCACGCAAACCGATTTCAACCATCCTTGCGTAAAATGGTGCGGAACCGATAATCAGCGCCGGTAATGCGGCATTTTCGCCAATCATTGATCCAACGATCAATTTTGTAAAAGGGATCAGAAGGACGATCAAAATGATGAATGGGATGGATCTGAAAATATTCACCACTGCGCTCAGTACGACATTGACCGGTTTGTTT
Organism: Bacillus sp. ISL-35; assembly: GCF_018613355.1. Lineage (NCBI taxonomy): Bacteria > Bacillati > Bacillota > Bacilli > Caryophanales > Bacillaceae > Bacillus > Bacillus sp. ISL-35. The sequence continues at coordinate 499,365 of NZ_JAGGQK010000004.1, read as the reverse complement.
TCCCATATATTGCCCTTCGATGTCAAGAAGAGCAACAGTCCAAGAATGGCTCCAATTATGAAGGTAGCGACAACGGAAATGGCACTCATGTATAGTGTCTCAACTGTCGCCTCCCACATGCGGTCCCAGTTGACATTCGGGAATAAAGTTTCAGCCATTCGAAATCACCTCCACGCCGACTTCATGCTGGCCGATAAATTCTATCGCACGGGCCAGCTCTTCCTCTTCACCATCAAGATGGATGAACAAGGTTCCATACGATCCGCTTTGTGTCTGAGAAATTTTCCCCTGCACAATATTGACCGTGATGGCATATTTGCGGATTAGATTGGTGATCAGCGGCTGTTCGACCCCTTCTCCTACGAATGTCAGCTGGATGACCCGTCCATGCGGATATCGCTCAAGTAAATGGTCTACTGTTTCCTTTGTTTCCTCCGGTTCAGTCACCTGCTGGACAAATCTTTTCGTAATTGGCTGCTGCGGGTTCTTGAACACATCCAATACCGGCCCGGTCTCAACGATCTTTCCGCCCTCCATGACTGCAACCCGGTGACAAATTTTACGGATGACATGCATTTCATGAGTAATCAGGACGATGGTAAGCCCCAGCCTCTTATTGATATCAACGAGAAGATCCAGGATCTGGTCGGTCGTCTGCGGGTCAAGTGCTGACGTCGCTTCGTCACCGAGAAGAACTTTCGGATTATTCGCCAGAGCCCTGGCAATCCCGACCCTCTGCTTCTGCCCGCCGCTTAATTGTGAAGGATAAGCATCGCCACGGCCCTCAAGACCGACAAGCGTGATCAATTCTTTTACCCTCTTGTCTCTCTCGGATTTCGGCACTCCTGCAATCTCAAGAGGGAATGCAATATTATCTGCAACCGTCCTTGACCAGAGAAGGTTGAAATGCTGGAAAATCATGCTGATTTCCTGTCTTGCTTTCCTTAATTCCGCACCCTTGATCCTTGAAACTTCCCTGCCTGCCACAACGACAGAACCTGAAGTTGGGATTTCAAGACCATTCAACATGCGGATCAATGTGCTTTTACCTGCGCCGCTATATCCAATGACGCCAAAGATTTCGCCTTCTTTCACTTCAAGGTTGACATCATCTACCGCTTTAACTTCGCCTTTTTTTGAAGGATAAATCTTTCTGGCTTTTTTTATCGTTATCAATTGACTCCCCCTCTTTTGCAACAACTATATTCTAAACTCAATAAACCATTAAATCTTCCATCCTAATAAGAAGGTTATCAATCTAGTTTCCCATTCCCTAAGCGAAAAAATTCAAACTTCAGGTAAAATGGGTGCTCCTTCCGGGAAGAAAATACTCTTGTAAAAAACACCTCAGGATCGTATTGGATCGATTCGGCAATAAAAAAGCCTTTCTGCAAATAAGCAGAAAGGCATAATCGTAGGCTGTATCCTTTCTCTCATCTGCCAAAGCCATCAGCTTTGAGTGAATTGGCACCGTTTCAGATAAGCAAGCTTACTGACGGTTGCCGGGCTTCATCGGGCACTTCCCTCCACCTCTCTTGATAAGAGCACGCTATTAAATTATAGAATCGGTTTTAAGTTACGAAAGTGATTGTAGCATGTAATAAAAAAGGGTGTCAATAAAATTATTTTCAAATACTTTTGGCAGGTCCTGGATTTTACGCTCTTGCCGTGACTCCTGGTACTCCAGTTGCTTTTTCGATCGCCTGCTCGAGGTCTTCAATGATGTCCTCAACATTTTCAATCCCGACAGAAAGACGGATCAGATCCTCCGGTACTCCTGCTGCTTTAAGTCCATCTGAATCAAGTTGCTGATGTGTTGTGCTTGCAGGGTGGATAACCAGGCTCTTCGCATCGCCGACATTGGCAACATGGGACCATAGTGTCAATGAGTTGATCAGTTTTGCTCCAGCTTCCCTGCCGCCCTCGATGCCAAATACCACAACTGATCCTGCACCTTTTGGAAGGTAGCGGTCTGCCAAATGCTTATCAGGGTGAGAGTCATGTCCAGGGTAGGTGACCCAGGTAACAGCTGGGTGTGACTCAAGATAGTCTACTATTTTACGCGTATTGGCGACATGCTCTTTCATGCGGACATGCAATGTTTCGATTCCAAGATTGAATTGGAAGGCACTCTGCGGGCTGATGGCCGGGCCAAGGTCGCGCAGCAGCTGGACCCTCGCCTTAACAATATATGCGGCTGCCCCAATCGCTTCACTATAAACGATATCATGGTAGCTGGAGTCCGGTTCATTGAAACCAGGGTACTTAGGGGATCTCCAGTCGAATTTTCCTCCATCGACGATGATTCCACCCATGACTGTACCGTTTCCTAAAAGCCACTTGGTAGCTGAGTGAATGACGACGTCTGCGCCATGTTCAATCGGGCGGCATAGATATGGAGTCGCAAATGTATTATCGATGATCAACGGAACACCAGCATCATGGGCAATATCCGCAACCGCTTCAATATCCAATACCCTGAGACTTGGATTTCCGATTGTTTCCGCGTAGACCGCCTTGGTTTTAGGAGTAATTGCCTTCCTGAAATTTTCAGGGTCATCAGGGTCCACCAGGTGAACGTTGATTCCGTATTTCGGCAAGGTTACGGCAAATAGATTGTAAGTCCCTCCGTACAGGTTAGAGGCTGCAACGATTTCATCCCCTGCATGGGCAATATTCAAAATAGCCATCGTAATCGCAGACATCCCGCTGGATAGGGCGAGCGCACCCACGCCTCCCTCAAGCAAGGCTACTTTTTCCTCCAGTGCCGTGACGGTAGGATTATGGATTCGCGAGTAAATATAGCCAGGCTCCTTGAGTGCGAATAAATCGGCTGCATGATCCGTGTTCTCAAATTGAAAAGCATTGCTTGAGTAGATTGGCACTGCCCTCGCTCCAGTTACCGGGTCTGGTGATTGTCCTCCGTGGACACCAATTGTTTCGATTCTGTAGTTTTTTTGCTCACTTGCCATCTCCATCTCTCCTATCTTGAAAATTAATGGAAAGGTGATACAAAAAACCCTCTTCTTAAGAAGAGGGTCATTTATCAACTCTCCTTATCTTTTCAGAGTCTACACTCTGCAGGAATTAGCACCGTGTTTAACAACCGGTTGCCGGGCTTCATCGGGCCAGTCCCTCCGCCTCTCTGGATAAGAATATTCAGTTCGTTTTATTGCGTTAAAGTGATAATATCATTTCCATGCATTTAAAGTCAATATATTAAGATTTTTCAGAATAAATTAAGCGGAGATTGGTCTGGCAAGATAGAAAATCGACTCCAGGACCAATAGATCTCTGAACGGACCGTCTTCTACGGAATAATATCCCCATCTGATTCCTTGCCTCAGTTTGAACTCCCCTTTCAAGAGTCCAGAAAGGCTGGTCTCACTTCCTATGATTGTGATCTGGAATTGAGAACCGAGATTGCTTGTTAGGAGTTCCGCTCGTCCCCCCTTGAATGCCAGGTATACTTCTTCCTTTTCTGACTGTAATTTTAAGCAAAGATCGAGTTTTTTGATCAATTGCAGTATATGAGCCTTACCGCCAACTTCATTCGCAAAAAGTTCAATAGATTCCCGCATGCCGCTCAACTCCCTTACCTAACTATTTCTTTTTTGCAAGGGGAAAAACCTGTTGGAATCCTTCGACAAATACTTCGCTAATAAGCGGTTAACAACATAACAAACATAAAAAAAGACAATAACGAATGATATTTCGCCATTGTCTTTCATTTCCCGAGAAATATATCCAAAGAAATACAGTAATTAAGCTGGCTTAGTGGCTGAGATGACGGATTTTGTTTTGTCCATTGTCTTGAATACAAAGAAGAAGTAAGATGACCCGACTAAATAAAGACCTGCAGTGATGGTGAAAACCGTCGCATATCCCCAGTAGGAACCGTATTTCAAAACGATTCCGGTCGAAACCGGTCCCATAATCGCCCATCCAAGATTAAATACCATTTGATTCACAGAGTTGGCCAATCCTTTCATTGAATCATCAACCTTCGACATCATTAACGACATTTGAATGGGATTCCCTGCGTTCATAAGGGCCTGTCGAAATAAAAAGCCAAGGGCAGCAAGCCAGAAATGCTGTGTGTAAGCAGTAAGCAGCAAAAACGGGAGGGAGAGCATTTGCAGGACAACGACTGCTTTCACTTCCCCAAGCTTGCGCACCACCATCGGACCAATGATCATGGCTACTGCAGTTGCTCCCTGTCCAAGTGAAATGACCAGACCAATTAGTGAATTGGATGCCATGAACCGGTCAGCGAAGTAAAGATTCAAGTATGGGATGACCAAGCCAGCACCGAAACCGATCATCAGCTGTGCGACAGCAAATAGAATGATGATTTTAAGGCTCGCTTTATATGGGATTCCTCTTTTTAAATCCATGAACTTTCTGTCGGTCCGTTTTTCTGTCCGTACTTCCCTAAGCCGGGCAATGGGAAGAAGTGCGGCCAGAAACAGTGCGGAACCAGCGACCAGCGTGAAACGGATACTCTCCAATTCAGGGAGGAACAAAGAAAACACATCTGTAAGGATCCCTCCCAAAAGGCTTCCGACAACATTGGCCGCTGTCATTGCCGCAAAGTGAATGCTGAAGAGATGCACACGCTGTTCAGGTTGGGAGTTTTCTGCCAGCCACGGAATGATGGAAACCTGGATAAAAGCGGACGCAAGACCAGTACCAAATGCAAACAGGATCAACAGTGCCTGGGTCTCAACCATGCTCCGTGTAAATAAAATCATCCCTGTCGAGATTGCTCCAAACAGCATCAGCTTTTTCCGGCCAGCCCTGTCACTCATAACCCCTGCCGGAATGAGTACCAGTGCCGTTGCAAGAGAGGTCATCGAAATCACTTTCCCGTTAACCAGTTCATTGAATCCCAGCTCTCGTATGTAGAAATTATAAATCACCATAAAAATCCCCAGCCCAATTTGAGTGAGTATGTTTGCCAGGAAGGTCAACTTTATGTTGCGATTATAGCTTTTGATTTGGTCTGCCCATTCTTGATAAAGAGCCATTTTTATTTCGCTCCTCGGTTATTTCGATACTCTAAATATAAACCGTTTGGTATGAAATGTAAATGTTTTTCAAGGTTGTCTCTTTTCGTTATGATCCATAAGATTTGAACGGGGAATTAGAATTTTTTCACTAGCCAAAGCCCAAAAAAAAAAAAACGGCCAAGCCGTTTCTAATTACCCTTTCAACTCTTTCAATTTTTCAAAAAGATACGGAACAGAATGAAAAGCATAGATTTTCTCCTGTACCACACCATTTCTCAAGACAAAAAGACATGGTACACTTTCTATTTCAAAACGTTCTGCCATTTCAGGCAGGAAGTTCAAATCGGCTTTCCCTGATGGGAGATCAGGCAGGAGCTGTTCAATCACTGTCAGCATCTTGCTTGCTACCTGACAGGTTCCGCACATTGGTGTGTAAAAGTATAGGTACCCTGTTTGTTTTTCGGCAAGGAATGTTTCGATATCAGTCCTGGTCCAGTCTTCCATTTAAGTCATCCTTTTTCTAAGTACTCTGCATGAACATCAATATTTGCTCCGATTAAAACAGTAGCCAGGTGGTTTTCCGGTGCGGTTGCCACTTCCCGGTACATCCTGTCAATGTAAAGATGGTTCGCCTCAGGAAATTCCCTTTTAAATTGCTTTCTCAGCTTTTCGCCTGATGCATCTGCATCTACGAGGATATAGACATCTCTATCAAAAAGCGAATCAATCAGCTCATCAAGCTTTGAAACGCCGATCGTCCCATTCGTGCAGATTATTTCCACTGGCTCCTTCAGCACGGTCTGTACTTTCTTTTTGTCTGACGAACCTTCTACTATGATCACCTTGTGATTTTCGTCCATCGCCATAACCACCTATGCACCAGAAAATAATTACTTTACAACATTATAAACATTATTAAATAAATTGTGCTGTTTACTTGTATTAATTCTATTGTTACTGTTTCTTTCGGAGATTGCAAAGATTTAGTCCACTATGAACTTCAACAGGTAGTAAAAGGAATTCTATGTGCCGTACCTTGATTTTATTCCTGACTTTACCAGATAACAGCTAAAAAAACAGCGGCCAGGCTGGCCGCTGTTCCTTTTTAGCACCAGCCGCCTTCGTCACAATCAGTGTACCGTGGCTCTGATTGGTCCGGTACTGATACATGCTGGTAAATCTTATTCTGTTCCGCTTCATAATGATGATCCAGTTTCATCTGGATACCTTCTGGAAGCTGGATGTTTCCAATAGGCTCATTTTCAAGGTAAAGTCGAATCTGGCCATTTTCCAGTTTTCCTGTTACCCTGTCTGTGATTTCAACTTTTTGCTGGTTCAACGCCATGATTTTTCACCCTTTTTAAATAGTCATTAACATTAGTTTGTCCGAACTGCTGGAATGAAGTGATGGAAAAATGAAGGAGTTTTTCAAGAGTGGGAAATGAAAAACGCCTTGAAAGCTCAAGGCGTCGGCGAATCTTATTCTTTGATCATTTCTTCGTATTGTTCTGGTGTCATCAGCTTTTCTACTTCACTGCTGTCTGTCAGTTCAACTGTAATCATCCATGCTTTTTCATATGGAGATTCGTTAACGAATTCAGGGCTGTCGTTCAGTTCTTCGTTGATTTCAACAACCTTGCCGCTCACTGGTGCATATAGCTCAGATACGGTCTTTACTGATTCAACGCTTCCAAAAGGCTGGTCCAGAGTGATCTCGTCTCCGACTTCTGGAAGTTCGACGAATACGATGTCACCTAGCTCGGATTGCGCGAAATCAGTAATGCCCACGCGAACCTTTTCTCCTTCAACTTTTACCCATTCGTGTTCTGCTGAATAACGTAAATCTTTTGGTGTATTCATTGACTATCCCTCCAATTGTATATCTCTATCGATTAATATCGATGGGACCAAAATTACAGCCATGCTTTTTCATACTCATCTTCTTTGAAACCAACGGTCACTTTTTCGCCATCTGTCATCAGCGGGCGTTTGATGAGCATACCGTCAGATGCCAGCAGTTCCAGCAATTCACTACTGGAAGCCGTCTTGACCTTGTCTTTCAACCCAAGCTCACGATATTTTTGGCCGCTTGTGTTAAAAAACTTCTTGATTTCGAGGCCGCTTTTCTCCAACATTTCTTCCAGCTGTGACTGGGATGGCGGATTTTCTACAATATGTACTTCGTTATAGGCAACTTCATGCTGGTCCAGCCATTTCTTCGCATTCCTGCATGTACCACATTTAGGGTACCAATAAAACGTTTTTTCCATGATTTCACCACCCTTTGCTAGTATCCCATAGATTAAACCCTCTAAACGGATAGTAACATATTATCAAGGTGAAATACTATCATTCAGTGCCTGATCAACCCTTTAATTTTAACATCCTTTTATTAAATTCAACAATGTTTGCAAAAATCCTGCCTTTTTAAAAAGATTAGCAAAAACACTCCTCCCGGAATGGAAAGGAGTGTTCGGTTAAATCAGTTTTTAAACGATAAAGCGTTCTGCATCGATCAGCTTTTCAGCTGCTTCACGCTTCTTCGCGATGACGTTGATTGGAGTGTGTCTTGTGAACTTGCGCAATGCGGAAGTCAGCATGCGAAGTGCGTCGCCTTCTTCTGTAGCCACAAGTGTTTCCTTTGCGTCTCGCTCGATTTCATTGAATGCTTCCTGGCAGAAGATTTGTGTGTAAAGAAGCTTTTGCTTGCTCTTCTCTACGCCATCTTTTGCGATTGCTTTTTCTGTACGAAGAACTGCAGATTCCATTGAATACGCATTTGAGATGATATCTGCGATATTGACGAGGATTTCCTGTTCTTTTTCCAGAGCTTTCCCGAATTTCTGTGCTGCTAATCCAGCTGCAAGCAAGCCGATCTTCTTCGCGTTTTTCACAAGATATTTTTCCTGTGCAAGTGGCTCATCGCCTGGCTCTTCTGGCATTAGCATCATCAGTTCTTCCTGAAGCTGCTGTGCTTTTTGCAATAATGGCAGCTCGCCTTTCATTGCCTTGCGCAGGAATGTTCCCGGTACAAGAAGACGGTTGATTTCATTTGTTCCTTCAAAAATACGGTTGATCCTTGAATCACGGTAAGCTCTTTCGATTTCATACTCTTGCATGAAGCCGTATCCACCGTGGATCTGGACGCCTTCATCAACAACATAATCAAGTGTCTCAGTTGCGAATACTTTATTCATTGAACACTCAATTGCATATTCAGCGATTGAATCGGCAACGGCTTTTCCATTGTTGATTTCTTCTTCTGACAACTGGTTCATTCTTTCCTCGAACAAGCCTACTGTACGATATACAGAGCTTTCAGTTGCATAGATTTTCGAAGCCATTGTCGCAAGCTTTTCTTTTGTAAGGTTGAATTGTGAAATAGGTGTCTTGAACTGCTGGCGCTGATTAGCATATTTTACAGTCAGACCAAATGCCTGCTTCGCTCCGCCAGTTGCGCCTACACCCAGCTTATAACGTCCGATGTTCAGGATATTGAAGGCGATAAGATGGCCTTTTCCTGCTTCACCAAGAAGGTTCTCCACAGGTACCTGGGCATCTTCAAGAATCAATGTTCGTGTTGATGAGCTTTTGATTCCCATTTTCTTTTCTTCTGCACCTACTGAAACGCCTGGATATTCTCTTTCAACGATGAAAGCAGTGAACTGTTCTCCGTCGATTTTTGCATACACAACGAATACATCCGCAAAGCCAGCGTTTGTGATCCATTGCTTTTCTCCGTTAAGGACGTAGTGAGTTCCTTCAGCATTCAGTTTAGCTGTTGTCTTTGCACCCAATGCGTCTGATCCTGAACCTGGCTCAGTAAGTGCATAGGCTGCAAGCTTTTCGCCAGTTGCCAGTGCAGGAAGATATTTTTGCTTTTGTTCTTCATTACCGAAAAGAACGATTGGCAATGACCCGATCCCTACGTGTGCACCGTGCGAGATTGAGAAGCCGCCTGCAACTGCCATTTTTTCTGCGATCAAAGCGGAGCTGATTTTATCTAGGCTCAGGCCGCCATACTCTTCAGGAACGTCTGCTCCAAGAAGGCCAAGCTCTCCAGCTTCCTTCAATAATTTTACCGTACGGTCGAACTCGTGCTGCTCGATATATTCAACCTGAGGCAATACTTCGTTTGTCACGAAATCCTCAGTCGTTTTTGCAATCATTTTGTGCTCGTCTGTGTAATCCTCTGGAGTGAAAACATGGTCATATGATACATCTTCGATTAAGAAGCTTCCGCCTTTTACAAGCTTTTCTGTTTGGTTACCCATTTAATGTTCCTCCTATCCATTTTGAGGAGGGGCCCAGCCCCTCCAATTTTCATTTTATAAAAGCTCAAATACTCCAGCTGCTCCCATGCCGCCGCCGATACACATCGTGACAACACCGAATTGCTCATTCCTGCGTTTCATTTCGTGGATGACTGTCAAAGTCAATTTTGCGCCAGTTGTTCCCAGCGGGTGTCCCAATGCGATCGCTCCGCCGTTGACGTTGACCTTATCCTCATCTAGACCAAGCTCACGGATGACCTGGATGGACTGGGAAGCAAATGCTTCGTTCAATTCAAATACACCGATATCAGAAACCTGCAGTCCAGCAAGCTTCAATGCTTTAGGAATTGCTACGACAGGGCCGATTCCCATGATTTCAGGTGGCACTCCGCCAAGTGCGAATGAACGGAATTTAGCGAGCGGCTTCAACCCAAGTGATTCAGCCTTTTCACGGTCCATGACCATAACAGCTGCTGCTCCGTCACTTGTCTGTGAGGAGTTCCCAGCAGTGACTGTGCCTTTGATATTGAATGCCGGACGCAGTTTCGCAAGTGTTTCCATGTTCGTATCTGGACGTACGCCTTCATCCTGTTTGAATTGGATTGTATTTTCGACAAGCTTATTGTCTTTTCCTACGGAACGGAGTGTTACATCGACAGGAACAATCTCATCCTCGAACTTGCCTTCCTGGATTGCTTTTGCTGCGCGCTGATGGCTTCTTACTGCAAAAGCATCCTGGTCTTCACGGGAAATACCGTATTTCTTTGCGACTTCCTCAGCTGTATGCCCCATTCCCATATAGTATTGCGGAGCTGTTTCAGCCAGCTTAGAGTTCGGACGGACCACATGACCCATCATCGGTACAAGGCTCATTGATTCCGCACCGCCGGCAATGATTGTGTCTGCATGGCCAAGCATGATGCGCTCGGATGCATTAGCAATCGCCTGAAGTCCTGAAGAACAATAACGGTTGATTGTGATTGCCGGCACTTCATGAGACAGACCGGCCAGTGCGCCGATATTACGTGCCATATTCAAGCCCTGCTCTGCTTCTGGCATAGCACAGCCGATGATCAAATCATCAATATTCCCTTCATAATTGCCTGCACGCTTTAGAGTTTCTCTTACTACAAGAGCTCCAAGATCATCAGGCCGGACGTTAGCAAGAGTACCTTTTTTCGCTTTTCCGACCGGTGTCCTGGCTCCGGCTACGATTACCGCTTCTCTCATCTCATTCCCTCTCTTTCCTTGGATGTTAAAATGTATTTCACTTTCAATCTATCAATCTATTAGTTGCGCAATGGCTTTCCTTTAACGAGCATATGCTGCATGCGCTGCTGTGATTTAGGTTCTGCCACAAGGCTCAGGAACGCTTCCCTTTCAAGGTCAAGCAAGTATTGCTCATCGACTTCGGTTCCGTATGGCACTTTACCGCCAGAGATGACATACGCAAGCTTTTTCGCAATCTTCAGGTCATGCTCAGAAATGTAACCTGACAGATGCATTGTCTGGGCACCTAGCAGCAGGGTTGCATATCCTGGCTCGCCGGTTACAGGAACTTTCTTTCTGACCGGTGCTTTATAGCCGCTTTCATATAAGTTCAATGCCGCCTGTTTTGCATCGTATAGTAAGTGATCGCTATTGACACTGATGCCGTCTGCTTCATTCAGGAAGTTATTTTCACGAGCTTCCTCTCCTGAAGTGGAGACCTTAGCCATCGCAATGGTTTCAAATACTTTATTCGCAACCTTTTGAAGGTCAAACTCAACGCCTTTTGGCAGGCCTTCAAGATGCTTGATGTAAAGCTCCTTGTTTCCGCCTCCGCCAGGGATGAGGCCAACTCCCGCTTCAACAAGCCCCATGTAAGTTTCCATCGATGCCTGTATATGAGCTGCCGGCAAGCACATTTCAGCGCCGCCGCCAAGCGTCATTCCAAACGGAGCAGCGACAACAGGCTTAGATGAGTATTTGATTTTCATCGTCGTCTGCTGGAACTGGCGAACGACCATATCAAGATCCCAGATGTTATCGTCTTGCGCTTCCATCAGGATCATCGCCAGGTTGGCACCAACCGAGAAGTTTTTGCCCTGGTTGCCGATGACAAGTCCTTTGTAGTTCTTTTCCACTTCATCGATCGCGAAGTTGATCATCTGGAGGATATCAGGCCCGATCGAGTTGCTGTGAGAATGGAATTCCAGAAGGGCGATACCGTCGCCAAGGTCGATCAGGCTTGCGCCGCCATTCTTTTTAATGACACCCTTTTGCTTCTTCAAAAGCTTCAGGTTGATTGCCTTTGGATTTTCCTCTACAGCTACGTATTCACCATTGTGGTAATAGCTCAGTCTCCCATCCTCTTCCTTATAGAAAGCAGTGAAGCCTTTTTCGACCATTTCTTTTACCCATACAGGAACGGTCTTGCCTTCAGACTCCATTTTGCTGATTGCCTTCTCTACACCAAGTGCATCCCATGCTTCGAAAGGCCCCATTTCCCAGCCGAAGCCCCACTTCATTGCACGGTCCACGGCGACGATATCGTCAGCAATCGTGCCCAGCAAATCAGCTGAATAAACAAGCACAGGACTGAAGATGTTCCATAAAAGCTCTCCAGCGCGGTCCTTTGCATAAACAAGCGCTTTCATTTTATTGGCAAGCCCTTTTTCCTGCTTGGCCATTTCAGTAGACGCTGTTTTTAGTTTTTTACGAGGTCCGTATTCCAAAGTCTGCGAGTCCAGCTCAAGGATTTCCTTGCCCTGCTTCAGGAAGAATCCCTGACCAGACTTGCTTCCAATCCAGCCGTTCTCGAGCATCTTCTTCATGAACTCAGGTACTTCAAAGACTTCCTTTTCTTCTCCTTCTACCTGGTCATACACATTTTTTGCAACATGAGCGAAAGTATCAAGACCCACTACATCAAGTGTGCGGAATGTTGCGCTCTTAGGACGGCCGATCATTGGCCCAGTAATGGAGTCTACCTCACCAACACTGTATCCGCCTTTCACCATTTCCCTCACGGTCACAAGCAATCCGTAAGTACCGATTCGGTTGGCGATGAAGTTTGGTGTATCCTTCGCTTCAACAACACCTTTTCCGAGCTGGTCTTCACCGAATGTTTTCATGAAGGCAAGGACTTCAGGATCCGTATCTTTGGTAGGAATCACTTCAAGCAGCTTCAGGTAACGTGGCGGGTTGAAGAAGTGCGTTCCCAGGAAGTGCTTCCTGAAATCTTCTGAACGTCCTTCTGCCATTGCTTCGACAGAAATTCCGGAAGTGTTGGAGCTGATGATGCTTCCCTGCTTTCGATATTTATCTACATCGGTAAAAACTCTCTTTTTAATATCAAGGTTCTCAACGACTACTTCGATTACCCAGTCTACATCCTTGAGTTTTTCCATATCATCTTCAAAGTTGCCCGCTTCAATTAGAGCAAGATTCTTTTTGGAGGCCAAAGGTGCCGGTTTTTGCTTCAATAACTTCTGCAGTGCTCCTGCACTGATTCGGTTGCGCACCTGCTTATCTTCAATTGTCAGGCCTTTCGCTTTTTCCTGTTCCGTTAATTCCCGAGGTACAATGTCCAGCAGCAATGTCGGGATTCCGATGTTGGCCAGATGTGCGGCAATTCCTGATCCCATGACACCTGAACCAAGCACCGCTGCCTTTTGAATTTGTCGCATCAAATTTGTCTCCCCCTTTGACTCTTTTTGAATGAATACTCATTCATTTTTGCACCAAAAAAAATATGCATATAAATGAGCTCTGTTAATTACTACTATAAAATATTTAAAAAATTTCCGCAATAATAAGGTGTGGAAAAAATAAAATTTTTTGAATCTTTAATCCATATGCTTATTCTTAAACACTTGGGCATTCTATAAAGGCGATACTTTTATCACTTAAAAACACGGAGGTATGATCATGGCAAGAATGAAAAAAGATCCATCCAAGGCTGGCGTAAGTGCAGCAAGCGTAAAAGGCGATGCAGGCCCTTCAATGGGCAAGGGCGGAGAAAGAAAGCAGAACAGCCAGAATAGCCAATATAAAAAATAAAAGCGTAAGCGCCTTGGTCAGCCTCGACAAGCGTTGGAGGTCCGCCCATTGAAGTCGTTCTTTGACTTCATTGGCAGGACCGAAGCGTCTCGAGGAGTTAGGAGTCGCAGCTAGACAGGTCTCGAGATGCTCAAAGCTAACGCTTCTCGCAAGATTCTCCAGGAAGCCTTTTCAGGGATGAAAACTGGCTAGGCGCTGGAGCTGGATAATTCTCAAAGTAGAGTTTTACATCTTCCTAAATAAAACAGGCTGACAATTGTCAGCCTGCGGATTTATTTCTTCATCATTCCTTTTAGCACAAATGCTACGTTTGCCGGGCGTTCTGCAAGGCGGCGCATGAAATAGCCGTACCAGTCTGTTCCGAAAGGCACATATACGCGCATCGTATAGCCTTCTTCAGCAAGCTGTAGCTGTCTTTCCGGCATGATCCCGAAGAGCATCTGGAATTCGAACTGGGTTTTCGGAATGTTGTTCGCCTTTGCGAATTCCTTGGTGAAGTTGATAATATTGTCATCGTGTGAGGCAACTGCTGTGTAGTTACCATTCAGCATATGCATTTTGATAATTTTTTTGAAGTTCTCATCTACATCCTTCTTCTCAGGGAAAGCTACTTCCGGAGATTCTTTGTAAGCTCCCTTCACAAGACGGAGATTTGGTGAGTATTGATTCAAATCCTCAATATCTTTTTCAGTACGGTACAGGTATGCCTGGATGACAGTACCGATATTATCGTATTCGGACTTCAGCTGTTTGAAAATATCCAGCGTCTTCTGGCAGCGTTCATAGTCTTCCATGTCGATGGTCACAAATACATTATTCTCCTTGGCAGTATCCATGATTCGGCGCATATTGTTCATGACTACTTTCTCAGAGATGTCAAAGCCGAGTGAAGTCATTTTGACGCTCATCTGGGCATTTAATTTTTCGCGGCCAATTGCTTTGATCATTGCAATTGAACTTTCCGCTCTCTCGTTGGCCTCTTTTTCATTGTCGACGAATTCACCGAGAAAGTCGACGGTTGCCGCAAGATTCTTGCTGTTTAGCTCTTTGATTACTGCGACTGACTGCTCGACCGTTTCGCCTGAGACAAAGCGTTTTGCTCCTAAGCGAAGGCCGTATTTCTTGGCCATCTTCGTGAAAAATTTATTTTTTGATAGAAAAAGAAAAAAGTTCCTCATTAATTGTTCCATAGCTTTTCCTCCCCTTAATGAAACCGATTACATTACCCTTTAAAAAAATTGCTTCATCTATATCTATTTTGCAAAATCATTTTATCACTTTTTAATAACTTTGAGTATTACTTTCGTAGAAAAATGTTCTTTTTTGACGAATCTTGATCTGCATACTTTATTTCGGCGCGGGAACGATAATATCCGTAGGAATGATCATAAAACAGGAGGTTCTATTATGCAGCAGCAAAACATGAATTTTCAAAGCCAGCAGCAAGGGATCATGCAGTCGCCGCCATCCGTTGTATCCACTAAGGATTCCCTATACTTAACAGATATGCTTTCATGGAATTTACTTGCCATGAAAAAAGCACATTTCTTTGCACAGCAATGCCAGGACCAGGAGCTAAAGATGGAAATCGAAAAGTGCGGCCAAATGCACCAGAAGCATTACGAGAAAATCCTTACGCACCTGAACAGCCCGCAAAACCAGGCATATTCCCAATCACCGGGAATGCAATAATCGAACTAGACAGGAGGAAAAAGCGGATGAACCAGAACCAGAATCAGCAAAAAATCCAAAATCCAGAAACACAGGTGCAAAAGACACCGCAAATGAATGACCGTGATTTTATCAATGATATTTTAACGACGGAAAAATACATGACCGACGCTTACACACAGGCACTCCATGAAGCCAGCCACGACCAGCTGTACCAGGATGTACTTGCCATCTACACAGAAACTGCAAACGCACAGCGCAGCCTTTATAACATGATGTTCAAAAAGGGCTGGTATGCAGTTGAGGCAGCTGACGCGCAAAAGCTTCAGCAGTCACACCAGCAATTCCAGGGCTACACGAATCAATTCCCTTATGGCGGGCAGCAGCTTCAGTAATACCCCATGTGTTTAACCAAACCGGGCAAAACGCCCGGTTTTTATGGTTAAAATTCCTTCCCCTGTCTTCTCCTTTTCACTTTCGGTTTGAGATTGAACCCCAAGAAGGATTTTTCCCTACAAAAAAACCACCTCGCTTGGAGATGGTTCTTCGTTATTTCTGGCGGTTCCGCTCATTCATTTCTTTGATCTCGGCAATCACGTTCTTGATCTGCTCCTTCGCCTCTGGATATTCCGCATTCCAGTGCTTGGCCAGCGGCGGCATTGACTTGGCGATATGGCCGTACAAAATCCATGTTTTTACCTTTTCGATGTTTTCAGGTGAACTTTCGCCAACCAGAAGTTCAGTATACTTTTCCAGCAATCCGTTGATTTGTTCATTCAAATTATTCTCCATCATCCTACTCCTTTTCGCATGTACGCGGACAAGTTTTGCAGTAACCACCTTTTTCCTTCAGCTTGTAGCTATAACAGCAGGTTTTTCGCACCCTGATAAAAGAATCCACTTCTTCTTGATAAACTGGTTTAGTGTAATATCTAGCAATTGGATTTTTATGATACCTTCCGAATAGTCTGCCGGGTGCTGACTCAACCAAAAAGGTAAAGTCCTCTTCGGCCCTCACCCTGATATCTGGATCACTGGACTCATTCAGGATTTTTTCATAAAGCCAAAAGACATAGACCGCTACATTTTCCCAGAGGACCAACTTTGAAATTTTCGCAGACTTCGAGATGGCATCCATGACAGGAAACAAATTATCGACAAACAAGTGCCTTACTGCTTCCATCCGCCACTCTTGCCGTTCCTCGTCGGGACATACATCGGCAATCTTGCTTTTTAGATAAAACTCCGGAAGCCAAAGCCCATCCTTGATCGCATCTGCAAGGATAATATTTTCAGGTGAAACATCAATCCTTTTATTAAAAGCGGTCATTGAATATAAATATAGGACCGCGAGGAAGGCATGTCTTTTCATGAATACAGAAGCGGCCGTTTTTGCATCCGGTGCCTTCAGCCCTTCATTGAACCGATCCAGATAAGCTCCCATCATTGATTCATCCATGAATGGCTTGAAATCGATTTGCACATCCTTTTCAGGTTCAGCAACAACAAAACGATAATTTGCAAGAATCGCTATTTCATTTGAAGTTAATTCAGCCTTCATGTCGTTGCTCCTGCCTCGTCCTTTAGGATCCGGCGGCCTTTTCCATGCGGAATGCATAATGGCGTACCGAACAGCGGGTCAATCGTCACTTCGCAATCCATTCCGAAAACATGCTTCACAAGACCGCAATTAATGACAATTTCCGGTTTTCCCTGGTCAAAAATCTTCTGATCCTTGATCGCCACAATATTATGTGCATATCTGCATGCCAGGTTCAAATCATGCAAAACCATGACAATCGTTCTGCCTTCATTTTCATTCAACTCATAAAGCAGATCAAGAATCTCGATCTGGTGGGTCATGTCCAGATATGTCGTTGGTTCGTCGAGAAGGATGATATCAGTGTCCTGGGCAAGGGTCATCGCAATCCAGGCACGCTGCCGCTGTCCCCCGGACAATGAATCGACTGTTCGATCTTTAAGCTGATCAATCCCTGTTGCCTTCAACGCATTCTCTACACTTTTTTCATCCTCTTCGGACCATTGCTTCAGCCATGTCTGGTATGGATATCTTCCCTGTTTCACAAGTTGCAGGACTGTTAATCCTTCCGGAGCTGACGGAGATTGGGGAAGAATCGCCATTTTGCGGGCAACTTCCTTTGTTGACAGCTTCGCGATTGACTCGCCTTCAAGCAGAATCGATCCTTCCCTGGGCTTAAGAAGTCTGGCGATTGAGCGGAGCAAGGTCGACTTGCCGCAGCCATTCCCTCCTATAAAAACAGTAATCTCACCTTTTGGAATTTGAATGTCTAACTCATTTATGATGATACAATCTCCATAGGAGAGCGTCAGTTTTTCCGTTTCGATAGCCGAGGTCATGTCCATTCCCCTTTCTGTCAACTTAAGAATTTCGTGTCTTGAATAACAGGTATATAAAATAAGGCGCTCCAATGCCTGCGGTGAAAACACCTGCAGGGACTTCCAATGGCGAAAACATCGTCCGCCCGATTAAATCAGCAAGCATGACAAGAATGCCGCCAATCAAAGCTGATACTGGCAAAAGCGCACCGAATGCTGATCCGACAAGCCTTCTCGCCATATGCGGGGCCATCAGGCCGACGAAACCAATTCCACCGGCAAAAGCAACTGAACTGGCTATAAGTGCGGTGCTGACGAGTAAAAGTGCAAAACGCTGGCGCTGGACATGTCCCCCGACACCAGTAGCGATATCTTCCCCTAGTTCCTGTACATTCACTTTTCTCGCAAGGATGAAGGAAATTAAAAGCATGATGATTGTCCACGGTACGAGCACCGCTACATTTCCCCATGTCGATCCGTAGACCGTACCGGTGATCCAGATATTCGCCTGGCTGGCCCGGTAAATTGGACCCATGATCATCATCAGTGTGGTCAAAGCCTGCATCATCGCGGAAATCCCTATACCAATTAGGACGAGGCGTACAGGCGAAACACCATTTTTCCAAGAAAGAAAATAAACGAGGAAGGCTACGATCGCGGCACCAGCAAATGCGGCAACCGGCATCCATTCTATACTTACTGTCAAAGCATTATTGTCATCACTGAAAATAGCTAAAAATCCAACTACTGCAACCGATGCTCCTCCGGTGATCCCCAAAATATCAGGTGAAGCAAGCGGGTTCCGGATCATCCCCTGCAAAAGTCCCCCGGCAACAGCCAAACTTATTCCGACCATGAGAGCAACAATAATTCTCGGAAGACGGAAAGATTGTACAACCAATCTCTCCATATCGCTTCCCCCGCCAAAAAATACAGCAAGCACGCTGATTGGGCTGATGTCCATATCGCCTAGTCCAGTACTGATGACAAATACGGCAAATGCCGTAACCAGCAGGCCAATCATAATAGCTGCGGCTTTTTTATCGATTAGAAAGGATACTCTATCCTTAAAAAGTCTTAAGCTTTTAAACTGGCTCATTTTCCGTTGAACCCCTTTCTCGCGATATAAATGAAAAATGGAGTTCCGATCATCGCGGTCATGACACCAACCGGGATTTCCTGCGGCATTAGCACATATCGGGCGGCGATATCCGCCGCCAATAGCAGCATCCCTCCAAAAATCGCCGAGAAAAGAATGACCCAGCGGTGGTCAATGCCAACTACTGCCCTTGTCAAATGCGGGATTACAATCCCGATAAACCCAATTGGACCCGCCACTGCCACAGCACCACCCGATAAAAGGACAATGATTACGCCAGCGCCAAGCTTTACAAAACCGGTATTCAAACCAAGACCCTTGGCCACATCTTCACCCATTGACAGTACATTCATTTTAGAGGAAATCAGAATCGCTGCGATCCAGCCAATTGCCAGATATGGCAGGACACCGATCAGTGTTTCCAGTTTACGTCCCTGGATAGACCCCGCCAGCCAGTATAGCACCTGTTCAAGTGCAGCTTCATCCAACACGAGCAGACCTTGTGTGAACGATGAAAACATCGCGCTCATCGCAGCGCCGGCAAGCGTCAATTTCATCGGTGTTAATCCCTCACGTCCTGCCGATCCGATCACATAGACGCTGATTGCAGCAAGTGCAGCGCCTAAAAAGGAAATCCACGCAAAAGCCTGGAGGCTGCCGACTGAAAAAATCGTCACCGCCACTACGACCGCGAAACCAGCTCCCGCATTCACACCAAATATGCCGGGTGATGCCAGCGGGTTCTTCGTCAATGTCTGCATCAGGACACCCGCAATCGCCAGGCTAGCACCGACTGCTGCGGCAATCAGTGCACGAGGAAGCCGGACGGATTGAATGATGATATGTTCATTCGATCCGTCGTAATTGGTGAAAGCATCAAAAGCTGTTCCCCACGAAGTATCAGTATATCCGTAAACGATACTGGCACATATTAATAAGATGATGAAGACGATGGCGGCAATGAGTCCCGCCAATCTTTGACCATTGGTTTTTAACAGCATAATGAATTTAACCTTTCTTGATAACAATGTGGCTTTATAAATTAAGTTAGTTACTTATGTTGTTTAATACTGTACGTGAAATCAGCACTCTTTTCATCATTTGACGAGACATATTCACAAAATTGTCATTGATGATGAAAATCATTATCAATTAGTATTGACAGTGTCTACTCTTACATTTTATCATAAGGATGCAGTAATTGAAAATGATTATCAATAACAACCTAGGAGGAAATACATATGAAAGTTACCAAACACCTGCTGGCTCTTATCAGCATTTTCACCATCCTGCTTTTGGCAGCATGCGGGACAGATGAGGATCAGGCGAAGGACACAGCTGAAAAGCCAAAGGAAAAAGAAGAAAGCTATACGGTGGAACATGCGATGGGTACAACCACCCTGGAAAAGACTCCTCAAAAGGTTGTTATCCTGACCAATGAAGGAACGGAAGCACTTCTTGCCCTTGGAGTCACTCCAGTGGGAGCGGTCCAGTCATGGACAGGAGACCCATGGTATGACCATATCGCGGATGATATGAAAGATGTGGAAGTCGTTGGCGTTGAAAGCCAGGTAAACGTAGAAGCAATAGCAGCGCTGCAGCCAGACCTGATCATTGGCAATAAAATGCGCCAGGAAGATATTTATGAACAGCTTAAAGCAATCGCTCCGACAGTTTTTGCCGAAGACCTTCGCGGAAACTGGAAAAATAACTTCGAGCTTTATGCCAAAGCCGTGAACAAAGAGGAAAAAGGCAAGGAAGTACTAGCTGCCTATGACAAGCGTATTGAAGACTTAAAAGAAAAGCTTAGAGATAAAATTAATACGAAAGTATCAATGGTCCGTTTTATGGCAGGTGACGTTCGTATCTACCACAAGGATTCCTTCTCCGGAGTCATTCTTGAACAAATTGGCCTGGCCCGCCCAGAAAGCCAGGATCAAGAAGACTTTGCCGAAAAAGGCGTAACGAAGGAAAGAATCCCGGCAATGGATGGAGATGTCCTGTTCTACTTCACCTATGATGAAGGCGACGGCAAAGCAACTGAAGTCGAAAAAGAATGGATCGAGGACCCGTTATTCCAAAATCTTCAAGTAGCGAAAAAAGGTGAAGTATACAAAGTTGATGATGCCATCTGGAATACAGCCGGCGGAGTTAAAGCTGCCAACCTGATGCTCGATGATCTTGAAAAACACATGTTAAAATAAAATCCCCCCAAGATTTTATTTTACTAATCCCCCTTCCCCATATATATAAAGCAGGAAACCCGCAAAGTTAGGCGGGTTTTTTCTTTTTATCCAGTTTCCAATTTTGCACCAGGTTGATAATAGGAACCATCTTTAACAAAATTACCTAAAGACTTTTCATATTCCTCCCAATTTCGGAAATGATAAACGTAAACCAAGATTGGCGGAGAGTGCGATGAAAAAGCTATTCAAGAAAAAACTGCTGGAAGACATCGAAAAAGAAGCGGCCAGACAGGATACAGAAGGCCAAAAGCCTGACCAATATTTAAATGACCATGAATGGGAAAATACACTTTTCAAGTCCCACGATTATAAAAAAACTTTTTACGTGAACCAGAAATCAGGAAAAAAATTCTGCTTTTCCTTCATTTCCACGCTTGTGGATGAAAGCCTCCTGCAGAATAATGCTCTCCCCGGCCTGCTTGAAGGTGACTTTTCAACCATTGCAGATGTCAAAAAGCTGGTTCCCGTCGCTGATGTCCAGGTATCGGAAAAGAACGAGGATATTGAAGCAAAGCTCTTTAACGGGTATGTTTTGCTGACCCTTGAAAATGAAGAGAAATATTTTGCGTTCATCGCGGCACAGAAGGAAATTGTCCGAGCAGTCGGGATGCCAGAAGTCGAGTTCAGTGTTATCGGTCCTAAAGAGTCTTTTGTTGAGTCAATTGACCAGAATCTTAATATGATTCGGAAAAGGGTTCCTGTTAAAGAGCTGATCGTCGAAAACTACACGGTTGGTTCACTGTCAAAAAGCGGAGTTGCCATCCTATACATAGACGGGATTACGAACAAGGATAATGTCGATACGGTAATCCAGCGAATTAAGGATATCGAGTTCGATGAGATTACGGATAGTTCTTATATTGTGCAACTAATTTCTGATAACCAGAATTCTCCTTTCCCGCAATTGCTCGATACGGAAAGGCCGGACCGGATTGCGGCAGTTCTCGCAGAGGGGAAAGTCGCCATCCTTGTTGACGGTTCACCACATGCGCTGATCGGCCCTACGACCCTGGTCGAATTTTTCGGGTCATTCGAAGACTATTTCCTGAATTATTTACTGTCTTCTTTTTTCCGTTTGGTTCGTTTGTTCGCTGTTGCCTTCTCGATTCTGATTACGCCGATTTATGTGGCAACATTGTCGTATCACTATGAATTGATCCCGAAGGACCTGCTAAGCACATTGATTACATCTAGAAGAGAAATTCCGCTTCCTCCTATCCTGGAAGCATTGTTCCTTGAGCTAACAATTGAACTCCTGCGAGAGGCTGGAGCCCGGCTGCCAACCAAGGTCGGCCAGACGATCGGTATCGTGGGCGGTATCGTTATCGGGACAGCTTCCGTTGAAGCCGGCCTGACCAGTAACGTCCTGCTGATTATTGTTGCGTTGGCCGCACTGGCATCCTTTACAACACCTGTTTATCGAATGGGCAACACGATCAGGTTGCTTCGTTTCCCATTCCTTTTGTTCGCAGAGCTCTGGGGTTTGCTCGGAATCGTCGTTGCCTTTTCGTTCCTTCTGACCCATTTGCTTAGACTGACATCACTGGGACGGCCATTTTTGGAGCCTCTTTACCCTCCCAGAGTCACTGATTTCAAGGATGCGATCATCCGTCTTCCGTTTACGATGCAATACAATCGGCCACAATATTTGAGGACAGAAAATCCTTCCCGCTTCAGTGAGAAAAAGGCAAAGGAAAAGAAGGACATTGATGAATGAGCATTGGAGGTTATGAGTCATGCAGCAGCCAGTACCCGAAAGATTGCAAGTTTCACCCTTTCTCGTTCTCTATTTAATCATGTCTATGCAAATCGGTATCGGGGTCCTGGGTTATCAGCGGATCATCGCAAAGGCTGCAGGCTATGATGCCTGGATATCCGTTCTTGCTGCCGGTTTTAGCATCCATATCATCATCTGGATGATTTATAAAATTTGCGGGACCGTTGAAGGAGATATTGTCGCGGCAAATGTCTATGTGTTTGGCAACAAAATCGGCAAGATGATAAGCGCCGTTTTCATTATCTACCTGCTTATTTTTTCAACAGCTGTATTACGGACCTTTATTGAAGTCATCCAGGTCTGGATGTTTCCTGAAATCAGCACATTCTGGTATAGCCTTGTTTTTTTGATTCTTTCTATCTATATCGTATTTGGAGGGTTTCGCACAGTAACCGGTGTTGCCTTTTTCTGCATCGTCCTGCCGAGTTATCTGCTGTTGACATTCGGTTTCGCACTTAAATATGCTGAATTCAGAAATCTTCTGCCCATTTTTGATCATTCCTTTAAAGAACTTGCAACCAGCGCCTATAATATGTCCTTGACCTATATCGGATTCGAGATCCCACTTTTTTTCTATCCATTCATTAAAGATGCACCAAAATCCCAAAAGTGGGCACATCTAGGCGTCTTTTTGACAACCATAATCTATACCATCCTGGCAATCATTACATTCAGTTTTTTTTCAGAAGCACAGCTCGCAAAATCCATTTGGGCTACCCTTGACATGTGGAAGATTGTTACGATGCCCTTCGTCGAAAGGTTCGAATATATCGGGATTGCCAACTGGAATCTGATCATCCTCCCGAATGTCTGCATTGCTCTTTGGGGTGGCAGCATGCTTTTAAAAAGGGCTTTCAAGCTGCGGCAAAGAAAAGGCGTCATTGGCCTTGCCTTGATCTCTTTAATTGCGATCATGTTCTTTGATACTCGTGCTAAAATCAATCTCCTGAATGACTGGACTGCTAAAATCGGCTTCGCCGTGACCTATGTTTATATCCCCTTTTTATTTATCGCCACATGGATTGCGAAGAAGGTGAAAAATAAAAATGAGAATTAAAATACTATTTCTGCTTGCTGTTGCTGTAGCCATCCTTTCCGGTTGCGTCGAAAAGGAAATTATTGATGACGTCAATATCGAAATGGGCGTCGGTTATGACCTGGTTGAGGATGACAAGATTGAGGGAACTGTCATGATCCCCATTTTCAATCCTGATAAAAAGATCGGCAATTTCACCTATTCTGCCAAAGCCGCAAGCGGTATGGACCTTATCCAGGAGGTACAGCGGAAGTCTGCGCAGCCAATTGTCACCGGCTCACTGGAAATCGCCTTGTTCGGAGAGGATATTGCCAAAAAAGGCATCAGCGAGTATTCCGATGCTTTTCAGCGCGATGCCAGTATCGGCGCAGGGGTGTATTTTGCCGTAGCTGATGAGTCAGCAAAAAGCATTTTAACCGGCACATATGGCAACCGCGGGAACGCCGTCCACTTATCCCAGCTGATCGATCATAATATGAAAAACCGGAATCTCCCTGTCACAAATATGCACTTGTTTACCTTCGACCTTTATCAGGAAGGAAAAGATCCCTATCTTCCCATCTTAAAAAAGGTGGAGCCAGAAATCGTTGATATTGTAGGGATTGCATTATTTAAAGATGATCACCTTATAAGCGAGCTCCCTGCTGAAAAAATGTTCTTTTTCAAACTGCTGACAGATAAGTTCAGCGAAGGGTCTTTTAAGCTTTTTGTGGATAATAATAAAGTCGTTATAAAAGATCTGGATTCAAAACATAAAATAAAACTGACAAAACGGGACCCTTACACCATTACAATGGATATCAAAATTAAAGGCCTGATCCGGGAATATACCGGAAATAGCGTAACACCAGCGGTTATAAAAGATATCGAAAAACAATTCGAAACACAGGTCAACAAAGAGGCCACCGCGATGATCAAAGATTTTCAGGAAAAGGGCATCGATCCCGTAGGATTCGGCCAGTTCATTAAAACCCAAACGAGAGGCTTTGATTTTAAAAGATGGGAAGATGAATACAAAAATCTGACCGTGCATGTAAACACCGATGTGGTCATTACTGAGGTAGGAATTATTGAGTAAGAAAAGTTTTTCTCTAGCATAAAAAACGAGCAGGGATTGAATCCTGCTCGTTTTTATGCGGATGTTGAGAACATATATTTTTTGTAATGGTACCTTATCGAGAATATCAGGCTGACAGCGAGCATATTCCCCATCAGGGAGCTGCCTCCGTAGCTGATGAATGGCAGCGGGATTCCCGTGATTGGCAGAAGGCCGATCGTCATGCCGATATTCTGGAACACGTGGAAGGTGATCATGCTGATAACACCCACACAAATATAGGTGTAAAAATCGTTTTTTGTTTCCATCCCGATTTTCGTGATCTGGTAAATCAGCAGGAAAAACAAGCTGACAAGAACACTTGCCCCAACAAATCCGAATTCCTCACCGATGATACTGAATATGAAGTCCGTATGGCTTTCCGGGAGATATACCTCCCTTGTTCCATACCCTTTCCCGACTGTTTCACCGGAGCCGATTGCCAGCAGCGATCTCGTCAGCTGGAACCCGGTGGAACTCTGGTAATTATATGGATCCAGCCACGAATAGATCCGGCCGAATTGATATTCTTTTACGCCAAGGTATTTCTCAAGAATTTCTGGCTTCCAGATGACAAAGTAGAAAATAATAGAAACCAAGGTAAGGCCTGTCCCAAAAATCGGCACAAGCAGCTTCCATGTGATGCCGGAAATGAAAATCATCCCGAGCATGATCGCAATATACACGAGCGAGGTACCAAGGTCAGGCTGCTGCATGACGAGCAAGAGCGGCACCATAGTCACCAAACCGATTTTCACCAATAACCAAAAATCAGTCTGCATTGTCTTCAACCGGTATTTCTGGTGATGGTCGACAATGACTCTCGCAAGCGCCAGGATGATGAAAACCTTCACCAGCTCCGATGGCTGGAGTGTCCCCATCGCCGGCACCTTGTACCAGCTTTTGGCACCGTTGATGACCGGAGCGATGCCTGTTGGAGCAATGATGAGCCCCGCAAGCAGCAACAGGCCAAACCCATACGCATACCAGCTCAACTTTTGCAGCTGGTCGGAATCCAGGGTAATGACGGCCGTAATGATGCCAGCACCGATGATATACCAGATAATCTGTTTGATCAGGAAGTTTTCAGAGCCATACTGGCCCGTCGTCTGGGCACTGTAAATGGCAATACAGCTTGCAAGAAATAGGAAAATCAATATCGTAACCAGCCCATAGTCAAGCCGGGAATTATTTTTTTGATTCGTTGTCATGTTTATTCCCCTTTTTAAATGAAGGACGTTTTCTGCCGAAAGATCAGAAGAACTGTTCAATACTTCATTATATTTTTTTCGACAATAAATCACAACTTCTGACTCTGAAATGGTTATTATTACATATCCAAATTTGTTGTAATCAGGCATATTGACACAGGTGGAGGGTGGTGGCATTTTGGCGGCGTCTTCAAATAGCTTGCATACCACCGGGACATGTCTCATAGCTTTGTAATGGACAAAGTCTTTGAAAAAGTGGGGATTCTTCATGCTATCAAAAATTGAAGCTTTTATTCTGGGTTTGATTCAGGGGCTGACCGAGTTCTTGCCAATCAGCTCGACCGGGCACCTTTATCTCGGTCGGAACCTTTTCGGGCTTGAGGAAGCTGGCCTTCTGCTCGACACGATGCTCCATGTTGGTACACTGTTGGCCGTATTTGTGTTTTACAGGTATGAATTCATCAAGATGTTGAAAAATCCGTTCGGGAAGCTGACTTTCCTGCTGGTTGTCGGTACGCTTCCCGCTGTCGTTGTCGGATTGCTGTTTGAGGATTATTTTGATGAAATATCCAAAACAGGCGTGACGATCGGCTGGGAATTCCTTATTACCGGAACATTGATGTGGTTTGCGGATTCGATTAAAAACGGGCGCAAAAAGATGGATGACATCAGCTATACAGATGCCCTTGTAATCGGGACCTTCCAGGCTGCTGCGATTTTCCCGGCCATTTCCCGTTCAGGGCTGACCATCGTCGCCGCACTCTGGCGAAAGCTGGACCGTGAGACAGCAGCTTACTTCTCTTTTCTGCTTTCCACGCCAGCCATTCTCGGGGCCATCGTCCTTCAGGGAAAAGACCTCTTCAGCGGCGGGAGCGAGACAATTTCACTTCAAGCTTTGCTAATCGGCATCATTTCAGCAGCGATTTTCGGTTATATCGCCGTAAAATGGATGATTGGCTATTTAAAAAAGCGCTCATTGAAACCTTTTGCGATTTATGTATGGGTAATCGGGCTAATTGTGCTGTATTTTCAGTATAGCGGGCAGTTCTGAAACTCTTTATAGCGCAAATCTTGATTATATAGCGACTTTTCATTTTTTATAGCGAGTTTTTCATTTATATAGCGAACTGGAAATTTAGCTCGATTTTTTCCAGTTTTTTCGCTCATAAGAAAAAATGCACACCATTCACAGGATGGTGTGCATTTTTCTATGTCAGGCATTTGCACAGAGTAGTGTGCATTTATCAGCAGCCACCGTCGCCGCCCATGAGGACTAGTCCTTCACGGTATTCGTCATATTCCAGCGCCATGCCTTCTGTATAGTCGACGATATTGGATTCAATCGCGACCTGGATTTCATTGATTACTGTTACATGATCATCTTCTTCCGGCTCCTCCAGAGCCAGACCAATCTGCGGGCCTCCTCAGCCAAAGCCTCCGAAGTAGACGCGGATACCTTCTGCTTTGCGCTCTGCGAGGATTTCTTTTAAAATGTCGCGCGCTTTATCTGAAATCTGCATTCTCCCGTTTTCCTTTCTGCATCAAATATTCTAGAGTTTAGTTTACCATGTATTGAATCAGAAATACACAATACTGCCCGGAGTATTTTGTGAAGGTTTTATTTGGAAAAATAATTCCTTAATTGTGAACAAAATATGATATATCCCTGACGAAACCAAACAAAAATAAACAAAACCTAACAATAACTCTACCATTCTATAAAATATTTTATTATATTTAGATTAATAAGAAAAGGAGGAAACCCGATTGCAAATTTATACTCCGGACGAAATCGCCTCCATGCTGAAAATATCCAAACATACCGTTTATGAAATGATCAAGCGCGGAGACCTTGCTGCTTTCAAAGTGGGCAATAAAATGCGCATTGAAGAAAGCGAGTTTGAAAGATACAAAGCTAACATGTCCGCAACCCCTGCCAGGGCTCAGGAATCAAAGGGGAATCCCCTGCATTCTTTGCAGCTGGCTGGCAGCCATGATTTCCTGGTCGAACAGCTTGTAAAGTACATAGCCTCTGAAGGAACGGGACTCTCGATCACTCCCTCCTACATCGGCAGTCTCGAAGGTTTGATGATGCTGTATCGCGGCAGTGCGGATATCGCGGCAGTCCATCTGCTCGACCCGACATCGCAGCAATACAATCTTCCCTTTATCCGCCAGCTGTTTGTCCATGAGCCGATTACCGTCATGAGGCTTGCTTCAAGGGAACAGGGCATGATTGTCGCGAAGGGCAATCCAAAAGACATTACCGGAGTCAAGGATCTGGCAAGGACTGACGTCACGATTGTCAATCGCCAAAAAGGAGCCGGCACCCGTTTCCTGCTCGATTCCTTCCTCGCCAATGAAAAAATTGAGCCGACAAATGTGAAGGGGTACGACAACGAAGAGTGGACCCACCTTGGAGCGGCAGCCTATATCAGCAGGGGTACAGCAGATGCAGCCTTAGGAATCAGGTGCGCAGCAAGCCAGCTTGGTCTCGATTTTATCCCGCTTACAAAGGAACAGTTTGACTTAGTGTTCCGCTGGACTCCTGGAAACAGAGAAGCCCTGCAGCACTTGATTGACCTGATTCAGCTCACCAATTTCAAAGATAGCATCGCAGACCTTGATGGCTATGATGCTGAAGAATTCGGAACCATCATTTATGCAAATCACTCAACGGAGGAATAAGGAATGAAATTCAAACATGTAATTTCACTATTGCTTGTACTTATGTTCGCTTTTGTAACAGGTTGTTCTGACTCATCGACAAAGGAAGCTGAAAATCAGCCAGAGACCAAAACGGAAAAAACAGAAAAAACGGATTTGATCCTCGCGACAACTACCAGCACCCAGGATAGCGGACTGCTTGATGTCCTGAAGCCTGATTTTGAAGAAAAAAACAATTATAATCTGAAGATCATTGCCGTTGGTACCGGTCAGGCACTAGAAATGGGAACACGAGGTGAAGCGGATGTCCTTCTTGTGCACGCACCTGCAGCGGAAGAAGAGATCGTAAAAAGCGGCGATGCCATCAACCGCCAGAAGGTCATGTACAATGACTTCATCATTGTTGGGCCAGCTGAAGACCCAGCAAAAGTAAAAGGCCTAACAGTTCCTGAAACTTTGAAAAAAATCATCGATTCAAAAGCAGCATTCGTATCTCGCGGTGATGATTCCGGCACTCATAAAAAAGAGCTTGAGCTGTGGAAGAAATCCTCACTTGACCCGAAAAGCCTTGGTGATGCATACATAGAAGCTGGACAAGGGATGGGCGCAACGCTGCAGATTGCTTCAGAGAAACAGGCTTATACTTTGACAGACCGTGCTACATACCTGGCTCAGAAAAAGAACATGCCTGACACGGAAATTTTGGTTGAAGGTGACGAAAGCCTGCTGAATATTTATCACGTTATGCAAGTGAACGACGAAAAACATGATAAAGTAAATGCAGAGGGTGCGAAAGCATTTGTCGATTATATGACTTCAGAAGATACAAAGAAGATGATCAAGGAATTTGGCACCGATGAATACGGGGAGCCCCTATTTTTCCTATTTGAATAGATTTTTACTAGACAAAATTTGAAAGAAAGTCTGATTGCGCATGGAACTTTTACTAGAAGGATTGAAAAAAGCGATAGAAATGATCCTGTCAGGGGACAGGGAAATCCTCGAGATTACCCTGCTGACGCTGAGGGTTTCGATTACAGCTGTGCTGATCAGCACGATGATCGGTATTCCGGCAGGTATGTTCCTTGGGCTTGCCCGGTTTCCGGGAAGGAAGCTGCTCCTTGCCATCATCAATATCGGCATGGGCCTCCCTCCTGTCGTTGCCGGCCTATGGATCACTCTTTTCCTGTGGCGCTCAGGTCCGCTTGGCGACCTGGCCTGGCTGTATACGCCCACGGCAATAATCATGGCACAGATTCTCGTTTCACTGCCGATTGTCACTGCGCTGACGAGCACGGCATTCCAGCAGATCAACCCTAAACTGATCCTTCAGGTCAAAGCTCTTGGAGCGACGAAGTTCCAGCTATATTGGATTTTGATGAAAGAAGTAAAGCTTGCGATTCTTGCAGCCATCATCGCAGGCTTCGGACGAGTCATTGCCGAGGTCGGCGCCGCGATGATGGTCGGCGGCAATCTCAGCGGCGAAACGCGGATCCTTACCACTTCGATCGTCATGGAAGTATCGAAAGGTAATTTCGATATCGCCCTTGCACTTTCATTCATCTTAATGACATTGGCGTTCATCATCACATTTAGCCTGACTTATTTACAGCAAAGGAAGCGGAGCCTATGACCCCACTGATTACTGTAAAAAATTTAGAAGTGAGAGCAGGAAAGAAAAACCTGCTTTCCATCCCCCATTTTGAGATACAAGACGGGGAAATCCTTGGGATCATGGGTCCGAATGGTGCTGGAAAAAGTACTTTTATCAAGGCTTTATCCTTGCTGGAAAAACCAGCTCAGGGCTCGATTTTTTTCAAAGATCAGGATATCTCTGATGATCTGTCACTTAAGATGCGAAGAAAATTCGCTGTCGCGATGCAGCAGCCGCTGCTTCTTGATACAACCGTTTTTCAGAATGTTGCGATTGGCTTGAAGCTAAGGAATCTTCCCCGCCAGGAAGTAAAACAAAAGGTTGGCTACTGGCTCGAAAAATTCCAGATTAGCCATCTTGCCAAAAAACACGCAGCATACTTGTCCGGCGGCGAGGCTCAGCGTGTCAACCTTGCCCGGTCAATGGTGCTCGAGCCGGAAGTCCTGTTCCTCGATGAACCCTTCTCTGCACTTGACTTCCCCACGAAGGTGCAGCTATTGAAGGATATTAAGTCGATCATAGGGCAGACGAAAACGACAACAGTTTTTGTCAGTCACGATCTCATGGAACTGAAATTCCTTGCTGGAACGCTTGCAATTCTCATGGATGGCGAGCTGAAACAGACTGGTCCCACAGAGGAAGTGTTGTCATCCCCCAACGCATCTGCTTCCACTTTTATAAATGATTGGAAAAGCCTTCTCGATTAGTTGCTTAAAAGCATGGCTGCAAGATGCCATGCCTTTTTTCATTTAGTGGAATGAGATTCCCTTTATAGTATGATGAATGTAAAGATATCCTTTGGAGTGAGCAAATATGGATCGCATTTCACTTAAAATAGGCATTGTATTTTTTTTAACAATATCGATGGTTGAGGGCTTCCTGTTTTACTACCTTCACTCGTCAATCATCCATTCAAGGATTGATGAAGAACTGGATTCCCTGCTGACACGCGGGAATAACCATCGAGATATTCTGGAAACCTCCTATACTGCTGAAACGATCCACCATATTACGACGATGGAATCCAGGACGGAAACTCATGTTGTCATCACCGACCAGAGTGGTGAAGTTGTTGCTTCCTCCATTCCTGTTGACCAATACATACAAAATATTATTACGGCGGCTCCAATGAACATTCGGCGTTCCGGCTTGATCCTGGAGGATGACTGGCAGGACAAGAAATACATTGCTTCGGTCAGCCCTTTAGCGGAAAAAGGAAATGTCTATATGTTCAAGAACACGCAGCGTGTCCAGGGGCTGATCGCCAAGCTTAACAAGCATTTCTGGCTTGCAGGAATCCTGCTGCTTTCTTCAATGGTGATCATCACACTTTTCCTTTCCAGATTCATTACAAAGCCAGTGATCAAAATGAATGAGGCGACCTTGAAAATCCGCCAGGGCGACTATTCTGTCGCTTTGCCCCATCTTGGGAAAGATGAGCTGGGGGAACTGGGGGAATCGATCAAAGTGCTGGCAGATGACCTCAACCATATCAAGCAGCAGCGCAGTGAGTTTCTCGCAAGCATTTCGCATGAACTCCGGACACCGCTGACATATATAAAAGGCTATGCAGACATTGCTGGAAGGGCATCAACAAGTCCAGAGGACAAAAGCAAATACCTGCAAATTATCAATGAAGAAGCAGCCAGGCTGTCCGGTCTCGTCAAGAGTTTATTTGATCTAGCCAAAATGGATGAGAATACTTTTTCCATCCAAAAAGAGACTGTGGAACTTTGCGGATTTTTGCATAGCATCCAGATGAAGATGCTTCCCTCTTTTAACGAGAAAAATATCAAGCTTAATTTAACCTGTGACGGGGAAAGCTATATCGAGGCTGACCCAGTCCGTTTTGAGCAGATCATCATCAACCTGCTGGATAATGCCCGGAAGTATTCTGATGCAGGCACAACAGCCTCAATTCATGCGTTTAAAAAGAGCGGCCGTACACATCTCACGATTGAAGATGAAGGAAAAGGCATCCCGAAAGAGGATCAGGCATGGGTTTTCGACCGCTTTTATCGCGTCGACAAGTCGCGATCGTCCTCCCTGGGCGGCTCCGGCCTCGGACTTGCGATCGTAAAAGAGCTTGTGGAGGCGCATGGCGGCAAAATCAAACTCAAAAGCGAGCCTGGCAAAGGGACAATTTTTGAAATTATTCTTTGATTGGTTTTAAAGTCCTTAAATATGGAATACATAATAGAGGGGTGATGTCATTGAAACGAGTTCATTCGTTGGCGGAAATTGTTGAAGCTGTAAAAGAAGATCAAAATGCGAAGAAAATTTTGCTCAGCCAGCATGAGACCTCCCGTTCTGCAGTCACACTTGGCGACGAGGACACAGAGTCCGGTACAAGGCTGCGGGTTAAGGCCGTGCTGGATGATTCCTTGTACTATTCCGAGGAATTCACCGATGACACGCTTTATGAGGAAGCAAATGAGCTGATCCAGCAATTGAAGGAGACGGCTCAAGTAACAAATGTGAGCGAAAAAGAAATTGAACAAGTGATCAAAGAGTAAACAGAAGGGGGCAGCTGCCAGCCAGCTGCTCCTTTTTTATGCATCCTAAGAAAACAGTACATATTGCTCCATGCTTTCCGGGAAAACTAACCTGAACTAAATACTAGGAGGGCTTATAATGACCAAAAAGAACAATAAGGGCAGCAAAAATCAAAATTCACCGAAGCTTGGCAACCAGATGGCTGAGTTTTCTGGTGAGCTGACGAGCGGGGATAACAGCAAGGGCAACAAACGCAACAAAGACCAGAGCGATAAAACGGACCGCCATCAATAAAAGTATTCCTTACAGGGCAAAAAGCCGGCAATCATCTGCCGGCTTTAGTCCATTTCCGTAAGTATGGCTGACTGGTTATTCAGGTTTGCGGGATCAACTCCATCGCTTTTGTTTTCGTCGTAAAAAGCATCCTGGAGTTTCATGTTCGCTTCCGCAGTTTTCAATTGCTCTCCCAAATCACCCTGGTTCGCAGGCTGTGCGTTTGCATCGATGTTCACAAATTTATCCTTTTTCATGATGAATCCCTCCTGCAGTTAGTATCAACGACCATGATTATTTTACCCGCATTGATGCCGACAGGAACTTGAAATATATGGAACATCACAAAGCATTCGTCTTTGTACTTCTTGAACAACGGTCCAGCCGGGAATACTGGACGATTCCCATCACCGCACCGGCGACCTCGACTACTTCCCCATGCATCATGACCGGCATAAGTGAAATGGCATATGTGTTTCCGCCAATATCGATGTCAAAGACAATCTTCTCGTTATTTTTCCAGACACATTCATAATACTTCTCCACTCTTCCCGCCTTTTCGGGCAAAAACTCCCTCAACGTCTTGCCGTTGATTTCATTCGGAGTGAAGCCAAGATCTTCAAGCAATCCACCGCCGACAATCTTATGGATAAAGTCATTTCCCTGCTTCGTCAGCCTGAAGATAATTCCGTAATGACTCTGGATCATCTCTTCAGTCTGAGACCAAACTTTTTCCCGGGGACCTTTAAAAAAGCTGTCATCGGCAATTGTCGAGAAGTAGAAGCCTCTCATGATGAAAAAGTAGCCAATTGCCTTGTATAAATGTCCGGTGAAATTATCGATATCATATACGCTCTGATAGATGGTAAAAACGAGCTCCGAAAGGAATAAAAACGTAAATGCGAGGGCCACATACAGATGCTGGCCCTCCTTCCCTTCATAATAAAAATAAAGCGAAATCACGATGGAAATAAAGTGCAGGAAACTGACACCATATTCAATGACATTTTTTAAAAGTGTCGTTCCTTCC
The DNA here is from genome assembly GCF_018613355.1 of Bacillus sp. ISL-35. NCBI lineage: Bacteria > Bacillati > Bacillota > Bacilli > Caryophanales > Bacillaceae > Bacillus > Bacillus sp. ISL-35. The sequence goes on along the minus strand of NZ_JAGGQK010000004.1, from coordinate 465,421 downwards.
CCTTCAATGACGAGCAGCGGCAGACTTTGCTCATACCTGAAAACCACATACATAATGGCACCGAGAAAAAAAGTGCAGAATGCCAGGCAGATTCGTCTTGGGTCCTGCTTCAGCTGGCGTTCAGGCAGGATGAGGACAAGGACCATCAACAATGACTCGGCCAGCCTGGCAATAACCCAGAATGATGTCGCCTTTGCGATCGAGCTTTCAGTAATAAAAAACGGCATCCCTTTGAACGTAAGCGTGTGCAATAAATCAAGCACACCGACAATGAAAAACAAAAATGACAGCATCAGGATTTTTCTTGACTTAGTGAAGCCAGATAATTTCCAGCCATATGAAAGTATCGAAAAGGAAACGGCAATGCTGAAAAATTCCAAAATGGTATGGATGGCAATATAGTTTTCAGGATTCAAGTAGGGTGAAAGATCGGAGTGATAAAGATGAATCAGCATGAACAACATGACTGCAGCAATGGTATAGATTAGGAATCTTCCCTCCGACATGCTTTTCTCCATTTTTTGCTCACCTGCTTTTGGAGGTCGTATAGTTACTTTCATTATAATCACCATCATGGCCCAAGGCTTAGCCCACATATATCCGTTTTGTGAATATTGACAATTTGGGTTTGGATACATATATGGGTTTTGCTATTTTTCTTTAATTCGATAAAGTGGTAGATAGATTGATTCAGAGGAAGTGTAATAATATGAAAATGAATGAACTTTTGCCTCGTTATAGCATGCCGGTGTTCAAAGGGATTGCTTTAACGTTGGTCCTGGCACTGGCTGCGCGCCTGATCGCAGGCCTGCCATTCTTCGCGATCATGGGCCAGCTTGTCATCGCCATCATGCTCGGAATGGTGTGGCGTGCTGCCGTTGGAGTGGATAATGGTTTGTTGGAGGGTGCCTCCTATTCCAGCAAAAAGCTGCTTCGGCTCGGAATCATTTTGCTGGGTTTCAGGCTGAATCTTAATGATATTTACAATGCAGGGGGAACTGTCTTTTTCATCGCCTTCGCGAATCTGACGTTTGCCTTGCTGGTGGTTTATGGACTGAGCAGGCTTTTCAAGGTGGAGAAGAGACTCGGCATCCTGACTGCCTGTGGCACAGCGATATGTGGTGCTGCCGCCGTTGTCGCCATCGCACCGGTCATCAAGGCGAATGAAAAGGAAACAGCCGTCGGCGCAGCCAATGTTGCGGTGCTAGGAACGATTTTCACGATTCTTTATACGCTTATTTTCTCTTATCTTGGGTTGGATGCACTGGACTACGGTGTGTTCGCCGGAGGTACTTTGCATGAGATCGCCCACGTCGTCGCCGCTGCCGACCCGGCTGGAAAGGCTGCGCTTGATCTTGCCATCATCGTAAAATTAACGAGAGTAGCACTGCTTGTCCCAGTTGCGATTTTAATCGGCATCCTGCTTCAACGCAGGGAAACCGGAGCAACAGGGCAGAAAATGACGCTCGCCTCCCTTCCGATTCCCTGGTTCATCCTCGGTTTCCTCGCTGTCAGCGCCTTCAATACAACAGGGCTGGTCAGCGAAGGCGCCGCTTCGGCAATCGTCAGCTTCGCCTACCTGCTCATCGGCATGGCCATGGCCGGACTAGGACTGAATGTCGATTTCAAGTCTTTCCGCCAAATGGGCGGAAAGGCATTGACAGCTGGACTTGCCGGGTCAGTGCTGCTTTCGGTGTTTGGGTATTTGCTTGTGAGACTGTTTTATTAAGAGTAGCTTCTATTTTTTGGAAAATGTAGAGATTATGGGGTAAATCGTAGAGATTAATCAACTTTTCGTAGAGATTATCGAATAAATCGTAGAGATGATTTCTTTTACCGTAGAGATTATTGGGCAAGTCGTAGAGATTGCCTCGTAAAATAGCAATTTTCACTTAAAAAAAGCGGCACAATGGCCGCTTTTTTTTCATTAGTCTATAAAAATCTTCCCCGGATTCAAAATCCCATTCGGATCCAGGCTTTTTTTAATAGTTTTCATCACTTCATAGGCTGCCCCGTGCTCGAGGCGCTGGTATTTGGCTTTTCCCAGTCCTACTCCGTGCTCGCCGGTGCAGGTACCGCCGCGTTTTAGTGCATAATGGACAATTTCTTCATTGATCCGTTCAGCTTCGTTTACTTCTTCAGGATTTTCTTTATCCAGCAGCAGCAAAACATGATAGTTGCCGTCGCCGACATGGCCGACAATCGAACCTTCAATCCTCGAAGCATCGATTAATTCGCGGGTGTGGAGAATCGCTCCGGTCAATTCGGAGATCGGGACACTGACATCTGTCAGCATGATGCTTTTGTTGCCGGCGGTGTGTTTGTAGGCGTAAAGCAGGTTATGCCTCGCTTCCCACAGCTGGTTGCGCGCTTTGGAATCGGCCTCGAATTGAAAGCTTGTACAGCCGTGGTCCTTCAATATTTCCGTGGCGAATTCAACATCCTGAGCCAGCCCTGCTTCGTTGCCGTGAAATTCCATGAATAGCGTCGTGTCTTCTTCATATTGAGTTTCCATATATTCATTCACTTTTTTAACAGATTCTCCATCGACAAATTCAATCCGGGCAACGGGGATGCCGCCTGCCAAAATGCCGACTACGGCATCGACGGCTTTTTTTACAGAAGGAAAAACCGCCCGTGCTGCGGTAATCGCTTCCGGGATTCCGTACACTTTCAACGTGAGTTCTGTGATGACGCCAAGCGTTCCTTCCGAGCCGACAAACATGCCGTTCAGGTGGATTCCTGAAGAAGACTTCGCTGACAGGCCGCCGGTATGGATGATTTCACCGTTTGCGAGAACGACTTCCAGATCTCTGACCTGGTCCCGCATGATTCCGTACCTGACAGAAGTCGTACCGCTCGCATTCGTTGCTGCCATCCCGCCGAGTGTCGCATCTGCACCGGGATCGACTGTGAAGAACAAACCGTATTTCTTCAGTTCTTTATTCAACACAGACCTGGTCACGCCAGGCTGGACTTTAACCAGGAAGTCGTTTTCCTTCACTTCGAGGATCGCATTCATATGAGATAGGTCGAGAGAGATTCCTCCATTCACTGGAATGACATGGCCTTCAAGACTGGTGCCCAACCCGAATGGCACGACCGGAATCCTTCTTTCGTCCGCAAATTTAAGGATCTTGCTGACATCTTCTTTATTGCGCGGAAATACAACGACATCAGGCAGGCGCGGTTCGTGATACGACTCATCGCGGCCATGAAGTTCCAGAATCGTCTCATTCACACTTACAAGTTCTTCTCCGATCACTTTTTTCAGCTCATCAATATAGCCTTCCAAGTCCCTCTCCCCTTTATCGTAAAATTCATCTTGCTGCCATCCTATGTAGTTTTCAATCCCATTAGGACCCCATGTATCTGGCATAATAGGTTTTCGCTTTTACCAAATCATTCGTGCCGTGGACAAGCACCCTTCCATCCTGGAAGATGACCATGGTGATTTCGTCATCAGGCATGAAACGTAACAGGAACGGGTTGCCTTTTACTTCGCCATTATTTTTCAAACGTCCTGCCAGCTTTTCAAGGTCCAGTTTTGCCTTCTGTCGCGGATTGATCTGGATTGTGTTGCGCCCGCAAAGCGATGCATAGTTAATCTGCTGCTCTGATGAGCGATCGAGAAATTCATATTGATGATGGACACATGCCGGGCATTCCGGATTGCGCCCCTGGCTGACGTCCATTTGCAAAAACGAGTTATACCAGATATCCATCTGTTCAAGATTGGGATTCGACTCCGCACTGACAAGCAGCTTCAGCGCTTCGACCGCTTCGAACGAACCGATGATGTCTGTGATCGGTGAAAGCACACCGATGCTGTCGCAAGTATCTCCAAGTCCTGCAGGGACGGAAGGAAACAGGCATCGATAGCACGGTGTCTCCCCCGGTTTGATGACAGCGAACATGCCCCGCGAACTGACAGCCCCGCCATACACCCACGGAATGCCATGTTTTACAGCAACATCATTTATAAGATATCGGGCCATGAAATTATCGGTCCCATCGACGATCACATCAAAACCAGCAAGCAGGTCCTCCGCATTATCCAGCGTCAGGTCGGCAATGATTGGCTCCAATTTCACCTCGGAATTGATTTTTTTCAGTTTTTTTTCAGCAGCTATCACCTTTGGCAGGTTTTCGCGTGTATCTTCTTCATCATAGAGAGTCTGGCGCTGGAGATTGGACAGCTCGACAAGGTCACGGTCAATGAAGCGGACATGCCCCACGCCCGAACGGACCAGATGATTCGAGATCACTGTGCCGAGCGCCCCCATGCCGACAATGACTGCAGAACTGTTCAGCAGCTTTTTCTGTCCTTCAGTTCCGATTGGCTGGAATAAAATTTGTCTTGAATAACGCTTCATTTCTGTCATGGACATCCCCTCACTTCTATTTAGATTATATCTTTAAATAAAGCTTTTTTTTATAGAAAATTTTCACTATACTAAATATTAAGAGGGAATGTCTCCTCTTAGGAGTTTTTTACTATAAAAAGCGAAAGAGGTGGATTAGTTAAGATGAATCTTGGGGGATTTAAAAACAAAGAAGTCGTAGTTGACCTGACAAATGGCACGGTCGATTACCGGGGCATCAATGAAGATGATGTCAGGAAGTATATCGGCGGCCGCGGACTTGGAGTCAAGTATGTACTGGACAACGGACCAGAAGTTGAGCCTCTGTCAGAAGAAAACATCCTATGTATCATGACTGGACCGGTAACAGGTTCCCGTTCTTCAATGAGCGGACGTCTTGCTGTTGTAACGAAGTCGCCGCTGACTGGCACAGTTACCGACTCTCATATGGGTGGATGGACTGCCGCTCGCCTGAAGTGGTCCGGCATCGACAACGTGATTTTCAAAGGCAAGAGCGACAAGCCTGTTTACCTCTATATCGAGGACGGTAAAGCAGAAATCCGTGACGCTTCTCAATTGTGGGGATTGGGCACGCGCGCGACTGTACAGGCTATGAAAGACGCTCATGGCGAAGAAAACCTAAGCGTCATGACAATCGGCCAGGCTGGCGAGAACGGCGTGCGTTTTGCCGGTTTCATGAACGAGCATGACCGTGCGGCTGGACGCGGTGGTACTGGTGCGGTTGCAGGCTACAAAAAGCTTAAGGCAATCGTCATCAAAGCAGCACAAAAAGGCAACATGCCTGAACCTGCTCAGAAAGATGATTACAACCAGGCTAACAAGAAAGCGGTTAAAGCGATTCTTGAAGGCGGTTTGACAGCTCCTAACAAGGGCGGACTATCCGTATACGGAACAAACGTCCTTACCAACTTGATCAATGAAGTGGGAGCGCTTCCAACACGCAACTCTCAATTGACACACTGGGATGAAGCTGAAAAGCACTCTGGCGAGTATGTAAACGAGCATCTGCTTGTTGCGAACAATACATGCCACGCTTGCCCAGTCGGCTGTAAGATTGAGGTTGAGGTCAAGGAAGGCAAATATAAGACTCGCGTTGAGAGCTTTGAGTTTGAATCTGCATGGGCACTTGGTGCGAACAGCGGATTGAGCGACTCTGAGGCGATTGCATACTTAATCGACATCTGTAACGAATATGGAATGGATACAATCGAGCTTGGCCACGCCATCTCTGTCACAATGGAAGCCTATGAAAAAGGCATCGTTGACGAGAAGCTTGACTGGGGCGATGCTGACGGCATGATCGAAGTCGCCCGCAAAATCGCATTCCGTGAAGGCTTCGGCGGCATCCTTGCTGAAGGTCCTGCACGCGCGACTGCTGCATGGGGCGTTCCTGAACTGTCTATGTCAGTTAAAGGCCAGTCCATCCCAGCTTACGATCCACGCGGAATCCAGGGTATCGGCCTTGGCTATGCGACAAGTAACCGTGGTGCATGCCACCTTCGCGGATACACAATCGCATCTGAAATAGCCGGCATTCCTGAGCCAACAGACCGTACAGTAGCAGAAGGAAAAGCTGAGCTTCTGAATGTATTCCAGAACCTGCTTTCATTCTCTGACTCTATGAATATCTGTAAATTCTCTTCTTTCTCTGAAAATGCAGAGCACTATGCTGAGCAATACAGCACCATGACAGGCATCCCAATGACAGCGGATGACGTCATGCTTGCAGGGGAAAGAATCTACAACCTAGAGCGTTACTACAATAACCTAGCTGGCTTCAACAAGCGCGAGGATGACTTCCTGCCAAAACGCTTCACTGAAGAAGGAGCTTCTGGCAACAGTGAAGGACTTGTTTCCCGCATGGATATCATGCTGGAAGACTATTATAATGTCCGCGGCTGGAAAGATGGCGTTGTAACCGAAGAAAAACTTCGCGAACTCGGCATTATCGGCGAGGAAACAGCTCCAGCTACAGAAGAAGTTTAATAGGTTGAGGAAAACCAGGTGATTTTCCGCCTGGTTTTTTTCGTGGAAAAATCGACTTGGTTGATATATTGTGAAATGTGGTCGATATATTTATTAATTCGCTGATATAATTCAAAATGTGGTCGATATATCTTAAAATGTGGTCGATAAATCTAAAAATTCGCCAATAAAATCAAATTGTGGTCGATACCTTCGAGAATGGCCACCTCTGAGGTGTAATTATTTGAGTGAAAAGCACTCATTGAGCGATACCAAGCAGCAGCAACATCGATTTTCGCCTAGAAATAACCCGCCTCCGGCAAAAAATAAAGGCCCCGGCAAAAAAAGTTGCCGAAACCTCTGCTACCCGCCCACCCGGGTTGTTTTATAACGGTAATTTTTAATCAATTGTTCAAGCTCATCCTGGCTTTCCGCCTCAAAGCGGATATGTACGGCATTGACGATGAAGGTTTTCGTAAAAGCAAGCTCATCCTCGCTCAGAATTTCCGCTATCCAGCTGTCTGCTTCATACACGAATGGGAAGGAGTCCGTCATGAGTCTGCCGCCCAGCTCTTCAAAATACATGCCAAGATGATCCCGGTTGATTCCGCGGAATTCTAGTATTCTATCTACCATATCAGCCACCAGCTACCGGAGGGAACAGTGCGAACTGGTCGCTGTCTTTCACAACCGTTTCTAGCTCCTGGTCGTGGACGATATTGCGTCCATTGATGTAAACATGGACAAATGGCTTTAATGTCTTTTCTTCAGTAAAAATTTCCTCATGCAAATCCGGAAACATTTCGCACATCTTGTCCAGTACATCCATTACCCGGTCACCGTCGGGAAGAACCTCGACTGTCACGCCTCCGCATATTTCCCTAAGATTAGCAAATACCTTTACCTGCATCGCAAACGCCCCTTTCTCTTACTTTAATAATAATGTGAAAATTATAAATTGTCATCAGCACTTTCTTTTAAAAAGGGAATCGTTTGCCTCACAAACTGGTATTCATGACTGCGTCGGTGAACTGCTTAATCAGCGGGCGATTTTCGGCATCCGAATGGGCCACAAGGTAAAACTCCCTTTCGTACGGGGCAAAGCTGTCAATAATGGCTATACGTCCTGCTTTCACTGCAGGCATTGCCGCCAGCCTGGAAACGAAGCTGATGCCTAGTTCAGCTTCCACGGCTGCGATCACGGATTCCGTGCTTCCGATCGAGACAGCAACGTCTAGATCATCAAGCGACAGACCTTTTTCCACTAGGTAATGCTCCATCATTTTCCGTGTTCCTGACCCTTCTTCACGGAGGACGAAATCATATTGCTGAATTTGGGAAAAATCCGGTGCTTCGGCAAGCGTTAATGGATGCCCCACTGGTGTGACCAATACCAATGAATCGGAGGCAATCGGCTTGCTCGTCACCAGGCGTGAGTCGACTTTCATCCCAATGATGCCTGCGTCAATCTGATGATTCTGCAATTGATCAAGCACTTTCTTCGAATCGCCAATATCGATCTTTACATCCACCTTCGGAAACAGGCTTCTGAATTTTTTGATCCAGCCTGGAAGCAGATATGTGCCCGGTATCGTGCTCGCACCAATGGTAAGAGTCCCTGTCAACGTACCGTGAAATTCTCCGAGCTCATCCTCGAGTGTTTTCCACCTGCTCTTAATGTCCTTTGCAGCACTGTATACCAGCATTCCTGCAGACGTTGGCCTGATTCCAGCCGCCCCCCTGTCGAGCAGTTCGAAACCAAGTTCATCTTCAAGACTTTTGATTTTCAGGCTAACCGATGGCTGGGAACTTTTAAGCGCAGCTGCGGCCTCTGAAAAACTGTTCTTTTCCACAACCATAATGAACGCATCAAGCTTTTTAAAATTCATGGCATTTCTCCATTTTTAGACTTATAACCCCATTTTAATATGGATTGTACTGTTATAGACACTATATTTTATTTCATAGACATTTCGGAACGTGATGAGCTATAAAATGTCTATTAAACACCACTTCTTGGACATTTCAGAATGGGTTGAGCTTCAAAATGTCTATTAAACAACACTTCTTGGACAATTCGCAGCGTGACGGGCATCAAAATGTATTAAACATGTCTTCCCTTGGACATTCAATGATAAAATTAATAATGAAAAACTTTCCTTGTATAATAGTATTGACATATTATTATCTGAATATTATTATAGTTCATGTAAATATATTTCAAAATAATAAAATCGATGACGAGAACACGTCCTTTATGGAACTGATCTACAGAGAGCCGGTGATCTGCTGCAAGCCGGTGTTCAGGTTATAGAGGGGCATCATCTCTGAGATGCGAAGCTGAACCTTATTGGCAGTAAGCTTTGCCGGATTGTCCGCCGTTAAAGGGAACACGTATGATGGTACGTTGATGAGGGCCGCATTTTTTTGTGCGGAATCAGGGTGGTAACGCGAGGATAACTCGTCCCTAGTTTTAGGGGCGGGTTTTTATTTTTCAACATATAACATTCCGTTCCAAAATTCCTATACTCTCAGTGCCAGGACATTATATTAGGAGGAGAAAAAGGATGGGAAGTTTAAAGGGTAAAGAAACACTCACAATCGGTTTGATGTTATTTGCATTATTTTTTGGGGCTGGGAATCTGATTTTCCCGCCATTTTTAGGGCAGGAAGCAGGAGCGAACTTCTGGCCGGCCATGCTTGGTTTTGTCGTAACCGGGGTTGGGCTGCCGCTATTGACGGTCGTTGTCATTTCAATGGCTAAGGGTGGCGTCAAAGAAATCGGTTCAAGGGTCCATCCTGTTTTTGCAGTTGTTTTCAGCGCTGCTGTATATTTGTCAATTGGGCCATTTTTCGGGATTCCGCGAAGCGCCAATGTTGCTTTTGAAATGTCCGTCAAGCCATTCCTGGCAGAGGGCGGACCGCATACAGCTGTACTCTTGCTTTTCACAGTTGCGTTTTTTGCACTTGTTTACTGGGTGACATTGAATCCATCAAAAATGGTTGAGCGGATTGGCAGCATTTTAACGCCTGTTTTGCTTGCTGCCATCGTTCTGCTGGTACTCGGAAGCTTTTTCAAACTGGATGGGTCATTTGGAGCTGTTTCTGAAAAATATACGGCTGCACCCTTTGCCACTGGTTTCCTTGAGGGGTACCTGACAATGGATACCATCGCTGCACTGGCATTCGGCATCATCGTCGTTGGAGCTATCCAGCAGAAAAAGGCGCTTGAGCGCAGGCAGATTGTTAGGGAAACATTGAAAGCCGGCATCATTGCTGGAATCGGCTTGGCTTTTGTCTATGTAACAGTTGGCCTGATGGGAGCAAAAATGGCTTCAGTCGGTCAGTTCGAAAATGGCGGTGAAATTTTAACATCAGCTGCGGAGTTTATTTTTGGCGTACCAGGTATGCTGCTTTTAGGGTTGATTGTCACCCTTGCTTGCTTCACGACTGCTGTTGGTCTTGTAGCGGCAACCAGCCAATTTTTTAACAAAATGATGCCGCAGGTTCCATACAAGGTCTTCACATCTGCGGTAACATTGGTCAGCTTGTTAATCGCAAACCTTGGCCTGAACCAAATCATTTCAATTTCAGTACCTGTTTTGATCGTTCTATATCCAATCACGATCGTTCTCGTTATCCTCTCCTTCCTGGACCGCTTTTTCAAAGGCGCGCGCGGGGTCTATGTCGGAGCTGTTTTTGCCGCCGGAATGGTCAGCGTTATAGACGGACTGAAGACATTTGGCGTTGAATCAGATGCAATGCTGTCCCTTCTTAACTCACTTCCGTTATATGGAGAAGGACTTGGCTGGCTCCTGCCTGCTTTAATCGGCGGACTGGCTGGATGGGTATTCGACAAGCTTGTCTCTTCAAAAGGATTGAACCCGGCATCTGAATAACCTGATGACTGGGTAATAAAAATTGCTATAAGATGTAAAAAAAGCTGTACAGAACTAAATCTGTACAGCTTTTTTTACATCTTATTTTCGACTTCCCATTCCGAACGGAGAATTCCCATTATGATTCGGTCACAAAGCTTTCCGTCTCGCTGCACTGCCTGCCTCATCCTGCCTTCGACCTTAAAGCCGGCTTTTTCGTAGGCACGGATTCCCCGTTCATTGTATTCAATGACATCGAGGCCAACCCTGTTCAAATTCAGTTCATGGAAGGCGTATCGAAGGATCAGCTGCAAGGCCTCGGATCCATATCCTTTCCCACGGTCATTGGCATGGCCGATGCCCATCGCAAGCGTTCCTGCTCTGTTATTCCATTCGATGCTGTGAATGACGATAAATCCGATCAGTCTGTCATCCTCAATTGTCCTTAAGCGGAAGTAAAAGCTGTTCGAGCCAGGATTCCCCTCATCTTCAAAATGCTCTGCCGGCCGAGGTACGGCAATATCCGTGTCCACATTTCTCAGGTACTCCGGATCTTCATCCCAGGAAGCGATGATGTCAATATCCCCTTCCCTTTTTGCTGTTAGCTTTAAAGTTTTTCCGCGAAAAAGATTTGTTGTCATTTTTTAGTCTCCCATTCTATTATAAAAAATTCACCTCTTTATATGAAGAAACCAATCTATATGTACGCAATATTCTATCCCCTTTGAGTTATGATATTTCCATTATATGGTTCAATCTCGATTTCAGCAATGAAAATCCTCCTAAAAGTTTAGCCAGTTTGTATAAAGGTATAATCCAAACGAACCCTAATACTGTTAAGAATATGGAGGAGGCTGCTATGACACTGAAGATCAAGATTTATTCAGACTATGTTTGACCGTTCTGTTTTTTGGCGGAGTTTCCGCTGAAGGAAGCCATTGATGGAAAGGATGTCGAGCTGGAATGGATGCCTTTTGAATTACGGCCCTATCCGAACAAGACGTTAAAGCCTGAGGAACATTACTTGCAAAGCACATGGAAGCAATCTGTTTACCCGATGGCTGAGCGGATGGGAGTGGAGATTGTCCTTCCGGATGTGTCTCCCCAGCCATACACACACCTTGCATTTGAGGGGTACCAGTATGCGAAGGAGCAAGGGAAAGGAAACGAGTATAACGACCATATGCTGAAGGCTTTTTTCCAGAGAGGGCTTGATATTGGGGACGTCGAGATTTTAACAATGCTGGCTGGTGAAGTTGGTCTCGATCAAGATGAATATCGTCACGCGCTCGAAAGCCGTAAGTATAAAGAAGCTCATCGACAAGCTCTGAATCATGCTTATAATGAGGTGGACATCACCGCTGTTCCGACTTTCATCGTTGGAGACAGAGTCGTTCCGGGAATGAGGTCGAAAGAAGCCCTTGAGCAAATCATTCTTTCAGAGATGGATAACCCAGAGGAAGGAATGTCCTGTGGAGTGGATGGATGTTAATTGCAAAAAGAGGCAGCCTATTGGCTGCCTCTTTTCATTTATGCTCTTTTAAAAGGCCACCAGTTTGCTTCGCCAAAGTTCTTCACCAGAACCGGGATGAACAGCGGCAGCATGATGAACGCGTACAAGAATAATCCTGCAAGGAGGATTGATGCGATTTGCAGTAACGACATCATTCCGGAAGGCATCATCGCGGCGAAGGTTCCGCCAAGGATGACAGCTGCTGAGATGATGACCGTTCCCATCTTTTTCATCGAAAGCAGCATCGCTTCTGAGATGGACAGATCCTTATATTCGTTGAAACGGTCCATCAGGAAGATACTGTAGTCGACACCAAGGGCAACCAGGATGACAAAGGCGAAAAACGGTACCGCCCAGCTGATGCCTGAGTATCCGAGGATATCGACATAGATGACTTCATTGATCGCCATTGACGTATAATACGTTAAAATCAATGATCCGATAATGTAAATCGGCATGATGATGGAGCGGAACAAGAATACAAGGATGATGCCGATGCCAAGCAGCATTAAAATCACTGTGCGAGTATAATCCTGGCCAGACATCGTATCGAGGTCAGCATTCGTGCTCGTGATCCCGCCAACGGCTACATCGGCATTTTCAAGCTTCGTCCCCTTCGTTGCACGCTCAACAGCTTCCTTAAGTTCAGGAATCTGTGCCATCGCTTTGTTGGAATATGGATTTGCTTCAAAAATGACATCCATCGTCATGACTTTTCGGTCTTTTGAGAAATAGACATCAAATACCTGTGCGAAGTCTTCACTTTCAAGGACATCCTCAGGCAGGTAAAACCCGTTGGAATCTGAGGTGGCCAGGCCGTTCAGGTAATCCTGCGCGGAACCAAGACCTTCAGAAACCTGATTCAGCCCATCCGTGCTCTGGCTGAGTCCGTTTGTCAGCTCATCCAACTGGGTACCCAATCCGCCAAAGCCAGCCAAAAGCTGCTGCTGGCCCGCATTGATTCCAGTCAAACCATTTGTCAGCTTAGGGAAATTATCGACGATTTTGCCCTGTCCGTCAGCAAGCTGATTTAATCCTGCCTGCTGCTGCTCGATTCCGTCGATGAGCTGTTGGAGCCCGGGACCAAATCCAGCCTGCTTGGCAAGTGCCCCGGCAAAGGCTTCGTTAGCTTGGGACATGCCGCCGGTTAGCTGCGGCATTACCTCATTAAGTTTATCCAGACCTGCTGAAGCTTTTGCAAGTTCCGTCTGCATGTAAGCGAGCTGACCTTTTATTTTCTGATAGTTTTGGTCTTCTTTTAACGTTTCATCTCTATTTTCTAAATAGCCAAAGAGCTGGCCGTTTGTCTGAGAGATTCCACCAGAGAGTTTGGCAATACCATCACCAGCTTGCTTATATCCCGCTTCAAGCTCTGCCAAGCCACCCTGCATTTCTACATATTTGCCCTGCAGCTCCTTATACCCAGCCAGCAACGCCTCGGCTCCCGCCTTTGCTTCCGCCAACCCTGCCTGTATCTCATCTGATCCCGCAGAACCCTTGCGAATGCCGTCCTCGATTTTCGAGAGGTTAGTCTGGACTTCTCCAAGGCCTGACTTAATGGCGGTTGTTCCATTAATCAACTCATTGATACCGTCAGAGGCGCCTTCGAGTTCCGGAGCTGACTTTGACAGTTCTGTTTCTGCTTCATGCAGGCCTTCACTGATTTTATCGAGGCCTTCCTTTCCTTCTCCAAGTCCCGAACCGAGTGTTTCGGCCTGTTTGGAGACGAAGAAGTCTTCAATTGGCTCTCCTGTTGGTCTTGTGACCGAACGAACTGTGTCGACCATGTCGACCTTTTTCAGCTCGGTGCTGATTTTTTCAGCGAGTTCAATGTATTCGGCTGAGTCCATTCTTTCGTCATTTTTCAATATGATCTGGGTCGGCATCGATTCGCCTGGCCCGAAGCTGCCAGCGATTGCATTGAATGCCTTAATTGAGTTTACGTCACCGCTGATTTCATCCAATGAATTGTAGCTTAACTCTCCATCGTAAGCCACGAGGAAAGGTACGCAAACTGCTGCGACAATCAGCAGGCTCAGAAATGGGCGAGCCAGTGAAAATCGTCCGACTGATCCCCATAGCTTGCTTTCACCATGCTCTGCGCTCTGTTTTGACGGCCAGAAAATCTTTTGCCCCAATAACGCCATGAAAAACGGGACTATAGTGAATAATCCGAGCAAAAGCATGGCGACACCAATCGCTACCGCGGCTGCGGACTGATATAAAATGAATTGTGAGAAGCCAATGGCGGCAAAGCCGATCATAACTGCTATCCCACTGAAAAATACGGTGCGCCCAGCATTTTTGTAGGTTGCGACAATCGCCGCAGGGACACTTTCATGATGCGTGAGCTCTTCCTTAAAACGGCTGAGCAGTAAAATACAGTAGTCCGTCCCAATTCCAAACAATACGGCAACAAGGAAAATTTGCGTATAGTTTGAGAGCGGAAAATCGAATTGGTCAACGAGCATCGATACAATCGACTGTGAAACCAGGTATGCCATACCAACTGTCAGTAATGGAATGACCGGAGCGATAACGGACCTGAAGACGAGGAGAAGCACGACAAGAATAAAAACAACGGTGATTCCCTCAGTCTTTTTCAATCCTTCTTCCGAACTGGTCATCAGATCCTCGTTGATCAGCCACTGGCTCGTATAATAGTGGTCGACGTCAACATCCTCTATTGTGCCATAAAGCAGCTTCCTTACTTCAGCCGGTTCGCGGTCGTTCCAGCTGACCGTTACCGAGGACAGGATTGACTTTCCATCTTCAGAGACAAGCTGTTCTTTCAGGCTTTCTTCATTGAAGTGTGTCAGGATATTGGTGATCCCAATTTTGTCACGATTTTTCTCAAGCTCGCGGATGGCTTTTTCCGCTTCCTTGATTTCTGCCTGTGTCAACTTTTTCTCGCTGTGGAAGACGAGTGCGACCTGTGTTTCATCGCCTCCGCCTTCCTGCTCCCTGACCTCCTCCATGATTTTGCCAGCCAGCGTCGAGGAGTATTCATCAGGCACGGTGATCTGCCCTTTTTCCCTGACAAGTTCCGCCATATTCGGTGCAGCCATGAACATCCCTGCAGCCACCAGAATCCATGCAATAATGACCAACCATTTCTGCTTAATAATGAAGTTCACGTTATTCCACCCTGCTCTTTCTATCTATTAAAATTTCATTTAGTTTATCGTACGTCTTAAGGAACTGGACTATTTCATCCTGGTCGAACTTGGTAATAATTGACTCAACCAGTGCCTGGATCCGCTCCTCCGTCTTTTGGAACAATTCATTTCCCTTGTCAGTCAAAGTCAGATAGACCAATCGCCGGTCATTTTCATCCCTAGTTCTCAGGATCAGGCCCTTTTCCCACAAACGGGTGATGATGGCGGTGATGGCGCTTTTTTTGACATCGAAGACTTCAGCCAGCTCCGAGGACGTGCAGGAACCTACTTTGTTGATATAGCGCAATGTATAGTGCTGGTCGTTCGTTAAGTCCGAACCGATTTCTTCCTTGACCATCCCCTCGGCAATCTTGTTGACCGAAAAAGAAACATGGATATAGTGATCCACTAAATCCTTTATCGATTGATCACACATATTTATGTAGTCACCTCGCCTTAAAATCATTCTATTGTTTAACTGTTCAACTGTTTAACTATTAACCTTTTTAACTTTAATCCCATTTCATTTTGCTGTCAAGATAAAAAAGCGCAAGCGCCTTGGTCAGCCCCGACAAGCGTTGGAGGGCCGACCGGTGAAGTCGTTCTTTGACTTCATTGGGCGGACCGAAACGTCTCGAGGGGCTAGGCGCTGGAGCTGGATTATACTCAAAGTGAATTTTATACTTTCTTATCTCACAAAAAAATGACTGCCAAATAGTATTGGCAGCCAATCAAAAAGTATTATAGATGTTTTCACACTCTTCTCCAGTCGGCTCATAGAAACAGTGCAGCTTAAAACGGCCGGCGAGCGGCTGATTGTACCAGGTAGGAGGACAGTCGCCCGGCGGCCGGAAATACCAGAGCGCGAATTTGGACGGCCATAGACGTTCGCCTTTTACAGCCCGCCTCGCAAGCCTCTTTTCCACTTCCCTGGCTCTCTGGTAAAAATAGCCCTTTTGGACTGCTTCAAATGCATGCTCCTGGTAAATCATCTGCGGGATCGTCCTTAATCCTTTAAAATCAGAACAGTTCCCCCGGATTCGGTTTATTCCCACATTTCCGATCATCAGCATTCCCTGCTGGCCTTCGCTCTCACCCTCTGCCCTCAGAAGTCTCGCCAACAAACCGATATCCGCCTCTGTATGCTTCACAACTGCCATGGCAAAACCTCCACCGTTTAATATTACATCTTATTTTCAGAAGGCTTGTGCTATCACATAATAATGTTTATCACTACCAATAGTTTGGAGCCATAGAATGGGTATGGTGTTTGATTGATTTTTAAAAAGGTTAGGTTACTAAAGATTATTCAAAAGCGAAAACTTTCCTGGGTGTATATCCATCTGCCAAAAATTTTATGGGTATTTGTCCATTTTTCAAGTAGAGCATGCTCCCTTAATATAAAAGAACGTTTGGGCCAAAGACTGCATATAGTACCTCAAAGACGGAATAAGGATGAAATGCTATGCCAGTCACGATTAACCTCTTTTATTTCAAAGTTAACAGCGTTTCGGGAAATGGCTCCATCACCATTGGATCAGCCATCCATAACAGCCATACAGCCAACGATAAGTCACAAGGAATGAATTCTTCTTTTGGTGATGCGTCACCAACAGAAGCATTGATGGATAATGTCTATATTGATCCGGATGTAAATGATCAAGCTGCGATTGCGACAGCGGATTCCACCTATCAGGGCGTCCCTCTGGCCCCTGTTCCTGTTGATGAGCCCATCATTTAGTCTCCTTTGGAAAACAAAGGTAAATCCGTGTAAAAAACGCGTGCTAGTACAGCATTTAGTATTGATAAGGAGGTTTTCGATGCCTTACCAAATTAATATTTTTAATATCAAAGTCAATGGAATCTCTTCAAACGGAAACCTGGATATTGGACCAACCGTTCATAATAGTCACACGTCGAATAACAAGAACTTCGGTGTCAACTTGTCTCTCGGTGATTTCTCCCCATCATCTTCTTTCCAGAATACCGGGGTTTTTGATCCAGATGTCAGTGATCAGGATCAGATTGCCAACCCTTCTGCACCTATTGCGAACCAAATTTAAAACCTTCATTGGGAGGGCCATGACATGGATATGGAGAAAGTGAAAATGTGGCTCGAGTTGACGAATAAATACCAAAAAGATGATTTTTGGCGTGGGTTATTCAATCATGGTATCCCGGAGAGGGTGGTTCATGCTGATGATTTCCCATTATATGATATCTACAAAAATGATTCCGCCATCTGCCTGATCATTGAGGTTCCCGGCTTAAGCAGAAGCGATTTATCCGTGGCTCTAAGACAGGGAGATACTCTGGTGGTGAAGGGGATTGCGAGAGCCTTGTTCCCTGCTGATATGGAGGTAAAAAGGGAGAGATTTTATGGTGAATTCGAGCGCCTGATCCCTCTTCCCGAACCTACCGAGACAAGGTTCATTCAATCCTCCTTCCAAGATGGGATTTTACAGGTGACCTACCCACGACAGGCTGCTGGAACTGACAGACAGGAAGATAACAGGATCCTCTGAGAATGCTCCGCCAAAAATATCCATACTGTCCAGGCGCGTTTTTGTTTGTTTTTAGCGGGTAAAATCTTAATACCTTTAACAGGTGCAAACCAAAAAACCAAGGAGGGATTAAGATGGCTGAAAACAAAAATGATATGGAACGTGAAGAATACTTCAAGGACCGGGCAGGAACAGATGAAGCAAGATTCCATGCCGTACCCCATGACGAAGAGGGGTGGGCAGTCAAAAAAGAGGGACAAGATGACCCTGAATTGACCACTGGTTCAAAATCCGAGGCTGTGAATGAAGCTAAGCGTATGGCTGAAGAAGCTGGCACAATGGCTTATATTCACGATGAAGACGGGAAGATTGAGGACCAGTTTAATTATAGCAACTAGATTACTAACTTCTTGCCATAATCAAAGCCTTGCAGATTCCTGCAAGGCTTCAACTATTTATGCTTTTAGAACATCATGGTCTACATAACGCTCGCCATTCAGTTCACTGATGACATTGATAGCAACCTTCGCACCGTCACCAGCTGTGATGATGGTGTGCATGCTGACGCCTGCACAAGTGCCTGCAGCCCAAACGCCTTCAACATTTGTTTTTCCGGCAGCATTAACATCAAAAATCGTTTTGATTCTTGGTTCTGTGCCATCTTTTGTTGCAAGGCCTGATGCTTCAGCTACATCCGTCATCATGCCAGAAGCGATGATGACATGCTTTGCTTCATACTCGCCGTTTTCAGTTACAACTTTAACGCCGCTGTCTGTTTTGCTGACAGAAGTCACTGTCGTTTCAACAAACTCAGCACCGAATTTTTCCGCTTGCTTGATGCCTGTCTCTACTAAGTCAGGGCCTGCGATTTCAGGAGCGCCATAGTGGTTCTCCATCCATGCACGCTTCGTTACGCTTTTATTGTTGTCCAGCACGATTGTTTTCTTGCCAGCCTTTGCTGCGAAAATCGCTGCGCTTCCGCCTGCAGGGCCTGCTCCGATAATTGCTACATCATACATAGGAAAATTCCTCCTTTTCTTTATTCCAATATCATCATAACAGATATCTTTCTATAAGCGAAAGTTTTAAAACTAGGAGTTTTGTCTTAAAAAAACTCACCCTGAAGATGAGTATATTTATCCTATTATCCAGTAAACCCATTTTGGTCGTTACCCTGTTTTTGGTCATTGATCAGCCTAAAAGCAACGGGGCTGGCGCTCCTGTCAGCTTGCAATTGTTTCGTTTTCTTCCGCTTACTGTTAAAATCAATGCGATCAGTCTCCAGATTCCCCTCAAGCTCCTTTTTCATCATATTCAGGACAACAATCAGGAAAAAGAAGAACACCATGGTACTCAGCACCATCCATGGATATTGGAGCATAACCCTGGAGTTTTGTCCGATCAGGCCGCCCCATTCATTCGATAGAGTTTCGGCGACGGGGATATCCCCGGGCAGGGTGAAGATTCCGCCTTTCGTCCGGCCGCCAAGGAAATATTCAAAAATCCCCAGATGCATGATTATCACCAGTGTACTGAGTATCTGCTGGACAATCATCAGCGTTCCCGTCGACTTCAGGAAGGGCCACATATGTTTCTTTAATATATGGAAAGAGCTGCCTCCCATTAAATAGGAAGATAGAACGAAAGACTTTTTCTGCAATTCTTCTATAAATTCAATCACCAGTATGACAATTGCCGGGTACGCAACCAGTGTAAGCACGCCAATTTGATAGGCTACGGCAATCCAGACGGACATTCCGGTATAATGCCCGGTCACAGGTGCCATCAGGAACAGCACGATGATCAAACCCGGCACATAGCGGAATCCAAGGAAAAAATCTTTGAAATAGATTTTCATCCCCGGAAGCCAAATGGCGATCACAATCCCCGTCAGGACACCTATTAGAATCCTTAACGCAGTGATCGTAAACACAGCAGCGATCGTGAATTTCGCTCCGTATAAATGGATATAGACCATATCCTGCCCGTTTCGGTCGGTGCCTAATGGATGGTCAAGTGTTGGCGGCGTTGGCGCCCTATCAATGATCGATCCGTTTTTATCATAAATATAGAATTCTTCATGAAAATCTTTGTCGCCATATAAAGGATACATAAGGCTGACAGTGAAAAGGCCGATGATCAGGAGAGATCCAATAATTGTCTTCCGGTAATTTTTCATAATTGAACCTCATCCTTCCCCCGGTAAAAATAGGCTGTGATCCTGGCCAGGAAGTCGATAACCAGAATAGGAACCGCAAGCAGCATGCAAAAAATAATCACTGAAGACGCATCCTTTGTGAATACATCATCCAAATCAGTCGTAAACCCCTGCAGGGCAAAAAGATATTCTATTAAGACAAGGTTCGATAACAGAGTCCAGATGAACGTCCTCAATTGAATGATCGCCATCGGGAAAATATTGCGCAAAATATGCACAAAGTAAATTGCCAGATCAGGCAGTCCTTTTGATTTGGCGAAAATGACATAATCCTTACCCCACTCAGCCTCGATTTCCTTGATCAGGAACTGTGCCATAAAAAACGATGGCAGAAGTGAGACAGTCAAGATAGGCAAGAGATAGGATTTCTCGCTCAAGCCATATAGCCTCAACAGCTTAAAACCTGTTTCCTTATACAAATAAATCACGACAAATTGCAGGATGAAAATAATCAGCAAATCGGGGACCGCTTCACTAAAATTAATCAGGTCCTTCAGCCTTGACTGAAGTTTTCTTGGGGTTATGATGAAAATCCCTGTAAGGAGAATGCCTCCAATCACCATAGCCAGCAGCGACAGCAAGAGGATCTCCATGGAGTAAAAGTAGCGCTCGCCCATGCTTGTGGTCGTCCATTGCTGGACAATCGGCAACACATTAAAATGCAAAATCTGCCCAGCGGTCTCCTTCAGTGCTGACAAGAAAAACTCTGGTCCAAATATCAGCTGTTTTCCCTTCACATAAAAAAGCTGCGGAATCGATAGAAAAAGTACGATTCCCGCTAAAATGCATAATCCTCTGATCAGGTAGTGAATGAAAAATCTCATCCGAAGGCTCCTCCAGGAATTTTTAATATATACTCGATCATTAAACGGAACTTTTGGGTAAAAAGTTTCAGAGTGTTATAAGCCGTGAAATAAAAAAATCAGCCAATCACTGGCTGATTTTAGATAGGCTATTAAGTTGTCTGCTGGTACAGAAGTGCCTGGGCAATCCCGACAAAATACTCTGACTCACGGCTGATATGGTCCAGTACCACTTTGGCTGTTGGATTGCTTTTAACTGCTTCACTCTCTGTTTTGATCTTCTCACATAATTGAATGAATTCGAGGCTTTGCTGCAAATAGTAGGAGGTAAGCTTCAGTACATGCTGGTGCAGCTGGGCAGGTATGTAATCTCCCGTCCTCGTCACCGTCTCTATGAATCTCAAAACCTGATGGCGGGTCTCTCCCAATACTTTTTCCCATTCTTTCAGGGCATCAACATACTTCTGTTCTAAATCAGGTGTCAGCTCCCGGATCACGACGGTATGCTCCTCCTCCTGATGCTTCCAGAACTCGGCTTCATCCAAAATCCTTAAGGGCATCTGTTGTCCATAGTAAAATTGCATAAGCCCACCCTCCTCAAACTGTAATCGTATGAAATGTATGTTTTTCAACTGATATATATGCCAGCTCGGAATATGATAAAGTAAGGATATGGAAAACTTCTACAAAGGGCGGCGGAATCATGAAGGGATTTTTTGAACCGGGAACAGAAAATGTTTTTCAGCTGTTTTCAAGCGTCCACCTTTTGACGCTCACTGCTTTCTTTTTTATGATCCTTCTGCTTTTCTTATTCCGAAAGCCTTTACGGAAACCCGGGATCAACACTGCTGTCCGTATCGGATTATTCATTGTGCTTATAGCCTCTGAAATAAGCCTGCAGATCTGGCTTTGGTGGAGTGGACACTGGAACTACCAGTATTCATTGCCCCTTCACTTAAGCAGCATCTCCCTCATCTTCTCTGCCATATTGCTATTAAACAAGAGATATGTCCTGTTTGAATTCACATATTTTGTCGGCGTCGGCAGTGCATTGCAGGCGATGATCACACCCGACATCAGCCTGTACACCTTTCCCCATTACCGCTATATCCATTTCTTCGTTTCACATGGGGGAACCGTCGTAGCCAATCTGTTCATGGTTTTTGTGGCAGGATACCGGCCGTCTGGAAAGTCCATTTGGAAAGCATTTTTCTGGTTGAACGTCTATACGCTCATCATTTTCATCGTCAATTTCCTGATTGAAGGCAACTATATGTATATCTCCGAAAAGCCGGTCAATCCTTCGATCATTGATTATCTCGGCCTTGGCCATGGTATATCCTATCCCTGGAAGTGATTGCGCTGATTACCTTCGTGATTTTGTATCTCCCGTTCTGGGTAGCCAGAAGGATGAATCGAGAAAAACAGCATAACTAGGTAGGGAACCTTAATTGCTTTCTGGACCAAAAGACAGCAAAAAGCCCAGAGATGATTTCCAGGCTTCCATCATTTTTCTACCTTTCAACTTCTCAATAAATCATTCACCAAATCCACAGCTGGTTTCTTGTCATACTGATTATACAGGCCCACTGAAATCCGGGCCGGATCACCGAAAAAGAATCGCTCGTAAATCGTTTCCCGTCCCGCAAAAGCACTTGAGCACATATCCCACACCAATCTGAATAATCGAACTCTTCCCTTAGCATCGGTATCTGCTCCCTGCAAATACAGGTCGAGGTCACTTCTTAAATCCGAGTTAAAATCATTGCTTGTCGGAATGGTGATGGTGCCGCTCGCTCCCAGCAGCTGAAGGATTTCTACGAATCTTGGATAAAGCTTTGGAAACATGAGACTCGCAACAGTAAGAGGGTTAGCATCCGGTACCATCAAGCCGGAACTATTTTCCCTCGCCTGCATTTCCGAGGATAAAAGCAGCCCCTTCATCATTTCCACACCACATATAATTTCACTGATTTTTTCTTTTACATGCTGATATTCGCCAATCCCGATCGTTTCCGTGATTAATTGGGCCGTTCCCAGGAACAGCCTCGATTTTGTTAGCTGCCTTGATAACGTCTGATGAATCAGAAAGGTATTAAAATTCGTTTCGTTGAAGAGATTCATCGCTGCATTAAGATCTTTATATAAAAATACCCTCTCCCACGGCACAAAGGTGTTGTCGAAAATTACGATCGTATCCATTTCTTCAAACCGTGACCCGAGCGGATGGTCAAAATGGGATTCATTATAGACAAACGATTCCCGGCAGACAAACTTTAAGTTTTCTGTGTTGCTCGGAATCGAAAAGGCGTAAACATAATCTTCCTCGATGAATTTACCGCCGGCCGGCAAAACCATCAGTTCATCTGTGATACCGCCTTGTGTAGCCAATAACCTGGCACCCTTAATATATATCCCGTCAGCTGTCTCCTTGACCACCCGGGCAGAAATAGGCTGCTCCTTATCTTCAATATACGCGAGCGAACGGTTCACCTGCGGCGTGACATACGTATGAGAAAAGGTAAGGTCATTCTCTCTTGCCTTTTCATAAAGATATGTCACATTCCTGCCTAATTTATTTTTTCCTTCAAAGACATTTGCTGAAGCACCAAGAGCCATTAAGGCTGTATTCATGTAATCAGGGGTCCTCCCCATCATTCCGCCAGTCAGTTTTGCCCACTCCCCGGCGGCAAGCCTCCTGAGTTCCAGATCTTCTTTTTTGACGGTAGGATGAAAAGACCGGCCCACCCGGTTTCCGGTTGACGGCGATTTATAGGTCATCAGCGGCAAATTTTCCTCTTCAAGCTGAAAATCATACAAGCCGGCCTTGCTATCGATCACTCCCTTAAAGGCAGGATGTGCTATGATGTCCCCAGTGATTTTCTGTCCATCAAACCAGATATTGCTTTTCAAATCCCTGATTCTTTCTTTCAACTGTGTTCCATTGATTGCAGGCATATTCCCACTCCTGACTTTTCTTGCTTTTTACCGTCATGCCTATATCTATTCATGTTTTCCAGCAGTATTGCATGGTTTATTTAAAGAAGAGTGGAACAGAGAGAAGTTTTACAATTCACGAATTCAAATGTTAATCTGCCGAAAAAGAGAGTGAAGATATCTGGTGGATTGAACCAGAAGGAAGTAATATAGAGGAAGTCAATTGTTTGATGTGGGCCAAAAAAGAATTAAAAAACCAGAGGAATATTAACGATAAGTGGGGATTTAATGAAAAGTATTAAAGCGTTCTTATACTTCTTTGTATTGTTTGGAGTACTCGGATTAACAAATACATTTGCCAGAGAAAGTAAGGTTTTCGATAAACCCTTAAGTGCTTTAGATTCTATAGATGTTTACAGAGTAATTATGGCTATTTTGATTCAACTAATTTGTTTATTTTTAATTTATGATACTTCTTCAAGATTTAAGGAACTTTCTAGAGTTAAAAGAAGTGCTTTAATTTTATTAGCAATCTTAATTTCAACTGTATACTTTTTATTCCTGATTGGCATTTTTCTTGAATAACCAAGAGTCTTATTAGACATACAGAGGAGTATAGTTCAATAAGAATTTCGATTGCCTTTTCAAATGGCGGTGTAATTTAGCAAGGTGTGAAATGAAACATAATTGAATCGGGAAACGTATAAACAAGTAAATAAAAAACGAGTTGAGGTATCTTTAAGGTGCTTGATATATTAGCTGGGTTATTTATTATCATAGTTGGTGTCATTTTCTTATGGATAGGTTTGTTTCGAATTGAGTGGTTCGTAAAAAGTGTGAAGGAATCAGATAGGGGATTAATTGATTTACCTGCTTTTATAAGTGATTATTGGTTTTGGAGAATTGTTTTAATTGGTATGGGAATACTAATTATTTATATGACTCTGTATTCAATTATAATCTAATATAAAGTTCCTTATTTCGCTAACAAGTGATTCAGTTCTAGATGGACATAAATTTCTTTTAGTTTATAAATTGATATGCAAATTTTATAATGTTAGATTTTATTAAAAAGAATGTCTGTATTACAAAAAGAATAGACCATCAAATTAAACTGCATTTGATGGTCATTTTGACTTATATTAATTGATTTTGCGACTGGAAATAGAACGTGTTATCCTTTGAGTCCTTTTTTCACTCGCTAAAATTTAGAAAGTGCTTTATTAGCATTATCCGGATAACCAGAGCCGAACGAATCTAAATTTGAATTTCCGTAGAATGGATAGCCGTCTGCTTGGTATCCAGCTCCGCCTGGTCCCATCGGGTAGCCGGTTCCAGCCGCACCCGGATAGCCTGCTGCTCCCACTCCCGGATAACCGCCATAACCACCTGGGTATCCGCCTATATTGCCACCAGGATAGCCGCCCAAGCCTGGGCCAGGATAACCGCCAGGAGGAAAGTAACCTCCTCCAGCAAAGCCTGCTCCTGGATATCCGAAAGGTGGCGGCGGCAATGGCCGGGGAGCTGCCAAAGCCCCGCCAAGGAATCCACCCGCTAAACCGCCTAAAAACGGCAACCAGCCAAAACCAGCGCCAAATCTATAATCATTTCGTTGATAACCATTTATATATGGATGCATATTCAAAAACCTCCTCTTCTCCATATTTATGCATGTTCTGCCGATTTTGTCTGGGCCCAGTTCTGCCACGACCTTGATTCTACCCGGCTTAATAAAACTGCAATTATGGTACAAGAGCAATTCAATCCTATGATCGCATGCGGAATGGATTATTAAAAATTCAATTCCATTATCGTCGAGATAGGTTTAAATCCTAAGTTTTCACACAGTATTCTTGAAGGATTTCCATTGAACACATTAAGCTGGATCGTCCTGATCCCCAGCGCTTTAAACTCATTAATCGCGGCTATCGCAAGTTCCCGGGCGACACCCGATTTTCTGTACTTTGGGTATACATATACACTAAGCAAATTCCCCATGACCTGGCCCTTCACAGGATTCAAGTCTGTAACCAGGAGAATCCATCCCCTCAGTCTGCGTTGTTCGATATCGATGAGAAAATAACCTCCATTTTGAATGACGGGCATAAAAAGGTTATACGCATTCTGCACATTATTTTCAGCATATCCCATCGAGCTTTCCTTCGTCACTTTCCCGGACAGCTGAATAAGATGGTTTGCCTCTTCCTGAGTTGCTCTTCTGATCGCCATACAACATACCTCGATTCAAATATATTATGTTGTAATATATAGCAAAACCCTGAAACAAGTGTTTGTCATGGAGTACAGAAAATAAAAAGACAAGCTACAATGAGAGTTTGAAACGACCTTTTAATTTGCATAAGCCCGCTATCGTAGCAGAAACAGCAAAAAGCCTAATCCCCTTAAGGAAAAGTTAGGCTTAGGGTTTGCAAGATTATATATCTTAAGGAAGCATCCAGGCTACATTATAGTCATTTTCCCCGCCATAATACTGCCAAATTTGTGCTTTTTCGGTTGTTCCCGGGAAATTGCCCCAGTCTGGATTGTTGGTTGTTAAATCTTCAGGAATGTCACCAGGATAATAGGCAACCCAATATGCTCCCGGAGTGCTTGGCGAAAATTCCCCCATTGAAACTTCCCAGCTCCATTTTGAGGAATAGGTACCAGGCTTAACGCCTTCCCCATATTGATTCAGATAATTGACAAAAGCGGTATAGATCGCCTGATTGTTTGCATAGTCATATTCTTTCGTACCAGTTAATGCTGGTTCAACATCAATAAAGATAACAGGTCTTACTTTCGAACCATAGACGCTTTTCATAGCTTCATAGGTTTCTAGTGCCAATTTTGCCTGCTGCGCTCCCCATTCACTTGCAGAGATACCGGCAGGTGCCTGTTGCATACCAGTTAAAAACCAGTAACCATAAACATATGCAGCTTCCTCTGCTCTGGCACTGCTGAAGAATTTTCCGCTGCCCGTGCCTCCGTCAAATTGAACGATGCTACCATATCCCAACTTTCCAAGATAAAAATCATTCCCAGCAGGATTCGGTATCGACGTAGCCGAATCAGTTCCATAATAATATTCCGTTTGAACTTCAGGTTCGGTCTTTTCTTCGGATGGGCTGTTAGAGAAAATCGCTGAATTTGCGGCAGCATGCGATCTTGCCGTTTCACTTGCATGCAAACCTGCCTGCGATTTGCTGATTTTATTTTCTTTCTTTAGCTGGGCTTTAACGTTATTAGACTGTGAAGGCTCTACAATCTTTTCTTCTGTTTCAGGCTGGGAATCAGCTTCAGGCTTTGCTTCTTTCTTTGGTGCAGTCACCTCTAATTTGGCTTCTGCTTCAGATGCAGTTACCTCCGGCTTTATTTCTGCTTTAGGCTGAACTGCAATATCGGCCTTTTTAGGAGTTGCCGAACTGACAGAAGATGCTTTTTCACGTCCCTGAAGATTCTGCGCACTGTTTGCTTGATCAGGTGCAGCAGCTTCAGTGAAATGGCCCCCAGAAATAATACCAAATGACAATACTGTGGTTGCGACGAAAGTTTTTACCAGTTTCTTTATGTTTTTCATTCTCATTTTGCTCCCTTTTACTATCGTTTTTATTTAGCTATTTAAGCAATAAACGTTAAGAAAAAAGGAGCTGCCTTTGGTGGTGGTAAAGGTGGTGCATTGATCCATTGATGTAGGTAATCAGCCTGACGGGTATTATAGATACGTCCATGTTTCCTGCTAAAGTACTCATTGCAGTCAAACAAACCTGCAATATAGCTTAATGTACCTGCCCCCGCGCTGATTTGCTCATTTGATTGCCCTCCAGGCGTTTGCGTTCGTTGTGGAGGAATATTCATAATCTCAATTACTCTAGGATTCTTCCTATTGCCAGAAGGAGTCTTCTGTTTATCTTCGATTAAGCGTTCCTCCGATACATTCAGAGAACTGCGTTTCTTTTTTGAAATTGAAAGCTTTTTATTTTCTGTAAAAGTATCAGGTTTTGCTTTTCCGTCTAGATTGTGGCTGTTGCCATCAGTCTGGTACCTCCTTTGACTTGGAGGAAGCATTTTAGAAGCCTTTTTAATCTTAGCTTTCATAACTTTTGGCTTTGCTTGAATCGGCGCTTGGCCTTTCTCCATTACAGCAGTTTCAGGAGGTTTCCCAGCCTTTATCTTCTTTTTTATAGAAGGAATAAGCTTATTATTATTCCTACCCGTCTTGTCAGGTGATTTTTGATCAGGTTTAACCGATTGGACTGGCCGGGAATCAGGCTTCTGCACTGGTTTCTGACCCGCTTGTTCTGGCTTTCTATTTATGTTCTCAGGATTAACGGGTATTGCTTTATTCGAAGCCTCTGGAGTATCCGGTTTACGTATAACTTGAGTATGTACTTCATGTACTTGAGAGTTTTGAGGTACCGGCTGACCGGCTGAACTATTTTTCTCTGCAAATGCATTAATCGGAAAGAAAGCGGCCGCGCCTAAAAATACACCCATCAAAATAAAATGGCGGATGCGCACTATCTCACCCCCTTTCAGAAGCAGGGATTCATAACTTCCATGGAGAGGATTCGACAGAGTTATACAATTTTCTGTCGGTTGTTGGCTCCTATAAAGCGAAAGAGTGCTTTTAACCCAAGCTGATTCCTGCTATGGTTGAGTCCATTTTCCTTGGATATGGGACTATTTGTATGATCGAAATAAAGATTTTCAAGAACAAGATTTGTCTAGGAAAAAAGAAAACCAGCAAAAAATATATTGATTTTAATAATCACTTTTCAGGATTATGTAGGTTCGGTAAAATCAATATAAGAACATATGTTTTGTTTAATGAAATGGAGGATATATAGTGGAAGTCTGGGAAGCAAGTTATATTGCAGGTATTATAGATGGAGAAGGCAGCATTACCTTAACAAGGATGCATGAAAAGGAACACCGTCGACCCACGATTACTATTGCTTCTACAGATAAAGAACTTTTGCTATATATCCAGTCTTTAATTGGCGGGGTGATAAATAATAAAAAGAATTATAGACCAGAAGTTCACAAGTCTTCTTATACATTAAGCATAAAAAACAAATTAGAGGTACTATCTACCTTACAACAAATACAACCTTTTTTAAGAATCAATCGAAAACGGCTGCGGGCATTATGGATATTAAAACACTACGAGTCAGTTACTCCTCGGAATGGAAAATATAGACCAGAAATGTTAAAAGCAAAAATTGAATTTGAAGATTTATTCTTTAAGATTTAATGTGTGCTTGAATATCGTTATCTATCTTAAAATAAAAAAGCATAAGCCTGCCACTTGGCAAACTTATGCTTTAGTTTCAAAAAATAAAAATCCACCAACATATGTATTGGTGGAGACGGTGGGACGTGCTATTCCATGCTTTCGTCATGGCACTGACTATATCTTGAACCTGCATCGGCAGGTCCTCCGGCGTTTTATGCGAGATGTAGTTTTATCCGGATTCCCGGATCGATCACGCATCCTAGTACTGCCAGGTTGGCAGCCTATAAGTCGATACATGGCTGTTGGATTGCTCCACATACCACTCGGCATTGCCTTATCGCTCTAGGCGACTTAGGTTTCACCGATAAAGCCGGATTTTCACTTGCATGTTGCCACGCAAGGCGACTAATTACTAATCGAACCCACGTCCAAAGATATTGGCACTTAAGCTTCTACGAGTGTAGTCGGCATATTGGCGATTCGCTGGTCCTTTTGCCTACCGACAGGCGGCCGGCCAGCTAGCCTGGTTGTTCTCTTCCTTCATCCTCAGGCGGTGGAATCCGGCGTAGCCCACTTAGAGTGAGTCCGCTACCCTACCACATGGGCGATGGAGGGGCGAACCGCTATGCAGTATTAAGCTGCGAAAGCGAAGTTGTTGTTTTGTTTGCCAGTTATAGGCGTTGACGTTTTTACGAGGCCGATCCCCTCGACTCGCCACTTAAGCTCAAACTACCCCTGTCGAATCCGTAACGTCCCCATATAAAAGGTTGCTGTATCTGTGATACAGACGTTAGGAGAACTCGGTTAAGCCGAGCAAAAGTTATGTTGTCACTCGCTGGTGACAGTTATTATTATAACACACTGAGTACTTTTTTCAACTGGTACACTCTTCCTCAGCTGACAAGCTTACATTTTCTGGCGCTCACGGAATGCACGCTCAATGTCGCGGCCTGCTTCCTTCTTCTTCAAGGTCTCACGCTTGTCATAGTTCTTTTTACCCTTACCAAGACCGATTAAAACCTTCGCATACCCATTCTTCAGGTAAATCTTCAATGGCACTAGCGCATATCCAGCTTCCTTCGTTTCACCGATCAGCTGGGCGATTTGCCGTTTGTGAAGCAAAAGCTTCCTCGTACGCAGCGGATCATGGTTATAACGGTTACCCTGTTCGTATGGGCTGATATGCAGATTATATAAGAATAACTCACCATTATGGACTTTCGCGTATGAATCCTTCAGCTGGACGCGCCCGTTACGGATTGATTTGATCTCTGTTCCCTGGAGGACGACTCCGGCTTCATACGTTTCTTCGATGAAATAGTCATGGTTCGCCTTTTTATTTTGCGCGACGACTTTTCCCTCTCCTTTTGGCATAAAAACTTCCCCCTTTTCTGTTCTCTCATTTTAGCAAATAAACCCCTCTCCCACAACGAAAAGCGGAAGCCAGGACAACAGAGAGCCCCTTTTTCAGGAGCTCTCCAATAAGAGTTGGCTATTTTCTCTTTTTCGATTTGCGTTTTGCGGCTGGAGCATTTTCAAAGAACTTTTTCTTCTTGCTCTTTGGTTTTGAACCGGATCCGGAGCCGTTTCTGCCGCCTCCTGATCCTCTTCCGCCAGAACCTTTCCCTTGGCGCTTGCCTTCTTCTTCTTTTCCGCGGCGAGGTTTCTTTTCGCTGCTGCGCGTCTTGAAGACTTTAGGCTGTGCAGGACGTTCACGTCTAGGCGTGCCTTTCATGCCGACAATTTCGAAATCGATGGATCGCTCATCCTTGTTGACGTTGATGACACGGACGGTGATTTCATCTCCAATTCTAAAGACATTTGCCGTACGCTCGCCGATCATTGCCATCTGGCGTTCATCGAAGCGGTAGTAGTCATCTGTCATATAACTGACATGGACGAGTCCTTCGATTGTGTTCGGAAGCTCGACGAACATCCCGAAGTTCGTGACTGAGCTTATGATGCCATCGTATTCCGTACCTACCTTGTCTTCCATGTATTCCGCTTTCTTCAGTTCATCTGTCTCACGTTCAGCTTCAACTGCGCGGCGTTCCATATTGGATGAATGCTCCGCAATATCAGGCAGCATCGCATTCCATTTTTCCTTCGTCGCCTGGTCAAGCTTGCCCTCGATCAAATACGTCCTAATCAATCGGTGGACAATCAAGTCAGGATAACGCCGGATTGGTGATGTGAAATGCGTGTAGAACTCGGTTGAAAGTCCAAAGTGTCCAAGGCTTTCAGGAAAATATTTTGCCTGCTGCATCGAACGGAGCATGACCGTCCCGACAACCATTTCTTCAGGCTTGCCCTGGACTTCTTCGATGATTTCCTGTAACGCCCTTGGGTGGACAGAATTGGCCGACCCTCTTACAATATAGCCAAAGTTCGTGATGAACTCGAAAAACTTCCTCAGCTTGTCTTCTTTTGGATCCTCGTGGATACGGTAGATGAACGGAACATCCAACCAGTGGAAATGCTCAGCGACGGTTTCGTTCGCAGCAAGCATGAACTCTTCGATCAGTTTTTCAGCGACAGAACGCTCGCGCAGAACGACATCTGTTGGGTGTCCTTCTTCATCAACGAGTACCTTTGATTCTTTGAAATCAAAATCGATGGCGCCTCTCTCCATCCTCTTTTTACGAAGGATTGCGGCCAGCTCTTCCATCATTTCAAACATTGGAACAAGAGAATCATAACGTGAACGCGTTTCTTCATCTTTATCAACCAGAATCCTGTTCACATCGAAATAAGTCATTCTCTCTGTTGTCTTGATGACGCTCTGGTAGATTTCATGGTCTACTACCTGTCCATCTGGACTGATTTCCATATTACATGACAGTGTCAGGCGATCGACCCTCGGATTCAATGAACAAATCCCATTGGAGAGTCGGTGTGGAATCATCGGGATGACCCGGTCAACCAGGTACACACTTGTTCCGCGCTCCTCTGCTTCACGGTCAATCGGTGAATCCTCGGTAACATAATAAGTGACATCAGCAATATGAACACCTAGTTTATAGTTTCCGTTTTCAAGTTTAGTCACCTGGACAGCATCATCGAGGTCCTTGGCATCCGCGCCGTCGATTGTGACGATGACTTCATCACGCAGGTCGCGGCGGTTGGCGATTTCACTCTCGTTGATCTGGTCTGGGGCATTATTCGCCTGCTCCATGACTTCACCAGGGAATTCCAGCGGCAATCCGTGCTTGTGGATGACAGATAAAATATCGACGCCCGGGTCGTTTTTATGGCCCAGAATCGCGATAACCTCTCCCTCGGCACTTTTGCGTCCCTCTGGGTAGCTCGATAGTTTTACAACAACCTTGTGCCCTTCGACAGCACCCATTCCAGCTTCTTTCGGAATGAAAATGTCGCTCGTGAACTTTTTATCATCCGGAATCACGAAACCGAAATGCTTGCTTTCGGTGTATGTGCCGACGATTTGCGAGACGCCTCTTTCCAGGATGCGCACAACTGTGCCTTCACGGCGCTGTCCTGAACTATCCGCAGACACACGGACAAGAACTGTATCACCGTTCATCGCATTGCTCGTTTCATTTGGCGGGATGAAGATGTCATCCATGCCCTGTTCTTCAGTAATAACAAAAGCAAATCCCTTGGCATGGGCGCTGAAACGGCCACGCACTAGATTCATTTTTTCTGGAAGTCCGTACCGGTCACTTCGGGTCCTGACGACCAGGCCCTTCTCTTCCATGACCACAAGCGCTTTGACAAATTCCTTGAATGTCGAGGAGTCCTCGATTCCAAAGGCACTCTCAAGCTCCTGGACAGTAAGCGGCTTGTAGGCTTCGTCCTTCATATAATGCAACAGCCTGTCTATATGGCCTTTAATATTTTCATCCATATAAATCCCTCCTTCTATTTAGGGTTCTTTTACTTTATTCTTTCCAATCTAACGACTCAAGAAACTCATAAACATCTTCATGCAGCTGGTCACGTTCTTTATCAAGCGTGATGACATGTCCTGATTCTTCGTACCACTTGAGTTTTTTATGTTCAGATTCGATGCTGTCGTGAATGATGTTCGCACTGTCAGGATCGATGATTACGTCATTGCGCGCCTGGACAACAAATGTCGGAGCATAAATCAGATCGATGCTTCCACGGACTTCCTTGATCAATTCCTGAAGGTCTTTCAGGGTGGACATCGATTTTTGCTCGAGTGCCTTTACCTCTGTCTCGATTTGCTCTTCCGGCTTACCTTCCATCCGCTTGTATTCGCGCGCATACTCAAGCACGCCCCGGTACATCAATTCTTCCGTCTTAAGATGCATCGGTGCGCACATCGGCACGATTCCCTTTAGCGGCTTTGTATATCCAAGCTTCAGGGAGAGCACGCCTCCCAGCGACAATCCGGCAACCGCGATCTCCTCATATCCTTCACTCTTGAGGAATTCATACCCGTCAAGTGCGTCCTGCCACCAATCATCAGGTCCAGTATGTATAAGTTCTTCGGGCGGTACCCCATGTCCTTTAAAAACTGGTGCATGGCTGGTATAACCTTTTCCTTCTAAAAATCGGCCCAGCATCCTGACGTCCGCTGAGTTGCCGGTAAATCCATGGAGCAGCAATACTGCTCTTTTTCCAGCTTTGAATGTAAATGGTCTTGGCACTAACTTTCTCATTTTCCTACTCCCTCTATCTGATTTCTTCCTTAGTTTTAACAAACATGCTTGTAACATTCAAATAAAAGCCTTTATATATGTAAATACCCACATTCAGGTTAAATATGTGAGGTTTTTTGCACACAATAAAACCCGGCCTCTTGTGGAAGCCGGGTCATTGTTTGTATTATAGTTTGAAATAAGTAACGGCAATAGTCAGGACGAAAAATAGAACAGATAGAACAACCGTGACTCGGTGAAGGACTAAATCCAGCCCTCTTGCCTTCTGCTTACCAAACAATTGCTCAGCGCCGCCGGAAATCGCACCGGATAAACCAGCACTCTTGCCTGACTGAAGTAGAACAACCGCAATAAGCCCAAGGCTCACAATCACTAAAAGAACGGTTAAAAGTGTATGCATGACGTACCTCCCGATAAAACTGCTAACAGTATTTTAAATTTATCACATTTTCGGGAATGAAACAATACTTGTCCGAATTGTTGTGAATTTTATTGGGCACATACATGTCATACTTGACCACTTACGCTAGTTTAATGAAGCAGGAAGCAACGAATTCGATCTGTACAGCAGATCCGAAACGGTCGTGCATTGGTATCCGTTCTCATATAAAATCTCGAGGATGTCCTCAACCGCCTTCACCGTTTGCGAACGATCCCCGCCGGCATCATGAAAAATAATCACATCGCCTGGACGAGTATCGGAAATGACATTTTGTGTAATCTTGGCTGCTCCTGGCCTGCTCCAGTCCCTTGTTTCCTGATGCCATGACCAGAGGATGACATTGTAGCCGCCCTTAATCGCCGTATCGACGATTTCCTTGTCATAAT
Source organism: Bacillus sp. ISL-35 (assembly GCF_018613355.1). Taxonomy (NCBI): domain Bacteria; kingdom Bacillati; phylum Bacillota; class Bacilli; order Caryophanales; family Bacillaceae; genus Bacillus; species Bacillus sp. ISL-35. Next base: position 431,347 of record NZ_JAGGQK010000004.1, on the reverse strand, counting down.
AGCCGGCAATCGGGCGGAACAGAGTGGGCGAAGTTCCAGTCAGGCTTTTGATAACTTCGGAATTTTTAGCGAGTTCTTTCTTCAACATTGCTGGGGAATAGCCATCACGGAAATGATGACGATATGTGTGATTGCCGATTTCGTGCCCTTCTGCTGCCTGCCGTTTAACGATCTCAGGGTATTTTTCCGCCTCCTCGCCAATCACGAAAAACGTCGCCTTAGCCTTGTATTTTTTCAATGCATCGAGAATTTGAGGAGTGTAGGTAGGATCCGGCCCGTCATCAAACGTAAACGCCACAAGCTTCTCTTCCACCGGGATATCCCAGAATACGTGTCCCGTCTTTTCGAACTTCTCTCTTTTTACAGAGGATGGCACTCCTTTCTTTTTTACCGGAGAAGATACTTTAGCTTTAGTACTGGTATATGTGGCAATGGCAGTCCCCGAAAAGACTGATGGTATGAAAAAAACAATCATGATTACAGCAAGGAGGAACTTTTTCATATTACAACTGGCTCCTATCTTTGTTGATTTTAGTTATAGTATTATGGAAAAACAGCCTATTTATTTGAGGAATGAATTGTTTTGTATAACGGAGAAAATTTTATATTTTGTTCGTCATGGACTGGTTTACGAACACTTTTTTCCTTTTGACAACTTTTTTGTCCGTCATAGCCTTGATGACGGACATTTTTTTCTCTTTTGTCCACTTTTCTGTCCATCATTGCCTCGATGACGGACACTTTCTTCTCTTTTGACAACTTTTCTGTCCGTCATAGCCTCGATGACGGACACTTTCTTCTCTTTAGCCAACTTTTCTGTCCGTCATAGCCTCGATGACGGACACTTTCTTCCCTTTTGACAACTTTTCTGTCCGTCATGGTCCCTTATTAACATTCATACTGAACATAAAAACGCCGGCAGCATCGTCATGCTACCGGCGTTCGGTCTTACGGGGATTGAATTCCTCGTAAGATTACTTCTTAAGGTTGTAGAATGATTTGATTCCGTTGAAGCGAGCTGTTTCGCCAAGCTGGTCTTCGATGCGAAGAAGCTGGTTGTACTTCGCTACGCGGTCTGTACGTGATGGTGCACCAGTTTTGATTTGGCCAGCGTTTGTTGCAACTGCAATGTCAGCGATAGTTGAATCTTCTGTTTCACCAGAACGGTGAGAGATGACTGCAGTGTAGCCTGCGCGCTTCGCCATTTCGATTGCGTCGAATGTTTCAGTCAAAGTACCGATTTGGTTTACTTTGATCAGGATTGAGTTGCCAACGCCTTGCTCGATACCTTGAGCAAGCTTCTTCGTGTTTGTAACGAACAGGTCGTCACCAACAAGCTGAACTTTTCCGCCAAGGCGCTCAGTCAATAGCTTGTGGCCTTCCCAGTCGTTTTCATCCAAACCGTCTTCGATTGAGATGATTGGGTATTTAGAAGCCATTTCTTCGTACCAGTCAACCATTTCTGCAGAAGTTTTAACAACGCCTTCACCAGAAAGGTGGTACTTGCCGTCTTCTTTGTTGTAGAACTCAGAAGATGCAGCGTCCATAGCAAGCATCACTTGCTCGCCTGGCTTGTAGCCCGCTTTTTCGATTGCTGTAACGATTGTTTGAAGTGCTTCTTCGTTTGAACCAAGGTTAGGAGCGAATCCGCCTTCGTCACCTACAGCTGTGTTCAAGCCTTTTTCTTTAAGAACAGACTTCAGGCTGTGGAAGATTTCCGCACCCATACGAAGTGCTTCACGGAAGTTTTCAGCGCCAACAGGCATTACCATGAATTCCTGGATGTCCACGTTGTTGTCAGCGTGCTCGCCGCCGTTCACGATGTTCATCATTGGAACTGGAAGCTGCTTGGAGTTGAATCCGCCAAGGTATTGGTATAAAGGAAGGTCAAGATAGTCTGCAGCAGCGTGTGCGACAGCCATGGACACGCCAAGGATGGCATTAGCGCCCAGTTTGCCTTTGTTCTCTGTTCCGTCTAATTCGATTAGTGCCTGGTCAATTCCAACCTGGTCAAGTACATTGAACTCTTCGCCAATAAGGAATGGAGCGATGATTTCGTTTACGTTATCAACTGCTTTTAAAACACCTTTTCCAAGGTAACGGTCTTTGTCGCCGTCACGAAGTTCAACTGCTTCGTATTCACCAGTTGAAGCACCACTTGGTACTAGTGCGCGTCCGAATGCGCCCGATTCTGTGAAAACTTCTACCTCAACTGTTGGGTTTCCGCGGGAATCCAATACTTCACGTGCGTATACGTCTGTAATAAATGGCATAGGTATCTCTCCTTATAATTTAAAGTTTATTTTTTGATTAACGATTTTCCAGTCATTTCAGCTGGCTGGTTCAGTCCCAGCAATTCAAGCATTGTTGGTGCCAGGTCGCCGAGGATTCCGTCTTCACGAAGCTCCACGCCTTCCTTCGTCACAATGACAGGTACCGGGTTAGTCGTGTGTGCGGTCATCGGATTGCCTTCAAGGGTAACAACCTCATCCGCGTTTCCGTGGTCAGCAGTGATGATCACTGTTCCGCCTTTAGAAACAATCAGGTCAACGATGCGTCCAAGGCACTCATCCACTGTTTCGACAGCCTTGATGGTTGGCTCAAGCATACCTGAATGTCCTACCATGTCCGGGTTCGCAAAGTTCAAGAGAATCGCATCGAAGTTATCTGCCTCGATTTCCTTGATCAATGCATCTGTCACTTCATAAGCACTCATTTCCGGCTGAAGGTCATAAGTCGCAACCTTTGGCGAATTGATCAGGATCCGCTGCTCGCCAGGGAATTCCTTCTCACGGCCGCCGCTCATGAAGAACGTCACGTGAGGGTATTTTTCCGTTTCTGCAATTCGAAGCTGGGTCATTCCTGCCTGGGAAATCACTTCACCAATAGTGTTATCCAAGTTGGTAGGCTCGAACGCCACATAACCGTCAACCGACTCACTGAAGTGTGTCAGGCACACAAAGTGAAGGTTCTCAGGATGGCCTTCGCCGCGATCGAATGAACGGAAATCTTTATTTGTAAAAGTGTTCGAAATCTGGATTGCGCGGTCAGGACGGAAGTTGTAGAAAATCACAGCATCGTCGCTTTGGACCGTCGCAACTGGTGATCCATCTTTCTTAACAAGGACAGATGGAACAACGAATTCATCAAAAATCCCGTTATTGTAGTTATCTTCGATGAGTTCCATTGGGTTCGAATACGTAGGTCCGTCGCCGTACACCATTGAGCGGTAGGATTTCTCCACACGCTCCCAGCGCTTGTCGCGGTCCATTGAATAGTATCGCCCGGAAATCGTCGCAAATTCACCGACTCCGATTTCACTCATTTTTTCAAGAGTTTGTTTGATATAGCCTGGCGCAGTTTGCGGGCCAACATCACGGCCGTCAAGGAAGCCATGTACATAGACCTTAGTCAGGCCTTCATCAGCTGCAAGCTTTAATAGAGCAAACATATGCTCAATATGGCTGTGCACTCCGCCGTCAGACAGCAAACCCATCAGATGAAGGGCGGTGCCTTTTTCCTTTGCATGCTTGATCGCTGCAAGGAAGGTTTCATTCTTTTCAAATTCGCCTTCACGGATGGAAATGTTCACGCGTGTAAGGCTCTGGTAAACGATTCGGCCGGCACCGATGTTCAGGTGGCCTACCTCAGAGTTACCCATTTGGCCCGCTGGAAGGCCGACCGCTTCGCCGCTTGCCGTCAAATTCGCGTGCGGGAAACTGTTCCAATAGCGGTCAAAATTCGGCTTTTTCGCTTGCGCAACGGCATTGCCTTTCGATTCAGGCCGGCATGCGAAGCCATCCAGAATGATTAATGCTGTTGGTGACTTTTTACTCATTCTTACCTGCCTCCAATAGCTGCAAGAAGGAATCTGTCTCAAGGCTTGCTCCGCCGACCAAAGCGCCGTCGATGTCAGGCTGTGACATGTATTCCTTGATGTTAGCTGGCTTTACGCTTCCGCCGTACTGGATACGGACTGCTTCAGCCACCTCTGGTGAAAATTGCTCTGCAACCACCTTGCGGATGTGAGCGCAAGTTTCGTTCGCATCTTCAGCTGTGGAAGATTTGCCTGTTCCGATCGCCCAGATCGGTTCGTAGGCGATGACAGTTTGTTTTACCTGCTCCTCAGTAAGTCCGTTAAGCGCAGCTTTGATCTGGCCGCCGACAAACTCGTTTGTTTCGCCGTTTTCGCGCTGTTCAAGCGTTTCGCCGCAGCAGACGATTGGAGTCAGATTGTATTTGAATGCAGACAATGTCTTCTTATTAACTGTGTCATCCGTCTCATTGAACATTTCACGGCGTTCAGAGTGGCCGATGATGACGTATTTCGCACCGATGTCCTGCAACGCTTTCGGGCTTACTTCGCCTGTAAAAGCACCGCTTTCTTCAAAGTGCATGTTTTGTGCGCCGATTTCAACGTCTGAATTCTGTGTTAGCTCGACAAGCTGACCAAGGAACAAAGCCGGAGCACAGACAACAGATTCAACATTGTCCTTTGATGGAACAAGTCCGCTTACTTTTTCGATGAAATCTTTTGCTTCAGGCAGCGTTTTATGCATTTTCCAGTTACCTGCAATGATTGGTTTTCGCATGCTGACACTTCCTTTCAAGATTGCTGTTACTTTAAAAATTACATTCTAGATGTTGGGTCTTACATAGCGGGCGGGGCAACAGTCATCAGGATCCGCACCCTTGCACTGCTGCAACACCGCTCCGAATTAAAATCTTACTTATCGTTCAATGCTACAACGCCTGGCAGCTGCTTGCCTTCCATGAATTCGAGGGAAGCTCCGCCGCCTGTGGAGATGTGGCTCATTTTTTCAGCAAGTCCGAATTTCTCGACTGCTGCTGCAGAGTCGCCTCCGCCGATGACTGAATATGTATCGCTTGCATCGGCTAATGCTTGTGCTACAGCTTTAGTTCCTTCTGCGAACTTATCGATTTCGAATACGCCCATTGGTCCGTTCCAGATAACCAGTTTGGACTTCTGGATGACATCGCGGTAAGTTTCAGCTGTCTTCGGTCCGATATCGAGAGCTTCCCAGTCTGCAGGAATTTCTTCAATCGGAACGACCTTTGTATTTGCATCCGCAGAAAAATCGTCGGCAACGATTGCGTCAACTGGCATGTAGAAGTTCACGCCTTTTGCCTTTGCTTTTTCCATGAAGCTTTTAGCCAATTCTATTTTATCTTCTTCTAAAAGAGATTTGCCGATTTCGTGGCCCTGTGCTTTTACGAATGTATAAGCCAGTCCGCCGCCGATGATCAGGTTATCTACTTTTTCCAACAGGTTGTCAATAACGCCGATTTTGTCTTTTACCTTCGCGCCGCCTATGATTGCTGTGAATGGACGCTCTGGGTTTGACAATGCTTTTCCAAGTACTTCAAGCTCTTTTTCCATCAGGAAGCCTGAAACAGCTGGAATGTACTTAGCGATGCCTTCTGTTGAAGCATGGGCACGGTGTGCAGCTCCGAATGCATCGTTCACATATACATCTGCAAGCTCAGCAAATGCTTTTGCAAGTTCAGGATCATTTTTCTCTTCGCCTGGATAGAAACGGACATTCTCAAGAAGCAGGACATCGCCCTCGTTCATGCTGTCGATTTCAGATTTTACAGAGTCGCCGTAAGCTTCATCTGTTTTCTTTACATCCTTGCCTAGCAGCTCAGACAGACGCTTTGCTACTGGAGTCAAACGCAATTCTTCAACAGCCTGCCCTTTTGGACGGCCAAGGTGGCTTGCAAGAAGGACTTTTGCACCCTGATCAACCAGGTACTTGATTGTTGGCAGCGCTGCACGGATCCTTGTTTCATCCGTAACCTGTCCATCCTTCATCGGCACGTTGAAATCAACGCGGCAAAAAACTCGTTTTCCTTTTACATCCACATCTTTTACTGTCTTTTTGTTCAAGGCTAGAGACCTCCTTTAAAATGGCGCATATGCGCGATTAAGCAGAAAAAGAGGAGAGGGAATTTACCCCGCTCCCCTTTTCATCCCACTACATTATAGTCGTAAATGGATGGTTAATCCAATATTTGCTTACAGACCTTTTTTAGCGATGAAATCAACCAGGTCAACTACACGGTTAGAGTAGCCAGACTCGTTGTCATACCAAGAGATAACTTTTACCATGCTGCCTTCCATAACCATTGTTGAAAGTGCATCGATTGTAGAAGAGTTTGCACAGCCATTGTAGTCGCTTGATACTAGTGGCTCTTCGCTGTATCCAAGGATACCTTTAAGTTCGTTTTCAGAAGCTTTCTTGAATGCAGCATTGATTTCTTCAACTGTTACGTCTTTTTCAAGCTCAGCAACAAGGTCAACTAGTGAAACGTTTGGAGTTGGAACACGCATTGCTCCACCGTTCAATTTGCCTTTAAGTTCAGGCAATACTAGAGAAACTGCTTTTGCAGCACCAGTTGTTGTAGGAATGATGTTTTCCGCAGCTGCACGCGCACGACGGTAGTCTTTGTGCGGAAGGTCAAGAATTTGCTGGTCATTTGTGTATGAGTGAACAGTTGTCATCATACCGCGCTTGATTCCGAAGTTGTCGTTCAGAACTTTCGCAAATGGAGCCAGGCAGTTTGTTGTACAAGATGCATTAGAGATTACATGGTGGTTCGCTGCATCGTACTTGTCGTCGTTAACACCCATAACGATTGTGATATCTTCGTCAGAAGCTGGAGCAGAAATGATAACTTTCTTCGCGCCTGCTTCAAGGTGTTTAGCAGCATCAGCACGCTTTGTGAAACGGCCAGTAGATTCTACTACTACTTCTACGCCAAGGTCGCCCCAGCCAAGTTGAGCTGGATCTCTTTCAGCAAGTACTTTCACTTTGTGGCCGTCAACTACAAGGTAGTCACCGTCAACTGTGATTTCTTCGTTCAATGTTCCGTGAACTGTATCATATTTTAAAAGGTGAGCAAGCATGTTTGCATCAGTTAAATCGTTAACTGCAACTACTTCCACATTAGGGTTCTTCAATGCCGCGCGGAAAACTACGCGTCCAATACGTCCAAATCCGTTAATACCAACTTTTACTGCCATGAGTATTTCCTCCTTTGATTCCTATAAAAGGTGTTGTTTATATTAAGGTGTTACCCTTGTAACAATGTTTTAGCGGCTCCTTCATCCGTGACCAGGATGGTCGAGGAGGGTGCCTGTTTCATATAGGCCCTGATTGCCTTTGCCTTCGACTGTCCGCCGGCAACCGCGATAATATTGCCTATATTTGCGAGATCATCCAGCTGAAGGCCAATCGTCAGCACTTTGTGGACGATTTCACCCTCTTCATTGAAATAATAGCCAAAAGCCTCGCCGACTGCTTTTCCATCAAGGATTTTCTGCAAATCCTCAGGGCTGGTATTGCGGCGTTCCGCCATTGTAATAGCGTCTCCAATACCATGTAAAACCATGCTTGCTGATTTGACTAAATTCCATACTTCGTAAATCAGCGGTTCTTTAATGAAGGACTTGTAAACTTCGGTGCTGACCTGGTCAGGTACATAAAAGACCCGGTTGCGGGAATTCGTGTTGTCCGCCATGATCGCGCAAACCGTGTTTGCCTGATTCTTGACATCCTCGCCGATTCCACCCCTTGCCGGCACGAACACTAAATCCTTTTCGCCAAAGTCGGGAGTCAGGCTTTCCGCCACAGCCGCCATCGTCGAACCTCCAGTTACCGCAATGATATTCTTGCTTTGGAGGAACTCTTTCATACTATCGGCTGTCGCACGCCCCAGCTCGCTTTTCACCCATGGCGACTTGTCGCTGTCCCCTGGAACAACAATGACTTTTCGAATACCCATGCGCTTTTGGAGCTGTTGCTCTAATGTGTTTATACCCATTATGTCCCGCATTACTCTATCAAGACTTTCCAGTATATCTTTTCCCTCTTTGGTCAGCGTCATTCCCGAAACCGACATCGAGATCAGATTCTGGTCTTTCAAAAACTCTACCTCAGAACGCAAAACCCGTTCAGTCAAATTCAGGCTGACCGAAAGGTTTCTCCTGCCAACAGGCTGCATCACGTTTATGTATTGGAGGATGAGGTATCGTTTTTGCATAACTTGCAATAAATCGGGCAATATTCTTTTTTGAATATCAATGAGCGATAAGTCCATGTTGATATTCTCCTTTGTAAGTGATGGACGTCAAATGTCCCGCCAAGACATATTATGTCCCACTTGCGGTAAAAAAAATCACCCCTGCTACAGATTTCATTCTAACAGGAGTGAAAACCTTAATCAACCAATAAACTCAAGCTTTTTTCGTGAAAACGCTTCACTTATGAACTTTTTGTTAATGATTCCGTATTGAAGCTCTTCCCCGTCCAATTCGATAACCGGAATCATAATCCCATACTTCTCAACAAGCTCGTCATCAAGGTCGATATTGATCTCATCTATTGTAAAATTCCAGTTTTGCTGGAGTTCTTCGAGAGTCTCGCGCGCGTTTTCGCATAAGTGGCAGCGCGGACGAGAGTATAGTTTGACTGTTTTTTTCATTTTTGGCTCCTTTTAATGATTGGAATGGGGTTTAATCGCAAACAGATGGTTTTATTCGCAAGGTCAGAGGCTTTATTCGCAAAAAAGAAGTTTATTCGCAAATTAAGGCCCTTTATTGCATAACGGAAATATCATCCATTTTACCAAACAAACAAATAAAATCTAATCAAACCGCTTCCGTTTCGATGAGGATGGAATCCCCAGCTGGTCACGGTACTTCGCGACCGTTCTCCGCGAGACGACCATCCCTTCACGATCCTTGAGCATTTCAACAATAGCCTGGTCGGAAATCGGCTTTCGTTTATCTTCTTCCTTTATATAGTTCTCGATTGCCGCCTTTACAGTTTGCGATGAGGCCTGGTCGTTCTCGGTGGTGGCCACCCCACTTGTAAAGAATGATTTCAATTCATAGGTTCCGCATGGTGTCTGCATGTATTTTTCACGTACAGTCCGGCTGACGGTTGATTCGTGGATTTCCAGCTCATCCGCCACCTCCCTCATCGTCATCGGGTACAGATGGGAAGGACCTATCAGGAAAAAGTCCGGCTGTTTTTCGATGATTTTCATCGACACCTTCATAAGTGTTTCCTTTCGTTGTTCGAGGCTGCGGCGGATCCACTGGTAATCCCCCTGCTTTTCCTGGAGGAATTTATTGACTTCCTGATCCTTATGCTGTGATAACTGCCGGTAATAGCCATCGTTAAAAGAGACTTTCGGAATCAAGGCATCATATACACTTACGGAAAGATCTTCTCCTACACGCTTCACCACTACATCGGGAACAATATAGGCCGGCTTTCCACGCTGAAAAGAAGATCCTGGTTTTGGGTTAAGCTTCTGGATCTCGTCATGGACCTTCTGGATATCCTTCAATTCTATATTTAGTATTTTCGCGAGTGCTTTCCACTTTTTTTCCGCGAAGAGAAGGAAGTGGTCACGGATGATCGTGATGGCCAGCTGATTGGCTGGTGTCCGCTTCTGCCTTGTAAGCTGGAGCAGCAGGCACTCCTGAAGGTCTCCGGCCGCAATACCGGCGGGATCCAATGATTGCAGCTTGAAATAGGCGGAATCAATGATTTCTTCATCCACACCAAACCTTTTTGCAAGATCATCGCGACCCATCTTCAGGTAACCGTTTTCATCTATGTTTTCAATCAACACTGGTAAAATCAATTTCTCTTCAGGTGATGCTTTTAAGGAATTCAGCTGGGCATGAAGGTATTCTTCAAGCGTTTCGCTCTCGCCAGAACCAATTTGTTCAATCAAATTCTTCTGGTCCCGTTCGAACGTCCTTTTTGTCGTCTTCCTCTTACGATCCATATTCGAATCAAAATGAGTAATATTTTTAAAGTCTACTTGCAGCAGGGGGTTTTCCATCGATTTAGCTTCAAGAAACGCCGCAAGCTCCTGCGCTGAATACTGCAAGAGCGCAATTGCCTGGGTCAGCTCCTGAGTCATTGCCAATTTCAACGTCTGTTTTTGAAACAATCCAGCTTTCAAATCCATCTAAGATCACCCCTGCCCTCATTTTACATGATAAACAAGCTTTGGTGTATGGAAAGAATTTGGCATGGTATCCATACGAAAAAAAAGCGCAAGAACCTCATTCAGATTTAGTAATTTCCTATAAAGCAAAAAATGCCTCCGCGCAAAAAGCGCAGAAGCATTTTGGTAACGCCCTCGGCAGGAATCGAACCCACATCTCAAGAACCGGAATCTTACGTGCTATCCGTTGCACCACGAGGGCATGTTTGGAAGTTGGCGTTACGCTTACCTATTATAGGATAAGTTTTCACGGTTTGCAAGGATGATTTTTTGTCAGCAATGCCAGCGCTTTGTTTAAAAATGACAATCTTGGGTAAGATGGATACGGTACAGTAAATTGGAATATATATATTGTCGAACAGTTTATGCAGGCTTTAAAAGCGATTCGTTTGACCTTTATTGACCATGCGTGTATCATTAAACTACATAGGTGTTCTGGCAAACGAACCAGTTTATGCCAGCCTGCAATCTGTCTATTTAAGGGCAGTCATTTGCTTTAAAAAAGGGCTGTAATGCCTTTTTCTTAAAGCGGTGAAATGATCTTACGTTAAAGGAGGAAAACAAACATGAACTTGATTCCTACAGTTATTGAACAAACGAATCGGGGCGAAAGGGCATATGACATTTATTCCCGCCTTTTAAAGGATCGCATCATTATGCTGGGAAGCGGCATTGATGACAATGTTGCCAACTCAATCGTAGCCCAGCTGCTTTTCCTGGAAGCTGAAAATCCGGAAAAAGACATTTCCATCTACATCAATAGCCCGGGCGGCAGCATCACTGCCGGTATGGCAATCTACGATACTATGCAGTTCATCAAGCCGGATGTACAGACAATCTGTATCGGTATGGCTGCATCCATGGGTGCATTCCTTCTGGCTGCCGGAACGAAAGGCAAGCGTTATGCACTTCCAAACGCGGAAGTCATGATCCATCAGCCACTTGGCGGTGCACAGGGACAGGCGACTGAAATTGAAATCGCTGCGAAGCGTATCCTTTTCCTTCGTGAAAAGCTAAATGGAATTCTTTCCGAGCGTACTGGCCAGCCGCTTGAAGTCATCGCGAAAGATACTGACCGCGACAACTTCATGACAGCTGAGCGTGCGAAGGAATACGGTCTTGTTGACCAGATCATCACTCGTAATGTATTGGAAGAAAAGAAGGATAAATAATCGAAATAAAAACTCGCTCTTTAACGGGAGCGAGTTTTTTGTGTTCTTATCAGAAACCTTGTTACTTAATTCTCGTTCTGGATGTATTCAGCCAGTTTCGCCACGGCTTCTTCTTCATCATTTCCATCGGCGATCAGGTTCACTGATGCGCCGGCACTTACAGCAAGGCTCATTAGGCCCATGATGCTCTTCGCGTTTACTTTTTTCCCATCCTTTTCTAGAAAAATATCGGATGAGAACCTGTTTGCTTCCTGCACGAATAATGCGGCAGGGCGAGCTTGCAGCCCAGTTTTCAATTTGACTTCCACTTGTTTTTCAACCATTGCTTTTCCTCCTCTAGCCCTATTTATTTATGGTTTGCCCGGCACGCAGTTTATCTGCTATCTCATCAATTTTTCGCAGCCGGTGATTGATTCCTGATTTGCTGATACTTCCCCCGCTGACCATTTCGCCCAGCTCTTTGAGGGTGACATCCTGGTAATCGACACGAAGCTGGGCAATCTCCCTCAGCTTCTCCGGTAAAATTTGCAGGCCGACTGTATCCCTTATAAATCGGATATTCTCCACCTGCCTTAATGCGGCGCCGATCGTTTTATTCAAGTTAGCCGTTTCACAATTCACAAGACGGTTGACCGAGTTCCTCATATCCCTGACAATCCGGATATCTTCGAATCTCAGCAATGCATTGTGCGCACCGACGATGTTCAAAAACTCGGTGATTTTTTCCGCCTCTTTCAGATAGGTGATGAAGCCTTTTTTCCGTTCCAGCGTTTTGCTGTTCAGTCCGAAGGTGTTCATCAACTCACATAATGAATCATTATGCTGCTGGTACATCGAGGCAATCTCAAGATGATAGGAGGATGTTTCCGGGTTATTCACCGATCCTCCTGCAAGGAAAGCCCCTCTTAAATAAGAACGCTTACAACATTTCTTTTTCACTAATTCATGTGAAATTTCATGGTTAATTTCAAAGCCTTCTCCTAAAATCTTTAAATCCTCCAGAATTTCTCTGGCTGATTCCTTCAGGCGGACAATATAAACATTATTTTTTTTCAGCCGCATCTTCTTTCGTACCAAAAGCTCCACCTGTACCTGATAGCTTTTCTTGATCAGGGTATAGATTCGCCTGGCAATCGCGGCATTTTCAGTCTGTACGTCTACGATGAGTTTGCGATTAGAGAAGGAAAGGGAACCATTCATCCGGATCAAAGCGGACAGTTCCGCATTGGCGCAGCAGCCCTTCACGTCAATATTCGTGAGTTCTTTTTTTGTTTCCGAAGCGAACGACACCTCTTCACCCCCTGGTTATATGGTGCTGCGCCCTTGTTCACGCAAGCGCAGCAGCTATCTTTTTTAAACCTTTTTCTCGAGACAAACGCTTGCATCCTATATTTACGCGTTATACCTCTTTTTGGTTTCATCTATTATCATAGAATATAAAATTTCTGAAACTTTTTTTGTATCATGCCTGATGACATTGCCATCAAGCTCTGCGATTTCATCCTGGACGACCTCGACGCCTAAAGAATTCAGCCGGTCCAGATCAAAAACGACAGGCTGGGCAAGCTCTTCCTTGTAGCGAAGTTCGACATCCGGAGGGATGGTCTCACTGTTTACCAAAATTGTATCGATAAAAGCACAATCCATATGATCATAGATCGCTTTTATATGGTCACTTGCAGCAAAATCATGCGTCTCTCCTGCCTGGGTCATCAGATTGCAGATATACACCTTGCGTGCCTTCGCTTTGCACACTTCTTTGCCAAGCTTTTTCACGAGCAGGTTTGGCAGGATACTTGTATATAAGCTGCCTGGTCCGATGACGATCAAATCCGCCTCCCTGATCGCCTGGAGCGTCTCAGGCAACGGCTTAACGCCTTCAGGATTCAGGAAAACCCGTTTGATTCTTTTACCCGAGTAAGGAATTTTCGATTCGCCCCTGACAATGCTGTTATCCTCCATTACCGCATTCAGCATGACACTCCTGTTTGCTGCCGGCAGGACTTTTCCGCGCACATTCAGCACCTTGCTCATCTCCTGGATCGCATGGACGAAATTGCCGGTAATCGACGTCATCGCCGCAAGGATCAGGTTGCCTAGCGAGTGTCCCGATAACTCATTGGATGTGTTGAAACGATGCTGGAACATTTCCTCGATCAACGGCTCCACATCCGAAAGGGCAGCAAGGACATTCCTGATATCGCCTGGAGGAGGAATCTGCATATCTTCACGCAGGCGGCCCGAACTTCCGCCATCATCAGCCACTGTGACAATCGCAGTGATGTCGACCGGATGCTTCTTCAAGCCCCGGAGCAGGACTGGGAGGCCTGTTCCGCCTCCGATGATGACGATTCTTGGCAGTCCATCTGTCATCATGTCGTAAGTCCCTTCCTTTTATCGATATCACGGTGTGTCACGCGGGTATGATAGTCTTTCTCGAAATATTTGGCGATATGTTCAGCAAGAGCAACGGAACGATGCTGGCCTCCCGTGCAGCCGATGGCGATGATGAGCTGCGCCTTGCCTTCCCGCTTATAATGCGGAAGCATGAAACTCAAAAGGTCTGTCACCTTTTCAAGGAACTTGGAAGTTTCGTTCCATTTTAAAACGTATGTCGACACATCTTCATCAAGACCAGTTTTTGGACGCATATGATCAATATAGTGCGGATTCGGCAAGAAGCGGACATCGAAAACGAGGTCGGCATCGATCGGTATTCCATGCTTGAACCCAAAGGACATCACATTCACGGTAAAAATCGTCTTCTTGTTCACCGAGAATTCCTCAAGGATCTTTTCGCGGAGGTCCTTTGGTTTCATGCCTGTTGTTTTATAAATAAGCTGTGCTCTGCCCTTCAGTTCTTCCAGTAGCTCGCGTTCAAGCTGGATGCCTTCAAGCGGCAAGCCTGATGGAGCAAGCGGATGCGAACGTCTCGTTTCTTTATAACGGCGGACGAGTGTAGAGTCATCTGCGTCAAGGAACAGGACCTGCGGCGTCACCCATGAAGTTTCCGCCAGTTCATCAAGCGCCTTGAACAGAGAGTCAAAAAATTCGCGTCCACGCAAATCCATGACCAATGCCACCTTATTCATCTTAGTGCCAGACTCCTTCATCAACTCAAGGAATTTCGGCAGCAAGGTCGGCGGCAGATTGTCGACGCAGAAAAAGCCAAGGTCCTCAAAGCTCTGGATTGCGACCGTTTTCCCCGCGCCAGACATACCTGTTATGATGACGAGCTGGGTATCAGTAGTTGAACCGGTACTCATTTCTCTTCCCCCTGAAATTAGTTATTAAGGCTTTTTCGTTGAAAGACAGTCGCTACTACGAAAACAGCCATTTTTTCGTATCAATTCGGATCGAGCCTGTAGCTGATCAGCTCGAAGTCCGGTGTATAAGTAAAGTTGCCATAGATGATTCCTTGTCCATGAATCATATATTCGAGAATATGATAATCTCCCGCTGCCATTGGCAGGTCCTTGATCTCATCGAGCTCGTGCCAGGAGATGGTGCCTTCCTCTGATACATCGAGATTGATCCCATCTGCCTCAGTGGCATAAAAAGTGAACATCATCCACTCGGAAACCACCTGATCATCTTCTTTGATAACGAATGTGAAAATCCCTTTGATTTGAGGATTACGCAGGTAAATCCCTGTTTCTTCACGGAATTCCCTGATACAGGAATCCTTGACAGTCTCACCCGGTTCCATCTTGCCGCCTGGGGCCACCCACCAATTCCGGCGCGGCTTCTGCAACAGCAAAATCTTATTATCTTTCACCAAAACACAGTTCGTGACGCGCTGCATCAAATCCACCTCTTCATCTATAAGCGCAAGCAAAGTACCACCGCAAAAGGGCGGTATGTCTGCACATCTTAAACTTGTTTCTCAGTTTAATGGATTCCGGACATATAAGCCTTTTAGCAAAATTTCCCGTGAAACAGTCTTTCGTCATTTGCCGGACTTTTTATTCTTTCCATTATACTATTTTTAGTTTTTACCCACAATGAATAGAAAGATGATATTTTTGACAAGAAAAGTTCTTTTTATAAAGTGGAATAGTTTTTAAGAAGCATAATGACAATTAGCCGCAAAAAATTTCCCAATATCAAAAGTGTTATATTCGCTTGCAAAGGCCTGTTTCATTTTTATGTATAAAAAAAGAGCACAGGATAACCTGTGCCGTCAAAGGATTATATTTTTAAAAGGGGGTCAATTTCTACTCCTATAATACCCCATGATTGTTTCACTACTGTTACAGAAGAATTAATAAATAATTACTTTTTGTTAATTTATGCCGCGATGTGATGTTTTTACCATTTAGAAGTAAAATAATAGCCCGCCAAATCATAGCGGCGGGCTTGTCATTTGTCTATTAAGCGTTTGCTTTCAATTCCTCGATCAATTCCTCAACATAATGCTGGGCGTTTTGCGCAGCGATACTTCCGTCGCCTGTAGCCGTCACGATTTGGCGCAGCGTTTTTTCACGGATGTCGCCAGCTGCGAAAATGCCAGGGACTTTCGTTTCCATCTGTTCATTCGTTTCGATATAGCCGTTGCTGTTTGTGATGCCAAGGCTTTCGAACGGCTTAGTCAATGGAACCATTCCGATGTAGATGAATACGCCATCAGCAGGAAACTCCTGTTCAGAGCCATCTTGTGTGGATACAAGCGTCACGCTGCCAACTTTGCCGTCTTTATCATTGATTTGCTTGACTGTATGGTTCCAAATGAAATCAATTTTTTCATTCGCGAATGCTCGATCCTGAAGGATTTTTTGCGCACGAAGCTCGTCACGACGGTGAACGATCGTCACTTTTGAAGCAAAGCGAGTCAGGTAAACACCCTCTTCAACTGCGGAGTCTCCGCCGCCGACGACAACGAGTTCTCTGTTTTTAAAGAATGCGCCGTCACAAACCGCACAGTAGGAAACGCCACGGCCGCCAAGCTCCTGCTCGCCAGGAACGCCAATCTTCTTGTACTCCGCACCAGCGGAAATAATGATGGAGCGGGCTTTGTATTCCTTGTTGCCAGCCTTGATGGTTTTATATTCTTTGCCGTCGATGACTTCTTTTACATCACCGTAAGCATATTCTGCACCGAATTTTTTCGCGTGGTCAAACATCTTTGTAGAAAGTTCTGGCCCAAGAATATGGTCAAATCCTGGATAGTTTTCAACCTCTTCCGTATTAGCCATCTGGCCGCCCGGCACGCCGCGCTCAAGCATCAGCGTCGACAAGTTCGCGCGTGAAGTATAAACAGCAGCCGTCATCCCTGCCGGTCCGGCACCGATGATAATGACGTCATAAATTTTCTCTTCTGACATGGTGTACAACTCCTTTGTATATCTTAATCCGCTAATTTCCGTCATCCATTCGGAAATAGTATTTCCTGCATAAACATATCCTATAAAACAAGTGCTGCATAGTCCAAAAATATGCTTAAGTTCACGGAATTGACATATATAGTATCATATACCCTTGATTGTATCCTTTTAAAAGAAAAAAAGGATAAACTTTGCCTGCAATTTGCAGACTCAGTTTACCCTTTAGATGCTGTCTTCTTCATGAAGAAACTCACTAGCCAAATTGATGTATTTGGACAGCGTGGATACGGATAATCCGTATTTTTTCGCGACTGCCGCTTTCGTCGTGCTGATATTCCTCAGCTTATCCCAGAGATAATCGACAGCTGCCGCCCATGCTTTCTTGTTTTTAAAATCGTAGCCTGCCTTTGCCGCCTGCTCGAATACCGAAAACCACATGATGTAGACGCCGGCTTCATTTTTGCCAATTGGCTGGTGGTGGTCGTACAATAGCTTCGCCGTTTCATGAGCACCCTTTACTTCTTCTTCCTTGCTGCTCAGCTTGCCGGAGGTTACATAGGCAAAATATGATTTTTCCATCTCCGTCATTTTATCCGTTGAAGTATCTGCTGCGAGAATTTCTTTCTTTTTCGCGGATACAGATGTGAGAAATAACGCAAAAAGGCGTTCCTCCGGATAATCGCTGTTCAACTGGTTCAGAATCGCCGAAACCTGCGCTTCGAACTTCACGCCCGGCTTATCTGCCCATGGCTCCATTCCATCTTTTTCAGGATTGAACTCGAGAACCTTTTTCCAGGCTGTCCGTGCGGTATTTTCTCTGCCGGTAAAATAAGACGAATGCGCCAGCCAGTAATAAAAGGCACCGTCGCCTTCAAAACCTGACTTTTGCAGCTTCTTCAGCCAGCGGTAAGCTAGTTCGTACTCGCCGACAAGCGCGAACGTGGCACCGAGCTTGAACTGGTGCTCAACGTGGATCGGATGGATTTTTTCAAGCGAATCCTTAAGATCCTGGCCTTCCTTCTCTTGCCCCTGGTAATGCGCGAATACAAGCGCATTGCAGAGCGCATGCAGGTTCCCTGGATTCTGCTCGAGTACATCATTCAGGATGTCACGGGCCTTGACCGTTTCCCCAAGGTAAAAATACGCCAGCGCCAGGTTATTGTATGCCGACCAGTATTCCGGATACTCCTCGATGACCTCCTGAAAAATCTCGATCGCCCGCGGAAACTCCCCAGATTCAAGGTGATTGCGCGCTTCCTCCTGCTTGACGATCAGATCATCCTCTTCATAATAATCCTCATCCATTTCTTCCGCTTCCATCGTCAGAAGCTCCAGAAGATCGTTCGCATCCTCCGCGAACTCGCCATCTTCATTCACTTCCAGGTATAAATTCGCATGCCTGAACGCATCGCGGAACAAACCCATATGAGCGTAGTTATTCGCCAGGAAGTAATGGCACTCCGCCATGTTTTCATCCAGATCTTCGAGGACCAAGTGCAAAAGACGGTTAGATTGCTGATAATCACCCAATTCCGACTGCACGATCGCCAGCTGGCAAACAATCATCGGCTCGCCCGGCTCAAGATGCATCGCACGCTCGAAATACTTCTCAGCCTTCTTCAGATCCCGCCTGTGGAAAGCCTTGACCCCTTTGGTGAAATAGTACTCACCAGTAGGAACGAAAGACAGCAATTGGCCTTTTTGCTTCGTTGCTTTAGAGTCTTTTCCCATGTGATCCTCCATTTATATTGTAGTAATACTATATCGATTGAACCTTTTAATAAAACTATATCCATTAAGCCTAGTGGTTTGTATAAGAATACACATACAGTGTTTTATCGAAGCAACTTTAACTAATGTAGTATAACATACGGACAGAGGGTTCGAGAAGGTGTGGTAGTGAAATTGTGGGTGGGGAGTTTATGGGTGCTCTATTGATGTGGTCGATATATGATGGAAGTTGGTCGATATAGCTCTGAATGTGGTCGATAAAATCAGAAATCCGCTGATATATTTCAGAATGTGGTCGATAAAATCAGAAATTCGCTGATATATTTCAGAATGTGGTCGATATATTTTGTTTTTCGCCAATAAAATGCGATCGAGGGTTTAAAAAAGGTGATTTTTTTGTCGTCGCGGTGCGTCTGTGCTTGAGTTTCCTCGCAAATTTGTTTTTTTCGGCTATAGTTCTTCTCAAGTAAGATGATTTTCTTTGTGATTTTGAATTTTGCTTCCGTATTATCGATGTGGTCGATATCCTGCGAAATCTGGTCGATATAGCTCTGAATGTGGTCGATAAAATCAGAAATTCGCTGATATATTTCAGAATGTGGTCGATATATTTTGTTTTTCGCCAATAAAATGCGATCGAGGGTTTAAAAAAGGTGATTTTTTTGTCTTCGCGGTGCGTCTGTGAATGAGTTTCCTCCCAAATTTGTCTTTTTCGCCTATAGTTCTTCTCAAGTAAGATGATTTTTCTTTGTGATTTTGAATTTTGCTTCCGTTTTACCGATGTGGTCGATATCCTGCGAAATCTGGTCGATATATCTCTGAATGTGGTCGATAAAATCAGAAATCCGCTGATATATTTCAGAATGTGGTCGATATATTTTGTTTTTCGCCAATAAAAGCAAATCACCATTTTAAAAGAAGGTATTTTCAGAGGAGATAGCGAATAATACAGTATTATTTTTAAGGAGTGATAGCATTTGATCGGAAAAACAAGAGAATATCCTAAAGAGATCATGATGTTAGAAGCAATTGTGAAGCGATTTTCCCCGGAACATTACAAAAAGGCTGTTTTCGAAAAGAAACTATATCGAAAACTCGCAGGTTACAAGGGTGAAAAGACGCTGGATTACTATATATCACAAATCGACCACTCAGAAATGCTGATTTTGCAGGATTTAAGAATCCCCATCAACGATACCCATTTCCAACTCGATACCCTTATCATCACACCTTACTTTCTCCTAAATATTGACTCCAAATATTATGCAGGTACACTCACCTTCCTTCCCGAATTCAACCAACTGATACGATTTCATAATGATATAGAAGAAGTTTTTGCTGATCCGATTCTCCAGGCAAGAATTCAAGCCTCCCAATTATAGGCTTTTCTTAAAAAGCAACACATTGATTTTCCTCCTGTTGAATACATGGTTGCCATCAGCAATTCCCAGGCTCAAATTAAGAATCCAGATCACGACTCGGATGTCAGCTTTCGGGTCTTCCGCTCATCGTATGTAGCATACAAAATTCCGCCACTTTATCAGAGGTACCCCAAGTCTTTCCTCTCAAAAAACGATATGAAGAAAGTCTCCAAACATTTAATAAAGGCCCACGAGCCATTGATTCCAAATTACAAAACAATGGACATTCCTTTCGATGAAATGATACAAGGAGCGCAATGTCCTGAATGTGAGGTATTCGGCATGGACTATCATCAGGGAAATTGGACTTGCAAGAGTTGTGGACACAAATCAGTGGATGCACATGTTCAGGCATTGAAGGATTATTTCCTTATATATGGCCCTTCCATTACAAATAAGCAGTTTCGTGAATTCTTGAAAATAAAATCTTCATCTACTGCAAGGAGAATCCTATCTACCATGGATCTCGTTTTAACCGGCACAAACAAAGGCCGAACCTACTCCCCGGGAAAGAACTTCTTCGATTAGTAGTGGACAGCAAAAAACCAGCGCATTTCACTCTCCTGCGCTGGGTTTCTTCCTTTTATTCAAGACTCCGAGCACTTCTTTCAATGGGAGCTTTTGTTCCTGCAGCAATACCATCAGGTGGTAGAGCAGGTCGGCGGCTTCCCACTTAAGTTCTTCGGCGTCTCGGTTTTTGGCGGCGATGATGACTTCCGCTGCCTCTTCTCCGACTTTCTTTAAAATCTTGTCCACGCCTTTTTCGAAAAGATAGGTGGTGTAGGCGCCTTCTGGCATGTCCTGTTCACGGTCGCGGATTGTTTTTTCCAATTCAAGCATGACGGCGAAATCGGTTAAAGCTGTGTTTTCTGTGGTCGTCTTATCAAGGAGATTTTCCGAGAAACAGCTGACTGCGCCTGTATGGCATGCAGGACCGGCTGGTTCAACGAGAACGACAAGTGCGTCACCATCACAATCGTACTTGATCTCAACGATTTTCTGGGTATTCCCGCTTGTTGCGCCTTTATGCCAGAGCTCCTGGCGGGAACGGCTGTAAAACCAGGTTTCGCGTGTTTCCAGTGATTTGGAGAGTGATTCTTCATTCATGTAGGCGACGGTCAAGACTTCGCGGGTGGAAGCGTCCTGAACGACCGCAGGAATCAGGCCATTGCTGTCAAATTTCAAATCTTCTACTTTCATCGTACAGTCACTCCTTTTTCGCGCAGATGGGATTTTACTTCTTTTACAGACGTTTCACGGTAGTGGAAAATCGAAGCTGCGAGGGCTGCATCCGCTTTTCCATCTATAAATGCATCGACAAAATGGTCGGCATTTCCGGCGCCGCCTGAGGCAATCACCGGAACGGTTACCGCTTCACTGACGGCACGTGTCAACGCGAGATCAAAACCATTTTTTTCACCGTCGCTGTCCATGCTTGTCAGCAGGATTTCCCCTGCACCAAGGCGGACGGCTTCTTTCGCCCAGTCGATGACTTTCCAGTTTGTCGGCGTGCGGCCGCCATGCGTATATACTCGCCATGTACCGAGTTCAGGGTCATATTTTGCATCGATCGCAACGACGATGCACTGGGCTCCGAAGAAATCAGAGCCTTCCGAAATCAGTTTCGGATTGTTCACAGCTGCCGTATTCAGAGACACTTTATCGGCACCAGAGCGGAGCATCCTCTTCATGTCCTCAAGAGTATTGATTCCGCCGCCTACCGTAAAAGGAATCGCCAGTTCGGAAGCCACTTCCCTGACAACCTCGACCATCGTTTTCCGGCCTTCGACAGATGCGGAAATATCAAGGAATACGAGCTCGTCTGCTCCCTGCTCATCATAGAACCTCGCAAGCTCAACCGGATCGCCGGCATCGCGAAGCTGAACGAATTGAATGCCTTTTACGACGCGGCCTTCTTTTACATCAAGACAGGGGATGATTCGCTTGCTCAGCATCAGGCATTCCCCATTTCCAGCGCAGCTTTTACCGAGAAACGGCTTTCATAGATGGCTTTGCCGACAATCGCGCCGCTGATGCCATCTTCACGAAGCTGGCGTAGGGCTGCCAAATCATCAAGCGTGCTGACACCGCCGGACGCAATGACGCTTTTTCCTGTTTCCAATGCCAACTGGCGGGTTGCCTCGACATTCGGGCCTGCAAGCGTACCGTCGGTTGCAATATCGGTGAAAATAAACGTCTCCGCTCCAGCATCAGCGAATCTTTTGCCAAGCTCGACGGCACTTACCTCCGAAGTGTTCAGCCAGCCGTGCGTTGCCACGAAGCCATTTTTTGCATCAAGGCCGATCGCGATTTTCGCGCCGTACTTCCGGACCATCTCCTCTGCAAACTCAGGATTGGAAACAGCAATGCTGCCGATGATGACACGGGTGACGCCATTCTCAAGATAGTGGTTGATGTCCGCCTCGCTGCGAATCCCGCCGCCTATTTGGACGTTCACGCCAAGCTCCTGGGCAGCCTGGATGACGAACTGGTCGTTGACTCTTTTGCCATCCCTGGCCCCGTCAAGGTCGACCATGTGAATCCATTCCGCTCCTTCAGCGGCGAATTTCTTTGCCATTTCAAAAGGGGAATCCCCATAAACCGTTTCCTTATCATAATCGCCCTGCAGCAGCCGGACACATTTTCCGCCGCGCATGTCGATTGCCGGGTAGATTGTGAATTTCATCGCTCAGACTTCCTTTCTGCTGCCAATTCCGTGAAATTGCGGAGCAGGCTCATTCCCATGTCACTGCTTTTCTCCGGATGGAATTGCATGCCGTAGATATTCCCCCTGCCAACGATGGCCGGCACTTCAATATCGTAATAATCACCGACTGCGACCAGCACGTCCTGGTTATCCGTTTTTACATAATAGGAATGGACGAAGTAGACATAATCCTCTTCAAGTGAAGCGAGCAATGGCGAATTACCGGTAAAACGAAGCTTGTTCCATCCCATATGCGGAACCTTATAGGCATCCCCTTCGGCTGTTCGGCCGCTGAAACGTCCGACTTTCCCAGGAAGAAGACTGAGCCCTTTTGTCTTACCGTTCTCTGTGCTTTCTTCAAAAAGCAGCTGCATGCCAAGGCAAATCCCAAGCACAGGCTTGCCGGTCGCCGCAAAATCACGGATCATGTCTGCCAGACCAGTCCGATTCAACACGTCCATCGCGTCACGGAATGAGCCTACTCCCGGAACAAGGAGTGCATCTGCTTCCATTAATCCGTCTTTGTATTGTGAGATAAAATAGGGCGCATCCAGCCGTTCGAGCGCTTTGCTGACGCTGAACAGATTGCCCATGCCGTAATCGACGATGCCAATCATGGTTTAACTTCCTTCCGTTTGAAAATCAGTTGCTATTTAAAGACCACTGTTCAGCTCCCCCTCGATTTGAGACACCTTTACAGCATCCCCTTCGTTGATGGAACGCCTTTTACGCGCGGGTCGATGGTCGTTGCTTCATCAAGTGCCCGGCCAAGTGCTTTAAATACCGCCTCAATCATGTGATGCGTGTTTTTACCGTAATGGACGATGACATGAAGGTTCATCCTCGCTTCAAGTGCCAGCTTCCACAGGAACTCATGGACAAGCTCGACATCGAAAGTGCCGACCTGCTGCGATGGGAATTCTGCGCGCATTTCAAGATGCGGCCGGTTGCTTAAGTCGATGACTACCTGGGCAAGTGCCTCATCCATTGGAACAAACGCGTTTCCATAGCGCTTGATTCCCTTTTTATCGCCAAGTGCCTCACGTAGAGCCTGGCCGATGCAGATGCCGATATCTTCGGTTGTGTGGTGACCATCGACCTCAACATCTCCATTTGCGTCCACAGACAAATCAAATTGTCCGTGCTTTGCGAATAAATCAAGCATGTGTGATAGGAAAGGTAAGCCGGTTTCGAGAGAGGACTTCCCTTCCCCATCGATGCCAAACGTCAAATCTATTTTCGTTTCATTTGTATATCTGTTCACTGTTGCCGTCCGTTCCATGATTTTACCTCCGGATCAAAATCTTATTTAAGTCGTGCCTCTACTGCACGGGCGTGAGCTTCAAGCCCCTCGAGCCTTGCGAATTCAGCAATCTTCGCTCCATTGGCGTTCATCGCCTGCTCACTGTATAAAATCACGCTCGATTTTTTCTGGAAATCCTCGACGCTGAGCGGACTCGAAAAGCGCGCTGTTCCATTCGTAGGCAGGACGTGGTTTGGTCCGGCAAAATA
Source organism: Bacillus sp. ISL-35 (assembly GCF_018613355.1). Taxonomy (NCBI): domain Bacteria; kingdom Bacillati; phylum Bacillota; class Bacilli; order Caryophanales; family Bacillaceae; genus Bacillus; species Bacillus sp. ISL-35. Next base: position 407,427 of record NZ_JAGGQK010000004.1, on the reverse strand, counting down.
ATCGCCAACCGGTTCCGAACTGTATCTGCCAAGGAAAATCGCTCCTGCATGCTTTATTTTACCGAGCAATTCGACTGGATTTTCCGTAACGACCTCAAGATGCTCCGGAGCCAGCTGATTGATCGCTCCGATGGCTTCTTCCAGATTAGCCGCAACATAGATTGCCCCGAAATCCTCGATCGCAACTGTGGCGATATCCTTTCGCGGCAAGTGTGACAGCTGTTTATACACCTCGTCCAGCACGTCTTCTGCCAGAGTCCGGGATGTGGTCACAAGGACTGCGCACGCACGCGGATCATGCTCCGCCTGGGATAGCAGGTCGGCCGCAATTTCATTGGCTCGCGCTGTGTCGTCGGCAAGAATCCCGATTTCACTTGGGCCTGCAATCATATCGATGGCGACATCGCCGAACACCTCGCGCTTGGCGAGGGCGACATAAATATTGCCGGGACCGGTGATCTTATCGACCGGCATGATCGTTTCCGTTCCATATGCCAGAGCCGCAATTGCCTGGGCTCCGCCGACTTTATAGATTTCTTTTACCCCTGCGATGTCGGCCGCAACCAGCACACCCGCCGGAAGCTTCCCATCTCGGCCGGGTGGCGAAACCATGACGATTCGCTCCACACCTGCCGTTTTTGCGGGAATGACATTCATCAATACAGATGATGGGTATGCTGCAGTTCCACCCGGGACATATACACCGACAGAATCGAGCGGTGTCACCTTCTGGCCAAGCATCGTGCCATTTTCCTCTGTCGTCATCCACGATGGGCGCAGCTGCTTTTCGTGGTATGTGCGGATATTAGCTGCTGCTTCAGTGATGATGTCCACTAACTCACTGCTGACTGCTTTATAAGCTTCAGAAATCTCTTCTTGTGTTACTCTGAATTCATCAAGCATCACAGAGTCGAATTTTTCGGTAAAAGCCTTAAGAGCCTGGTCGCCCGCAACCCTGACTTCCGCGATGATCGCCTTCACGGCCTTGCGCTGGTCTTCCGTTCCGCCATCCACGGTCCGTTTCAGTGACAAATTGCCGTCTATCTGTAAAATTTCCACCAAAATCAAATCCTTTCAGATTCAACTATCAGATTACTTCATTCAATCTCTTGATCAATTCGCTGATGCGCTCGTCCTTGATCCGGTAGCTGACCGGGTTCACGATCAGCCTTGAGGTCACGCCGGTAATCGTTTCGTATTCGACGAGGCCGTTTTCTTTCAGGGTCCTGCCAGTTGATACGATATCGACAATCCGATCGGCAAGGCCAATCAGTGGCGCAAGCTCAATCGATCCGTTTAATTTGATGATCTCGACCTGCTCGCCCTGTTCACGGAAATAAGCAGCAGCGATATTTGGATATTTCGTCGCGATTTTCGGTGCGACATCATTCATTTTTGTATCAGGGAGCCCTGCGACAGCGAGGTAGCAGCCGCTGATTTTTAAATCGAGCAGCTCGTACACATCGCGTTCTTCCTCAAGCAGGACGTCCTTCCCGGCAATTCCGAGATCGGCGACACCATGCTCTACATATGTTGCCACATCCATTGGCTTGGCGAGGATGAAGCGGAAATTTTCTTCTTCGACATCGATAATCAACTTGCGCGAGTCATCGAATTCAGGAGGAAGATTGAATCCCGCGTTGCGCAGCAGTTCGACTGCTTCGGTAAAAATCCTGCCCTTCGGCATCGCGATCGTCAGCTGTTCATTCATTGCGTTCCCTCCTTCCCTACAAGGAAAACGACATTGGCAAAAACATTTGAACACGCATCAAGATTGCGGACCGCGCTGATATCCTGCAGGACGATCCGTTCACCGTCTCCCCTTTTTTGCGCCGCCATCTGATAGGCTTCCTTCCTTCGTTCCGGACTAAAAAGAATGCAAGTGACAGGCTCTGGCTCTCCGAGGTCTCCGAGACTTTCAAGCAGACGGTCCAGCCTGATGGCAAATCCTGTCGCTCCGGTTGTTTTGCCGAATTTCTCGAGTAATTTGTCATAGCGCCCGCCATTGCCGATTGGAAAACCGACCATTCCGGCATATACCTCGAATAGAATTCCTGTATAGTAGCTCATATGGCTTACAATTGTCAGATCGAACTTGATTCGGCTGCTTTCTCCAAAATTCTCGATGACATCCCAGAGCAGCTTCAGTTCGTCAAGCGCCGCTCTGCCTTTCCCGTTCTCGACAAGTTCCAGCGCTTTGCCGATCACTTCAGGGCCGCCGCGCAATTCCAGGAAGGCAAGCAGCCTTTGCGAATCAATCGATGAAAGAGGCAGTGATTTGACATGCTCACGATAGCCAACATAATTTTTCTCATATAAAAATTTCGTCAATTCCCTGGCCCGTTCCTCGTTTCCAAGGATCTGCACGAATAATTCGTTGACGAAGCCTACATGTCCAACTGAAAGCTGGAATTGTTCCAAACCTGCTTTTTTCAGTGAGGAAATCGCCAAGGCAATCATTTCGCCATCAGCACTGACAGAATCGTCGCCGATACACTCGACCCCGATTTGTTCAAACTCTGCCGGCCTGCCACCTTCACGTTGCTGGGCACGGTAGACGTTCGCCGAATAAGCCAGTCTTAACGGTATCTGGTCTTTGTAAAGCTTGGACGCCGCAACCCTGGCGATTGGAGCGGTCATATCGGGCCGCAGCACCAAAGTGTGCCCCTGCTGGTCCAGCAGCTTGAACAATTGCTGATCCAGTATTGCCGATGCCGTTCCGACCGTTTCGTAATATTCGAGCGCAGGGGTTTCTATGAACTGAAAACCCCAGCGTTTCATTTCCATTTCGATTGAGCTGCGGACCCTTTCCTTCGCTTCATGCAAATCCGGTAGTGTATCCCGCATGCCAAGCGGTTTTTCAAACATGAATAATCTACTCAATATGGTCACCCTCTTCGTTGCCGATGTGGTTGGTTTATTATTGGAATTCTTTAGTTTGTTGCCTGTGTGGTTTACTTATCGGAACTCTCTAGTTCGTTGTTTGCATGGTTACTTTTGACTTAATTCTTTGGTTTACTTTCGATTTAACAATTTGGTTCACGTTGATTTAATCATTAGGTTTACTTTTGATTTAATTATCGGAATCCTTTAGTTCGCTAATATGGTAACAAGATGAAGTTATATGTAGTGTACCGTTCATTCTATTATCCGTCAACCGTTAGCTCTTCATGTTTATAATTTTTCATGCTTGTTTTTCTAAAAAGGGTTCTGAATGTAAAAAATGTCTTCATTACTGTAGAAATTGCAGCCTGCATGGAGGTATAGAGCTGGGGAATTATACTTTTTTGGCGAAAATCAAAATATATCGACCACATTTCACGATATATCAGCGGATTTTCGATTTTATCGACCACATTTTGCAATATATCAGCGGATTTTCAATTATATCGACCAAGTGCCTTTTCAGAGACAAAAAAAAGCGAAGCGGAATCAATTCCGTTCGCTTTTTGTTCCATAAATTTCATCATCTGCCCAGCGCTCAGCTAGTTCTTCCTTTGTGTAGATGACGCGCATCGGGTTTCCTCCGACGAAGGCGCCTTCGGGGACGTCTTTGTGGACGAGTGTCCCTGCGGAGACGATGGCGCCGTCGCCGATCTTGATGCCGGGCATGATCGTTGAATTGGCGCCGATCATGACTTCGCTGCCGATTTCGACATCGCCGAGACGGTATTCCTTGATCAAGTATTCATGTGCAAGGATGGTCGTGTTATAGCCGATGACGGTATTGCGTCCGACCGAAATTTTTTCCGGGAACATGACATCCAGCATGACCATCAACGCAAAAGAAGTCTGTTCACCGATCTTCATCCGTAAAAATGTACGGTACAGCCAGTTTTTCATCCCGAGAAAGGGCGTGTAGCGTGCTGCCTGGATGACGACAAAATTCTTGACGACCTTCCAGAAAGGGACGGTCTTATAAACATGCCAGAGTGAATTGGCGCCTTCTACACGATAGCGTGTCGTCCGTCTCATCCTACACCCCGAGGATCGGCAGGATATCAGCCATATTTTCCAGCATATAATCCGGATTGTATTGCTCCAGATGCTCTCTCCCCTTGATGGACCAGGCTACAGCAGCAGTCTTTGTGCCGGCATTTTTGCCGCCAAGGATGTCATGGTGGTTATCGCCGACCATGATCGCGCGTTCAGGCGAGGAACCAAGCATGTCCAATGCTTTTAAAAGCGGCTCCGGATCCGGCTTTGCTTTTTCGACATGGTCCAATGCGACGACGACTTCGAAAAACTCATCAAGCCCTGTCAGCTTCATGCCCATCTGCACAACATCCGAAAGCTTTGTCGTGACGATTCCAAGGTGGAAGCCATTCTCTTTCAGCGTCCTCACTGTTTCGTACACACCTTCGAAACTTTTTACCAAGAGGTCATGGTTTGCCAGGTTGTAAGTACGGTAGGTTTTAATCATTTCCTCGTAGCCTTCGGGATCCATTGGCTCAAATGTATCCTTGAGCGATGGCCCTAAAAACGGAAGGACATCCTCCCGTTTGTACTGGCCCGGAAAATAAGTTTCCATTGTATGGAGGAAAGATGAAATAATCAATTCGTTGGTATCAATCAAAGTCCCGTCGAGATCGAACAGGACCGTATCTATTTTATTGCTCATATACTGCTTCCTTTCTCTTTGCAAGATCCGCGCGGTTCCACACGAATGCAACTACTGTTGTCAATAAAATTGCCACCCCAAGGCGGATCAGCAACAGCGGCAGCACCGGGATTCCAAGCGGAACAAAAATTAATGTATCCTCAACGACTGCGTGGCAGGAAACAAGGAAAATGAACGCAAGCGTGACATCCTTTTTGCTGACTCCATCCTCCTGGACTGCCTGGATCATTACACCCGCACCGTATGCGAGGCCGAACAGCAGGCCGGCTGCCATCGTCGTCGAGGTGTTCTCCTTCATGCCCAGTGCTCTTGTCGCCGGCGCCATCCATCTTGAAAAAACGGCAAGCCATTGTCGATCCTTCATGATCTGAACGATGACCATCAGCGGGATGACGATGATGGCCAGCTGGAAGATACCAATACCGGCTTTGGTGATGCTTTCAAGAAGAATCGGTCCCCAGCCAGAAACCTCTTCCCCTTTAGCAGGGATCATCCCATATTTTGCGATTTCAGTACCGCCATTCCAGACAAGGTTGATGATAATCGCCGATAAGAACGCAAGCCCCAGCCGGACAAAGACGATGATCCAAAGCTTGACGCCGACCTTGACGGCCACACTTGATTCCACCAGCATATTATGCGAAAAGCTCAGCATCACGGCGATGATGAACACTTCTTTTACCGTCAAATCAAGCGTCAGTATTGCTCCGATTGCCGCATACAGATTAAGGAAGTTCCCGATGACAAGCGGAATCGCCGCATCTCCCGACAAGCCGAGCAATGACATCAGCGGTGTAATAACGTCGATGATCCACGGCAGGACAGGAGTATATTTAAGGATTGAAACAATCAGTGTCACTGGAAAAATGACTTTTCCCAGTGCCCATGTTGTATTCAAGCCAACCATCAACCCTCTTTTCAATGAAGAACCCATTGAAGCATCTCTCCCATTTTTCAGCCTATATATAATGTATTGAGTTGGTTGCCTTTTTAGTAACCCGTAGTTTTTCTAGTTTTCTAAATATCTTACTTTTGAATAACCCTTGACTCTCCTGTAGACCCATACCCCAATTGCAAAAACAATCAGTGCGATCGAGATGGTCTGGGCAATCCTTAGCGTATCTGTCAGCATCAAGCTGTCGGTGCGCATGCCTTCGACAAAGAAGCGTCCGATTGAATACCAGATGACATAGCTGAGGAAAAGTTCGCCGCGGCCAAGGTTGACCCTGCGCAAGGACATAAGCAGGATGAAACCAAGCAAATTCCAGATCGATTCATACAAGAATGTTGGATGATAATAGGTTCCGTTGATATACATCTGGTTGATGATGAACTCCGGAAGATGCAGGTTCTCTAAAAATGCCCGGGTGACTTCCCCGCCATGCGCTTCCTGGTTCATGAAATTGCCCCAGCGGCCGATTGCCTGGCCAAGGATGATGCTTGGAGCAGCGATATCCGCAAGCTTCCAGAATGAAACATTCCTTGCCTTCGTAAAGAAATAGGTTGTGGCTACAGCTCCGATCAATGCGCCATGAATCGCAATCCCGCCATTCCAGACCTTAAAAATCTCGCCTGGATACTGTGCGTAATAATCCCACTGGAAGATAACATAATAAATCCTCGCTGAAATGATGGCGATCGGAATCGCCCAGAGCATCAAGTCTGCAAATATATCTTTTGGCAACCCGCGTCGTTCGGCTTCGCGCATGGCAATCCATAACGCCAGCGCAATTCCAAGTCCGATGATGACGCCGTACCAATGCACCTGGATCGGTCCAAGCGTAAAGGCAATCGGGTCGATCGGCTGAATATTCTTTTCCATATCATTTCCCCTTATTCTATATAAAAGTTAAATGTACCAGCACTTTGACCGTGTTTAATCAAACGTTTGATTAAGGCTCTTTTTGTAAACTTTCTTTCTTTTGTCATGCGTTCTACTATAGAAGTACTTATCAAAAGCGTTTCAATTTAATGTTCATCATGGTCGCCATCCTCAATGACGTCAGACAGCCTGTTGGTGAATTGTTCTGCTGCGTTCATCCCCATGCGCTTCAGCCTGAAGTTCATCGCGGCTACCTCAATGATGACAGCGAGGTTACGGCCTGGACGGACCGGAATCGTAAGCTTTGTGATATCGGTGTCGAGGATTCTCATTTTTTCTTCATCAAGACCCAATCTGTCATATGATTTTTTCTGGTCCCAGATTTCGAGATCGATGATCAGGGAAATGCGTTTATGTGAGCGTACAGCACCTGCTCCGAACAGTGTCATCACATTGATGATGCCCACGCCGCGAATTTCGAGCAGATGTTCAATGAGATCAGGCGAGTTTCCGACGAGTGTCCCGATATCCTCCTGGCGGATCTCAACACAATCATCCGCTACCAGACGGTGTCCGCGTTTGACCAGTTCCAGCGCGGTTTCACTTTTACCGACACCGCTTTTGCCTGTGATCAAAACGCCAATCCCATATAGATCGACCAGTACACCATGTACGGCAGTAGTTGGTGCCAGCTTGCTCTCCAGATAGTTTGTCAGATGACTTGAAAGCCTTGTTGTTTTTTGCTTCGACCTCATAACCGGAACAGATTCGCGTTCGGCCGCTTCAATCAATTCAGCCGGAACTTCCATGTCCCTTGTAACGATGATGCCCGGCGTAATATCTGTACAGAGCTTTTCCATCCGCTCTGTCCTTTCACGAGGGTTCAACTTTTCAAAGAAGGTCAATTCTGTTTTACCAAGCAACTGCAGGCGCTCTGCAGGATAATATTCAAAATAACCGGCAATCTCGAGTCCCGGCCTGGAGATATCAGTGGTCGTGATCGGACGGTTGATGCCTTCCTCTCCACTTAGCAATTCCATTTCGAATTTCTCGATGATGTCTTTAGTGCGGACTTTTGGCAAAGAAAGTTCCTCCTTTATTAGGACATTTTTTTCCACATGATCACAATACTTTATATTTTAGCACTTTTTCAGGCAGAACCAAATACAAGGAGTCAAAAAACACCATTGTTGTTATTCAATCTAAGTAAGGTTTTTTTGAAACAAATGTCTATACCAGTCACAGTTGATGTTAGTTTTTGTATAGTGGTATAGACAACCAAAAGTTTCTCTTTGTATAATGAAAGTAATTAGGACACATTTTTCGGGTGATAGGATGAAAGAATTATTGCTTGTTAACGCCAGGATTTTAACCGAAGAGACCCTGATCCAAAGAGGATATCTTTATATTAAAGATGGGAAAATTTCTGATATCGGGCCTGTTTCTTCCCTCCCCCAGCATCATGCAGACTTAGTGGACCTGCCCGAGGACAGCACCATCGTCCCCGGGTTCATTGACGTGCACATCCATGGAGCCGGCGGCGCTGATACGATGGACGCAACCATTGAAGCTCTGTCCACCATGGCTTCGATCCTGCCTGCGGAAGGCACCACCAGTTTTCTTGCTACAACAATCACTCAGGAGCAATCGTCCATTATCAAGGCTTTGGAGAATGCAGCCGAATATATGGGCGGTCATAATCATCCGGGAAAAGCGGAGATGCTCGGGATTCACCTGGAAGGACCCTTCATTAATGAAACTCGCAAAGGGGCCCAGCCTGAGGAATTCATCATCAAACCCGATATCGGACTTTTCGCGAACATGCAGCAAGCATCAGGGAACAATATCAGGCTTGTCACGCTGGCGCCGGAACAAGAGAACGGAATTGAATTTATAGCCTATTTAGTACAAAATGGCGTCATTGCTTCGGTTGGCCATTCAGACGCTACATATACACAGATGTTTGAAGCTGTAAAAGCCGGTGTGAGCCATGTAACCCATTTATTTAATGGAATGCGCGGCATGCACCACCGCGATCCGGGAGTCGCAGGGGCTGCGCTGCTTTTAGATGAGTTAAAAATCGAGCTGATTGCGGATGGAATCCATGTTGTACCAGAAATGCTTGATTTAGCGATCCGGACAAAGGGAAAAGATGGTGTCATTCTAATTACCGATTCCATGAGGGCGAAATGCCTTAAAAATGGTATATACGACCTTGGCGGGCAAGCAGTGAAGGTTGCGGACGGTAAAGCTCTTTTAGCAGATGGAACGCTTGCCGGCAGTATTTTAAAAATGAAGGATTCCTTGAAGAATATGATGGAATTCACTGGCATCAGTCTTGAGGATGCAGTAAAGCTCGCGAGCGAGAATCCTGCCAGACAGCTGAAGGTTTTCGATCGGAAAGGAAGCATTGCTGCCGGAAAGGATGCCGATCTTGTTGTGCTGGACAGCAGCCACGAAGTATCTATGACTATTTGCCGGGGGATCACCAGCTATATGCGCTTATAACCATACTGAAAGAGGTGATGATGTGAAACTGATCCAAATTATAAATTACGCAGAGCTTAGCCAGCAGGCAGCAGCGCAAATCATCTCCCGCCTCAAAGAGAATCCAGCGCTCAACCTTGGCCTTGCTACTGGAAGTACACCGACCGGACTTTATCAGGAACTTATAAAAGACCATCAGCAGAACGGGACTTCCTACCAACAAGTAAACACCTTCAATCTTGATGAATACATTGGCGTTCCGAAAAAGGATCAACACAGCTATCACTACTTCATGTGTGAGAAGCTGTTCGAACACATCGATATCCCGCTTGACCAGACCCATATACCTGATGGGACAGCAAAGGATTTTACCAAAGAATGTACACGTTATGAACAGTTCATTCAGGAGCATGGAGGTATCGACCTGCAGGTTCTCGGGATCGGACAGAATGGCCATATCGGTTTTAACGAACCAGGAACGTCCTTTGAGAGCAGGACGCACATCGTCGACCTGTCGGAAAGCACACTTAATGCAAATTCGAGGTTTTTCACTTCTATTGATGATGTCCCCAGACAGGCGATTACTATGGGAATTGCAACAATCATGGATAGCAGGGAAATCTTCTTGCTTGTATCCGGCACTGCCAAAGCTGAGGCGCTTGCCCGTTTGATGAATGGCGAAGTCAGTGAACAGTTTCCTGCTTCCATCCTGAAAAAGCACCAGAATGTGACGATATTTGCCGATAAAGAAGCAGCAGCTATGCTTTAATCATGCCATAAAGGAAACGATAGCAGTCAGGAGAATGACCGATGATTGATAAAAACTCACCCATACCGATATACCATCAGCTTGAAGAATATATTAAAAGTCAAATCGAAAGCGGCGAGCTCAAGCCTGATGAAGCCATTCCATCAGAACGCGTCTATGCCGAACAGTTCAAAATCAGCCGAATGACCATCAGGCAGGCGTTGACGAACCTTGTGAATGATGGCTATCTGTACCGTCATAAAGGAAAAGGCACCTTCGTCAATCAAAAGAAAGTCGAACAGCATTTGCAGGGAATGACAAGTTTCACCGAGGACATGAAGGAGCGAGGCCTTACTCCGGGCAGCAGGCTAGTGTCATTCGAAATCATCCCGGCCAGCCGAAAAATTGCCGATACGCTCCATCTCGGTGAACATACACCTCTATTTGAAATCAAGCGTGTCCGACTTGCCGATGATGCCCCGCTGGCTCTTGAAACCACCTATCTCCCGGCCAATCTGGCAAAGGGATTGACGGAGGAAATCATCAATCATTCCCTTTACAAGTACATCGAGGAAAAATTATCGCTGACGATCCATGAAGCGACACAGGAAATCGAGGCGGCAATCGCGAAGGAACACGAATTGCCACTGCTTGAAATTGACAAAGGCTCGCCTGTTTTGCTGATCCACAGAACTTCTTACTTAAAGGACGGCACACCTTTCGAATACGTAAAGTCAGCCTATCGCGCCGACCGCTATAAATTTGTTCATAGTATGCAGCGGTTATGACCATTTTGCAGAGACCCTAGAGCAGGGCCTTTTTTTTTTCGCTGATATTTAAAACTGAAAATCCCCCCTACTAAGAAAGCATCCATTCCAAAGCTCACCCAGCTTTTCATGCTTGTCGCGCCGTCCATATAAATTCCTACAAAAATTTTAGTTAAGGGCTCTATTGTCGATGCCATAAGAAAATTTAGCTTATTTCCACGGAAATAATCGAACGTCTTTGTCGAATAGTTTGTCTGATTGGCTTAAAATGGGGGTAATAAATGTTAAGGAGTAGATAAGATGCTTAAGAACTTCCAGATTGATGATTCTGCGAGGAATCAAATGACCGAAGAAATCAAAAGGTATTTCCTTGAAGAACGAGGGGAAGAGCTGGGGGATTTGGCTGCTATGTTGATTCTTGAATTTTTCGCGGACAAGCTCGCCCCTCAATTTTACAATAAAGGAATCCAGGACGGGCATGAGTTCATGTCACAGCGTCTGGACGACATATTTGAACTGAACAAATAAGGAAACACCGTATGGATAATCGCCTATATCCCATCTCACTATGTCCTTTTCCTGGCTTTGGTCATATATATACTGATGAGGAAATCTTTTATCGGAAGGTGTGAAAAACATGAAGATCATGCTTGATGCTGGGCATGGCTACAACACCCCGGGTAAGCGAAGTCCTGATGGTTTGAGAGAATATGAGTTTAACAGGGCCGTGGCGAACTACGCCAAACAGCTGCTGGAAAACTACAAGAATGTCACCGTGTACTTTTCTCATTCCGATCAGCGAGATGTGTCTTTGACAGCAAGGACTGACAAGGCAAACAGCCTGAATGTGGATATATTTGTATCAATTCATGCCAATGCGTTCGGCAGCGGGGGCTGGAATAATGTCGGCGGTATTGAGACATATGTCTATCCATCCAGGCCGCCTGTAGCGAATCAGCTGGCCCAAAAAATCCAGCGCAATCTTGTCATCGCTACAGGTCTCGAGAACCGAGGGGTAAGAACGGCCGATTTCCATGTCCTGAGGGAAACAAAAATGGATGCCGTCCTGGTGGAGGGCGGATTTATGACAAACCGGAACGAAGTGGAACTGCTGCGCTCCGAAACGTACCGAAGAACAGTAGCCGAAGGCATTGTCACGGCTTTGGCAGAGCAGTTCAAGCTCCAGAGAAAGGATAATGCGAAACCTGTTCCTGCTGCCTCTTCTGCGCCGGCAAAATCTGCTGCAGCAGCGAGAAAAGGCGGATTGTATAAAGTCCAGGCAGGGGCATTCGAAGATGAGCGTAACGCCGAAGAGCTTGCAGCACGTTTAAGGAAGGCGGGCTTTGAAGCCTTTATTGAACAAGAATAGGAAAAGGCCGACACTCCAAGTGCCGGCCTTTGCTTTTTTATTTAGCGAGATTCATTTATCAGCGCTTTTTATCCGATTCACGCAACACCGTGTTCTGGATAACCAGGTTTGCGATGGACATGATCACCGCTGTAAGCAGCGCCATGCCAAAACCATCTATTTCAAAAGAACTCCCCATCAGGCTGTCTGTCAGCATCAGCGTGACCGCGTTAATGACAAACAGGAACAGCCCCAGGCTAAGGACTGTGACAGGGAGCGTCAAAATGATTAAAATCGGCTTAACCAGTATATTCAAGATTGAAAGAATGAAGCTGGCGCCTAGTGCAGCACCGAATCCTGACAGATAAATTTCATTTTCGAAATACCCGGCAAGAGCCATGAAAAGAATGGCGTTAATGACGATCCCCAACAGCCATCTCATTTTTAATTGCCCTCCCTGTTCGGCAGTGCAAACACAAGCACAAGATACAGGAGGGCCATCGGAAAGAATGCGGTACTGAAAAGCAGAATCACAAACAGGATTCGCAGCAGGGCTGCCTTCACTCCAAAGGATTCTGCCATACCCCCTAGCACTCCTGCAAGCATCCGGTTCGTCCGGGAACGGGATAATTTCATGATTAACACCTTCCTACTGCTGTTGTATTAGTTTTTTCACCACTATCGAACCCGTTTTGGTGTCAGCGTGAAGCCTGACAGCTTTTTGCCCGCCATCAGCAGGCTTGAAGCGAAGGTGTTTCTGGACCATATCACTTTTCTCCTCAACGACCTGTATGCCATCGAGCTCGATGGTAAATCCGCCAAGATTCGATTTGAGCTCACCACTGGCCGGCGTTTTTTCCGGCAGGTGCACCTCGATGCTTCCTGTTGTCGCCTTCACTTCCACGCTTTCGCAATCCTTGTTATTTACAATGCATGTCACATTTCCATTAAAGGACTGAAGATCGACTTGGTCAAAAAAGCCATCCGCCTTGATTGCGCCATTGATTGTTTCAACTTCAAGATCCTTGATTGCGCTTCGCTGGATGCTGATTTGGCCACTCACCGTTTCCGTTTCCAGCTTGCCACACTCAAGATTCTCGAGAGACACTTTGCCGTTGGCTGTTTTTGCGCGGCAATCCTTTACGGTTAAGTTTTCACCTTCAATGGATCCATTAAACAAGCGGATCCGAACATTTTCATAGTCTTCTTTCGGAATATGGATAACAGCATCAACCTTCATCCATTTTTGCTGGACCGAAAACCGGAGCTTTTGATTTTCAACCGTAAAAATCGCGTCCTCTAAAAACTTCTTGCGTGCCTCATCCTGGTTTTCGACCCGGTACACTTTCGCACTACACTCGACCCGCACATCCTTTTGTTCCCACGGTACTACTTTTACCGAACCATTCGCCATATCAATGTCCACCTGGTTCAAATAAGTATCTCCCTGCTGGAAGATATGCGTGATATCAACGGAGTGGCCAAAATTCAGGTCCAAATCGAAATCCTTAATTTTTTTGAAGGCAGAATCAACAAAATCAAGTACTTTATCTTTTACAGAATTGAAATTATACGCAGTGAAATCTTCTTTTTTGAATTCTTCTTTCTTGGCTTCTTCAAAATTCACATTCGTTGATAGAGCAGTTGATTTTTGGGCCTGTGTTTTCCCCTGCTCCAGCTGCTCGATCAGGAACAATGCTTCATCCACCGTCATTTTTCCCTCTTCAACAAGCTTTAAAATCCGTTTTCTTTCCTCTTTCATGGTTCATCCTCCTCAATTTGTGTTAAGCACTTTTATTCCTTTAACCAAATTCCATACCAGGACAATGAAACTCAATATAACCATTAAAATCGCGCTGCTGAACATGAATATGGGGAATTCCCCTGCTCCTCCGTTAAAATCAATGAACACGGCAATTAAAATAAGCGGTAAAGGGATCAGTGGTATAAGATGCGACATCAGCGCTTTCTTCGCATGAAACTTAACATCACTATCATCTGAAGCAAAATAAGCAACCAGAGGGAACAAAATCCCGGCAAACATAATACTGAAATAGCACAAAGCTGACAGAATCCTTTTCGTATCCATCCTCTTCATCTCCTTAGCAATTAATACGCAGCGGAGTCTAAGAAGTTTCATTTATTTAGGCTCTTTTCTCAAATTTTGTTACTATTGCCTACAAAATAGGATTGAATTACCTAGGATTATTCACACCATTCACGACTATTGAGAAAAGAGCTTGCAAACTTAGTACCGATATCCAAAATGGCTATCATCACGTTAGAATCGGCTTTAGGATTTTAACAATAACCTTTACGAAAACAGCCGTTATTTAAGAAATTAGTTCGACAAATCGCCTAAAAACCCCTGTCACCTCCCGTTACATTTAACGAACCTTCTGTGAACTTCGGATTTATGAATTCCCACTATTTTCTTATTCAAATTAAGCTGGTATACTATTATCCTGTAATTATATAGAAATATTTCTGTAACAAACATGAAATATACACGTCTAAGTAAGTGAAAACATTTTAGAAATCAGCGAGGGATGCAGAGTGTTCAGCTTGAAAAGTAAAACAGCCAGATGGTGCACTGTTGTTTGTTTAGTTGGGGGACTAATCACTTCCTCTTCTGCCGTGGCAAGCCAGGTGAAAAAGCCTGTGGTCCAGGGATCCAGCGAGCATCAGGAACTCACATCAACTTATCATCGAACCGACGAAGTGTTAAAAAAACTTGAAACAAAGCCTCCTAGATTTATAGTAAGTGAAACCCAATATAAAGATCAACCGACTCCAGACGTAGCAGACCCTCCCTCTGAAGACCCAGCCAAAGCGCCTTCAAAAACTGTCTACCTAACATTTGATGACGGACCACATAAGGTCTCAGGCCAAATCTTATCGCTCCTGGATGAGTTTGACGCAAAGGCTACCTTTTTTATGCTGGACGGCAATATCAGGAACTTTCCAGACGCTGTAAAAAAGATGGCAGAAGCCGGCCACAGTCTCGGAGCGCATGGAGTCACCCATGACAAAACGAAAATCTATCAGTCTCCGCAAACCGTCGTCGCTGAAATGGACCAGACACTGAATACGATCAAAGAAATCACTGGGATTGATTCGACGCTGATTCGCACACCATATGGAAGCGCCCCTTATATGAAGGATCCTTATAAAAAAGCGGTCAGTGACAAAGGATACCAGCTGTGGGATTGGAATGTCGACAGCAAAGACTGGTATTACCGCGATAAACGGCTGGTTGACAACACAATTGCCCAGGTTGCTGAAAAGGCAAAGAAGGATGAGCCGCTCGTCATCCTCCTGCATGAAAGAGAAGAAACCCTTGCCCAACTTCCTGAATTGCTGGAGTACTTGAAAAAGCAAAACTATGATTTTAAAGCGCTCGATACCGAAATGATCCCCATTCAATTGAAATAGTGCAATTTAATTCTTCACGCAAAAAATCTCTTCCTGAAAAGGAAGAGATTTTTTCATATAGATTAAGCATTGCTCGTGCTTTTTTCTTTTTCCTGAATCTGTTCTTTCATCCGCAGTCTGTCTCGTTCCAATATTGGCTTAAGGTAACGGCCGGTATAGGATTCTTCCACTTCGGCGATTTTTTCCGGAGTGCCGGTAGCGACGATGGTGCCGCCGCGGTCTCCGCCTTCCGGTCCGAGGTCGACGATATAGTCGGCAGCCTTGATGACATCGAGATTATGCTCGATGACCAGCACGGTGTCACCATTTTCAACAAGACGCTGGAGGACCACAAGCAGACGGGAGATATCATCCACATGCAAACCGGTTGTCGGCTCATCGAGGATGTAAAGTGAACGTCCCGTTGAGCGCCGGTGAAGTTCGGATGCCAGCTTGACGCGCTGCGCTTCCCCGCCGGAAAGGGTTGTCGCCGGCTGGCCGAGTTTGATATAGCCAAGGCCGACATCGTAAATCGTCTGCAACTTGCGGGCGATTTTCGGGATGTTGGCGAAGAATTCGACCCCTGCTTCTACCGTCATATCAAGGATATCGGAAATATTCTTTCCTTTGTACTTCACTTCCAAAGTCTCACGGTTGTAACGCTTGCCATGGCAGACTTCACATGGGACGTAAACGTCAGGCAGGAAGTGCATCTCGATTTTGATGATGCCGTCCCCGCGGCAGGCTTCACAGCGTCCGCCTTTGACATTGAAGCTGAAGCGGCCTTTTTTATAGCCGCGCACTTTCGCTTCATTCGTCGATGCAAACACATCACGGATATCATCGAACACGCCGGTGTAGGTTGCCGGGTTTGATCTTGGCGTACGGCCGATTGGTGACTGGTCAATATCGATGACCTTGTCGAGGTGATCGACACCTTTCATTTCCTTGAACTCGCCTGGCTTGCTTTTTGCTCTGTGAAGCTTCATCGCCAGTGACTTATGAAGGATTTCGTTGATCAGCGTACTTTTACCGGAACCGGATACACCAGTGACGGCCATGAAGGTTCCGAGCGGGAACTTCACATTGACATTTTTCAGGTTGTTTTCCTTTGCACCTTTGATTTCGATATAGCGGCCGTCTGGTTTGCGGCGCTCGATTGGCAGCGGAATGAACTTTTTACCAGATAGATACTGGCCCGTCAGCGAATTCGGATCATCCATTACCTCAGCGGGCGTACCCTGGGAGATGATTTCCCCACCATGGACACCTGCGCCAGGGCCGATATCGATCAGGTGGTCAGCTGCAAGCATCGTATCTTCATCATGCTCGACAACAATCAAGGTGTTGCCGATGTCACGCATGTTTTTCAGGGTATCAATCAGCCTGTCATTGTCGCGCTGATGCAAACCGATGGACGGCTCATCCAGAATGTATAGAACTCCGGTGAGACGCGAACCAATCTGGGTTGCCAGCCGGATTCGCTGGGCTTCCCCGCCGGATAACGTCCCGGCAGCTCGGCTCAACGTCAGATAATCCAGACCCACATTTATCAGGAAGCCAAGTCGCTCCGTGATTTCACGGAAAATCATGTTCGCAATCTTCATTTCTTTTTCAGAAAGTTCAAGGCCCTCGAAAAATTGGTGTGCTTCCTCAACCGACAATGCTGTCACTTCACCGATATGGCGGCCATCAACTAGTACTGCCAGGGTTTCACGCTTCAGCCTGTAGCCCTTGCATGTCGGGCAAGCATGCTCGCCCATATACTTCTCCATCTGCTCGCGGATAAAGTCAGAGCTGGTTTCTTTATAGCGGCGTTCAACATTTTTCAACACGCCCTCAAATACAATATAGTTCTCGCGGACCTGTCCCCAGTCATTTTCGTAACGGAAATAAATCCGGTCCTTTTCCGAACCATACAGGATTTTTTCCAGCTGATTGTCAGGCAGATCCTTTACCGGCATATCCATATCGATTCCATAATGATTGCAGACAGCCTCAAGCAACTGCGGATAGTATTGCGAGCTGGTTGGCTCCCATGGGGCGATCGCATGCTGCTTTAATGAAAGCTCCTTATTGGGAATGACCAGGTCGACATCAACCTCCAGCTTTGCGCCGAGCCCGTCACATTCCGGGCAGGCACCGAATGGGCTGTTGAATGAGAACATGCGAGGCTCAAGCTCGCCGATTGAAAAACCGCAAATCGGGCAGGCATGGTTCTCGCTGAACATCAATTCCTCCTCACCCATTACGTCAATCAGCACATTCCCTTCACCAAGCTTGAGCGCCGATTCAAGGGAATCCGCCAAACGTGCAGCAATCCCTTCCTTGATGACAATCCGGTCGATGACGACTTCAATCGAATGCTTCTTGTTCTTTTCAAGCTCGATTTCATCACCCAGGTCGAGCATCTCCCCGTCAACACGGACACGGACATAGCCCTGCTTTTTGACATCCTCGAGGACTTTGGCATGGGTGCCCTTACGGCCGGATACGAGCGGTGCCATGATTTGCAGCTTTGTTCTCTCCGGATATTCCAGCACGCGGTCGACCATCTGTTCAATCGTCTGTGAGGTAATCTCGATATTATGCACCGGGCAGGTTGGTCTTCCCACCCTTGCAAATAACAGTCGTAAGTAATCATAAATCTCAGTCACCGTTCCCACAGTTGAACGCGGGTTCCGGCTTGTTGTTTTCTGGTCGATGGAAATCGCCGGGGACAATCCTTCGATCGAATCGACATCCGGCTTGTCCATCTGGCCGAGGAACTGGCGTGCGTATGCAGACAATGATTCCACATAACGGCGCTGCCCTTCAGCGTAAATCGTATCGAACGCCAGCGAGGACTTCCCTGAACCGGAAAGTCCTGTCAGCACAACAAGCTTGTCTCTCGGAATGGTGACATCTATATTTTTCAAATTGTGGGCCCTGGCGCCTTTGACAATCAGTTTATCCATAGCCATATTATCGTCATCCTTCCGCTTTTAACTCAAGAATGAGGTCACGCAGCTCGGCCGCCCGTTCGAAGTTGAGAGCCTTCGCTGCTTCCTTCATTTCCTTTTCCATATTTAAAATCACTTGTTCGCGATCTTTCTTTGTCAGCTTCTTCAGACCTTCTGCCGGACTGTATGCTTCCTGATCCTCGGCAGCAATCGTCGCACGAATTACGTCGCGGATACTCTTCTGGATCGTCTGCGGTGTGATGCCATGCTTTTTGTTATATGCTTCCTGGATTTCACGGCGGCGCTTCGTTTCACTGATCGCCTTTGTCATCGAATCGGTCATTTTGTCAGCATACATGATGACATGCCCGTTCGAATTCCTCGCCGCACGTCCAATCGTCTGGATGAGAGATCTTTCTGAACGGAGGAAGCCTTCCTTATCGGCATCGAGAATCGTCACCAGCGAAACCTCAGGGATATCCAATCCTTCTCTCAAAAGGTTGATTCCGATCAGGACATCATATTTACCAAGCCGCAGCTCGCGGATGATTTCAATCCGCTCAAGCGTCTTGACCTCTGAGTGGAGATACTGGACCTTGATGCCGATTTCCTTCAGGTAATCGGTGAGATCTTCGGACATTTTCTTCGTCAAAGTTGTTACCAGTACACGCTCGTTCCGCTTCGTCCGCTCCTGGATTTCACCAATCAGGTCATCGATCTGGCCTTCAATCGGCCTAACATCGATCGTCGGATCAAGCAATCCAGTCGGACGGATGATTTGCTGAACCATTTCCGGCGTATGCTCCAGTTCGTACGGACCTGGAGTTGCCGATACAAACACAGCTTGTTTGACATGTGTCTCAAATTCGGCAAAAGTCAGCGGACGGTTGTCCATCGCTGACGGCAGGCGGAAGCCATGGTCTACCAGCACCTGCTTACGTGCCTGGTCACCATTAAACATTCCCCGTATTTGCGGCAATGTAACATGCGACTCATCGACAACAATCAAAAAGTCATCTGGGAAGTAATCAAGCAATGTATATGGAGTCGCACCCGCAGGCCTTAAAGTCAGGTGGCGCGAGTAGTTTTCGATGCCGGAACAGAAGCCCATTTCGCGCATCATTTCAAGGTCATACCTTGTACGCTGTTCAAGCCTTTGGGCCTCAAGCAATTTCTCCTCGGCACGAAGCACTTCTAGGCGCTCCTCCAATTCTTTTTCGATATTCTCAATGGCAATCTTCATCTTTTCTTCGCGGGTTACGAAGTGGGATGCCGGGAAGATCGCGACATGGTCACGTTCACCGATGATCTCGCCAGTGAGCGCATCGACCTCGCGGATCCGGTCAATCTCATCACCGAAAAACTCGATCCTCATGCAATGCTCATCACGCGATGCCGGGAAGATCTCGACGACATCCCCGCGGACACGGAACGTCCCGCGCTTGAAGTCAATGTCATTCCGTTCATACTGGACATCGACCAGCTTGTGGAGCAGTTTGTTCCTTTCTATCTCCATGCCGGTCCTCAAAGACACGACCATGTCACGGTATTCATCTGGATTACCGAGACCATAGATGCAGGATACACTGGCAATGATTATGACATCCTTGCGCTCGAATAACGACGATGTAGCCGAGTGTCGCAGCTTGTCGATCTCATCATTGATGCTCGCATCTTTTTCAATGAATGTATCTGTTTGAGGCACATATGCTTCTGGCTGGTAGTAATCATAGTAACTGACAAAATACTCAACAGCATTGTTCGGGAAAAATTCCTTGAACTCACTGTAGAGCTGCCCTGCCAATGTCTTGTTGTGGGCAATGACAAGCGTGGGCTTGTTCACTTCCTTGATGACATTTGAAATCGTGAACGTCTTCCCTGTTCCTGTCGCACCAAGAAGCGTCTGATGCTTCTTGTTATCGCGAATGCCTTTCACCAGCTCAGTTATTGCCGCAGGCTGGTCTCCCTGCGGGGAATATTTCGAGACTAATTCAAATTGGTCCTTCACAGAAAAGCCTCCTGTAATTAAATTTCTGTCGGCTCTATTTCGTAACGAAATAAGAACCTTCCTATATATAAGCCTTACATGGTTGTCAAAAAAGTCATATCCTCATTCTACCACAAAGCAGGTAAAACAAACCAACAAAAAGCGAACAAACATTCGAATTGTTATTCTTCTTTCATAAGAGCTGTTGAGCCATGTCGAATGATTGTTAATCAAATGTTTGATTGAACTTCGTTTTGACTTGCTGCAATAGGAAAAACCTGCCGAATAGAATTCGACAGGCTTGATTTCACTTTTTTCAGCTATTTCTTATTCCGTCTCCTCATCTGATTGGCCAGAAAGAAGCCGAACGTCAAAGAGAACGCATCGACGACAATCAGCAGGAAGGAATCCGTATACCCTTTATAAACAGAAGCCGCGATCAACGCGACCGTCAATACAAGCGCAAGGACATGGTTATAGGCAACCCGGGTAAAAAACACGACCATGAAACCAGGCAGGAGCAGTGCGGATAAATATTTCAGCACCAATGGAAAAACACCTCATTCAGAGAGAATTTCGAACTTTTTCAAAATGACTTTATCTATGTAAAAAATATAGCTTTTTTGGCGGCAGGTTACAAGAATTTACTTTACAAAAGAAAAAAGCATGCAGCTGCATGCTTTAAAGATTATGGATTCACTTCAGTCAAAACCTTGGCGGCCCAGTCACTTGCTTCGCCATACAGCCTGAAAAGCTCTTCCTTTGTCATCGTGGTCGGGTTAAAAGCAAGCTCAAGATTTTCATGGAAGGCTTGCTCAATATCTTTTAAAAACTCAAGCATAGCGTATTCGTCATTCTTTTCACCGGATAAGGCATCCTTCAATTCATTGCTCAGCGGCAAGTCATCCAGCAAGTCCTCCATTGGGTGGTGCAGCAAAGAATCCATCAGGGAAAACATTCCAAGCAGGAAGTATTTGGAGGCAAGCACTTCTCTTCCTACCTTCCTGCCAATCAGTTCCCCAAGCTTTCCCCGCTTAAGGGACAATTCGATGATTTCCCGTTCCTTGGAATTGCCGGCTCCTTTGTCTGCTCCTCTTATTGCCAATACATAAATCCATTTTTTGATTTCATTTAGACCCAATAGAATGATCGCCTGCTTTATAGAGGAGACCTGGTTTCTTGGCCGGAATACCGGATTATTGATCAACCTTAATAGTTTATAGGAAAGCGAGATATCCTTTTCAATGACATTCTTGATTTTTTCAAGGTCAGGTTCAGGATTCTCGACTTCTTTTAAGATTTGAAAATAGGAATGGTAGTATGACGGAATATCATAGCTATTTAAAATAACCGGCTTGCTGAAGTAAAAACCCTGGAAATAGACGAAGCCATCTTCTTTCGCTTCCAAGTATTCTTCGATTGTTTCAACTTTTTCAGCAAGAAACTGGATGTCCCTGCCCTTTAAAAACCGAACCATTTCCTGCCTGTCCGTTCGGCTTGTCGACCGGAAATCAATCTTGATGATATCAATATAGTCCAATAACTGGACAGTCAATTCATTCCACTGGGAAACAAAAAAATCATCAAGTGCGATTGTGTATCCATGAGACTTCAACTCTTGGCAAATATTTAAAATCTCTTCATTCAGCTCAACGGTCTCAAGAATTTCCACAACGATTGATAATGGATTAAAATAAGAAGGCACACCAAGTTTTAATAGTTTTTCAGTAAAATTAATAAAGCAAGGTTTGCCATTCGATAACTCTTTAACACCGATATTCAAGAAACTATTTACAATGACATCCGTTGTAGCCTGGTCCCCATCAGTGTGCTGATAATTATTGACCGTGCTGCTTCTATATAGCAATTCATAAGCTACAGTTTTTTCATTCAGATCAAAAATAGGCTGCCTGGCAACATAAATATCCATACTGACTCCTCCTGGGGACAAGAACCACCATACCTGTAAAAATTAAACAATATTATTATAGGAAAAATATACTATTAATTTACAAGTATTACAAGATGATTCTTTATTTACCAGAAATTGTGAGTTCAAGAATGAATAATCCGTTTGATTTTCTTGCGGATTGATTCTCGCGTCCTCCCGAGCTTTTCCGAGATTTCTCCGAGTGACTTGCCGCAGCAGTAAAATTCCATCAGGAGCTTTTCTTCTTTCTTGGTCCAGGATTTATAATTCGTGACTTGCTTGTCTATTTTGCGCTCCTCTGCCACCCACTCCGGTTCAGGAGGAAGTGTATCAGGTTCAAGTTTGGAAAAATCAATTTTATGGCGGTTGCTTTCCGCCCATGTCCAAAATTCATCGATGTTGATGAAGGTGAATTTCTTCTTATTTCGGGTAATCCGCTGATGGGAATCCAACTCGTGATTAAGGATCCATTGCATGACGGTATTTCGGTCAATCTTGAGGATGTTTGCCAGTTCTCCGGCGGTCAGCATTCCTGTGTATGATTTGGTGTGGGATAGGCCCAATCGGGTGATCTTTACTTCAAGGGCTGTCATACTTCGATTAAGTCTTCTGGCAATGGTAGATAAAGATTGGCTGCCAAGCTGGTCTTTGATTAGCTGTATCTCTTCAGGTGCGTATTTCATTTTAGAACTCAACCGTCCTTTAAACTATCATCATTTTTCTTTAGCTAATTAAAGCACATTTGAACCCGTTAAATAATACCCCATTATGTAAATTTAATAATATTCCAGTAAAGTAATAAACATACCATTTTTATCCACAACTCACCACTTTTTTACAAGGTATCGTTGAAAGTGACGAGACCTTCTTTCTTGAGTCTTTGAAAGGTCGCGAGGTCAAACATCGTAAGGCGAAAAACGTGTGACAAAAGACGAAAAGAGAGGGTTTCTAATCTTAAAATTGCAGTTGTAGTTGCACAAGATAGAAACCACAATATCATAGCTGTTAAGGCAGGAACAGGGCGTGTTAAGGCAGAAGAAATAGATGCTGCAATTGGGAAGTATATTGAACCATCCTCTTTGTTATGTACGGATACAGCCACCAACTAAAAGAAGACCGCTAAACTAAAAGGATTGCAACACGAAACCGTGAATGAACGCCAGAAGCAACGCGTAAAAAAGGGGATTTATCACGTTCAGAATGTGAACAATTTTCATAGCCGTTTAAAAACTTGGATTGACCGCTTTCAAGGTGTTGCGACTAAGTATTTAGATAACTACCTGTACTGGTTCTGTTGGTTGGAGTTGGACAAGCATTTATCCTTTGATAAACAAGTCGAACAAATGCTTATTTCAGCGTGTCAAAAATCCAATAATACTACTGTAAATATGTTTAGATGTGCCTAGTTTGTAAATTAAAATGGAAAAAGACCCCCTATTAGAGGTCCTCAGTTTTGTATATCTTTTTTTCTTTACTTTTTATTCTGTAATAACGAATTATCCAAAAGAAAATTAAAGGAATAATCCAATATCCTTCTTTTCCATTAGGGGTTAAGTAGATTATTGATATTCCAACAAGTAAAGTAACTACAAACAAAATTTTTTCAAATTTATCTTTCAAGTAATTCACCCCAGTCAAGGTTAAAAATTCGAGAGTGTTTTCTGAAATTTTGCAAACTCGAATTCCTAATTGATATTATCATATATCAAAAAATTGTTAAGAAAAACAACAAGGTTTACGAAAATGAGCCTTTAAAAAACAAAGCAGCTAACCCTGATTAGCTGCTTCCTATCAAAAATCAACTATATTTTAAAATTACCTGATAGTTTCTTCAGTTTCTCCGCCATATTGGAGAGGCCTTCAACCGTATGAGCCAGGTCTGTGATGAGGTGGCCTTGCCGGTTGGTAATCGCAACTGTTTGCTGGGTGCTTGCAGCAGCTTGTTCTGCAATCTTTGCTGTCTCAATGGCAGAAGCGGTGATTTCTTCTGCAGAAGCCGACATTTCCTCGGAAGTTGTTGTCACTTCTTGAATTTGGCACGATACACCCTCAACAGATGATTGTATGGAATTGAATACCTCACCTGCCTCTGACACTGCGCTCATCCCCTTATTCACATCTTCGAGGACAGTCTCCATGGCAACAACTGTATGATTTGTATCACCATTTATGCGCTCGATAATATCTTTAATGTTTTCAGTCGACTTTGAAGAGAGCTCAGCCAGCTTCCTGACTTCCTCAGCGACAACTGCAAAGCCTTTTCCCGCTTCACCTGCACGCGCTGCCTCAATTGCAGCATTCAAAGCCAGTAAATTTGTTTGGGAAGAAATACCGTTTATGATTTCAACAATATTTGATATTTCATTCGAATGTCCTTTTAATGTTTGAATCATCAAAGATGAGTAATTGACCGATTCGCTAATTTTCTGCATTTGTCCAATGACGTTTTCCAGCTTCTCATTCCCCATGCTTACTTCATTTAATGTACTGACAGCTAATTTCGAGGCTGTTGAAGTAGATCCCGCAATATCGTTCACACCCGTGGACATCTCTTCGACGACCCGAACACTTTCAATCAGGCTCTGATGCTGCGAAGCCGACCTTCCCGAGATTTCTTCCATGGTGCTTGCAATTTCCATGCTGGCTGATTTCGTGTCATTTGCCTTAGCCAATAATTCAGCTGATGTTTCGTTCAGCTCCAGACTATAATCATTAAGCGTTTGGATAATGACTCGCAAATCTTGCAACATCTTGTTAAAGGAACTTGTTAAGATGCCAATCTCATCCTTCCGCCGGGACTCAACAGGAACCGTTAAATCACCTTTACCCACCGCTTCAGCATTTTTAGCTAGTAGCTGGATTGGTTTAGTAATCGAAAAAGTGACGGTAGTCGTGATCAAGATACTTATTAATAGTGTCACTCCAATGATGGCAAGCATCTTTAGCGTATTTGCTTCTATTCCGTCATAGACATTGGTTACATCCAGGTCAGAGCCGACAATCCCGATGATTTCCCCGGTTTCTGATTTAATTGGAACATAGGCAGAGACCAATCCACCATACTCCGCTGTATTGGTCATTTCGATTTCCGTCTTACCGGTTTCGAATGCCCTGACAATGGCAGGGTACTCCTCAATCCCATCCTCTTCATCGCCAAGCTGGGAGGCGTCCTCGGAATCAAAAGGCATTCCATCCACTATATAATAATATTTATAACTGTCTCCAGACTTTTCACGCTTCAGCGTATATAAATAGGTAAGTCCATTCGCTTCCCGAATGTCATTTAACTGACTGCGCAGTTCTTTGTAGTACTCTGTTTCACCTGATTCCAAAATCTCTTGATAGTCTTCTATGTTTATCATCTTTGCCGCTCGCTGAGAAATTCCGGCCGCTTGTTCACTGACAGTTTCTTCAACCAGGCTTGCCGTCGATTTAATAGAAACATATCCAATGATTAAACCAGAAATTAGAATCAACCCTGAAAAAATTAGCAACATCTTCAACTTGATGCTCTTGCCCATGCAGTTTTCTCTCCTTAGGAATATTAATAGGAATAAAGACCTACTATGGTATTTTACTTTATTTGGTTATATTGTAAAATACTTCTCCAGGTAAAAACTTCATGATTTTTCTTAGAAGACTATCTCCTTGATAACGGACATCCAACTACTCCTTGTTCCAGCTTGAAATAAATTCACCAATAAAAAACAGCCTTGATTGGCTGTTCAATACTTTCGATACATTCCATGAGAGGTTGGATACGTATATTCAAACCCATATTGTTCATAAAGTTTATTTGCCGGATCATCAGCGATCAGGCTTACATAAGACCCTTCATATGTATGTTCATCCAAATAGTTCATAAGTTCGCTCATGACCAGCTTTCCCAATCCCCTACCCTGATAGGCTGGCTTGACAGCGATATCAACAATCTGAAAAAACGCCCCGCCATCGCCAATGATCCGGCCCATGGCCACCAGGACAGAATCATCATAAATGGAGACGACGAATAATGAATTCTTCAATCCAATCTGGGCCGCCTCGAGAGACTTACCGCTCATTCCTGCTTGGATTCGAAGATTGATATAATCTGCAGCTTCTGGTGGATCATACGAAACCTTAATTTTGCTCATACAAAACAACTCCTTCTAAAGTGATACTAAACAATTCAGCTAAATCTTCTATGATAAAATCGGCCTCAGCCTCTTCCCAATAGTCATCTCGCTTCCAGATTCCAACCATCCCTATGTCCCGGGCCGCTCTCACGTCATTTTCAGGGTGGTCTCCGACAAATATACTGTGTGCTGCCTTTACTCCAAGTTCGTCAAGCGCTTTCTGGAAAATCCTCTGGTCTGGTTTTCTCAGCCCCACCGCTTCCGAAATCAGGATTGAATGAAAGAACCCTTCAATTCCCAATGCTTTTACATTGTCCATCTGGAAAAGAGTTTTGCCATTCGAGACCAAGCCAAGTTTAATCCCCATTTGTCGGAGATTCCTAAGAACCTCATGCAAATGCGGAAAACCAATGCATGAATGCTTAAAATTCTTTACGTAGTCCTCGAGGAGATCTTCCCATGTCAAACCCGTGATGTTGAATTCTTTCAAAAGCTGGCTGTACACTTTGTCTTTCCACACATAACCCCTTGCGTCCAACTCTATGAATCTGTTTATATAGCTTTCCTTCTCTATCAAGCTTAATTCATGATTAAAACGGTCATACTGGCTTCCAATAAATTTTAGAAGAGATGATTCCCGGTCGAGTAAGGTTCCGTCCAAATCGAATAATACCGCTGAAACTTTGCGCAAACAGATTCCTCCCTTCCATAAAAAAGAACAGACCAGATTGACTGGCCTGCCCTTATTCTACCTTACTTTAAAAATGCATTATAGTACCGTGTCATCGCAACTGCAAAGTCGCCGCGTGTGTTTTTTACATTTGGGCTGAAGCTTACTGTTACCTTTGGTTTCAGGTCATACGGTCCTTGTGTTACAGCGAATTTAGCATTGAGGATATTCAGGTCTAGCGCTATCTGTACATAGCCTCTCAGATGTTCTGGTACTTCTGCTGCATCTGAGATCGCGATTCTTTCATCGTTATACTGGACGGTCAGCTGGCCGTCGAATTCTTCGGCTTCTTTTTGCAGTCCTAATGCCTGGACGAGCGAGTATGCCAATTCGGCGCGAGTCACGCCATCTTTTGGCACAAATTTGCCTGTTGCTTTAGGAAGAATGACTCCGTTCTGGATCTGCTGCTGGTCGCGGAAGGAGGCTCCTTTTGCAGTTGCTGCTTCAATGAATGGAAGGTCTGAGCTTGAAACATCCGAGAAACTTGGCGCTGCTGGGAGTGATTGCTTGATTTCTGCCCCCATCACCAGGTATTTTGCCAGTTCAGCTCTTGTTAAAAGTGCATCAGGTTTGAAAGCCCCATTTGAAAATCCATCGAATAAACGCTCGCTAACTCCCATTTTAATCGCTTCAGCTGCTGGGTGTCCGGCAATATCATTCAATCCAGAGAAGCCGCTGACCTTCGTGAACGCCATCTCTCCTTTTACCGTTTCAGGCAGAGCCAAGCCCAGCGGATTGGCATCTGCCCCGCGAAGCCCGCGGACTTCAGCCTTCCATGCACCAGGTACAGGCGATGTGACCGATACGGTGCGGTCATAGTAAAGCGGGAACAGCAGGCTAACACCTGAGCTGTATTCCGTGCCGTCCGGTGCAATCAGCACAAGGTTGATCGGATTGCCCGTTTGTTCCATGATGCCCGCTCCGTCTACCTTTGCCACAATGCTGGACATGCCTTCGCCGACAGTGAATTCATATTGATTATCAGAAAGGAATGTCAACGGGTTGTAATCAACCGAAAACTCCTTGCGTTCTGTAGATGATTCAACATTGCTGTAGAATGTCTGGGTTGAATTTAGTGTAGCACCATATGCAGTACCATTAAATGCCTGATCGATTGCTGCATAGGCATTCACATAGCCTGCGCCGACTTCCCATGTTTCATAGCCTGACATATTCGTAGCTGTCAGTTCAAGAATCGATTTGATTTCACCCGGTGATAATTGCGGGTTCGCTTCGAGCATCAAAGCGACGATCCCGGCAACATGCGGGGTCGCCATCGATGTTCCGCTCATCGTTGTGTAATAAGGCAAGTACGCTGTCTCAATTGTTTGCGCATCCTGGTCGGCAGACAGGCTGGATACCGGCGCGAGGACACGGGTCGAAATGATATCCACTCCTGGTGCGGTCACAGTCGGTTCATCCTTCCATGTCCATTCCTTTCCATCCATTGTAAAAGTACCGCCGACACCCTTTGTTCCTCTTGAAGAAAAATCAGCCAGCGTACCATCTTTCACTCCGGCTGCCACTGAAATGACCCATGGAGCTTTTGCGTATGGGTTATGAGTGTTTTCCCCTGGTCCTTCATTCCCCGCCGCAAAAAGGACTGTGATCCCGCGGTCATGTGCTTTTTTACTGGCAATATTGATTGGATCATTGGGATCAAAATCACCTGATGAACCCCATGAATTCGTAATGACACGGATATTGTATTGCGATTGATGGGTGATCGCGTAGTCAAAGCCGCCGATTCCATCAAGGACAAATAATGCTGCTCCTGAGCCATAGCCGATCAGGTCGGCACCCGGTGCGGCTCCTTCGTATTTGCCGCCGGACATTGCACCCGTTCCGCCAACCGTTCCGGCAACATGTGTACCATGTCCGGAGTTCGTGTCAGTGTTCGGGACGTTTTCCTGGTAGCTGATTGGCAGCAGACCAGGAGCCAGTGCATTCAGATTCGTCTGGGCCATTACGTTCTGGACTAGATTTTTACCAAACTCGTGATCCTTATGCGTACCGTCAACACCACTGTCATTCACGACAACGCCGACACCCTTGCCTGTAACCGGCAGTCCGCCATTCGCCTTGCGGAAGCCGTCGTCGGTCCTCGCTTTATCGACGCCGGTGATCGCTGTGGCATCTGCGTTGAAGTAAGAGAGTTTCTTGTTCATGTAAATGGATTGCACTTCAGGATTTGCAGCCAGTTTCTCGATTTGTGCTTTTGTCGCAATGACTCCTGCAATCGGCAGGGACTTCATACTAACTCCCGTTTCAATTCCGAGCGTTTTTAACAAGGATAACTGAGAGCTTGTCGGAGCGCTGTCCCCCTTGAAAGTGACGATGACTTGCAGCGAACTAGCCGTGTCAAGTGCCTTGGTGACAAGCGGGTCAATTACCGCAAGACTGCTCGCCTTCCCCTGGGGAACGGCAAAAAACGGAATAAAAAGCAAAAAAGCCAACAACAGATACATAAAGCGTTTCATCATATTCTCCTCTCACTCTATAAAATTTTGAATATTCCTAACTTAATTATCATGAAATCAAAGCCGGATAACTATTCTTCAAAGGTTATAAACTTCATTTCCGGAATATCTATTTTGGCATCGTACAAAATTTGTAGATGGAGTAGTGCTGATGTCTTCTTCTAAATTTAGGTTGACAGTGCAATAATAAAAATCTCCCTTGCCGGGGCAAGGGAGATCAACAAATCATCACTTTTTCATTTTAAAAGCTGCATCCACCGCTTTATAAGCGTTCACATAGCCGGCGCCAACTTCCCAGGCTTCATAATCTGGCATGGCTGTGGCGGTTTTTTCAAGGATTGATTTTACCTCTGAAGGCGACAGCAGCGGATTTGCATCCAGCATCAAGGCAATGATGCCAGCGACATGCGGTGCTGCCATTGATGTTCCGCTCATTGTGGTGTAATAAGGCAGATAGGCTGGCTCGATAAACTCAGCATCAGATGTGGCTCCGAGCAACACAAGCGGGCTGATGACTCTCGTTGAAATGATGTCGACGCCTGGTGATGTCACTGTCGGCTGATCTACCCAGTTCCATGTCTGACCGTCGACTGTGACATTTCCTCCGCGGCCTGCTTCTCCGCGTGATGAAAAGTCCGCAAGCTTTCCGGATTTATCCCCGGCAGCAACAGTCACTACCCATGGTGCCTTCTTATAATTGCCGGAAATGGTCTTAGCGTCCGGCCCGGAATTCCCTGCGGAGAATACGGTCACGATTCCGCGGTCGTACAGTTTCTTGGTTGCGATATTAATAGGATTATATGGATCAAAGTCAGTGCCGGCGTCACCTGTGTCTCCCCATGAATTGGTGATGACGCGAATATTGTATTGCTGTTGATGGGTCAGGGCATAATCAAAGCCGCCGATTGTATCAAGCATTGCGACCGCAGCTCCGGATCCATAGCCAATCAGGTTCGCCCCCGGTGCAACACCTTCATATTTGCCGCCGGACATTTCGCCAGTTCCACCGACAATCCCAGCAACATGTGTACCGTGTCCTGAGCTGGAATCGGTATTCGGTACATTCTCCACATAGGAGACAGGCAGCAGGGCGCTAAGCGCATTCAGATTTGTCGAACCCAGCACATTCTGTACCAGATGGCTGCCAAACTCAAGATCCCTGTGGGTACCATCGACGCCGCTGTCATTGATGACGACACCGATTCCTTTGCCTGTTACCGGCAATCCGCCGTTCAGCTTTCTCATACTGTCATCTGTCCGAACCTGGTCCACGCCAGTTAGGTCGGTCGCTTCGGCATTCTCGTATGAAAGTTTCTTATTCAGATAAATCGAAACCACCTGGTCGCTCTCTGCCAACCTGTCGATTTGCGTTTTCGTCGCCAATACACCTGCGATTGGCAGGCTTTTCAATGTCAAACCCTTGGTGATGCCGATTTCTTCAAGAAGCTTTACCTGTCCCGGCAGCACCCCTTCATCACTTTTAAACGTAACAATCGCTTCCACCGGACCCACCGCTGATAAAAGTGACTTCGCCAACTCGGCATCTACCACCGCTTTTGCAGGCTCAATCGCCTTTGTCGATGTTCCAGGGGCGATCGTTGCGAAAATGGTCGCAGCCATGAGAATACATGAAAAAAATGCAGCTTTCCACTTCATTCAGTTTTTCAGCTCCTTCGCTATTTTTCTTAATATTCCCACAATATTTACATAAAAACCATTCTGCTTTGGGTTTAAAAAATAATAACCTCCGTACTAATCTGGGATACTACCAAAGTAGTATCCAAAAGAAAGAGAGCCCTCCTTATGAGGACTCTCTTTATAATCCGCTCGATGTCGGCGGGATTGGTACGAGCTGATGCTGGACGGCATGGATGACGACTTGCGAGCGGCTTTTGACATTTAGCTTCTTAAAGATTTTGCTGACATGGATTTTAACCGTTTTGTCGCTGATGAACAGGCGGTCGGCAATTTCCTTATTGCTTAGTCCTTCCACTAGACATAGCAACACCTCTTTCTCCCTTTCCGTCAGCGTACTGTCCTCCTGCTCGGTCTGTTTTTGCTGGTGGAAGGCGAGAAGCTTCCTCGTCATCGAAGGATGGATGACGGATTCACCTCGGGCCACGGTCCGGATTGCTTCTACGACCTGGTCGGATGGCGCATCCTTCAATAAATAACCGTCCGCTCCTTCACGGATCGCCGACATAAAATATTCTTCATGGCTATGCATCGTCAACACAAGGATTTTGATATGTGGATATTTCTTTTTCAGGATCCCTGTCACTTCCACTCCATTTTTTGCCGGCATGTTGATGTCCATAAGGATCATGTCCGGCTTGCATTTTTCCACCTGTAAAAGGGCTTCGTCTCCAGAGATGGCTTCCCCGACGACTTCGATATCTTCTTCAACAGACAGGATATTGCGCAGCCCGTCGCGCAGTACGGCATGGTCATCCACTAGCATGAGCCTGATCATGGTTGCTTTCCCCCTCGATTCCCATTTTTGGAACGGTGATGCTTACTTCCGTCCCTGTGCCTTCCTTGCTGTCAATTTGCAAGGAAGCGTTGATTTTTTCAGCAGCATCGTTCATTTGCAGGATGCCGAAATGCGGCTGGTTCCTGGCCTTCAGCATCGCCTGAAACAGCGAGAACCCTTTTCCATCATCCTTGATTTTCAAAAGGATATGCTCGGATTGATAGCTTAAGAGAACTTCTACCTTTGTTGCCTGTGAATGCTTGATGGCATTGTGAAGGCTTTCCTGGAAGGTATCGAACAGGACCTTTTCAACCATCGGGCTGAGATCCTGCTCCTGCCCTCTGATTTCAAATTGGATTGCCTGCCCGTATTCCTTCTGGACCGCTTCGATTTTCCGCAGAATTGCTTCCGCCAGCGTTGCTTTCTGCGTCGGATATGGCCGCAATGCATAAATCGACTCGCGGACCTCCTTCAGGCTTTCCCTGAGGCCAATTACACTTTCATCGACAAGCTTCCGCGTCTCTTCCGGATTTTTGTTGAACTTCTTTCCGGCGGTCTCCAGCTTCATCACTGCTCCGGCAAGCGTCTGGGCGACACCATCATGGATATCACGGGCAATCCGGTTCCGTTCCTCGAGGACAATCCGCTTTTCCTTTTCGGTAAAAAGCATCCGCGTTTTGATGATGACCGCAAGCTGGTTGGAGAGTGTCGCAATCGATTGGACATCATGGTCCTCAAAGCTTTTGGTCCGGCTGCGGGCGACAATGAACATCCCAATCGTCTCGTTCTCGATGACCAGCGGCGAGTAAACGAATGCCTTCACATCTTCTTCAAAGCAAGAAGCAGCAACACCGCCATCCTTCTTTCGGTCATTGTAAATCACCGGGCGGCGCATCCCCTCAAATTCAGTAAATGAGTCAGGAAGCAGGCTGCATTCTGAACGTGTCCTCCCATCCTTGAAACTCAGCTCCCAATCCCCTTCCTTTTTGATCCATAATATACTTGCCTCCGCGCCAATCAGTTCATTGAAGCTTCCCTTCAATGCTAAAAGCCAGTCCTGGGAAGGAAGCATTTGGTTCAGCTCTGATGTGATCGAAAAAAGCAGTTTCAGCCGATTCTTCTCTCTTTTCAGCCTGGCAATCGTCGCACTTAAAAGCGAAATCCCGACAAGCGGTGAAAAGAAGAAGAAATAAGCAAATACATCGATCTCCCCGCGATTCTGGCTGCCGACAACATACAGGGTGATTCCATAAACCAGGGAAATTGCGGCACTATTCAGTTCCGTAAGCGATTTTTGCTTCCAAAACTGAAAGGAATAAGGCTGTGGCCTGATAAGCAATACAAGGTCCACAATCAGGTTATTGAGGATGACATACACAGCAAGCAGGAAAAAGTAGCTAAGGATGCCCTGGAAAATCGGCTCCAGTGCCAGTTTTTCCAGGAGGGATTCCACAACCGGCAGCATGGCTGAAGCCCCATAAAAACTGAGTACAAGCTGGGCCGGATTGAACAATACCGTCCGGAGCGGCCTTCTGTGCAGGAGATTGACGATCAGGACGGCCCCTGCATAGGCTAGTGCTGTGTAGGAAAAGCCATACAGTAAAAACAACACATAAACGACCGGGAAAGTAATGGCCGTATGCCCTCGCCACACCGGCATCGGGTAGTACTCGCTAATCAGTAAAAAGATAAATAAAAGTGCTAAAACAACCGGTTCGCCAGGATACTCCAATTTTATAAAGGAAGAAAGGATGAGCATCCAGCCTATCAGTGTAACTGAATTCATAAACAGCTTTGCATATCTCTCCCTTTTTTGTTTCACGCTTTTCACCCCCTCTTATTTTAGAATTTTCAGTTAATTAATTTTATAACGGGAGATTCTATAATACAAATAAAACCCACTCACTGGCCGAATGGGGGTGCCACTAGCCAATGAATGGGCCAAACTCATAAAGAGTTTCGTTGAACACTATTATGACAAATGCTTTGGGTGCTGACTATGCATCAAACGGGGTATTTTTATAGTACAAAAGTGTTATGCCCCCTTGTTCTTCCTCACCATGTCCTTATGACTGAAAAAATCGCTCAAGGCTTTGTTGATCATTGCCACACTCAGGGCGGTCAAAGCGAAAAACAGGATCGGCACATAGACAATCCATTCGTAAGCTAGCATGAATCTTTTGTTCAGGCCAATTAATCCTGACCACTCATGTGTGACGGATGAAGGCGGACCTTCGCCCATGATTGTCCCTCCGAAGAGGACGAGCATGACGCCAAGATGCACGAGCAGCGTCAGCACCTGTAAAAACTGCTGGCTGAACATCAAAATCCATTCTTCGTACAACTGCGGCAGGATGTGCTTGAAGTAGATATGGCGCTTGCTTCCTCCAAGCGTAATCGCCGATTCAATGAATTCTTCCCTCCAAACGCTGCGTTTTTGTTCGATCAGCTGGACGGTCAAGGATGGCAGCGCGATCACGACCAAAATGATGAACTCATAGACCACCCTGACCCACAAAGGGTGATGGAAGCCGTTGATTGTATACATGACGACAGTGGCCAGCAGGAAGTAGGCAATCAGCGTCTGCGGAAAAAACGACAAAGGCTCGGCGATCGCTTTTAGCAGATTGAAGATCCGCTCTGGCACCCGGAAAAGAAAATAACTGAGCACAATCGAAAGGAGCATTCGTAAAAAAGCGACAATCAAGACGATGCCGATCGAGTATTTCGCCCCTTCAATGACCGTATGCAGCATGTCATAGCCATACATGTCCGATCCCAAAAGAAAAACATCCAATGGTGGATACGGAGGTGCCTTTTCCAGGGTCCCATCTTCATTGTAAACAAACTGGACCTGCCTGATTTTCCCATCGTTCAAAACCGTGTTCAAAATGCTCAGAACCAGAATGATCGACAAAAAGGAGACTCCAAATATGAATTTCTTCGTTTTCAGCAATTTGCTCATAGTGTTAACCTTCTAAAATCTATTAGTCTGTAAATCAGGAAGAACGGTGTAAAAAATAGAATGCAGCTAAACACGAATAGCTCGACGGATATATGCTTGATATTGAACAGCATCAACCCGTCCAGGTTAAATATGTATTCGACCATGACAAGCGTCGAGAGCATCATCCAGACAATCGTCTTGAAATGCCCCTGCAGGTCCTGGCTGATATTGCGAATCACATGGACATTCAGCATATAAAAATAGGACAGGCCTTTCGCTTTTGCCAGCAAGATGTACTGCTGATCCAGCTCTTCAAAGATTTTAAGGACGATAACCTGCGTCAAAAACAAAAAAATTGGCAGGCTTAAGCTGATCAGCGGCAGCAGGACAGCCTGATGCTCACTTCCAAGTGAAGTCGTCTGGACGAACTTCACACCGAAGGTCTTAAAAATCCAAATCACCCCTGCCTGCAGCAGGAACATCCACAGCACATCAGGAACGGACCGGATGATTTCTATAAAACTTAAAATATAGTCTTTTTGCTTTTCAAAAAAGAGAACGAGCAAATAGGACAGCAGGAACGCCGCCGCTGCAGCCGCGATCAGGGCCATGCCCAATGTGGTCATCGAATAGGAAAAGCGGCCCATCACCGCCGGCAGCATGTCATGCTGGCCATCGTACGTCAGGCCGGTCAATGTAAAAACCTTAATGGCGAGGTCCTTTATGCCTTTAAAATAACCTTCTGTATCGTAGGTCAAATCCCTCAGGAGGATTGGCAGACTGCCGATGACAATAAAAATGAACACACCTATTATGTATTGGACAAGGAGTCGGGTCAAACGCATGAAACTTGTCTTAATCATCTAAATATTTCTCCTTTATATGAACTCCTTCCTAATTATATGAAATTTTTAAAGAATATGACAGTACCCCCCTCAGTTCCGATTCTTTTTAACAAGGTGATAAAAAGCCAGCAGCAGGCTTTGGACAAAAAGATAAATGGGGAAAGACCAGTACATTTTATATCCTTTGTCATAATGCATCATGCCAATCTGGACACCAACCCATTCCATCAGCATTGAAAATGCCGACCAGATCAACACATATAAAATCACTTTAACACCGGAAATCTTGTATTTTTCATAAAAGTAAATAAAGAAATAACTGTATGGCCCATATGTTATATAACTAAGGAAATCCATGAACTGAAAGGCAGAACGATCATTCACATCATAAAAATCCCACGGCTTCACACTGATGGTATGATCGAAAAATAAGACAACATTAACCCCAAAAAAGTAGTAGGCGATCGTTTCCAGCTTATTGAAAAGCTTCGGCGCAAACCAAAGGGCGCCATGCAGCGCAATGAGGCTGCCAATGATGAACCACTCATTCTGGTTAAAAGCATCCTCATAAATTTTCATCTTTATTGCTCTCCTGGACATTGATATTCAGCAGCATCTTCAAGACTCCAAGGGCAATCAACAAGTATAAGGCATTAACAATACCACTGTAAAAAAGGTTCCAGCGGGTAAATATAATGATCCTTAGATAGTCGTTCAGCCAATCCAGACCAACCAAGATAAATAAAATGAAGAAAAAAAGAAAAACTTTGTTTTCACCCGATATTCGCTGTAAGTAATGATTGATAAAAATCATGACAACCACAGGCAGCAACAGGTTGCGATAAAGCAGAAATGAAATGTAATCCAGATGACCGCTGGACTTCTCCATTAAATGAAGTTCCATCCGCACGATTGTGATGAACAGTGTCGCCAAAAACACAATGACCATATATATAGTGGCATTCTGTAGAAAGTTCAGCGGTTTCTCCATGAAAAATAAATAAAGAATCACTATGATTGCCATTGAAAGATAAATTGGAAGAGGCATATAAACACCCTTAATAATAGGATTTCATCATCTTTTAGCTTTCTCCCTCATTAGGTGTTTTTATCCATAAACTGAACAGATGTCTGTGTCTGTTCCTGATCACCTTCATTCCCTATTGGTTCGGACTACTACACAAAAATGCATATTTTGCTGATAAGGTGTCTATCGGTTGCTTAATTAAAAAAAGTGTTTATAAAATACAGTATGAGGTATTACGGATGAAATAAAACAATGTGTATAAAATGACATCAAAGGGAGGCGCAAAAATGAAAAAGGTTGCCATAGCAGCAATCATTCTTATTGTTTTGGTCATTGGCGGCGGTTGGTTTTTCATGAGGATGATGAGCGGTGGCGCTGGCGGAAACATGCCTGGCCAGGGAGGCGGGATGATGAATGGCGGCGGCATGGGTAATGGCGGCATGATGGGCGGCGGTTCCGATGCTGTTGAAGATATGAAAAATAACTCTTTTTCAGGGGAAGAAAAGCCACTGCCGATCCCGCCAATCCTTGAAGACGAAAATCCTGACCCGGACAAAGCAGAATTCACTCTTGTATCGCAAAAAGGATCGATGGAATTTCTAAAAGGAAGGTCCACTGACACCTTTGGGTACAATGGCGATTATTTAGGGCCGGTGATTCGAGTCAAAAAGGGCGACGATGTTTCCATTAAAGTGAAAAATGAGCTTGATGAAGCGACAACTCTTCACTGGCATGGGCTCGAAGTGGATGGCGAGGATGATGGCGGGCCACATAACGGAATCCAGCCAGGCACTACATGGAATCCCCAGTTTAAAATTGAACAAAATGCCGCCACATTATGGTACCACCCCCACCTGCTCCATAAAACCGGTGAACATGTGTACAAGGGGCTTGCGGGTTTATTTTTAATCGATGATGAAGAAAGTGAGAAGCTCAATCTCCCTGACGAATATGGCGTGAACGATATCCCGCTGATTGTCCAGGACAAGCAGCTCGATGAAAACGGTCAGTTTAAATATGACCTGGGCATGCATGATGTGATGATGGGGCTTCAGGGCGACACGATTATGGTCAATGGCGCCATCAATCCTTATGTCGAAGTGCCAAAGGGCAAGGTTCGATTCAGGCTGCTGAATGGCTCGAATGCACGGATCTATCAATTTGCTTTAAGCAATGGACAGGAATTTTACCAGATTGGAACAGATGGCGGTCTGATGGAAGAGCCTGTAAAGCTGAGCAGCCTCATTTTAAGTTCAGCTGAGCGGGCAGAGTTGATTGTCGATTTTTCGAAATATAAAGAGGGAGAAACCATCGAACTGACAGACCAGGGGATGCCATTCATGAAATTTATCGTCACCGGTGAGGAAAAGGGACCAAAAGAGATTCCTTCGCAATTGGCAGACATCCCTGAAGTGGACGAATCGATGGCCGCGAACACCAGAGAGTTTGTGATGTCTGGGATGGGCCGAAACGTCACGATCAATGGCAAACAAATGGACATGGACCGCATTGATGAGCAGCTCAAGCTTCATGATACCGAGATTTGGGAAATCACCAATGAAGGCATGGGCATGATGGGCAATAATATGGGCATGGCCCACCCATTCCACGGCCACGGCACCCAGTTCCTAATTTTAGACAGGGACGGCAATCCCCCGCCGCCAAACGAACGCGGCTGGAAGGATACAATTCTGGTTTCACCGGGTGAAAAAGTGAGGGTGATAGCGACATTTGATCACAAAGGACTTTTCATGTATCACTGCCATATCCTAGAGCATGAGGACTCCGGGATGATGGGACAGTTCACGGTAGAAGAGTAAGACTCCGGACATTTCTGGAGTCTTTTTTTTAGACCTTAACCGAACAGGAGATGAGCACCTAATGCAATCCCAAACACAATTGCGAATGCCTGGTGGATTTTTTTATACGCGAGATACTTCTTCCCCTTGGCCCACTTGTCCAGGATCAAGCCAAAGGTTACAAGGAAAGCAAACCCAATCAATGTCGCTAATCCGCTGTAGATGCTTTCCCATTCTTCATTTGTTTGCAGGAAAAAATAAGAGCCATGCGCAAGCGCTCCTGAAAAAGCAGCCCAGCCAATGAGTGTATGATGCTCTCTTAAAAGCTTGAAGGCTAACTGGACCCACTTCAGAAATCCAACTTTCCGTTTTTTTAATTGCAGGAATAAGATTCTGGCCAGCCAGAGTGCAAAGGCTGCGATTGCTCCTATTTCGGCTATTGATCCAACCTTCTCGTAAAGCTCGCTCATTAAATCTGTTTCACCAGTGAAGAAGCCTGGGATCAATAGACCAGCAAACAATGCAGTAACTATGTAGCCGCCAAACTTTATCCATTTTGACAAAGCATCTTTGGACATTCGCTTCACTCCTTGTCTCACTATTTTATCCTATACCCCAAAACCCATTCTGCCGAGGGAAAATGAATAAGCATAAGGACCAACCCACTTAGCAGGCCCTTATGCTTATTTTTACACCCATCCAAAGAAATTTGCCAGTTGCGCGATGACAAAGGTTACGAGTAAAGCGATGACAGTCGGTATCGCGAATGCCATAAAGGTCCATTTCTTGCTTTTGGTCTCTTTATAAATATTGATCAATGTGGTTCCGCAAGGATAATGCAGGAGTGAAAACAACATCATATTGAGAGCTGTCAGCCAGGTCCAGCCATGGTCAAGGAAGATTTGCTTCAAATCCCCGATTCCTTCCACATCAATCAATTCGCCTGTTGATAAATATCCCATCAACAGGACGGGGAGCACGATTTCATTTGCTGGCAAGCCAATCAAGAAAGCCATCAGGATATATCCATCCAG
Organism: Bacillus sp. ISL-35; assembly: GCF_018613355.1. NCBI lineage: Bacteria > Bacillati > Bacillota > Bacilli > Caryophanales > Bacillaceae > Bacillus > Bacillus sp. ISL-35. The sequence continues at coordinate 367,911 of NZ_JAGGQK010000004.1, read as the reverse complement.
CCCCAGTATTTGTCCCAAGGGATCCAAAAAGTGAACGATGTGCAGGAGGATGCTAGTGCCGCCTATATCGATGTTGGCGAAGACCCATGTCAGCACGGCGGCGGGTGCGGCGACTTTTACAGCCCTATTTAACACGGAAAGCGATTTTGTAAGAGAAGCCCTGATCACGGTATCGAATATTTTCGGTTTACGATATGGAGGCAGTTCCAGTGTATAATGTGTCGGAACTCCTTTTAGCATTGTTTTTGAAAGGACCCATGATACGAAGAATGTCACGATGATTCCAAACAATACAATTCCCACGATGACCGAAGTGGTCACGACCATCGCCATTCCGCCCGTGAAGCCTGAAGCCATGAACAATGAAGCAAGGACAATCAGTGTGCCCCATCTTCCGTTGCAAGGTACAAAATTATTCGTTAGAATCGCCAGCATTCTTTCCCGTGGCGATTCGATGATCCTCGTTGACAACATCGCAGCTGCATTACACCCAAAACCCATTGCCATTGTCAGCGATTGCTTTCCATGAGCGCCAACAGATTTAAAAAGTCGGTCCATATTGAAGGCAACTCGTGGGAGATAGCCATAGTTTTCTAGGAGGGCAAATGTCGGGAAAAAAATTGCCATCGGCGGGAGCATGACACTGATTACCCATGTTGTGCCACGATAGAACCCTAGGACAAGTACACCATGAAGCCATTCAGGGGCATGGATCATTTCAAAAAACAAGGTGACATAACCTTCTATCCATCCAAAAAATTCAGCCAGCTTGGCAGATGGAACATTGGCCCCGGCAATTGTTAAATAAAAGACCACCCCGAGCATCACTAACATAATCGGGAAACCAAGGAATGGGGAAGTAAAAATGGCATCTAATTTTTCTGTGCGCTGAGCATGCTTATTTTTCGTGTAAGTAACTCCAGCCTGCACCAATTGGCTGCTATTCTGGTAGAGCTTCTCGACGATGCGGTCACGGGAATCAGAGGTTGATAGTTTTTCAGCTTGATGAAGAATTTCGTCAAGGAGCCGATTATGATTCAATGATTGAGATTCCATTTTCACAATACCTCCTCAGGCTGCTGCCGCTTGCTGATTTCATCAAGTAAAGCTTTATCTCCATCAAGCAATCGCAAAGCAAGCCATCGGGATGGGATTTGGCTATTCCCGAGCTGTTTGAGCAACGGCATGAGGACGGCAATCTTTTCTTCGATTTCTTCATCATAGGTGATCGGTATAGGATTACAGGTGATTTCACCACTCATCAGCCGGTCCATAGCATCGAGCAGGGCTGGGATGCCAGTTTTATTCCTGGCGGAGATCTTGATGACCGGTACCCCCAGCCGTCTCATTAAGATTTTTTCATTAATTTTAATGCCCATTTTCTCGGCCTCATCGATTAAATTGATGCAGATGATTACCTGGCCGGTCATCTCAAGTACTTGCAGAGCCAGGTTAAAGTTCCTTTCCAATGCAGTAGCGTCTAATACGACGAGTGTGAGATCAGGTTTTTCGAACACGATATAGTTGCGGGCCACTTCTTCATCAAGAGAATTGGAATAAAGCGAATAGGTACCAGGCAAATCCACTAGATTAAAAGTGTTGCCTTTGTATTGAAAGGAACCTTCCTTTAATTCGACCGTCTTTCCTGCCCAGTTTCCCGTGTGCTGTTTCAATCCCGTCAGTGCATTGAACAATGTGCTTTTCCCCGTATTAGGGTTTCCAGCCAGCGCGACACGAAATTGTCTGCTCATAAGTCCATCAGCTCTCCTTCGATTTTTATGCTTTCATCTTTTCTTAAAGCAATTGTAGTATTGCTTACTCGAAAGGCAATTGGATCACCCAAAGGACTTTTCCTGACCACTTCCACGATGGCGCCGGGCACGAACCCTAAATCAAGCAGCCTTCTCCGCATGACCCCTTCGACTGTTATGCAAGTCAACTTAATGACATCTCCTTTTTCACTATCGGATAAACGGACTTTTTTTGATTTACCCATCAATATTTCCTCCACCTCAAAAAGTTTCCTTAGTGCAACTTTTGTTTTTATTATATGTAAGTGGATGGAAAGTGTCAAAATTATTTATATAAAACAAGAAAGCATATGGACAAATCCAGAAAATTGGATTTGTCCATATGCTAATAATGTCTACTCTCTACCCTTGGATATCGGAATTAGAAATCACCTGCTGTATTGATTTTCTCCAACAGCTTACCTTTTCCAAATCGGGCTATGAATTTATGAACCGACTCGCGCTTTTTCCTGTTCTCCGCATATATTTCTATAAGCCTATCTACCTTTTGATACAGCTCATCCGAGGTAAGTTGTTCGTATAACAGGCTTCCTGGCGCAGCATCCTGCCCCTTTGACTTTCCCCCTGCGTACAGGTTATAACCGTCCTTCACTTTCATGATGCCGATATCATTGATCAGCGGTTCACCGCAGCCAACTGGGCAGCCTGTATAAGCTGGTTTCAGAGTGAACGGCACCGGTTTGCCGGCAATCCTTTTGTTGAGTTCGATTGCTACCGGCATCCCTTCCTCCTCCGCTCCTTTGCAAAAATTACATGTGCGGAGACTTTTCACAAAGCTCCCCACTGGATAACAGCTGAGGCCAGCCTGTGCAAACTCTGCTATTGCCTCTTCTTTTCGATTTCCGGTATTTCGATATAGAGCTGCTGAAACGTCGTCAACTCCAGCTCCTGATCCTCTCCCAGATATTTCGCCAGGACGATCAGCTGCCTGGCATTCAATTTGGAGCCAAAATCAATGCCGCCATTAACGGCCAGCTTTATTGTTTTTTTAGTTGATTCCACTTAATCTCCATCCTCTTTCGCCGCTTGTTTAGAATGAATTTATTTCCATCATACCGTGAAAAAGTGGAGAATGTGTGGATTTCTTGAATCAATTCATGATCGTGATTCCATTAGGCACTTCCCCGACCTCAATTGTTTTTGCCTGCTTCTTGTCGAGATCAATGACGCTGACTGTGTTATCGAACATATTCGTTACATAGGCGAATTTCCCGTCATTGCTTACAGTAACACCATGGGCTCCATTTCCTGTCTTGATTTCATCGACAACTGTTTTCGATTCCAAATCTACTATTGACATGGAACTTGATGGTGATTCCTCAGTGCCCTGGTTCGCGACATAAGCGTATTTGCTGTCAGGACCAATATAGACCTGTGCCGGGCCTTTGCCAACTTCCACCTTGACCACTTGGTTCGTTTCGAGATCAACTATGGCCAGTGCGTTTTCAGAGAAAAGAGTTACTGCCAAGGTCTTACCGTCCTTAGTCACTCCTGTTGTAACAGGCATCTTGCCTATTTGAATTCTTTCTTCTTGGAATGTTTCCAGATTAATAGCACTTACTGTATCCTCACCCATATTGGCGACATAGGCAAATTTGCTGTCGGCTGACATTCTGAAACCATGGGGGCCATTGCCTGTTGGAATGGTTTTGACAACTTTAAAGGTTACCGCGTCAATGACCGAAACTGTGTCATCTTCGTTGTTTGTTGCCATTACATATTTCCCATCCCCTGAATACACAACATGTGCCGGATGATTCCCAACTTCGACTTCTTTTAACAGTTCATTTGTAAAGGCATCATAGAATAGTACTCTTCCAGAAGCTCCGCCCCCGTGACCGCCATGCCCATGCCCAGACTCTGGAATGAGTGTGCGGCAACCACCTTTCCGTCAGGTGATAGCTGGATATTATGAACCACTCCATTAGCCTTGATGGTTTCAGAAACCTTATTGTCTTTGACATTGACCTTGCTGATTGTACCCCCCTCATTCGCTGTAAAATAATATTTTTCTATGGTTTGTTCTTGTTTGTCCCTCTTTACTTCAGGTTTCTCCTCGGCCTTAGAATCCGCACCTGCTCCACATCCCCCAAGGACGAGTCCGACAGAAGCAAACAGGCTAATCATTTTTACATTTAAACGACTCATGTTGAGCCCTCCTTTTTAGAAATCTACCATCATGATAATCCCCACTATCCAGGCAGAAATGTTAAGTTCATCACAAACCAAAATTTATCCCCGAAAGATTTTACAGCTTTTTGAAATTGATAAAATCTGCAAATTTCTGAAGTAGAATTTACTTTTTATTCTTCGACAGGTAAAGGGTAAAAGTAAATAAGTTGATTAATTTGCCTGATAAGTTAAAATGATATCGAGTTTCGTTATTGGATTTCGATAACAATGAAAGAAGGAATTTCACATGGAGGATAAAGTCCTCAGAAAGCTTTTTCTCGGATTCATCCAGATTCATATCCTGCACCATGCGAAGGAGCAGCCAATTTTCGGCCTATGGATGCTGGAGGAGCTTAAGGAGCATGGCTACAGCCTGAGCGCAGGCACCCTTTACCCGATTCTCCACAGTATGGAGTCTGACGGTCTGCTTTTAAAAGAAGAGAGAAATGTCGAAGGGAAAATACGCAAATACTATCGGACGACGGAAAAAGGGAACAACGTCCTTGAGGAAGCCCAGAACAAGGCCTATGAATTGTTCAAGGAAATCAAGGATTGATCAGAGACCAGGGGATGTGAACCAGAATTCAACGGATGATGGGGAGTGAAACAGATTGTTTGTACTTAAGAATGTGACGGTAAACGGCATTTTACAAATCGAACAGTTGGTGATTCCGGAAAATCAATTCACCTGCATTCTTGGACCGAGCGGGAGCGGCAAGTCGACGCTATTGAGGCTTTTGAATGATCTGTCCAGCCCCGACGAAGGTGAGATTGCCTATGAAAACAAGTCCGTCAGTGAAATCGACCCGCTCCAGCTTAGAAGAACAGTTGTAATGGTACCGCAGATGCCAGTCATCTTTCCGGGCAGTATTGAAGATAATTTGCAGATTGGTCTTGCTTTTTCCGAAAAAGAAACGGCCAGTGCTGGAGAAATGGAATCATTGTTGAAGATGTTCATGCTTGATAAAAAGCTGGGTGATGACGCCGAGAACCTTTCCGGCGGTGAAAAACAGCGGCTGTCCTGGGCTCGCGCGATGCTGCTGGATCCGGAAGTATTTTTGCTGGACGAGCCGACCTCTGCATTGGATGAGGATACGGCCAGGACGGTGTTGCAGCGATTCCGGGAATACGCCGAGCAGCATTCGAAGACGGTGGTTATGATTACCCACTCGAAAGAGCTCGCTGAAATAGTCGCGGAGAATACAATTGACATGTCGCAGTACTCGATTGAAAGCAGGGTAAGCAGATGAAAAATGACATAGATTTAACGTTTTTGCAGCTTGCTGCTGCGTATATTTTCATCCTGATTTTAATCGTCATCGTCAGGGTTCGCGGGATTCCCCGGGAAAAAGAAATCCTCGTAGCGACGGCCCGGATGTCGATTCAGCTCATCCTTGTCGGCTATCTGCTGATCTATCTGTTTGATAATCCGAGTCCCTGGTATACCTTGCTGATTGTCGCCATCATGCAGATCTTTGCGATTTATAATGTGTATAAACGGACAAAGCATCCGCTGGGCAGCGGGATGAAAAAACATATTGCTTATGCGATGGCAATCGGCATCCTTTCGAGTTTGTTCTTTTTCATACTGTTTGTCCTGGATGTTACTCCATGGTACGAACCGCGTTACTTCATCCCAATTGCCGGGATGATCATCGGAAACTCGATGACTGGTGTGTCGCTTGGAGTGAATAACCTGATTTCAGGCTTCGAAGACAACAAAGCTCAGATTGAGGGTGCCTTGATGCTCGGAGCAACCCCGAAGCAGGCTGCCAAAAAGGTGGTCAACCAGGCCTTCGACGCCGCGATGCTGCCGACAATCAACTCAATGGTCGGCATGGGCATTATTTTTCTGCCTGGCATGATGACAGGGCAGATCCTGTCCGGAACGTCGCCGATTGTGGCAGTGGAGTATCAAATCGCGATCATGCTTGGAATCGTCGGGAGTGTGTCTTTGACGGTGATTCTTTATTTGCAGCTCGCCTATCAATCATTTTTCAATGATCGCTTACAATTAGTTATGAAGGAGAAAAAGAAATGACAGAGAAAAAAAGCGTTACTTTCCAGTCACTGCTGGAGATTCTGATGGTGTCCACCAGGCTCGGACTGACATCTTTCGGCGGGCCTGTTGCCCACCTCGGCTATTTCCATGAAGAATATGTCCGCCGCAGGAAGTGGATGGACGAAAAGAGTTATGCCGATTTGGTGGCATTATGCCAGTTCCTGCCCGGCCCGGCAAGCAGCCAGGTTGGAATCGGCGTAGGATTGATGCGCGGAGGATTGCTTGGAGGATTGTTCGCCTTCCTCGGGTTTACCCTGCCTTCTGTTTTGGCACTTATTCTATTTGCTCTTATTTTACAGGGGTTCGATGTGGCCGACGCAGGCTGGATCCACGGACTGAAAATTGTTGCTGTCGCCGTCGTGGCACACGCCATCCTCGGTATGGCGCAAAAACTGACGCCCGACCTGCCTCGTAAGACGATTGCTTTATTCGCGCTAGCTGCCACACTGCTTTGGCAGACCGCGTTTACGCAAATTGGCGTTATCATCATTGCTGGTATTCTAGGATATTTGCTATTTAAATCACACAATGCCGCAGATGATGGCAGGATGACTTTTTCCATTTCCAAAACGGTTGGCTATGTCAGTCTTGCTTTGTTTTTCGGTTTGCTGATCCTCCTGCCGATTTTAAGGGAAGCGACTTCCCTTAATTGGATTGCCATGTTCGATAGCTTTTATCGTTCAGGTTCGCTCGTTTTCGGCGGAGGCCATGTGGTATTGCCATTGCTCGAGCGCGAATTCGTGCCGACTGGCTGGCTGAGTGAGGAAGCCTTCCTTGCGGGATATGGCGCAGCCCAGGCAGTACCTGGACCTTTGTTCACCTTTGCTGCTTATATCGGGGCGGTCATCAGCGGCTGGAAGGGCGGACTGCTCGCGACAGCGGCGATCTTTCTGCCGGCCTTCCTGCTGATCCTCGGGACACTGCCATTCTGGGATGCGTTACGACGGAACAGCAAGATTAGCAGGGCGCTTATGGGCGTGAATGCCGCTGTTGTCGGCATCCTGATTGCGGCTTTCTATCACCCTATTTGGACGAGTTCAATTCTCGCGCCGGTTGATTTCGTATTTGCCGCTGTTTTGTTCAGCATGCTCGTGTATTGGAAGCTCGCACCGTGGATTGTCGTTGTTACCGGAGCAGTTGGCGGAATGATTTTGTCTATGATTTTTTAAAAAATGCGGGCTTTTGCCCGTTTTTTTGTTTTTTTACAAAGGTTTTGTTATTTCCGCACTCACATATCGGCTTCCGCTTAACAGCTAAATGGGTTAATTGGCGAAAATCTAATTTTATCGACCACATTTTTGATTATTTCGGCGGATTTTCAAATATATCGACCACTTTTACGAATTTATCGACCACATTTACAGATATATCGACCAAGTGAAAAAGAACCTTGACCGCACACGGTCAAGGTTCTTCTATTCATTCAAATGTCCCTCTCACCAACGGAACTTTATCTTCTACCATCACTTTCCCCATTGTGATGACCGTATCAATCTCCAGGTTCTCATCGAGGAGCACCAGGTCTGCGTCACGTCCAGCTTCAATCCGGCCTTTTTGCGCAAGCTTTAAAACGGTTGCCGGGTTTGCTGTGATGACTCGGATGGCGACCTCAAGCGGGATTCCCTCCGTCACTATCGCTTCCTTCACCGCATCATACAAAGAGGAAACCCGGCCGATCTGCAAACCGATCAATTCACCATTTTCATCAAAATCAGGCAGGCTCGCCTGTCCGTCTGATGTGAAGGTAATCTGGCTGATCTCGACGCCCGCTTCAAGCATCCGCTTCAGGCCGACACTGCATTTGACCTCTCCCTCTTCCAAAAACTTCGGGATGGAGCTGGTGGTGAAATCGACCCAGCCACCCTTTTTCGCGTACTCGATGCCCGCTTCAAACAAGTGCGGATTCCGGTTGATGTGTGTCGGATAAAATTGCCGGATTGGAATGTCGGTATTCTCGACAACCTCCTCAATCAGCTTCAAATGATCAAGACTGTCCCCAACATGAACATTGACGATTCCAGCTTTCCCTGCGAGCATGCCGCCAATCCTCGCAGCCGAAGCGATCTTAGCCAGCTCCTCAACAGTCGGCTGGGATGAACGATGATCAGCAATCGCAATCTCGCCCGCCCCGATGACTTTATCAATCAAAATGATATCGTCCTCAATTTTGCCGGTAAGCGTTTTGACCGGGACCTGGTAGGAGCCAGTCTGCACATAGGTGGTAATCCCCTCTTCTTCCAATCCACGCGCCTTGGCAATCAGACTCGGCATCGTCCGTGTCGTTCCGTCCGTGCCGAGAACGCCGACAAGCGTCGTAATACCGGCAGTTGTCGCCTGGGTCAGCTGAATCTCCGGCGTCCTGGTGCGGAACCCTCCTTCCCCGCCGCCGCCGATCAGGTGGACATGGGAATCGATGAAGCCCGGAACGACTTTTTTACCACTTGCGTCTATGACTTTGATCGGAACGAAGTCCTCAGGAATTTTAATCTCATCCTGGATCAATCCAATTTTCCGGTCAACTAGTAGTATATCTTTTTTCCCAAGGTAATCAGGAGCGTAAATCTCTCCATTCTTAATCAGTGTCAGCATATGCTTTCCTCCAAGTTCCAGCTGTTTCCTCAATTATAGCCTGTTTCAATTCTCTGAAAAAGACGCTTGACAGTATATTCTTATCATACTATAATTTCGAGTATTACATTTTAATAAGTTGAAGCATTGAAGAGAGTCTATTAAGCCGGTCTCCCTGTTACTAGAGAATCAGTGGTTGGTGGAAACTGATACAAAGGCCTGGTGAATTTCGTTCTTGGAGCTTTTCCTTAACTACAAGCTGTTTTCGCATTGTATAAAAGGAACGGACTTGGCCGTTATCCAATTAACTTGAGCGGGAAGCGTATTTTTGCTTCCAAATAGGGTGGTACCGCGTGTTCAGCCACGTCCCTATCCAGATCGTTGGATAGCGGCGTGGCTTTTTATTTTGCCCGGACGTCCAGCGGCCCAGCTGAAAAAGAGAGAAAAAAGGAGAATCAACATGGAGAAAGAGCAATGGTCATCAAAGATTGGATTTATCCTTGCCGCAGCCGGTTCAGCAATCGGAATCGGGGCGATCTGGAAGCTTCCATATGTAACGGGGGTCAGCGGCGGCGGAGCATTTTTCCTCATGTTCATCTTATTTTCGCTGTTCATCGGCCTGCCTCTGCTGCTTGCGGAATTCGTGATAGGCCGAAGCACCGGGAAGGAAGCGATTCGTGCTTATTTAGAAATCGCGCCTAAAAGCAAATGGTATTTCATCGGGATCCTCGGTGTTGTCACCAGCTTCGTGCTGCTCAGCTTTTACAGTGTGGTCGGCGGCTGGATCAGCCTTTATTTCATAAAAGGGCTTGCTGGCGGAGTGGTCCAGGAAGGCGCCGATTACGGTGAACTGTTCGGGAAGACAATCAGCGATCCGTGGAGCGTACTCGCTGCACAGGCTGCGTTCTTGCTAGTCACCATCGTTGTGGTTGCGAAAGGCATTCAGTCCGGGATTGAAAAAGCGAGCAAAATCCTGATGCCGGCCTTGTTCCTGCTTTTCATCATCCTGATCGTCCGTTCACTCACGCTCGACAATGCATTAGCTGGAGTAAAGTTCTTCCTCGCTCCGGACTTTTCAAGCATCACCTCTGAAAGCATTTTGTTCGCAATGGGACAATCCTTTTTCTCCCTGAGCATCGGAGTATCAGTGATGGTGACATACAGCTCGTACCTGCCGAAAAAAGGCAGCCTCGTACAGCCGGCCCTGTCGGTTGTCGGGATGAACCTGTTCATCGCTTTACTTGCCGGACTGGCAATCTTTCCTGCTGTATTCTCACTAGGATTCGAACCGGCAGAAGGTCCTGGCCTGCTATTCGTCGTCCTGCCAGCGGTTTTTGAAAAAATGGTTTTCGGCGAGCTGTTCCTGCTGCTGTTTTTAGCGTTATTCCTGTTCGCGACATTGACCTCGGCATTTTCAATGCTTGAAATTGTCGTCGCCACTCTGGCAAAAGGCGATCGTAAAAAGCGCGTCAGATTCGCATGGATTGCCGGCGGTTTGATCTTCCTGCTCGGCATCCCATCCGCCCTGTCATTTGGAACACTGGCAGAGGCAACGGTTTTCGGGAAAAACATCTTCGACACAGCCGATTTCCTGGTAAGCAATATCTTAATGCCGCTCGGAGTCCTGCTGATTTCGATTTTCGTTCCGCTGAAAATCAGGAAAGAAGTGTTAAGACAGGAACTGCTGCAGAATTCGAAAGCCGACAGCTTGCTCTTCACTCTCTGGTACAATGTCATGAGATTCATCGTTCCAGTCGTCATTATCATTGTTTTCTTGGATTCACTGGGCATCATTTAAATGATTTCGACTTCTTTCTTTAAGCAGTGGCTATAGCACCTTCGCTTTCGATCACAGTATAATTTTTCCCTTTAATGCAAAACCTCTCAAGTAGAGGAATGCATCGGAGGGATTTTTTTATGTTCTTCAAGAAAAAGAAACCTGAAGCTCCTGACCGCCTGAATGAAAAAAATCTCGACGACAAGGAATTGATTCCTGTCCAAAAAGAGGACTTCATCCAAAGAATGAAAGACCTCTTCCATCATAGTGCCGACCTGAACATTAAGGAATTGCCAAATGGGTTTACACTGATCTACCTTGACACCATGACGGATAACACGATGATTAACGAGGATATCCTTCGCCAGCTTGAAGGAGTCCAGGCTTCGCCAGATGAAGCTTATAAAAAGATCACCCTCGGAACCGTTTCAAAGGTGAAGTATATTGAGGATTGTATTGAAAAAATCTTAAAAGGATCGGCGCTCGTCCACTCCCAGGGCTTTCCCGTCATTATCGAGGCAGCGGTCGGAACCCAGGAAAACCGATCCCTGACACGCCCGGAAAACGAATCACAAGTGTTGGGGCCGCAAATCGCTTTCAATGAAAGTCTTGCTACGAATATCTCGCTGATCAGGAGATATATTTCTAACCCGAATGTATGCAATGAAAGTTTCACATTGGGCACACAGACGAATTCAGCAGTATCCCTTCTATATATAAAACATATTGCCGATGAAGAAATGGTCGATCGAATGAGGGAACGAATCCAGAAAATCCAGATCGACAGTGTCATTGACAGCTCGATGCTCGTTCAACTGGTCGAGGACAATTCGTTCGCGATCTTCCCGCAGCTTCTGATGACAGAAAGACCGGATCGCGCCTGCTCCTGGCTGTTGAACGGGAAGGTGGCATTGCTGGTGGATGGCAGCGTACAGGTGATTGGAGCGCCATTAAGTTTTTTCGAATTTTTCCAGAGCATGGAGGATGAAAGTGTCAGATGGCAAATCGGCACCTTTTTGCGTCTGCTAAGAGTATTTTCGATGGTTGTTTCAATTTTTTTCACGGCCATCTATGTGGCAGCCCTGACCTTCCACTATGAAATCATTCCGCAGACACTCCTGATCCCGCTAGGGGAATCAAGGTCCCTTGTCCCCTTCCCTCCTATCATCGAGGCTTTGCTTTTGGAAGTCATGATTGAACTGCTGCGGGAGGCAGGGGCCCGTTTGCCGACAAAGGTTGGCCAGACGATGGGTATCGTAGGCGGTATCGTTGTCGGGACGGCTGCGGTTGATGCCGGATTCACGAGCAATATCCTGATTATTATCATTGCTGTCAGCGCGCTGGCCTCGTTCACGACACCAAACTATATGATGGGCAATGTTATCCGGATCTTGCGGTTTCCGCTGATCATTTTAGCTGGCTTCTGGGGTTTTTACGGGCTGATGATCGGCTTTTGTTTCCTGCTGATTCACCTGATCAGACAGACAAGTATGGGCGTCCCGTTCCTGACACCCTTTTATCCGCCGCGTTTTTCAGATTGGCGCGACAGCATCTTCCGGCTGCCGATGGCCTGGACCAATAAAAGGCCTTATCAAACAAGACCTGTTGACAGCATGAAATTCCAGACTAAGAAAACCAAAGAGTAAAGTTGTGGTGTTATGAATGAAGGTTTTAATCCAGCCCAAACCCCAGCAGATGTTCAACACATTCCTGCTGTTCTTCATCGTCCATTCCATGCAGCTCGGAGTCGGAGTCCAGGGTTTCCAGCGCATTATCTACCTTGAGGCAAAACATGATGCCTGGGTTTCCGTCATTCTTAGCGGAGCAGCCACGGCTGTCGTCGGTTTCGTGATGGTGAAAACCCTTGCTGCCTATGAAACAGCGGATTTATACGGTATTCAATATGATGTGCTTGGAAAATGGCTTGGAAACTTATTGAATTTTATTTTCGTCCTCTATTGCCTTGGCAGCTTCCATGTCATCGTCAGAAACTATATCGAGGTCATCCAGGCATGGATTTTCCCGGAGGTCCCGAACTGGCTGCTCGCGCTCACGCTTATCTACCTTGTGTATTACGCTTTGAACGGCGGTTTGAGGACAATCGTGGGTGTCAGTTTTTTCAGCGTCGTCCTTTCCTTGTGGATCATCCTGCTGCTCGCCTATCCCTTCCAGTTTGCGAAGTGGGACTATCTGTTCCCGATATTCGAAGCGAGCATCCCCGACATGCTGCGAGGAGCAAAGCAGATGACCTTCACCGTCGTAGGCTTTGAGATCCTCTATATCATTTATCCTTTTTTAAAAGAAAAGGACAGTGTGCACAGGCATATGCAATATGGATTGTTGTTCACAACGGTCCTCTATCTTGCGCTCATGGTCATTTCTCTTGCCTACTTCAGCGGAGGCCAGCTTGAAAGGACCATCTGGGGCACCTTATCCCTTTTCAAAATCGTCCGCTTCCCGTTCATCGAGAGATTCGAATATGTGGCGATCACGTTCTGGGTCCTGCTGATCCTGCCGAATCTGATGTTCTATATGTGGTCGGCCGCTCGCGGGATAGCCCGGATGTTCAATAAAAAAGAACAGAAAATCAGCTGGCTGCTTTTAGTCATGATGTATTTGACCCTGCTTTACCCAATGAACAGGCTGCAAATCAACATGATGAATGACTATTTTGCGAGGGGAGCGTTTTATTTAATTTTCGGATATCCGTTCGTCCTTTATGCCGCTGTCCTGATTAAGCAGAAACTTTTTTCGAAAAAAGGTGAGGGAAATGCTGCGAAAAACATGGAGTAGGATAAGTGTTCTATTGATCTCTGCCTTCCTGACGACCGGCTGTGCAGATCCAAAGACGTTGGAACGGATGGGCCTCATCACCACGGTAGGCTATGATGTCACTGAGGATGGAGAGCTCCAGACAACCTTCGTGATGCTGCAAATCGATCCAAATGCACCGCAAAATTCTGTTGTCCTTACGACCAAAGCCCTGACAAGTAAAGGGGCGCGTATAGAAGCCGATTTAAAAAGCCCGAAAAAATTGCAGTCAGGCCAGTTGCGTGTAGCCCTTTTTAGCGAAGAAGTCGTCAAACTCGGATTGATCAATCTCGCGGATACACTGTCACGTGACCCTTCCATCAGCGACCTTACCTACCTGGCTGTCGTGGAAGGAAACACAAAAAAACTTCTCGACCAGAAAAATTCAAAGTTCGCTGATATCAGCCAGATGATTTATAAACAGCTCGACCAGAACACCAAGGGAGAAACAGTTCCCTCCTCGACCCTACAGGAAACAATGCACGACTATTATGCACCCGGTGTGGATCCAAGCATGCCATTGATTAAAGATAGAGGAGGAGAAATCGTCATAACCGGGATGGCACTGATCAGTGATGATAAAATGGTAGGCAAAATCAATCCAGAGGAAGCCTTTTTCCTGAAACTGATCAATGACCGCTATAAGGCAGGTTCGATTGAGCTAACCGTATCCCCCGATGGACTCCATTATACAAAGGCCGTCGAGGGGCCAGATGAACTCGCCGTTGTCCTTGATACCATCAACAGCAAAACGGATATCAAGCTGATTGATAAAGACACCCCGAAATTCGAACTGAAGATCACACTCAAAACCAGGCTGCTTGAAGTCAACCAGGCGCTCGACCTGAAAAGTCCGGACAGCCTCAAGCAGCTGGAGAAAAAACTCAGCGGTAAGATAAAATCCGATATTGAAGGCTTAATAACAAAAGCTCAGGAACTTAACTCAGACCCGTTCGGATTCGGCGAAATCTACCGAAAAAACGTCCGCCATTCCAATCTGACTACTAAGAGTTGGCATGAAATATACCCCGACAGCAAAGTCGATGTCAAAATCAAATTTGAGATCTTGAGGACCGGGGTTGTGGAATAATGCAAAAGCGGGAGCCTCAAGGCAAAGTGATGTCTATATTGACTTTGATGTTCTTGAGGACCGGGGCTGTGAAATAATGCAAAAGCGGGAGTCTCAAGGCAAAGTGATATCATTTTGACTTTGATGTTCTTGAGGACCGGGGCTGTGAAATAATGCAAAAGCGGGAGTCTCAAGACGAAGTGATATCAATATTGACTTTGTTGATTTTGAGGGCCGGGGTTGCGGAATAATGCAAAGGCGGGAAGCCTCTAGGCAAATTGGTATCAATATTGACTTTGTTGATCTTGAGGACCGTGGTTGTGACATAAAACAAAAAACGGGAGCCTTTTGTGATGGCTCCTGTTTTGGTTCCTTATCCAACTTCACTGTCCCACTTTTTCTCATCCTGTACGAAGAGGATGCCCAGCTCATGGTGATCCCCTTCATATAACGCCCGTTGCACAAAGCGAATCTGCCCGTTCGTATCAAGAACTTCCAGCTTACAATGCGCCCTGTTTCGAGACAGAGCCTCGTAAAATGTTTTTTCGTCATTGACGTTCGTGCCATTGACCTTTGTGACAAGCTCCCCAACTTCCAGAGCCATTTTATCGGCCGGCGATTCTGGCAGAATGCCGAGAATCATCACGCCATGATTCTTTTTTGAAAAATAGAACGGCCTGCTCTCTTCGTGCATTCGCTGTGTGTAAGTCAAAACTTCGCGGCCGATGATAGCAATCGACACAGCTGCAATGGATGCAATTGGGTACCAGTATCCGGTTGCCGAAATGAGGGTGGTCAGGATGCCAAGTCCGATTACACGGCTGCCCTGCTGCTGAATGGCCTCCCTCGGCAGCATGCCCTGAATTTGCTGGTGCATGCCGATCGCGAATGGAACGAGAAGCAATGAATATGTATTGTCGCCAAGTGTGAACACCGGCCACCACTCGAACGGCATGGTCAGGATGTTTCCCGGAATGAGCATGAATGCCGGAACCAGCCACAGCCGTTTCACCTCGTGGACACCAACCATCTGGCCACGCTTGCTTTTAATCAGCTTAGGAGAAGTCCCCTTTTTGCCATTCTTTAAAATCAGGAATCCCTCGCCAATTGTCAGCAACGCCAACAAAATTGCAATGGATGGATATATTTTTTCATCCAAATTTGCAAACAAGTCGCCTACCAGCGGAAGCTCGATCTTTTTGCCAGACAGAAAAGCCAGAGCAAAGAAAGCAGCGCCAACCGTATAGGCAGGAGCCAGCAGCCTGACTCTCGTGGTAAAGCTCAATAGCAATGTCGCAGCCGCAATTAACACAATCGCCGCGAATGGAATCGTAATCCCTGCAGCTACTGTGATGAGCGAAATCACCAGACCGACAAGCAGCCCGACCGGAAACAGCTGCCTGAGCTCAAAATAAGCATCCTCCGACCGGACCGTGAAGTTCTTCCGCTCCCGTTTCACGCGCGAAACACCAATAACCGCAGCTATAAAGAAAGAATAATAGAACACAGGGTGAAGCAGAAGCCTGCCCGTCCCTTTCAAAAGCTCAATGAACCAATCCTGTGCCACCCCTATGTCACCATCCCCGTAAAATTACATGATATTAAGCTTATTCTATCAAATCTGGGGGGTAAAACCTATTAATAGTTGCGGAAATGGGATGGGATTTTTTTCTTGCGGGGAATTATTAGGGCGTACGCAACTAATCTCTAGGGAATCCGGGTTATTCTCTATGGTTTGGTCTGGAATCTCTACGAAATGTTACTTATTCTCTACGAAAGCGGCCATATTCTCTACGAAATGATGCATATTCTCTACGTTTTCCATAAACTAACAAAAATACGCTGCACCCCTGTCTAAGGTACAGCGCATTTTCACCAGCAGTCTATCCTAAACTTGAAATTGGAGGTCATTACCCGGACAGCAGTCTAACACTCAATCCAACTGAATGTTATTTCGCCAGCAGCCTCAACGCGGTCTGCAGCTGCAAATCGTTCTCTTCCTGCTTCATCGCTTCTCTTGCGGCTTCCTCCAGCGCGGAGGCCGTTTTAGCGTCAATCACGCCTGTTACATTCATGCTCTTATTACGCTGAAACGCCTTGACGGCGATTTCAGTCTTGTCGCTGAAGTAGCCATCTGTACGACCAGGCTCGAATCCAAGGCCTGCAAGGATTTGCTGGGCGTTCTTGACCTGCTCGTTATTCATATCCAGCCTTAGCGGTTTTTCAGCCTGGATTGGATGCGTGTCATACAACGCCGGCTGGTTGACTTCGACGGTTGGCTCGATGCCTTTCTTATGAATCCAGTTTCCGTCCGGCGTCAGCCATTTGAACAGCGTCAGCTTGATATTGCTGCCATCACCCATCGGCACAGCCTGCTGGACTGTTCCCTTGCCAAAGGTCTTCTCGCCGATAACAGGATATCCGCCCGCTTCCTTCAATGCCCCGGCCAATATTTCCGATGCGGATGCACTGCCGTCATTTGTCAGCACGCCAATTGGATAGTCTTTTGCTTTATCCAAATTGGAAAAATAACGTGTCTTATCACCGCTGCGTTCCTCTATTTGATAAAGCGGCTTATCTTTAGGTATCAGCACACGTAAAATCTCTTCGACGCTCGAAAGCAGCCCGCCAGGATTGCCGCGCACATCGATCAGCAGCGCATCCATTCCCTCTTTTTCCAAAGCCTTCAGTTCTTTATTGAACTCCTTGGATGTATCTTCGGAAAATGAAGTAATCTCAAGATAACCAATTTTTTCGCCATTTACCTTTTTCATATCACTATAAACGGTAATCTGAGGGATTTCATCACGGACGACTTTTACCTGCAGTGGATCCTTCAAGCCTTTTCGTCCAATCTCGAGTACGACAGGTGTCCCTTTTTTTCCGCGTATTTTCGTTGTCGCTTCGAACAAGTCCAAGCCTTCAATACTTTCACCATCAACCTTTAGAATTTGGTCGTTCGGCTTCAAACCTGCTTTTTCCGCAGGTGAATTTTTAAAAGGCGAAACAATCACGATTTTTCCATCGACTGAACTGACTTCAGCGCCAATCCCCTCAAATGATGACTCCAGAGTCTGATTGAATTGCTTGGCGGTTTCCTTGTCCATATAGACCGAATAAGGATCCTCCAAGGTTGACAACATGCCCTTAATCGCACCTTCAACCAGCTTATCTTCCTCTACTTTTTCCACATAACTATTAAAAATCAAACTGTAAGCCTGCTCCACTTTTTCAAGACTGCCCTGCTCGCCTGATTCTGCTCTCGCATTATCCTTGAAAGGGACAATCTGGCGATCCAGCACCCCAGCCTTGCTCTCGTACCATTGCATTCCGGCGTATGTACTCCCCGCACCAGTCAGCAGCGAGCCCGCCATCAAAATGGCAATCCACTTACGTTCCATTGCCAAACTCCTTCCTGTTTACCGCATCAACTGCTCCTCTGCCGTAAAATTTTCTATGATTCCCATTATATGACGAAGAGGGACAGGGTATGAAGGATTAATTTCAGGCAAAAATCGTTTCTGGTTTTATTTTACAAGTTTCCGAGACTATTAAACGGGAAAATAAAAAAGGAAGAGATGCGAAATCTCTTCCTTAAAGTGATTATCTCAAATATGGAATTGGATTGACATAGTTTCTCTTGTCAGGAGTCCAAGGTCCTTTGTGCAATTCGAAGTGCAAGTGCTGACCTGTCGATTGGCCTGTGCTGCCCATTGTACCAATTCTTTGTCCTTTTGATACTACTGAACCTTGCCCTACTTTTCTTGAACCAGATCTCATGTGTGCATAAACAGTCGTATAAATCTGTCCGTTAATAGAATGGGTGATAAAGATAACTTCTCCATAACTGCTGGATGTATAAGATTGGCTGACATACCCATCCGCTGCGGCTACGATTGGAACAGTTCCACCGCTAGCAATATCGATTCCATAGTGATAAGCTCCCCATCTTGAACCAGTGTTTGAAGAAACATAACCACGAGCAGGCCACATGAACATGCCATTCGATACTGGAGGGGCAGAAACTTCAGGAGCTGGTGCAGTTGAAGCGGAAGCAGATGATCCGCTGTTTTTCTGTTTCGCTGCCGCCGCTGCTCTTTCCCTAGCTAATTTAGCTTGTCTCTCACGCTCGGCTGCAATCTCAGCCTGACGCTTCTTCTCAAGGGCGATCGCTTTTTCGATTGCTGCTGCTTGTGAAGCTAAGATTTGCTGCTGTTCGGCAATATCATTGATTTCTCCGTGCATTTTGTGCTCTTCGTGTTCAAGCTCTTTCATCAATTCTTTCTGTTTAGCAATTTTCCCTTTAAGCTGAACTTTCAAGTCTTCCAAGTCTTTCTTCATCGATTGAAGGTTTGCAAGCTTTGTTTCAACTTCCTTTTGCTTTTTCTCCAAGTCGTCTTTATCTTTTTGATGCTGCTCAAGAATACCTCTGTCAGCTTGTACAATGGTCGTAACCGCATTTACTCGGTCGATGAAATCACTGAAGCTTTGTGCACCCAGGAGAACGTCCATATAACTTACCGTTCCCCCGCTTTCCTGCATAGAGCGGGCCTTTTCCTTCAATAATTCATTTCTTTTTTCAATACGCTCAATCAGTTCTGCGATTTCAACTTTCAACTGCTCAATTTCAGCCGTTGTTTGGGCGATCTGTGCAGTTTTATCTTGAATTTTCTTTTCGGTATCTTTCACTGAATTATCTAATGCACTGATTTCATTCTTGACTTGATCTTGTTCAGATTGAATCTCAGTTATTTTAGATTTTTTCTCATCAATTTCACTGTTTAAACCGGAACGCTTATTTAAAGCTTCCTGCCTTTGTTTTTCCAGATTCGAAATTGATTCTGCATTCGCATGATTCGTATAAAATGGGCTTACAATGGCCCCCAGGCTTAAAGTACTGACTACTGCTAGTGAGAGTATCTGCTTTTTCACTAGATCTTTCCCCTCTCTTACTCATGATAGTTTCGTAACTTTGTCTTTCTATCTATCGTCTATTATTTATGTAGTGTTAAGGAAGAATTTCAATCTCCCTTACACCTTCAAGAACTTACGGACGGACATGAGACTTCCCCAGATTCCAATTGCAGCACCCATAATGATCAGGATGGCTGATAACTGGTAAACAAACGGGTTAAATTCAAGCAATCTTATGAAATGATCTTTTAGCTTTTCGTTCAAGAAGTCGTAAGCGTAATAATACGCTGCTGATACGACGGCGATCGGAATCACCGCTCCAAGAATACCCAACCATAGTCCTTCAAGGAAGAACGGCCACCTGATAAAACCGTTTGTCGCTCCAACGAGTCTCATAATCTCAATCTCTCGTTTACGCGCCATAATTGTGATTTTAATTGTATTGGAAATCAGGAACATGGCAGTAAAAAGAAGTCCGACAATGAGGACGAGTCCGACATTACGGCTTACTTTGATAAAACCGAATAGTTTTTCAACCTTGCCCTGACCATATTTTACAGTTGCTACATAATTCAGCTTCTCGATCTTCTTTGCGACTTTCATTGTGTCAGTAGGATTTTTCGTCTTTACGACGAACACATCGTTCAAAGGATTGTCCTGCTCAAACAGCTGGAAGGCTTCACCCTGGTCTCCAAGACTGTCGATCAGATTCTCAAGCTCTTTTTCCTTAGGAGAAAAAGTTACATTCTTGATACCAGAAACCTGATTGATTTGCTGTTCCAATACCTTTTTATCTTTGTCATTCGCTGCTGCATCCACATGGACTCGGATTTCTACATCCTCCTCAATTGTGGTTGCGACTTTATTTAAATTCATCATAATGACGAAAAAGACACCGACCAAAAGCAAGGTAACCGTTACGGCACTTACGGATGCGAACGTCATCCAGCCATTCCGGCCTAAGCTTTTAAAGCTTTCACGAATGTGGCGGCGGAATGTTCTAGCTTTCATATCCGTAATCACCTTTCATTTCATCACGCGCAATCCGGCCGTTCTCGATCGCAATAACGCGATGCTTGATTGTGTTGACGATTTCTTTGTTGTGGGTAGCCATGACAATCGTGGTTCCCCTCATATTGATTTCTTCAAAGATGTTCATGATTTCCCATGAAGTGTCCGGATCAAGGTTACCCGTTGGCTCATCGGCAATCACCACTTTCGGTGCGTTCACTATTGAACGAGCGATAGCAACGCGCTGCTGCTCCCCGCCTGAAAGCTCAGTCGGTAGCGCTCTGGCCTTATGCTTCAACCCGACAAGTTCCAAAGTCTCCATTACCCGCTTTTTGATATATTGTGGTGATTCCTCAATAACCTCCATCGCAAACGCGACATTTTCATAGACTGAAAGAGTATTGAGCAATTTGAAGTCCTGGAATACCACGCCAATATTGCGGCGAAGCAATGGCACTTTGCTGTCCTTAAGCTTTGCGAGATTGACACCATTTATAATGATGGAACCTTTTGAAGGCTTCACTTCCCGGTACATCATTTTTATAAAAGTAGATTTCCCGGCACCGCTGGGTCCTACCACGTATAAAAATTCACCTGCATCTATATGAACATTAAATCCATTCGCGGCCATGATGCCGTTGGAATAAGTCTTGTAAACATCCTGCATATCGATCATTTTTGTATCACCTTAGATAGTTAGTCTTATCACACGGCTATTCTTCGACAATTTGTAACAAACCTATTATAGCATCTCACACTATCAAAAAAACCCCTTATTATATTACAGTTTCTTTTCAAATTACATAAAAAATACCACTTTATACCTATTGAGGGTAATTTATGAACCTATTTATTGTGCTAAGTTAGCTATTTATCTAGTAAAATCCGCACCTCTTCAACACTTCTCCATTTGTCGAATTTTCAGTTTTATTACTGATATGTAACAAAAAATGCTATAACTTGTATGTACAAATTGTGAAGCTTGCTGAATTGCTAAATAATTTGGCGATTTTACAAAAATGCATAAGGACAGCAATAACCCTCGTATCAGACTGGTAAAATCGGCGTAAAAAAAACGTCCTGATGATGATCAGAACGTTTCCCTCATAGACCTTATTTCTTGTTTGCCAGCCATTCAGCCACTGCGGAAGCGTCGTCACCTTCCAATAATTTTGGAGGCATTGACCCTTTACCATTGGCGATTGTGCTTTCAATCTCATCCTGTGATAGACGTGAACCTACATCACTTAACTTTGGTCCTACGCCGCCTTCAAGATTGCCGCCATGGCAGCTTGAGCATTTTTGGTTAAAAAGCTTTTCCGGATCTGCACCAGCTTTGTCGCCGCCAGCTTCATCGCCGCCACCACCGCCGCAGGCTGCCAGTGCCAAGGAGGTTCCCATTAATAGAGCTAATAATTTCTTCTTCAAACTTAACTCCCCCTAAGAAAATTTTGCATACACGACTATTTTATACCAATACTAAGCCCTTTTAAAACCCTCGCCCAATACCTCTGAAGCATCCATTACGATCACAAATGCAGCAGGATCAATGGATTGGACCAATTGTTTCAATTTTGTGAACTCCGTCTGGTCCACAACACACATAATGATTGGCCGTTCCTGGTCCGTATAGCCGCCGTATGCTGATAGTTTTGTCACTCCACGGTCAATTTTATTCAAAATCGCTTCGCGAACTTCATCCTGGCGGTTCGTGATGACCATCGCCATCTTCGAGCGCCCGATGCCAACCTGCACAAGGTCGATTGTTTTACTAGTCACATAAAGCCCGATCAAAGCATAAAGACCGCGTTCAATATCAAAGACAATCGCTGCCGACAATACAATGAGTCCATCAATTAACGCCACGCAGGTCCCAAGTGAAAGTCCAGTGTACTTATGGATGATTTGCGCGGCCAAATCCGTACCGCCAGTTGACGCATTTCCTCTAAATACTATCCCAAGGCCCAGACCGACACCGATGCCGCCGAACAATGACCCAAGCAAAGGATCGAGAGTCCAGGGCTTCACATCATTCGTCAGGAACACGACAAATGGAAGGAAAATGGTTCCTGCAAGAGTTTTATACCCATATTGTCTTCCTAGTAAAACAACCCCCGCGATAAACAACGGGATATTAAAAGCCCATTGCACGTATGCCGGCTCCCAGCCAAGCGTCGCATCCAAAATAGTACTGATCCCGCTCACTCCGCCTGAAGCCACACGGTTCGGCAGCAGGAACACATTAAACGATACAGCCACAATTCCAGAACCTATCAACACATATACATATTCAATCAGCTTGTAAAAAGCTGGATTAATCGTCCGATTTCGCCGTTTTTTCAATGTCCTATCCCCTTTTTCCATTAATGCCGTCAGTGAGTATAGCATGTGTCGAATTTTCTGTAAACGCTAGCAGTGCGCCGTGTTAAAGGATGAAAGAAAGACTTCGATTTTATATGGAGAGTTCTGTCATCTTTTTTTAGGCAACACAGTGTCAATTAGGAACCAGAGATTTTTTAAGCAAATGTTTCGACTTACCTGCAGAAATTTGTGAAATTATGAACATTGTTTGACGATTCACCAAATACCCTTACCCCTAGTCGTACTTTGTGATATATTTCACGTATAAGGATGCGGTCATATTGATTAGTCTTTCCTGTAATAAGAAGAAATTATTTTTTTAACTGAGATTGCTCAACTTTACACAATAAAATTCTCTAGAAAGAGGGTAATATATATGGCTAAAAAAGTGGTAATCGTAGGTGGAGTTGCTGGCGGGGCTACAACTGCTGCACGTTTAAGAAGATTGGATGAACAGACAGAAATCGTGATGATCGAACGCGGTGAATATATTTCTTTCGCAAACTGCGGCCTTCCATATTATATCGGCGGTGCCATCCAGGAACGCGATGCATTGCTTGTGCAAACAGTTGAAGGCATGTCCAAGAAATTCAACATGGACATTCGCAATCTGAGCGAAGTGACTCGTATTGACCGTGAACACAAGGTAGTAGAAATTACTGATTTAAAAACTGGTAAGAGATATGAAGAAAATTATGATGTACTGGTTCTTTCACCAGGGGCTAGCCCAATCAAGCCTCCGATTCCAGGCATTGGTGAAGCGGAAGCATTGTTCACGCTTCGCAATATTCCGGACACTGATAAAATCAAGGCATATGTCGATGAGCAGAAGCCGAAGAAAGCAACAGTCATCGGCGGCGGCTTCATCGGTGTTGAAATGGCCGAAAACCTCTGGGAACGCGGCGTCGAAGTAACTTTAGTTGAGATGGCAGACCAGATCATGGCGCCGATCGACTTTGAAATGGCTTCTATTTTACACCAGCATCTGCGGGAAAAAAGTGTGAACCTGGTTCTTGAAGATGGCGTGAAATCATTTGAAAACAACGGTAAGTTAATCAATTTAAACAGCGGCAAGCAAATCGAGACAGATTTGGTCATCCTTGCGATTGGCGTTGCTCCAGAAAATAAATTGGCTAAGGAAGCTGGGCTGGAGCTTGGCTTGCGCGGTACCATCCGTGTCAACGAACGCCTGCAGACAGCTGACGAAAGCATTTACGCAATTGGTGACGCGATTGAAGTGAAGGACTACATCAACGGACAGGCGACCCATATTCCGCTTGCATGGCCTGCCAACCGTCAGGGACGTATCGTTGCTGACCATATCAACGGCATCGACTCCAAGTACCAGGGAACACTTGGCACCTCCATCGCGAAGGTGTTCGACATGACCGTTGCCGCCACAGGTAACAACGAGAAAACATTGAAGCGTCTTGGCATTTCTTACGATGTCGTGCATGTTCACCCAAGCTCTCACGCCGGATACTATCCAGGTGCGTTCCCTATCGCGCTAAAATTGATCTTTGACCGCGAGACAGGAAAAATCTTTGGTGCTCAAGCAGTGTCTTATGATGGTGCCGACAAACGTATCGACGTTCTGGCAACTGCCATCAAAGGCGGCATGACGATTTTCGACCTGCCAGATCTTGAGCTGGCATACGCACCACCATATTCTTCTGCAAAAGACCCAGTCAACATGGCAGGTTACGCAGCGAAGAATATCGCCGAAGGTCTTGTGGAAACCGTTCAATGGCATGAAATCAACGACATCCTTGCAGACGGCGGCTACCTGATTGACGTCCGTGAGCCAATCGAGCGCGACATGGGCATGATTGAGGGATCTGTTAACATCCCGCTTGGGGAGCTTCGTGAGAGACTTGGAGAGATTCCTACGAAAGAAGTGTATGTATACTGCCAGGTCGGTCTCCGCGGCTACCTTGCTTCACGTATCCTTAAGCAGGCTGGATTCAATGTTCGCAATCTGGATGGCGGATATAAGACTTACTCTTGTGTCTACGAGCCGGATGCCAGCCAGAACTGTGGTACACCAATCAGCGATAATGGTGTTGCCCAGCGTAATGCTGCGATGGAGGAGATTGCTGCTGGTGCTGCGCAGAGCAGTGTTGGATTAGCAGTTGAGGCAGCTTTAGTGGCTGCGGCTCCTTCCGTCGCAACTGTACCGCCAACCGTGAAGACGACTCTTGATGCTTGCGGCCTGTCTTGCCCTGGCCCAATCATGAAGGTGTACAAAACAATCGGCGACATGCAGGACGGCGAGGTGATGGAAGTCCACGCAACAGATCCAGGATTCGCGAAGGACATCAAGGCATGGTGCGAAAAGACCGGTAACAAGCTAATCAGTAACAAGTTTGAGGATAAGAGATTCAAGGCACAGATCATGAAAGGAAACTTCGTGGTGCCTTTGAATACGATGGCAGCACCGGTGGAAGTTCCTACAGGCAAGCCAACAGCTGTTCCAGCTAAAAACGGTGCAACGATGGTCGTGTTCAGCGGTGACCTCGACAAGGCCATCGCAACCTTCATCATCGCATCCGGCGCCGCGGCGATGGGTAAAGAGGTAACCTTGTTCTTCACCTTCTGGGGACTGAACATCCTGAAGCGCAATGACGCACCGGCAACCGAGAAGGACATGATGGCAAAAATGTTCAGCATGATGATGCCAAAGGGCGCAAACGACCTGCCATTATCCAAGATGAACATGGGCGGCATGGGTGCGAAGATGATCAAGACCGTCATGGCCAACAAAAACGTCGACAGCCTAGAAACCCTGATGAAAAACGCCATGGACGCCGGCGTGAAGCTCGTCGCCTGTGGCATGAGCATGGACATTATGGGGATTTCAAAAGAAGAGCTGATTGATGGAGTCGAGATCGGCGGAGTTGCAGCATATCTTGGAGATGCTGAGGATTCTGGATTGAATTTGTTTATCTAATTTGGGAGCGGCCTTCTTCGGGGGGCCGCTTTTTTTGGTACAGCACGCGTGCGGGTTGGGTGGGTGGGATTGCTAAAAGAAGGTGACTGGCTTTTGTATTTTCCTAGTTAATTGGTAAACGTAGAGATTATTGCAGTTTTCGTAGAGAATGTGGTCCATTTCGTAGAGATTATGCTTTTTTCGTAGAGAATAATTGAGATTCCGTAGAGATTACCTTCGATTATTAGTGAATATTTCTCATCTCCCCCTCTTGTAGCAGGAATTATAGTATATTCTGTCGAAGAATTTAGGATCACACACAAGGAGGAAACCAATTTTGATTGTTAAAAGAAGAAAAGTACCATTAAGACTCAAAATAAATGATGCTATCTTAAGAAGATTGCCCGATCCACATCCCAAACGGGCAGAAGTCTTGCAGGATTCAATGAGATTCGGAGCTGGCCACAAAGGAGAGGTAACTTTAGACTACTACACTAGCCTGCTCCATGAAGATGCCTTTCACATATTTCAGGGTTTGCGCTTAAAAACAGGTGAAACTCATTTCCAAATGGACTCCTTGCTCCTCTCCCCTTCTTTCGCCATTATTATCGAATCCAAGAACATGGCAGGCACTCTCACTTTCAATTCCCAATTCAATCAAATGGACCGAAGCTTTAATGATAAGACAGACACGTTTGATGACCCACTTCTACAGGCAAGAAGACACCGCATTCTCTTGCTAAAATGGCTGAATCTCCATCATTACCCTATGATTCCTATCGAATACCTAGTCTTCAGCAGTAACCCTTCAACTGCCTTGCGAAACCCCACTAATGATCCAGAGGTATACCATCGCGTATGTCCACCCGGAAGACTAATTTTTAAAATTGAAGAGTTTCTTTCAAAGTATAAAAAAGACACGCTTACCTTAAAAGAACATAGGAAGCTAAGTAAGCTATTACTAAAGAGTGACCAGCCTCCTGATTCCCACCTTCCAAAATTTCAAATCACCCCATCTGATTACCTTACCGGAGTCCAATGCCCGTCTTGCACTCGTTATGCTATGGAGAGATACAGCGGTACTTGGAATTGTCCCCACTGCGGAGCAACTGCTAAAGATGCCCACTTACAAGCATTAGAAGACTATTTTCTCTTAATTTCCCCAACCATCAATAATCAGCAGTTTCGGTCGTTCGTGCATTTACCATCCCAAAAACTAGCATCCAAGCTGCTGGCAAATTCAAATCTCATTGCGACTGGAGCTACAAAAAGCAGAAGGTACCAACCGAAATAAAAAAATCCCCCGCCAACCCGGCGGGAGATTCCTAATAAGGTTGGGTTACTCACCCAAACTCAACTTAGACCTCAAATAAGCATCAATAAACATATCAATATCCCCGTCCATGACAGCCTGCACGTTGCCGGATTCGGCGCTGGTGCGGTGGTCTTTTACCATGGAGTATGGATGGAAGACGTAGGAGCGAATCTGGCTGCCCCAGCCGATTTCTTTTTGCTCGCCGCGGATTTCGTCCAGTTCGGCTTGCTGCTGCTCGATTTCACGCTGGTATAGCTTTGCTTTCAGCATCTTCATCGATGTTTCCCGGTTCTTGATCTGTGAACGTTCTGCCTGGGATGATACAACGACACCTGTCGGCAAGTGCGTGATCCGAACGGCTGAGTCAGTTGTGTTGATGTGCTGACCGCCGGCGCCGCTTGCACGGTACGTATCGATTTTCAGATCTTCCGGACGGATTTCGATTTCGATTTCGTTATTGAATTCCGGCATGACTTCACAGGATACAAATGAAGTATGGCGGCGGCCAGAAGAATCGAATGGAGATATACGAACCAATCGGTGTACGCCTTTTTCCGCCTTTAAATATCCATAGGCATTATGACCTTTGATCGCTAAAGTGACACTCTTGATTCCCGCTTCGTCACCAGGAAGGTAATCCAAAGTCTCAACCTTGAAGCCGCGCTTCTCCGCCCAGCGTGTATACATACGCAACAGCATCGAACCCCAATCCTGTGACTCGGTTCCGCCAGCACCTGGATGCAATTCAAGGATTGCGTTATTTTTATCGTATTCTTCACTTAACAGCAACTGAAGCTCGAACTCGCTCATGCGCTCTTTGAACTCGACAAGCTCCTTCTCCAGCTCTTCCCGAAGATCCGCATCGTCCTCTTCTTTTACAAGCTCATAAGTCAAATCGAGATTTTCGTATGTCTCGCTAAGCTCATTAAAAACATTTACCTGTTCTTTAAGCGCATTTGCCTCATTGATGACGACCTGTGCCTTCTGCTGGTCATCCCAGAAGTCAGGCGCAAGCATGCCGTCTTCTAACTCTGCGATTCGCGCTTCCTTATTTTCGAGGTCAAAGAGACCCCCTGAAGTCCGCTAATTTCTTAGCTGTTTTCTCAAGCTCATTTCTGATATCTGCTAATTCCATATCATTCACCTCATAGTATATTATAGCTTTTTGCTAAATGAATTTCACATCTGGTCTACAAAAAGAAACCAGCGGGTTGCCCGCCGGCCTCTTGTATCAGTTTATTCAGCTTTGCCGCAGCAGTTCTTGTATTTCTTGCCGCTGCCGCAAATACATGGATCATTACGGCCTACATCCATTGTTTTGACAACTGGCTTCTTCTTCACTTTTCCGCCTTCGTCTTCCTTCGGATTCACCGCCTGGCCTTTAGCAACTTCCTGGCGCTCAAGGTTGCTGCGGATTTCAGCCTTCATGATATATTTCGCAACATCGTCTTCGATGGATAGGACCATGCTCTCGAACATTGCGAAGCCTTCATGCTGGTATTCGCGCAGTGGATCGATCTGGCCATATGCACGCAGGTGGATACCCTGGCGCAGCTGGTCCATCTGGTCGATGTGGTCCATCCACTTCGAGTCAACGGAACGAAGCACGATGACCTTTTCAAACTCACGCATCTGTTCATCAGTCAACATTTCTTCTTTTTCATCATAGCGGACTTTCACCTTCGCCATGATGGCTTCGATGATTTCATCCTGCTCTTTGCCGCGAAGGTCTTCGACAGTGATGTCACCTTCATGAAGCAGGTTGCCGTTCACATAATCGATGATGCTGTTCAGATCCCATCTTTCCATATCTTCGCCAGCTGGCGTATGGGCGGAAACATTGCGCTCCAATGAAGATCTGATCATATTTTCAACGATGCTGCGAAGGTTTTCAGATTCAAGAACCTCGTCACGCTGCTTGTAGATGATCTCACGCTGCTGGCGAAGAACATCGTCGTACTGAAGCAATTGCTTACGGGCATCGAAGTTGTTGCCCTCAACACGTTTTTGCGCGGATTCTACGGCTCTTGAAACCATCTTACTCTGGATTGGCTGGGTGTCATCCATGCCAAGGCGTTCCATCATTGTTTTCATATTATCAGAACCGAAGCGGCGCATCAGTTCATCTTCCATTGAAAGGTAGAACTGAGTGACACCAGGGTCTCCCTGACGACCAGAACGTCCGCGGAGCTGGTTATCGATACGACGGCTCTCATGTCGCTCGGTACCGATGACCGCAAGACCGCCAAGCTCTTTGACGCCCTCGCCAAGCTTGATATCTGTACCACGGCCCGCCATGTTTGTCGCAATCGTCACCGCGCCCATCGAACCGGCCTCAGCGATGATATCAGCTTCACGCTCATGGTTTTTCGCGTTCAGGACATTATGCTTGATGCCTTTTTTCGATAAAAACGCAGAGATGATTTCAGATGTTTCAATCGCAACTGTACCGACAAGAACAGGTTGTCCCGCCTGGTGGCGCTCCGCGATATCATCGGCAACTGCCTTGAACTTGCCTTGCATCGATGCGTAAATTAAATCCGGACGGTCGTCACGAGCGATCGGACGGTTTGTCGGGATGACGACTACGTTCATGTTATAGATATTGCGGAATTCCTCTTCCTCTGTCTTTGCTGTACCAGTCATACCGGACAGCTTTTCATACATACGGAAGTAGTTCTGGAATGTGATCGTCGCAAGTGTCATGCTTTCATTCTGGATATCAAGGCCTTCCTTTGCCTCGATCGCCTGGTGCAAGCCTTCGCTGTAACGGCGGCCCTTCATCAGACGGCCAGTGAACTGGTCAACGATGACGATTTCGCCGTCCTGGACGACGTAATCAACATCCTTGTGCATGCTCGCGTGCGCCTTCATTGCCTGATTGATATGGTGAAGCAATGTCACATGCTTGATGTCAAAAAGATTATCAATGCCGAAAGCCTTCTCAGACTTCGTAATCCCTTCCTCTGTCAGCTGGACACCCTTCGTTTTTTCATCATATGTGTAGTCTTCTTCACGCTTCAATGTGCGGACGAATGCATTCGCCTGGATGTAAAGTGCAGCCGATTTTTGCGCAGAGCCGGAAATGATCAACGGCGTACGCGCTTCATCGATCAAGATGGAGTCAACTTCATCGATGACGCAGAAGTGCAGCGGGCGCTGAACCTTCTGGTCGGAGTAGAGCACCATGTTATCGCGCAGATAGTCGAAGCCAAACTCGTTGTTCGTACCATATGTGATATCAGCACGGTAAGCTTCCTGCTTCTCTTCCTTCGTCATGCTGTTCAGGTTGAGACCGACAGTCAGGCCAAGGAATTCATACAGCTGGCCCATCTCGACGGCGTCACGGCTCGCAAGGTATTCGTTGACCGTGATAACGTGCACGCCGCGGCCAGTGATGGCGTTCAGGTAAACCGGCATCGTCGCTGTAAGGGTTTTACCTTCACCAGTCTTCATCTCAGAGATATTTCCCTCATGAAGAGCGATACCACCCATCAGCTGGACTTTATAAGGATACAGGCCAAGAACACGCTTGGCGCCTTCACGGACAACCGCGAATGCTTCAACAAGAAGGTCATCAGTCGATTCGCCATTCTGGTAGCGATTCTTGAACTCTTCCGTTTTTTCCCTAAGCTGGTCATCAGACAGCTTTTCCATATCACCTGCAAGCGCATCGATTTGATCCGCCATTTTTGTCAATTTTTTAATATCGCGTTTATTCTGGTCGAAAATTTTCGTTAAAATCCCCATACAGACGCTCCTTTTATCTATTGAATCTCGTTGAAATCGAAAAGCGCAAGCGCCTTGTCCAGCCCCGACAAGCGTTGGAGGGCCGACCGGTGAAGTCGTTCTTTGACTTCATTGGGCGGACCGAAACGACTCGAGGGGCTAGGCGCTGGAGCTGGCCAATTCTCGAAGTGAATTATATTTATTATCCCAAAGAAAAAAGATTCGCCCTGAATGCACCGAATCCCTTTTAGAAAAATTCGATTTATTGCTTCTTACTATTTTACCACTTAGGACAAGGGGTGACAACCAATCGGAAAAGTCCCCCTGCCGGCTGACAGGGGGACTCAATGATTATTGATTTTTCATAAACTCCAAAACTTCTAGGTCGATCTTGCCTTTTTCCTGTTCACGTTCTTCGAAGTTTTCCGTGTGGATATAGGCAGTGAGCGCTTTATGGAGTTCAGCATCGTCTGCAGGGTCTGCCTTCAGATAATCAAGGCGCTTCAGATGCTGTACGACTGTATCCCTGACCTCTCCCTCGACTGCTACAACGTTCTCCGGCTTCGCTTTGGCAAAATAAAGCTGCTGCAAGCCATAGATGCGGATCAGCTCCGTGATTGGTTCAGGATGATCATCAACACGGAGGTCAATGTAACGGTCATTATAGCCTCCATAGCCACCCTGTTCCTTGACGACAAGAAGTGCCGCCGACTGCTGGCCCCTGCTGTCGCCACCAGCTTGCTGGCCGGCATTGAGTGCCTGAAGCAAGCGGTGTGCAAGCGAGCCTTCCGTTGATTCAAACGTTTCAGCAATTGCTTTTACCGTATTTTCGTCCACTAGAATATTTCCCTGGGCTGCAAAATGCTTGCCAGTCACTCCGCCTGCCCAGTCATAACAGTATGTACCTGTAAAAGTTGCTGCATTACCCTCGGCATCAATCAAGCCGACCTGGCGCATTTCTTTGTCTGGGTCGTCCTTTGTGATCAGCTCCATCGCCTCTTCAGCTGATTTTCCCTGCACCATCAATTCAAGTGCCTGTGGCCCATATGCTGTATTTGCGTAAGACTGAGTAGCCACAGCTCCCACTCCTGCTTTCGCAAATGGAACAACAGCCCCTACGCCAAGAAATTTAGATTGTACCGCAATTCCCCATTCTTTTTTCTGGGGATCATAACCTACGATTGAAAATGTCATATGTATCGCCTCCTGTAAAAATATTTCGGCACTCGGTATAATTTTCCCTTCAAAAGAACAAATTAAAACCCACAGCCAACTTCTGACTGTGGGTAGAGTGATAGATTATTACTGTGCTTCAATCAAGCCATAGCGACCGTCGTTACGCTTGTAAACAACATTTGTTTGGTTTGTTTCTGCGTTTGTGAACACGTAGAAACTGTGGCCCAGCATGTTCATCTGCAGGATCGCCTCTTCGCTGTCCATCGGCTTCAGGTCGAAGCTCTTTGTACGGACAACTTCAAGGTCTTCATCTTCTTCAACCTGTTCAACTTCTGTGAAAATCGGAACGAAATCCTTCAGGCTTTCCTTATCACGGAATTTGCGGTTGACCTTTGTTTTATGCTTGCGGATCTGGCGCTCAAGCTTATCAGTGATCAGATCGATCGCCGCATACATATCTTCATGAAGCTCTTCTGCGCGAAGCACAAGATCCTTCATCGGAATTGTAATTTCAACTTTTGATTTTTTATCTTGGTAAACTTTCAAATTCACATTTACATTGGCATTGGGTGACTCCGTAAAATAACGCTCAAGCTTAGCAACCTTCTTCTCAACGTACTCTCTGATTGCTGGAGTTACCTCAATGTTTTCTCCACGAATGTTGTAGTTCATAGTGGACTCCTCCTTTGGGATATGACTATGTATTACTAATTCTATTTTACCCCAAAGAACTCCTGCAAAAACAGTCTGAAGATTTGACATTTTTATGTCTGTTTTTACTGTCGGAATAGTGGATAATTTGTAGGATTTTGTCCGTAAATCAAAAACCGCCCGATTATGGGCGGCTAGAGAATGTAATAAGGCTTTATCTCCTGGTCGATCGTAAATCTCCAAGACAAAAACACTGGATATATTTTCTTACTGATTATCTGGTCAACCTGAACGATGTCATTAACGTTTCCCAGCAGTTCGGTTGCCTCAAGGACCTCTTCAAACCGCTCAATGTAAACCAAAAGGCCAGGGTTCTCGGCAAAATGTTCAGAAATAGCCGGATGGGAGTCATCAATCTGTGAAAAAGCAAGGAGGATATCTTCCCATAGGTCCATTGCTCCTTCATACCTTAACTCCTCAAAACATACCGGTATATGCTCGAATGCCTCCTGGATTGTCTCCAGCAAGCCCACATATTGCTGGACTATGTGGAATTTCTCTTCAGTCAGGGTTGCCATCCCATCCACCTAATTTCTTTTGTCGTAAAACACGCCGTCGGTCGAGAGGTTATCATATGGGTTGACGTACTTGTTATTGGATTCCTTTTTGGCCTGCAAACTTTTTATGTCCTTCTGAATCGAAATTTTCTCCGATTGTAAAAGCTGCATCAGCCTGGTATTCAGCTGGACCAGCTTTTTTCCGACCTCTACCTCATCGGGAGAAAAAGGTGGAATCATTTCTTTCATCAGGCTCTCACGTTCATCCAGCAAATCTTCGACACGACTAATTTTCCCATCGCGATCCTCTGTCGATTTAAGGATATCGATCAATTCCGCTGTCCGCTCGTAAAATTGGCTGACCGGACCCACTAGACTCTTCCACTCTCGGCAAATTGCTTCTGGCGGTTCACCTGGATGACCTGCTTCCAAGTATCGCGGAATTCCGTTACAAGTCCTTCGACTTCCTCCAGGATTGCTACTTCATTCTTGATATTCGCCTCGATTAAACGGCGGTATATATAATCGTAAAGAGACATCATATTCTGTGAAACTTCCAAATCCATATTCAGCGTGACCATCAGTTCCTGAACGATTTTCTGCGCCTTGATGATATTTGTATTCTTCGTTTCAATGTCCTTCTGGTCTATTGCATGTTTCGCCAGATTGATAAATTTTAAGCAACCGTTATATAACATCAACGTCAACTCACCCGGCGAAGCCGTGTTGACGGATGATTGCTGGTATGACTGGTAAGGATTATTTAATGCCATTTAGAACACTCCTTTTTAAAACTTACATACTGAACTGCTGCATCAGGTAGGCAGACTGGCTGTTCGCTTTTTGTATCGCTTTTTCCATCGCAGTGAACTGGCGCCAATAGCGGCTTTCCACTTGAGTAAGTCGTGATTCAAAACGTTTAATTTGACTATCAACACTCAACAAATCTTTTCCGAGGCTGAATTGCTGGTTAGTTGAAAAAGCATTCCCCGCCTTTTCTCTCAAATTGTCCATAATTTCATTGGCCGTATCATATAGTCGTTGTGTAATTCCGTTTTGCGAATCCGTATTACCAGTGGCATTGAACAATTTCTCGACAGACAGTGGATCTGCTTCAATCGCCTTCTTCAATTTTGCCTCATTGATCTGCAGCTTCCCGCCTTCAAGGTAATTAGCTGATGTGGTGATCCCGATGCTGGCCAGTTGGTTAAACAACGGGCTGACCTCGGCATTTTCGACTGGTGTGTAAAAATCCATCCGCATCTGCGACAATGCACCTGTTAGAATAGTATCTCTTCGCAACAAGCCGCTTTTAGACTTTTCTTCCCACTGCTCCTGTTGCTTTTCACTCAAGGTTTCACGCTGCTCATCTGTTAATGGTTGATAATCTTTATAATACGTCTCAGATGTTTTCTTTTGAATCTTATCAATTAGTTCATTGTATTTATCGACGAATTTCTTGATATTATCAAACACTGTTGTCGTGTCATTATTGATATTCACCGTAATCGCAGGATCTGTGTTCAATGCCGGATCTGTATTAGTATTGAAGGTCTGCTTTAAAGTAAAAGTTACTCCATTCATATCGAAAGTATTCGATGTCCGCTCTGTAGACAGGCCGTTGATGGTAAACTCAGCGTTGGCTCCAACTGTTGTAACCAGGCCTGATGCAAACCCTAAGGTATCTTCTATAAAGCTGCCGGAAAAATCCATCTCATTACCAGCAGTATTGAAATCTCCAGTTTCCTTCCTAGTCATGGTCATACCTTTGGTAAAATCATCATAGAACATCGTGACACCTGCATCGGAAGAGTTGACCTCGTTGATAACCTGGTTCAATGACTCATTTCCCTTTACCAGGAAATTCTCAGTCACCTTCACGTTCCCTGTTTTATAAGAAGAAACGGAAAAGTCGGTATACTTTTGATCATAGGTTAGTTCAAGTTTTATTGGATCCGTAGTTGATCCGGCCAGAGTACGCATAGCATCAGAAATCTTAATGTTTCCTGTGATGGTATCCAGCACCCCTACCTCTTCGGTTCCCCTCATGATTCTCCTGCTATTCGGTTCATTTGTTACTGTTTCAAGTGTCAAATCTTCCGGAGCAGCAGTGCCAATGTGCAACTTCAATCCTGTGATATTATCCAGTGCCCCATTTGTAAGTTGCAACGCCTGTGTGTCTTTTGTGATCGAAGATGTGGTTTCGGTTTTGGTTTTTGATACATATTCCACAGACACTGAGCTGTCTTTAGTAATAGTATTTCCGAAAATCAAGTTACCAGTGTTTGTATCAAATTGTACCTGAGCTTCCCCGGCAGTTGGTGTTCCCGTAACTACCTCATAGCTCTTGCCGTTCACCTTAACACTCCATGATGACAGCTTTGCAGAATCAAGGTTGTCTATTTCAGTTGCACTAAGCCCAAGATTGACAGTTGTACCCTCTGCTGTCGTTTTCACTGTCTTACTTTCCACGACTCCATTGTTAAAGGTTATACCATTTGTAAAAGTTTGCGATAACAATGGTTTACTGGCATCAAAACCCGTGCCAGCAATGGCACCTGAATTTTTAACAGTTTCCGCACTGGCCAATCTTTTCACACTGGAAATCGAAAAGGACGATTCGCTTGCAGAACTATTTGCAGTCGCTGAAACACGGGCATCATTCGTAGAGGAGGTCGTCCTTACCCGGAAGGTCGATGATAGCTTCATAGTCGTCAGGTCTTTCCGGAAATCCAGGAAGAGATTATTCATCGTACGATAATCATCCCGACGCCACTCTAAGACCTGCTTCTTTTGCTTCAGTTTATTAACGGGCATACGTTCTGCCTTCATTAGATCTCCAACAATTTGATCGATATCCATTCCGCTGGCCAAACCGCCAATTCTTAAATTCGCCATGTATAATCACCTTTAGATTTTTTTATCCACCATAAGACCAATGAACTTATTCATTGCTGCATAGAAGTCAAGCATTTTCTTTGGAGGAATTTCTCTTACAACTTCCTTAGTTTTTTCATCAATGATTTTAACAAAATATTCGTTTAACTCTTCGTGGAATTCAAACTTTAGTGCTGTAGGTGATGCTTCCATAAATTTGTTCATGGTATCTACAATTTCTTTAACTTTTTCTTTAGGTAAATTAATATGTTCTTGGTTCTGTTCTTTTAACTCTTTAAATAGTCCTAGATCAATTCCCTGGGTCTGGTTAGTTATTTCACTATTGTTGTTTGTTCTGAGTTGTGAGGAAATTGGGTTAGATGACAATCTTTCAATCATCTCTTTATCCCCCTACTTAAGTCTTTTATTAATATATCGGATAAAGGAACTAAAACTTTAAGTCTTTGACTTATATAATATTTGGTTATTCATTCTTTCTGAAAAATTAATAGGGCAATTTTACAAATCACTATCGATATTTTAACTGTCAACGAAAAAGAGGCTTTTGTGTATAATGCTGGAAAATTGGTAAGAGGATGGTGAAACCGACATCTAAATAAATATGGGTATTAAATAATACGAAGAATTAGTGGGGAAACAAAATAATATATTTAATTAAGTATTAAACATTCGAATTTAAACTAAACAACCAGTCCTAATGTAATTTTCGACAACTGGTTGTTTAGTTTTGGGACCTGTCTCAAAAACATTAATTATTTAATGATATTATTTTTGCAAATTTTACTTTCCATAAATACATTAAATACCATATTACGCAGTTTTTCGGTTCCTGATATTAAATTTCATCTAATAACTGTAGTAATTCTTGGCAAATACCTGGCCAGCTAAAATGTGAGTATGCATAATCTTGAATACCTATACATTTTTCTTTTAAAATAATGTCATTGCAATTTTCAATTAACATTCGAGCTAATTGCTCTATATTATCTATTTCAAAAATATCACCATATTTTTTATTATTTGTAATATCCCAAGCCGGAAAAATATCAGAAGATATAATATAGCAGCCATTCTTTGCAGCTTCTGCTAAGACTAAACCAAAGCTTTCAAATCGCGATGTTAACACAAAGACCTTTGCTTTTCTATATTCTTCCTCCAACAAATCTTTTTCCACTATATTTCCGGTTATTATTATTTTTTCCTGCAACTCAGGGTTTAAAATAAAAAATCTTTGAAGGTAAGAAATAAATTGTTCTTCAACCTGCCCGACAACTTTTAATTTCCAATTAGGCATTTTGGGAGAAGCGATTCTAAAGGCTTCCAATAATATTTCGTTTGCCTTTTGCACTAAACCAATTCTTCCAACTGTGCATATGAAATTTTCTTTTTCTTCATATTGAATCTTTAAGGGCTCTTCATGGGCAAGGCTATCAAAATCTTCAAAGAATCCATTTGGTATATATTCGATTCTAAGAGGCCATTCTTTATTCAAACCATAATGTCTTAAAGGCCATACTTCATTTAAATATTTATACATCCCTTTAGTTTCGACACTAATTACATCACATAGTCCTAATATATTTATAACTTCCTCATTTATCATAGAGTTCATAAATCTACTGTCTGCATCAAGTTTTAGATATACTTTCCCCACAGGATTTATAGCCTTATATGTTTGAATCCAAACTAAACTTCTTGTTTCTAAATGAAATAGATGAAGTATATCAATATTTAGGGCATTATTAAGTAAATATAACTTTCCATCTTCCAATGTATTCCCTGTTTTAGAGATAAAATCTATATTTAATCCACGTACTTCTTTTTCTAGATAAGGATAATCTCCGTTTTCATAGCAAGCAATTGTGGAATTAAAATCATGCTTTTTATATAAAGTATATCCAATCATACCAACATCTTTTGTAAGATGTACATTTTCTGTTTCAGGAAATAAAGTTACAAAGTTTTTTCTTCCAGCTTTATAATACGGTAATTCTTTAGCATTTTTAATTTCCGTTGCCTGATCTAATAAATAGGAATCACAATTCTCCATATTATTATTTAAAAATTCAACTTTATTTTTAGTGTCTAGTTCTAATAATTCTTTGTAAAGTGAGATAAACTCAGGGTCCTTTTCTTGAACGGAATCAAAATATTGCTTGGCTAGTTCAAATTCTCCTATACTTTTCAAGACAAAAATTAGATTATATATTGTATCAGAATCATCCGGTCTAAGTTCAAGAGCTCTTTGCAAATACGGAATAACCTCATCTATGGAAGCTTTTCCATAGTTTCTGATTGCAAGATAATTTAAAACTCCTATCTTATCTTCAACATGTAAACAAACACCCGTAATTACTTCTTCTGTACTGAAGCCTTCTAATTCGTTTAAATTTAATTCTAAATCTTCGTCTAAGTGGTGGATGAGATTTGTTTCTAAAGTATTTAATATATTAATCAATTTAGTTTTTTTATCACTTTTAACAGCTTTGACGATATATTGATATGCATTGTATTGCCCTTCTAATGATGAATCACTTATCTTAGTTAAAAGTTGAATAAAAGCTTCATCATCCGTAGTTTTCCCAACAGTTGAAGCACCAAATTCAATACCTGAATAATTTGCATCCAAAAGCATTTTCTTTATTTCATTTAAAGTAAAGAATCTAATGTGTGTTTTATCAAGTAACCCAGCATCTGTATATGTCCAGTTACCTTTAATAACCTTTTGCAGCAAACTGAAATGCATAACATTAGGAATACTTATCAGTACTTTACCATCTTCTTTTAAATATTTCCGAATATTTTTCATGACTGCCCATGGATCGTATAGATGTTCTAATACATCAGCTAAAATAATGTAATCAAAAAAACCCTTAGGATAGTCCATTTCTCTTTCTGCATCTTGTGCTTTAACATTAGCAAATTGGTTAGCTATAGCTGAGGCATTTTCGTTAAATTCGATTCCATATAAGTTTGCGTTTTTATACGAATTCTTGATCTTTAATAAAGTACCCCCACAGGCACAACCAATTTCAAGTACATTTATCGCTGCATCTTTTGAACTATCAATGAGCTCAACAATTTCATTTCTAATATAGGTAGAATACGTAGAATTAAATCCCCATTTGGTTTCAAATTTATCCTCATTCATTTTAAGTACTTGGTGGTATTTTTCTATGTCTTCTTTAAATGATGTTCCTCCATAATGGTGTATAAAAGTATCTTTACAGAGTATTAATTTATATCCTGCTTTTTGTATCCTAAAGGAGTAGTCATCATCTTCAAAATTCCCGGGGGAAAATATTTCATCTAGTAGTCCAACTTCTTCAATTACCGATTTCTTAATTAACATACAAAAACCAATAAGTTTTAGTCTTTGCTCCCATTTCTCTGCGTCTAATTGATTAAATCCTTTTGCAAATTGATGCATTTCTTCCATTGAAGAATATTCAACTGGGACCATTGTATAGTAAGCAGCAGAATTAGTAACAGGTCCTACAGCACCAATTGAATCACTACTATATAAACATGACTTTAAGTTCTTCAACCAATTTTCTGTAACAACTACATCATTGTTAAGAAGTAAGATATCATCACCACTTGCAACCTTAATTCCTTGGTTACATCCTGTTGGAAATCCTAAATTTTTATCATTGAAGATTGTAGTTAAGTCTGATTGTTTTTTCAACCAACTAACTGTCCCATCGGTGGATGCATTATCAACAATGATTATTTGATATGTACCTTCATCCGAATATCTTCTTATACTTTCAATACATTGTTTTGTATATTCTAATTTATTATGAGTT
Organism: Bacillus sp. ISL-35; assembly: GCF_018613355.1. Lineage (NCBI taxonomy): Bacteria > Bacillati > Bacillota > Bacilli > Caryophanales > Bacillaceae > Bacillus > Bacillus sp. ISL-35. The sequence continues at coordinate 328,291 of NZ_JAGGQK010000004.1, read as the reverse complement.
AAAATTATAATACTCGTTTTGAACATCGCTTATTTATACCCCTCGTGAAAACATTTATGATTTTTTCCGGTAAATGTTATATATCTCTTTTTAATACTTGTTATGTCGTTTAAGATGCAAACAATTCGTGTTTCCCGTGTATTTCCGCGTTCTTTATAATAAGTGATAGTAATTCTTCTTCAAAACTTGACAAATCATTAGTTTTTTCAAGGAACAATAAATTTAATAAGTTATTAATTGGCTCAGAAAATTTCAAACCAAAAAGTATATTTTTATACAAATCATCTTTTGTCTCCAAAGCAATTAGTATTAAGTCTACAACTTGAAATATACCTTGAGATAATATAAGGCTGATTTCCTCTATATTATTAGTTATAAAAAACTCTAAAATGTCATCTTTATTATCATCTAAGAAAAGATTTTTTAGTATTAATGCTTTTTCAACTTCTATGGCGAGTGGTGTTTTACTAATCAAAGATCTTGTTAGTTTTTGAACATGTTTATTTGGTATCATCAGCAAGATTTTAATTAATCTTAAGGGATTCATTGTGTTTCTTTTCAAACAATTATTGTTTATAAAATTTGTTAGTTCATCCATCGTTGAGTGCTTTGCTAATAAATTTATTAACTTCACCCAAACAAGATCATCTGATTCATTTATAGAAATAGTTTTTGAGTAGTGATGAACAGCTAAATGTAAATTGTTCTCCTTTTCATATAATTCTCCAAGATATCTATGCGGTAAATACTCTAAGTAATCCATACTCGAATCAGCAATTAGTTTATTTTTCTTTAACAATATGTCCTCAAATATATTAATTGTTTCCTTTATCTTCCCTTGGTTAAATAAGATTTTCCCTTTCAAGAATTTAAAATCAACTAGATTCTCAAAAACCTCTTCACTAGCATCTATAATTTCCATTGCTTCTGTATCTCTATTTGCAATATGTAAGCAGTTAACAAGTCTAACTAGCAATTTTTTTACCCAGTCAATATTAATATTTTCTTTTAATTGGTAGCCTTTTTTATAATAATTAATAGCTTTTTCTAAATTTCCTATTTGATAATATTCGTTACCGAGAAAGTAATAATCAATAGGCTCTTTAACTTTCTTCTTGATTAATAATGAAAGATTTCTTTTAGATTTTTGTTTTTCTTTAATTACATTTTCCATATACCCAGAATGAAAAATCTGAAGTTGGGCAAATCCCCTTTTTTCATGTGCCTCTTTGTGTTTTAACATCTCATGGATAGGCCTGTAATAGAAAATTATCCCATTATTTAGATATATCCTCTCATGATAATTGAGAACAGTATCTTTACCATTAGCCCCAACAAAATTCACTATTTGTACTGCAAGTATGTTGGAATCTACTGGATTTTCCTTTAAATTAGTTTTAAATTTCAAAAAACTATCGCGATCTACATATTCATCCGCATCAATTACAAAAATCCATTCTCCTGACGCCCTCGATGCAGCAAAATTCCGTGCCTTGGAGAAATCTTCATCCCATTTATAATCGTACACCATATCTGTATACTTTAACGCAATTTCTTTGGTTCTATCTACGGAACCCGTATCTGCAATAATTATTTCATCTGCTATGCCGTTCACTGATTCAAGGCATCTACTAAGTACCTTCTCTTCGTCCTTCACTATCAAACATACTGATAAAAATGGTTTCATTTATGACACTCCTTAGATGCATTTATTTAAAAAAAGGCCGTATAAAAAATACGACCTTTTTTTAAATATCCTATCTCCAAGAAGGAGATAGGAATTTTTTTTAACGTAATAATTGCAAAACGCCTTGAGGTTGTTGATTTGCCTGAGCAAGCATAGCTTGAGCAGCTTGAGAAAGGATAGAGTTCTTTGTTTGATTCATCATTTCTTTAGCCATATCAACATCTCTTACACGAGATTCAGCAGCTGTAAGATTTTCAGAAGATGTGTTTAAGTTGTTAATTGTGTGCTCTAAGCGGTTTTGGTTAGCCCCTAATTTAGCACGCTCATCAGAAACTCTTTGGATAGCTGAATCAATAACTGTAATTGCAGAAGTAGCTGCAGTTGCTGCAGTAGAGATATCAATACCAGAAGTAACTGATGCAGCAGCGGCTGAAGTTGCTGCAGAACCAGATGCTACACCTAGAGAGAATGCATCCATAGCACTAATGCCAAGGGCAAGAGTTTGACCTTCGTTTGCACCAATTTGGAAACTTAAGCTAGAAGCACCTTGACCATTTAATAATTTCTTTGTATTGAACTCTGTTTGATTTCCAATACGTGTAATTTCTTTAGTTAATTCATTGACTTCGTTTTGAAGAGCTGTTCTATCGTTACTTGTATTAGTATCATTTGAAGATTGAACAGCTAATTCGCGCATACGCTGTAAAATATCATGAGTCTCATTCAATGCACCTTCAGCAGTTTGAATCAAAGAAATTGCATCCTGTGAGTTACGTGATGCTTGATCTAACCCACGAATTTGCCCACGCATTTTTTCTGAGATTGCTAAACCAGCTGCATCATCTCCAGCACGATTGATACGAAGACCTGAAGCTAATTTTTCCATTGATTTTGATTGTGCACCAGTTGCATTGTTTAATTGACGGTAAGTGTTAAGAGCAGCAATATTGTGATTGATTCTCATTTTTTGTTTCCTCCTTGAATTTGTTGTTCACATCCTTGTGAACAAAAAGGGTATTTGTCTGAGTCAATAAGGTCGGCCGCCCTTATTTTCTCTTACAATAGTTTTATCGTCGTGTATTTAAAATTGTTTAATATTGTTTTTAATTTTTTTTCATGAATTTTAATAGAAAAGTAATATCTTGTGAGGCTTCCTGATTTTCTGTTTTGATTTGTTCAAGGATTTCACTTCGGAAGACCTCAATATTCTTTGGTGCATTAATACCTATTTTGACTTGGTCATTTTTGGCTGAGACGATAGTGATTTCGATGTCATCGCCGATTTTGATACTTTCGCCGTTTTTCCTTGTGAGTACAAGCATGTTTGGTCACCCCTTCACTTCTGCTTTTTCAAATATTGGGTGTTTAGTCTTATATTGTTCATTGTGTAGGACGACCTGCTTTGCCTTGCGGTTTTTCAGGTTAATGATAATTGGAGCCTGCAGGTTTGCGGTTGTTTTTTCGAATGGATCCTGTACAGTCAGGATTGAGTAGACTGTAACATCTTTTTCACTTTCTAAGCTCAATTCCTCTACCGCCCCTTCCTCCAGCTGAAAATCATACTCTTTCATAAAATGAAAAGGATTCGTCAGTACAAACGCCAATCCTGGAGTCGACACTGATTGGAGGACATAATAGAATTCATCATCAGACAATGGCAGCAACGCAAATTGTTTCTCCTCCACAAAACCCGGTATTCCTTTTTCAAAAGTCAAAATCTCATTAATTTCCACTTCACCATGGTACATCGTGTTTATTTTCATTTTAGAACCCTTCCTTAAATAGATTGTTCATAATTAATTCCGACATGCTTTAGATTGGCAAAATCTATTTTCAACGATGGATGCTGCTTCAAGCTAACTTCGGCTTTGCCTGCCGTATAACTAATTATCGGTTTGTTGATTCGACTCTCAATCACCGGTCGGTTTGTGTTCCAGGTAATTTCAACTTTGCCAGGGTCATATTCTAATTTCACACTACCCGAGGAAGGAATCCAGCCAATATTAAAATCAAGCAACGGGGACTCACTGTTCCGTTTTGCCTGATCTGCAATTGGATGGCCGCCATTCTCGATCATCATCAGCTCATCTCCATCCTGGGTAACCCGCGCAAGACCCGCGAGCCAATCTTGATAACCCTGCTGTGCCGCCTCTTCAATACGGCGGGATATATGCTTTAAATCCATATCAGCACGAGCTTCAGTCTGGTCAATCGTCAGTCTTGCTGGCCTGCGGTCAATATTTAGTTTGGCTGCGGGCTGCTGGATACTTAATTCCGCTTTGGGCTGCTCCATTTCCAGCCGTGATTGCATGGTACGGATTTCTGTCTGGCCAAAAGTTGATTGCAAACGTATTTGAGGAAATTCCATCACTCATCCCTCCTAGAAAAAAAAGCTATTCCCAATGAGAATAGCTTATCTTAAAAAGTCTAATAGTGTCGGCTGCAGAATTCGAGCTCCGACTCCAAGTGCTGCACGGTGGACGCTTTCCTGTGTCTTTAAATCGGTGATGACCCTTTCTATATCCGCGTCTTCATTATCTGACAGTACACGGTTGGCCATTATTTCTTGCTGAGCTATTCGATCATCAATCATTTCAAGACGATTGTATCGTGCACCCAACTCAGATCGTTCGGCTGAAAGCTTGTCCATTGATCCATCCAAGCGTCCAAGCAAACCTTCTAGTTCGGCTGTGTTGTCACTCTCCAATGCTGTCTGGATACCTTGGACAACATCAAAAAGTTCCTGATTGAAGACGCCATTTGGATTGACATTCGCCCTTAACGAAACTCCACGTGAGATTTCCACTTTGTACGAGTTAATATCAGGGTCAGCAAGGTTCGCCGCGACCTTTGGCGGATTCGCAGTCGGTACCGGCGGATGATCCGTATCTGTCCCATGGAAAATATAACGGCCGGATACCTGTGTGTTGGCGACCTGCACCATATCACCCTTTATTTGTTCTACCTCACGGGCAATAGCCTCACGGTCAGTAGGACTCAATGAACCTGTTTTCCCCTGAATAACCAGCTCACGAACCCGCTGCAAACCATTATTGGCTTGCTCGATTCCTGCCTCTGAGTTTTCCATCCACAAATAGAGTTCTGAAAGGTTCCGCTTATACTGCTCAACTTCCGTCAATCCTGATCGATAAAACATCCCTTTCATCGCAACGACAGGGTCATCAGAGGGCTTTGTAATTTTTTTTCCCGTAGACAGCTGGTCCTGGTACTGACCCATCCGACGATAGCTTTCACTTAGATTCCTTAATGAATTGGAAGAAAGCATTGATTGTGTTATGCGCATTTCATTTCACCTATCTTCCTGCAGTTCCCATGCCGTTGATGATTTTATCTAGCATTTCGTCCTGGAGGGTGATCATCCGGGCTGATGCATTGTAGGCATGCTGAAACTGGATCATATTTGTCATTTCTTCGTCTAAAGATACTGAGCTGACTGACTTCCGGCGATTTTCCACGGATTCTCTCAGTGAGCCACTATTTTGAGTAAGCCGAACAGCTTCTTGCGATTTAACAGCCATGCCGCCGATTACGCCTTCGTAGTAATTACGGAAGTTTGCTTGTTCGTTGTCGCCGGCGTAATCAAATTTTTCATTAATGATATTTGCAAGCTTTAAGATATTAGAAGAATCCCCGATTGTTGCATTCACAATATCTGCTCCATCTGCAGTTGCGATGTTATCAAGGCTCTGATTAATTGCATCCGCCAGCTGAATCCTGCTTGCGAATCCTTTACGTTGGAGGTCAGCATTCTCTGAATCAGCAAAGAATGAATTACCAGCCTTTGTCTGATTGGCAATGTCATTTGGGCTCATTCCGTCTTTGTGTACGTTGTTAAACTCTATTGCAAAGGTATAGGCAAGGTTATCCAACTCTGTCATCATATTAGGATAGACACCAGTCACTTTTCCGTTTTCCTCATAGCCATATGAATCTATTAAGGCTTTAAGCTTTCCAGTTGATTTTAGTTCAGTAAAATCAAACTTTGAACTGCCAATAGAAACGGTCTTAACTGCTTCATCTGCACCATCAAAGTTTACAGTCACATTGTTATTACGGTCTCCACTTACAAGAATGCCCAGCTCTTTACCACTGTCACTAACCATCTTAATGACTGCCTGTCCATCCGCCATTTTAAGTGAGCCGCCACCTGAGTTTGTGTAATCAACTTTAATATTTACTATGGAAGCTAATTGGTCAATCAGTCGGTCGCGCTCATCATATAAGTCATTAGGCAAATAACCATGTGGTTCTACATCAGCAATCTGGCCATTGATCTTACTAATCTGGTAAGTTAACGAATTGATCTCTTTTTCCGTAACAGAGATTTCATTCTTCAAATCTCGCTGAATTGAAGAAAGTGAATTTTGTAGATAATTGAACGTCTCTGCAACCGCAATCCCACGCTGACGTACTACCGAACGAGCACCTGGATTGGTCGGGTTTACAGCTAAATCCTGCAATGACTGCCAAAACTGGTCCATTGTCTTCGCAAGACCTGATTCGGAAGGCTCATTCAATACTTCTTCGAGTTTAGTATAAGCCTCTGCCCTAGTTTCCCAGTATCCCAGCTTATTATTCTCGCCACGGTACTGGACATCAAGGAAACTTTCCCGCACACGTTGGATCGAACCAGCTTTTACCCCAGTACCAACTTGCCCAGGAATCTGAGGGCGGTTAAGTGAAGCGTTTGGATACGGCTCTGTCTGCTCAAAATTAATCCGCTGGCGTGTGTAGCCCGGAGTATTGGCATTCGATATATTATGTCCTGTTGTATGCAAAGCGCTCTGCTGCGTGAACATTCCGCGGCGCGCTGTTTCTAATCCCATAAAGGTTGAACGCATGTTTCGTTCCTCCAAATATTATGCTTTTGAGTTGAACATTCCCGGCGATTGACCAGGCTTTGCTTTTTTGCCAGCTGGCGGTCCATAATTAATCTCTTTTTCTTGAGGCATTACAAGGCTCTTGGAAAAATTGATGAATTGCAGTGATTGATGAATCAGCTGCTGATTCAGTTCGTTCCGCGCCTTGATTTCTGTAATGACATCTAATAAATCTTCTTTTTTTTGTAAAAGCTGCTCTTTTCCTGCAGGATTTGCCTCAGCTATTTCCTGTAAAGATGCATTCGGTAAAATCGTATTTGATACAGCGGCCCGTTCTTGCTCCAGCTTATTGATTGCTGCCATATGGGCCTGTTCATCCTTCAAAAGCTGGTCGAGGGCAGCCGTATCTCCTTTTTTCACGATGTCGGTCTTTTTTACCGTCAATTCGTAAAGGCTTTTATGTACCTTGTGTAATTTATTCATGATGCTAATCAGTGATTCAACAGACATGGACTGCCCTCCTTATTAGGCATAAAGAAACACTCGTCTGTGAGACGAGTATATTTCTTATTTATTACGATAGAAATTGATGATGCTTTTGGCAGTCTCTTTTGAATCCAGTTTATATGTGCCGTTCTCCACCTGGATTTTTAATTCCTCAACCTTTTGCTTGCGTTCCACTGATACCTGGGAAAGCTGCTGCATTTCCTTGGCAGTTGAAGAAATCTCGACTTTATCAGCCTTTTTGTTTTGGGCAGCTGCGGCTGCATCCAGTTTGTTCATTTGGCGTTTATATGGATTGATCCCGGATGGGCCAAAATTATTATTTATCTTCATCGTCTAAACCTCTCTTTCAGAACGATTTCTACCTTTATTATCGGCAATGGTCCGCTGATATTTAATGATTCTTTTCACCTAATCTCGATGTGTGAAAAAAGTCGCGCGTTTTGCTAGTTCTTTCTTCCGTTGTTCTTCATATTCAACAGTTTTCAAATCCGCCTTTAAACCGCTTGCGCAGGTTGCACAGAGCCTGCCTTCACGTATAATACTTCCACATTTGTCACATGGGTAACCGAAGTTTGGGAATTGAGTCAGCTGGAATTTGCCGGCTTTAATAAATTTTAAAATTAACTCTTCAGAAACGCCTGTTGCTTCTACAACTTGCAAGATCGTTGCCGCTCTATTTTCACGTTTTCTCATGAACTTGGAAACTAAATCATAAGCTTGTTCTTCTTCTTTCCAGCATTTTTCACATACATCACGAAATTTATTTTTCACATAAAGTGAATCGCATTTTGGGCAATTTTGAAGGTCCACTGTCCTTCCTCCTTCAATCATATCTCATCTAGCGTGCCAAAGTGAATGAATACACCTTTGCCGCTCCGTTGTCTTTTAATATTTTAGCCGCATGTCTCAGCGTTGAGCCTGTAGTATATATATCGTCAATGAGCAAAATTGTTTTACTGTTAAGATTTAGTTCTGTTTCCAATTTGAAGACCTGTTGTAGATGGATTCTTTCTGGACGGGATTTTTTTGACTGTTTTTCAGTGTGGATTCTTGAGAGCAGGTGGATTGGGTTAAAGCCAGCAGTGGTGATTAGAGCTTCAGCTTGATTGAAGCCTCTTTCGAAAAGTCGTTCTTCACTGAGAGGAATGGGAACAATATAATCATATTGAAAATCTTGCAAAGCCTGCCGGAGATCTGCAGCAAATACACTGACCAGAATATAGTCTCCGCGGAATTTAAATTTAGCGATTACGTTTTTTATATAATCGGTATAGCGGTACAGTGACCGGTTCTGATCAAGAGTTCCACTCCAATTCCCATCCTCCTCCCAGCGCCTGCAATCCAGGCACATATTCTCCGAACGATATTCCGATTCCAAAAAGGCAAATGGCCTGCCGCAAATTTCGCACACTTCACCAGTTATCGCAGCAAGGTTTCCCTTGCACTCTCCACAAATATTAGGACTCTCTTTTTTACCAAAAAGGGATTGCCACGATAATACTGGTTCCATTTCTGCATGGCATAATAAACAATGATTCATACATCAATCAGTCCCTTCTCGATCCCTTCCTTGTTCATCATCACAATTTGCCTGCGGGCACTTAGCATTGCTTCTGTTTTCCCATAATGAAAAAATGTTACAGCACCTGTGGGATATTCCGCACTCCTCCCTGCCCGGCCGGCAATCTGGACAAGGGCACTCTCGGTAAAAACCCTGTCCTCCGAGCCGATGACGGCAACATCGATATTGGGTATGGTAACACCTCGCTCTAAAATCGTTGTCGTCAGCAAGATTGTGATTTCTTTGTTGCGGAGTTTCATTACTTTTTCTTTTCTGTCGGGGTCTTCAGCATGGACGGATTCAATACGAGGATTCAGTTTGCGAAGGATGAGGAGAATCTTGTCCATAACGGCTATTTTCGGAGCGAAGATCAATGCCTGCTTCCCACTGGCCAGCCTGGATTCCACCCATTTTTTTATCGGAGAGGACAGCTTTCCTTTTTTCAGCTGTTTCTCCCAATTTCCTGACCAGACAAACTCGGGTAACGGCAAAGGTTGTCGATGGAAGCGGGCAGCAATCGTGATGCAGTTTCTTTTGCCCGTTCGGCATTCTTTTTGCCACTGGGTGTTGGGTGTTGCCGTTAAGTAAATTAAGGAGGATTCATGCTTCCTTGATTGCTGGACGGCATATTGGAGGGTTTCATCGATAGAATAGGGAAAGGCGTCAACTTCATCGACAATCATGACATCAAACGCTTTGTAAAAACGGAGCAGCTGATGCGTGGTAGCAATGGTGAGCTGGGCATATTCATGGCGGTCTTCACTGCCCCCATAAAGAGCGGCAACCTTTATTTCCGGAAACACTTTTTGCAGTCGGGGTGCCAGTTCCAAGACTACATCGGTCCTTGGCGTAGCCACACAAACTCGCTTGCCTGTGGATAAAGCATTTGCTATGCCGGCGAATAGTACTTCTGTTTTGCCCGCTCCCGCTACTGCCCAGACAAGGAGCTCGCTTGAGTTTTCCACAGCATCCGCCACACTTTTGGAAGCAACATCTTGACCTTCTGATAATTGACCATCCCAAACAAGTGGTTTATCCACAACTTCAAGTTTCGGGTCTGGCCCTGCCCAGCTGATTAGAGGTGTACACTCGCTAATCCTCCCCATCATCAAGCACTTTCGGCAATAGAATTCTACTTTTCCACACCTGGCACAGGGGAACTCCGCAAACCAGGATGGATCAGTTGTGCCGCATCTTGTACAAGACAGCTCTTTACGATTAAAACCCTTTCGATATACTATATATCCATGTTCATGGTGATACTGGAGTTCCTCTGTTGTACAAGGCAGTTCATCAGTCAACAACTGTTTACCTATGAGCATTTTTTGCAACTGAGGATTGTATTGGAAAGGGCGGTATATGGATAACGCAGGATTGTGGGTAATTGGAGGAGTGAATGTCCATTCATCAACAGACTTTTTGGTGTTGGGGATTATTTTCTCTTCTTTTATCAAAGTTAATCACAACCTTTTGTGGATTAATATGTGGATAATAGCAATTTCCTGTGGGTAATGTGGGTTAATTTGTTGGTAACTCTATGTTTTTATAGATGTGAGCGTTTTTCGTTGTGGGTAATTGCAATTGAGGAGTAAATGTACTGTTGGTAAGTGGGGCATTTTGTTGATAACTACCATTGTTATGTGGATAATGAATAAAAGCGCCACCTCCTATTACGGAAATGGCGCTTTGACAGTGTTGTAATAACTTTTCCGTGTTTACTTCTTATACCAGCCCATCCCCATGGCGCCTTCACCAAGATGGGTTCCAATGACCGGACCGAAGTAGCTTAATAGGAATTCGACATTCGGGAACTGGGCCTCGAGCTCGCTTTTCCATTCAAGCGCTTCTTCCTCACGATTGGCATGGATCACAGCCGCGCGGTATTCACCCCCGCTGTTCGCGTCTTCTGCAAGCATTTCGACGACACGGTTCATCGCCTTTTTACGGGTACGGACCTTTTCGAATGGAACGATCTTTTTATCTTCAAAATGCAGCAGCGGTTTTACCTGCAGGAGGCTTCCAATCAATGCCTGGGCACTGGACAACCGGCCGCCGCGCTGAAGATGGCTTAAATCATCCACAATAAAATAAGCACGGATTGACTCTTTCATCTTATTCATTCGCTCGATGATTTTCTCAGGTTCAATACCTTGTTCTGCCAGCTCAGCGGCTTCCAGAGCATAAAACCCCTGCACCATCGCACTTATTTCAGAATCAAAAGTATATACTTCAATACCTTCAACCATCTCACCTGCACTCACTGCGCCTTGATAGGTTCCACTGATCCCACTGGATAAATGGATACTGATGACTGAATCGTAGTCTTTGGCCAATTTCTCAAAAAGCTCGATGAACTCGCCAATAGGCGGCATGGACGTAGTCGGTAACTCACGCTGCTTGACTTCCTCGTAAAACTCCTCAGCATTGATGTCTATTTCTTCTCTATATGTCTCATGATCGAATATCACGCTTAACGGAATCATGTGGATATCCCATTTCTCCCGTAACTCCTTTGGGATGTAAGCAGTACTATCCGTAACAACGGCCGTTTTCATTATTATATTACCATCCTTATGTTTTTCTCTACAGTATGTACAATCCCATTTTATATGAACTTCCTTTAAATTGCATTCTTTCGGGAAAAGTATTTTGATAAAGAAATTAGTAACTGAAAAGAGAATCCGGCAGCGATGATTCTTGATTCCTTTCCCGATTACGAATCCCCTTTTAGTAGAACTATCTAAGACCTTTATAAATAAACTTTTAGGTTAACCGGTGATTAGTGCAATAAAAAAACACTGGCAATCGCTTGCGCAGTGTCACATCATTAAGAAACGTATTCAATTTCTAAGCTCTCTATTCCTCGGTTATCGATTTCTTCTATTAGCATTTCAATAAAATTTTCATCTAAGTTTAATAGAGTAGCCTTTTGGTAAGCTTCTATTAACTTTTCATCTGTCAGTTCCCATAGTGAAGATATTTTGACCACCCCTTCGCTTTACTGTTCCTTAATTATATCGGATATTATTAAGTTTTTGTAAATCTCTGGTGGTTTTTTTGTCGTATTTTTCCAACATTAAACTGCACCAATCGACAAAAAACCACATCTGTCGATTCGACAAACGTGGTTTCCTTAAAGATTATCTTACCTCTACCCAGCCATTCTTAATCGCTACGACTACAGCCTGGGTACGGTCGTTAACATTCATTTTCTGCAGAATATTACTTACATGGTTCTTTACTGTCTTTTCACTGATAAAAAGTGCTTCCCCAATGCCCCTATTGCTCTTACCATCTGCAAGAAGCTGAAGGACTTCACATTCACGGCGAGTCAGCAAATGTAACGGGCGGCGAATTTCAACCTGAGATATGTATTTGTCTGTACTACCTTCATCAGCTGACAGTCGACGATATTCTTTTACCAGGTTGTGAGTCACTCTTGGGTGCAGATAGGATCCGCCATCGGCAACTACTTTGACTGCCTCCACTAAAGCATCAGCGTCCATTTCCTTCAGAAGGTACCCAGTCGCTCCAGTTTTAAGAGCATGCGTGACATAATTCTCATCATCATGAATCGATAAAATAATGACTTTAGAATCAGGATACTCCTCTATCAATTCAGCTGTTGCCTCAACACCATTTCTGTTAGGCATATTAATATCCATAATAATGACATCTGGCTGGTACTGTTCTACTAATGCAACAGCTTCACTGCCGTCATCGCCTTCAGCGACTACTTCAAACGTTGGTTCGAAATCCAGGATCCTTTTTACCCCTTCTCTGAAAAGTTGATGGTCGTCAATAATGACAATCTTTGTTGTCATAGCATTCGCCTCCCTTATGGCTTCTGTCTCTATTTTTCTCTTTATTGGCAGATCAGCTGCCTCTATCTTTTTATAAGTTCATCGGAACCTGGATAATGACCAGTGTCCCAGTGCCAATTTTTGAATGGATGGATAGCTCACCTTCCAAAAGCTCGACTCTTTCCCTGATTCCAAGAAGACCAAATGACTCTGGTTTCTTTTCATTAATGTCAAAGCCTTTGCCATCATCCTTTATGACTGCCATTACGTGATCTCTCTTTATCTCCAGCTTCACCTGAATCAAGGTTGCTTGCGCATGCTTCAACGCATTTTGGACCGATTCCTGGATCATCCGGAATAGTGCTACTTCATACTTAGAAGGCAGCCTTTTATCCTCACCGATATTAGTGAATTCAATTCTGGTAGTCTTATGATACTCTTCGATTGTCTGCAAATACTTTTTGAGGGTAGGAACTAATCCCAGATCGTCAAGAGCCATTGGCCGCAAATCATAGATGATTCTCCTGACCTCATATAGAGCTGATCGAACCATCTTTTTCATGCTCTTAATCTCGCGAATGGCCTCGTCTGCTCCACGCTCTTTGTAAACCCTCTCAATCAAATCGGAACGCATCATCACGTTAGCCATCATCTGGGCAGGCCCATCGTGAATTTCACGGGAAAGCCGTTTACGCTCATCCTCTTGGGCCTCAATAATCTTAAGACCAAAATCCTGCTTTTCCTTGGCAGATTCAAGCGCTTGGCCCATTTGGCGAATATCACTCATCATGTAGTTCATGACAACTGATATTTGGGATACAAGGTGCTCTGCTCGTTCAATCGTCTCATTCAGACCAACAAGCCTTCGTTCCAAATCATCCCGCTTTTCACGCAGCTGCTTTTCTAATTGCCTGTTCATTGTAAGGTCCATTTGGAGCTTGTGGGCTACTTCATACGCCTCGCGAACCTGCACTTCGGAATAGTCCTTAAAATGCTTGCTTACTTCCGAAAGTCGCAGCCTCGCTCGTCTTACCTGGGCATCCAGCTTGTCGCCATCATTAATGATTTGTGCGACCTTCCTCTTAATCTCTTTTAATTCGTTGGTGATAGACTCATAATCCGTCCGGCACTGTTCAGCGATCCGGAAGATCTCGTCTTTGCTGTCCCCAACGGTTTCGATCATTTTTTCCAAAATCAGATCGAGGGCTTTCGTGTCGAATTTTTTAATCGCCATGTAAACTCCCCCAAGGGCGGCACTAATGATATTTTAACTTGAAAACTAATTTGTTACTAATTTTCAACAAGAAAATCATGCCAATTTTGTTGAAAATCGATACAAAGACATAGATTTGATTTTTAATCCTAAGTCTTATATCCTATTATTTTAGGAGCTAAACTCCAAAATTAAAATTAAAACATTTTTCCAAAAACAAATTATAGCTTGTCAGACCACTAACTATTATACCATTCGTACCCATTTACAGTATTAAAGTTATATTACAATCATAAGACACCATTGTTCCTCGATTGCCGTCAACTTATAATGAATTGTAGCACTAAGTACCCGTGTCGAACATAAAAACGATGTCGATTATAGGGTTGGGAAATTTTCGAGAGAGGTGAGCCAGATTTGCTTGCTAGTTACTATACGGTAAAAGGTTACGGAGAACATGAAATCGAGATTCAAAGGTCTCGGTTCATCGCATATATTCAAAGAGCAGAAACAGAAGTAGAAGCCCAAGAGTTCATCCAGAAAATCAAAAAACAGAACTGGAATGCCAACCATAATTGCTCGGCTTATATAATTGGCGAAAATGATCAAATCCAAAAAGCTAATGATGACGGTGAGCCTAGCGGGACTGCTGGTGTGCCGATCCTTGAGGTTCTGAAAAAGAAACATTTAAAGGACACAGTTGTTGTTATAACCCGTTATTTTGGCGGAATTAAGTTGGGCGCGGGCGGTCTGATACGCGCTTACGGGAAATCAACGTCCGAGGGACTGGCAGCGACGGGTATAGTGGAAAGAAAGCTTATGAGAATTATGCACACGACCATCGCCTACACTTTACTTGGAAAAGTGGAAAACGAACTTCGCTCCTCTGTTTATCAACTGAAGGAAATTCATTACTTGGATAAAGTTGGAATCGAAGCTTACGTAGAAGAGGACCAGACTGAAGCATTCAAAGAGTGGATGGTCGAGATGACTAATGGCCAAGCCAATATAAGGTCTGGGGAAGTAATCTACATGGAACAGGATGTCTGACAAAAAATTCAATTTACGAACCAGCTAAAAGGTTGTAAAATGGAGGTTGGGCAATTTTAATCTTTACAATAAATTAACATTATAATAAAGGAGATTAATATATGGCTTCACTTAGGAGCAATAATAATTTTCATAAAAAGCGTTTAAGAAGGAAAAGAGTGATTCGATGGGTCTTACTGCCACTCATGCTTATATCACTTAGCTTCATAACATACGGCGCATTCTTATTTAATAAAGCTGAGTCGGTAATGGAAGAGTCCTACAACCCAATTGATCGTGAAGGAAAAAGAGCAGTAAACCCGTTCGATGAAAATTTTTCTGTATTATTCATTGGAGTAGATGACAGTAACAAACGTCAATTTGAAGGAAGCTCACGGACTGATGCTTTAATGCTTGCTACATTCAACCAGGAAGACAAATCAATTAAACTATTAAGTATCCCAAGAGACTCATACGTCCATATTCCTGAAAAGAACATTTATACAAAGATTAATCACGCACATGCATACGGTGGCGTAGAGCTTACATTGGAAACAGTAGAAGAATTACTTGATGTTCCTGTTGATTATTATGTAAAAATGAATTTCGATGCATTTATCGATGTAATTGATGCGCTGAATGGAATTGAAGTGAATGTACCTTACACGTTCACGGAGCAAGATTCTAAAGACCGCGCTGGTGCAATCACTTTAAATGAGGGTCTCCAGACTCTTGATGGCGAAGAAGCCCTTGCTTTAGCCCGCACGAGAAAACTCGATAACGACATCGAACGCGGAAAAAGACAACAGGAAATCATCAAGGCGATTATCCAAAAAGCTGTATCTGTGAAGTCAATTGGTAAGTATACCGATGTCATGGAAGCAGTCGGTAAAAACTTGACAACTGACTTAAGATTCGATCAAATGAAATCTTTCATTGAATATGCGACAGCAGGAAGCAACCTGAATACAGAGACATTAAATCTTGCTGGGTCAGATTCTAGAATTGATGGAATTTATTATTACCAGCTTGACGAAATAGCATTAGCGGAAACAATAGCAACATTGCAATTGCATCTCAACATTAGCTCTGATAATTCTGCTGCGACTACTACAGATACAACTAGCGACAATATGACAACAGAGCAAAATACTGACAGTAATGGCCAAACGATAACCCCTTAAATATAAGGGGTTATTTTTTTTCAATGATAAAATCTTTACGAAAACCCCTCGTCTTAAAGACGAGGGGCAATTTATCAACGATTTTTTTCATATTTAATTCCACGAACCATATTAAGCAGCGGCTTATAATCTTTATGCACTAAACCTACACTTTCTACAATCAATTCAATCGACAAGATCATAATGGAGAGAATCAATAATGATCCCCACATGGTTGTAAAGGAGAAGATAAAGCCTGTCAGCCCAAACATTGCGCTGATGGCATATATCAGCAGCACTGTTTGCCTGTGTGTGAAGCCAAGGTTAAGCAGGCAATGATGTAAATGTGACTTATCAGGTGCAGCAAGGGGTGCCTTCTTTACAAGGCGTCGAACAATAGCGAAGATTGTGTCTGTCATCGGCACTCCAAGCATGATAACAGGAATAATAAAGGAAATGAACGTTACATTTTTAAATCCTAATAATGAAAGCACGGCAATCATATATCCTAGGAACAATGCTCCTGTATCACCCATGAAGATCTTCGCTGGATGAAAGTTAAAAATTAAGAACCCTAACGTACTTGCAAGAAGAAGGAAGCCAATCGTCATAACATATACATCGCCCATTACAATGGCCATCCCCGAGATGGAGATTAAAGCAATTGAGGAAACACCGGCTGCAAGTCCGTCCAATCCATCAATTAAATTAATCGCATTTGTAACCCCAACAATCCACAGAATGGTAATTGGCAAGCTAAATGCTCCAAATTCAAGCCTTCCACCAAAAGGAAGATTAATGAAATCAACATCGATCCCGCCCCAAACCACAACTACCAAGGCAGCTACAATCTGATTGAAAAATTTGACCTTAGCAGAAAGGCCAAAGATATCATCCATGATTCCAGTAAACAGGATAATGACGCTTCCTGCTATGATTGCCAGGTGGTATGGACTATCAGGATTCATAATTAATAACCCAATTACAAAACTAATATAGATAGCTAGCCCACCCATACGAGGCATGATTTTTTGATGGACCTTCCTTGTATTAGGATAATCAGTGGCTCCTAATCGGAACGCCAACTTTTTGATTATTGGTGTTATAAGAATAGAGCATAAAAAACATAATATTAAGGTCAAATAAAACATAATGACCCTCCTCATGTATAGAATGCCCTAATAAGCGAATTATTGCAGGCATTATTTCTAAGAATGTTTACCAAACGTTCCTATTTTAGCACATATTGGTCAGTTTGTGGTTCTTTTTTTGTTACCACTTATTTGACGAGCAAAATAATAAAAAGTTTCAGAAAAAGCTGCTAATTATTTCTATACTTAGACTTTATAACATCTAAAACAAACAAAGGGAGAAATAGCATTCTCTTCCATCGGGATGGTTGTTTGATTAACCGGTAAAGCCATTCCAGATTGCTCTTTCTCCAAAATAGCGGTGCCCGTTTAACTGTACCAGCAAGGACATCTATTGTACCGCCTACACCAATGAATACCCCTTTTTCGAACAATCTTAAGTGACTTGAAATCCATTGCTCCTGTTTTGGGAATCCCATTGCCACTAATACAATATCCGCCTTAGACGCTTTTACTTTCTCAATAATTTCTTCCTCATTATTCTCAAAAAAACCATGATGTCTGCCAGCAAGTTTTATCCCAGGATACTTAACTGACATGTTACTCGCTGCCCTTTCGTTCGTTTCTTCAGTTCCGCCTAAAAGAAATATACTCCAGCTATTATCAACAGCTTGTTCGAGTAAATTCATGGTTAGATCAAAACCAGTTACTCTCTCTTCCAATGGTAATCCTAAGATTTTGGAGGCAAGTAGAATTCCGAAACCGTCCGGAACAATATAATCTGCAATTAAGAGATTTTCCTTATAGAGGTTATTCCGTTTTGCATACATAACGATTTCTGGATTAGCCGTAACAATAAATGTTTTTTTTGATGTGTTTATATTTCTTACCGTTTCATTAACCATTTCTTCGAATGTAATATTTATAAATGGTATATCGAGTATTTTTACTTTGTCATTATTCATAAAAAAACACCCTATTCCTTCACTGAAAAATCTCATCTATTAACATTATCATGAAATACAGTTAGAAGAAATAGTTCTTTTATATACTATTTATGGATGTATAGTTAAAATCATCCCAGCTTAAGGATGCAACGTCCATTCATTCCTATGCAATTTGTTTATTCCGCCTTTTTTTCCGTTAACCTCATCAAAATTAATAATCAATTTAAGTGCAGGTTCCACAATTGGTTTGGCCATTTTTCTAATCCATGGTATTGAAATAACCAACTAAGTCCTCTCCAGAAAATTAAGATTATATGATGTAAAAGGTTTTTTCTCAGATATTTACCCTAATGTTATATATTACAAACCCTTATAAAAAAGCAAAAAATCTAAGCCATCTATCAAAGACAGCCTAGATTTTATCAATTTGTATGGGCAACCATGCCGCTTTGTTTGCGAATGACTTCTTCTCTGAACTTCTTCTGTTCAGCAGGCGTCATCGCTTTATACTTTTTCAAAAACTTTTCATACTCCGGTATTACTTCTGAAACAGGACCATATGCCTTAATTTCCCCGTATTCCAGCCATAAAGCTTTTTCGCAGAACTCTTTAATCTGTCCCATGGAATGGCTGACAAAGAAGATTGTTTTGCCTTGTTCCTTAAACTCAAACATCTTATTTTTGGATTTCTGTGCAAAAGCCTGGTCTCCTACGGATAAGGCTTCATCTATGACCAAGATATCAGGATTAACCGTTACTGATATAGCGAATCCTAGTCTTGACTTCATACCGCTTGAATACTTCTTGACAGGCTGATCGATGAATTTTCCAATATCCGCAAAATCAATGATTTCTGGTTCCATTTCCTTGATTTGTTTTTTATTGAATCCAAGCATTAAGCATTTTAACTCAATATTTTCACGACCAGTCAACTGATTATTAAGACCGGAAGCTATCGCAATCAACGAAGTCTGCCCTACTGTTTCTACAGTTCCAGATGTGGGAGGAATAACTCCTGATATGATATTTGACAGGGTTGATTTCCCTGAACCATTTACACCGACCAAACCGATTACATCACCTTTTTTGGCTGTAAACGATATATCTTGAAGCGCATAAAAATCTTCGCCATATCCGCCTGGCAATATGACATCCAGGAGTTTCTCCGAGCTTTTTTTATGCATTTTATATTTTTTATAAACGTTTTTTACGATTACTGTTTCACTCAAATGAGAAACCCCCTTTTACATATAGTCAACAAAATGATTTCTGAATTTCACATGCAGTGCAGACCCAATCATGAGAAGAATTAGCACCAATCCCCAGAAATAAAGTGTTAATTGCATATTTTCAATTATATACCACGATTCACCTAATATCGAAGCTCTGTATCCTTCAACCAAATAATAGAATGGATTAACCAGCATGATTTTCTTTATAAATCCATGAGGGACCCATAGCAATGGCGTTAAGTAGAGAAGCATCCTGACAATTGAAGTAACTATCATTTGTACATCCCTGACAATGGTAGCCAGCGTAGATGTAATTAGGGAAATTGCGATAAGTAACATTAAGGTCCCAAACATGAAATAAGGCAATTGTATAAAGTAGATAGAAACGGTAAAATCCGTAAATTGTAACCCCAGTGTAATTAAAGCGACCAGTATCAGATGCGAATAAAATTTTGATACAATTACGTATGTCGGAATGACACTCATAGGAAAACTCATCTTAGATATAAAATTTATCCTTGTATAGATTGACTTCGAACCCTCTAACAGAGATTGGTTTACAAAGAACCAAACGGACATTCCGGAAAGCAGCCAATAAATAAAAGGTATTCCGTTTACATCTTGACCTCCACGAATCCCAAATCCGAATACAAACCAATAAATCGCAAGCTGAATCGAAGGGTTTATAACTTCCCAAAGCATCCCAAGATAATTATTATTGTTAGCACTTTTCAATTCAAATAAGGATAATCTTCTAATTAAGTAAAAGCTGTTTATTTGCTCCTTGATAACCGTAAACATTGATCTCATAAAAAAATTTCCTTCCTATAGCCAAGTAACAACATTGTTCATTATACATTACTTTCCCCATACTATGCATAGGAAAAACACAAGCCCCGAGAAATGCTTCTCGAAGCTTTTTATAATGCTCTTTGTTTCTGGTAAGCTTGATTCTCATTAAACATGTAGCTGACTAAATTCTTACTTGATTGACCACGGGAATATTTATTCCACTTTCTTGCATATTGATTAATCATATTTAGGTCAAAGGCATTATTCTGTATCATCTCAACAATTGTATGAGTATCCTTGACAATTGGGCCTGGGAATTCCTCAATCATACCAGTCCAAATTCCACGTTCTTTTTTATACTGATCTAAATCATACATATAAAAAATCATTGGTTTTCTCATTAAAGAAAATTCAAATGGAATAGATGAATAGTCAGAAATCAGAATATCTGCAATGAGAAGCAAGTCATTAATTTCATACATGGGTGATGAATAATCAAAAACAAATCCGGGAAATTTAGCACTATAGTCAACATTATTTTTAACTGCCGGGTGCAATCGTAGAACTAAAACAAACTGATCACCTAAATCCTTCGCCATTTGCTCAAGATCCAACTGCAGCTTAAATTGATTTAACTCATTATCTCTATATGTTGGTGCATACAATATAACCTTTTTCTCATTCAATGCTTGGTTTTCACCAAACAGCCTTTGTTTGCTTTCCTTTATCTTTTGTGCATCAAAGAAAAAGTCTGTACGAGGAATGCCAGTTTTTAATAATTTACTAGAATCAAGTCCAAAGGCATCGATAAAGATAGATTCCATGATATCCGAGCCTACAATAACTTTATCTAAACTATTGTACACCTTTTTAAAACGGTCCTTCGCTTTTGCACTTCTAAATTTGACAGATTCGTCCTGCAGCCCAAATTTCTTAATCGCACCAGTAGCATGCCATAATTGAATTGTTTCAACACCCTGACGCAAGTTAATAGCGGCAAAAAAACCAAAGTAATTATCCACGACGATCTTATGTGATGTTGCTATGTGGTAGACCGACTTAAGCCAATATATAATATTATTAGTTTCAAAAGGAATGATAGTCGCAGACTCATAGTCTTTAAATAAATTAATGCTTTTCCCTTTACATAAAAAAACTACGTCATAATTCAAATTTTGCCGACGCATTTCTTCATAAACATATTGAGTGTTATCTCCAAATGAAACGATAAATGTTACTTTGTCCTTCAATGGAAGTGTATTAAATAAAGTAAAGAACATTTTAAAGAAAAGGAGGTATATTGATATGGAAAGTTCTCTTACCATTCTTCACACCCTCTTTAAGTCAGTTTTAATTTTTGTCGTAGACACTCCCGTAGTTCGCGGAAGATAGATCACCTGGCATAACTCCTTAAGGAAATCAAAATGTCCCTTCCAGTCTTCTCCCATTACGAAAATATCAACTTCATGGTCTAATACATCTTTAATTTTTTGCTCCCAGTTGTTTTCTGGAATAACTTCATCAACGTATTTTATTGCTTCCAGGATCAATTTTCTATCCTCATAAGAATGATAAGCTTCTTTATGCTTCATTAGATTGAATTCATCTGTAGAAAGGCCAACAATCAAATGGTCGCCTAACTCCTTTGCTCTTTTCAGGATGTTAATATGACCTGTATGAAGCAAATCAAAGGTACCATATGTCAATACTTTTTTCATTAGCTTCTCAACTCCTTGTTGTACAGGTTAATTTATAAGGTCAATTTTAATATTTACAAAATCTCAATAAATCAACATAAATTTAACCTATTCTTCATTATATAGCTCAGAATGCATAATTTCAAACTCATTAACGTTTATTTCATTTCCTCAACAGCCTAATTTTTCCCTATATAAAAAAAGTGAGGGAAACAAAAGTTTCCCTCACTTTATTTTTCTACATCCTCCATAAAGCGTACAAGAGCATTCTTCCATGATGGAATAACGAACCCAGTTTCCTTCACACTGCTAAGCGACATAATCGTGTGCTTAGGGCGAGTAGCCTTTTGTGGGAATTCATTTGAGTCCACGGGTAATACCTCGACATCTTGATCCTTGAGAATTTCTTTTGCAAACTCAAACCAGGTAGCTTGTTCATCATTCGAAAAGTGGTAAACTCCGCCCGGGATATTGTTCTTTACAATGTACACCATAAATGATGCTAAATCATAGGCATATGTCGGCCGGCCGAATTGGTCATTCACTACTTTAAGAGTATCCATTTTTCCGGCCAATTTAAGCATGGTATAGACAAAGTTATTGCCATTTTCCCCAAAAACCCAAGACGTACGTATAATATGAGCATTCGGACTATATTCCAAGACAGCTTTTTCACCTGCTAACTTAGCCGCGCCATACTCATTCAAAGGATTTGTAGGATCATTTGTTTGATATTGGTCTTGCTTTGTACCGTCAAATACATAATCAGTACTAATGTAGATTAATTTGGCAGAAACCTTTGATGCCGCTTTGCTGATGATTGCCGATCCATCTCTATTCACTTTCCAGTTCAGTTCTTTACCGGTATCTTCGGCCGCCTCGACATTTGTATACGCTGCACAATGTAGAATCCAATCAGGATTGATAGAATGAATCACTTCATTCACCTTTTGTTCGTTAACAATATCCAAGTCTTCACGCCCGAATGAAAATACCTCGAACTGATCATTTTCTTTTAATATCGAAACAACATCCTGTCCTAATTGTCCATTCGCGCCAGTTACTATTATCTTCATTTTATTTCTCCAATTTAGCGCGTTCTTTCAGCGGGCGCCACCAAGCTTCATTATTTAAGTACCAGTCAATTGTCTCAACAATACCTGTTTCAAAGGTGTACTTTGGCTTCCAGCCTAATTCGTTTTGTATTTTTTGAGGGTCAATTGCATAGCGACGGTCATGACCAAGACGATCTTCAACATATTTAATTTTATCTCTTGAAAGCTTTAATTTCTCAACAATGATTTCAACTATCTCATTGTTAGTCCTTTCATTATGTCCGCCTACGTTATATACTTCACCTGGTTTTCCTTCATGAAGTACGAGGTCAATTGCAGAACAATGATCCTTTACATGAAGCCAGTCCCGAACATTTTTTCCATCGCCATAAATCGGCAACTCTTCACCATCAAGCCCGTTCGTAATCATTAAAGGGATTAATTTTTCCGGGAAGTGATATGGACCGTAGTTATTGGAACAACGAGTAATATTTACATTCATTCCATAAGTTTCATGGTATGAGCGAACGAGCATGTCTGCTCCTGCTTTACTTGCTGAATAAGGACTGTTTGGAGCCAGTGGCGTTTCTTCTGTAAAGTATCCTGTTTCACCCAGTGAACCATATACTTCATCAGTTGAAACCTGTAAATACTTCTGGATACCGGTTTCTTTTGCAGCCTCTAAAAGGGCAAGAGTTCCCTGTACGTTTGTCTCTACAAATACTCCTGGATTTAAAATGCTGCGGTCAACGTGAGATTCTGCGGCAAAATTGATGATTGCATCAATATTGTGTTCCTTAATAAGCCCCACCACTAACTCTCTATCAGTAATATTGCCTTTTACAAATACATGGTTAGGGTTATCTTTCAAATCATCAAGGTTGTGAATATTCCCTGCGTAGGTCAATAAGTCTAAGTTCACTACTTTATACTCTGGGTAAGTAGTTAAAATATGCCTTACAAAATTGCTGCCGATAAATCCGGCTCCACCTGTTACGATTAAATTCATCCTTTAAAATCCTCCCAAACAAAATTGTTTTCTGCATCCTTTAGCTTCGGATGTTTTCCATCCTTTTCAGACAGGATTGGAGCAGAAACCGGCCAATCGATTGACAAGTTCTCATCATCCCAGGCAACCCCACGGTCATGCTCTGGGGAATATAGCTCATCCACTTTATAAAGTACATTTACATTTTCAGTTATTGTACAGAATCCATGGGCAAATCCCTTTGGAACCAATAATTGACGTTTGTTATGCTCGCTAAGGATATAGCCCTCCCATTCACCATAGGTTGGAGAGCCTTTACGCATGTCCACCACGACATCATAAATTGCTCCAGTTGCCACTCTTATCAGCTTGGTTTGCGCCTTGGGAGCTAATTGATAATGCATCCCTCTTAAAACACCTGCTTCTTTAGATAGCGAATGGTTGTCCTGAATGAACTTTTCAGTTATTCCATTTTCATGAAACAGCTTTTCATTATAGCTTTCCATGAAAAAACCGCGGTGATCGCCGAAGGACTTTGGTTCGATTAATTTGACACCCTTTAATTTGCTTTCAATAACCTTCATATCATTTTCCTTCCTTTGCTGCTTCACGCTCTACTAAGCGAAGCAAGTACTGGCCATATTCATTTTTCTTAAGTGGCTCCGCTAATTTCTTTACTTGTTCCGCGTCAATATAGCCCATGCGGAAGGCGACTTCCTCAAGGCAAGCAATTTTTAAGCGCTGACGCTTTTCAACGGTTTCGATAAAAGTCGAAGCTTCGAGTAAAGATTCGTGTGTTCCTGTATCCAGCCAGGCAAATCCTCTTCCCATTAATTCCACTTCTAAATCGCCACTTTCAAGATATAAGCTATTCAAGTCGGAAATCTCTAATTCGCCTCTTGGCGATGGCTCAATTTGTTTAGCAAACTCCACAACCCTATTATCATAAAAATAAAGTCCAGTTACAGCATAGTTGCTCTTTGGATTGTTAGGCTTTTCCTCAATAGAAATGGCTTTCATATTTTCATCAAATTCGACAACGCCAAATCGTTCAGGATCATGAACATGATACCCAAATACAGTTGCTCCTTTTTCTTTTGACGCAGCGCGCTGAAGCATTTTTGACAACCCTTGCCCATAGAAGATATTATCTCCTAGTATAAGTGCTACGGTGTCGTCACCAATGAACTCTTCACCGATAAGAAAAGCCTGTGCCAAGCCTTCTGGTTTTTCCTGTACCTTATATGAAAGATTAATTCCTAAATCAGAACCGTCACCAAGCAACTGTTCAAAACGATGTGTGTCTTCAGGTGTAGATATGACCAAAATATCCTTGATTCCCGCCAGCATAAGTATTGATAACGGATAATATACCATAGGTTTATCGTAAATCGGTAACATTTGTTTAGAAATAGCTCTAGTTAACGGGTACAGTCTTGTCCCACTTCCGCCCGCTAATATAATACCTTTCATTAATTATCACCTCGAATAACTTTTTTTATGGTTTTTAATATTCTCTTCATTGAATTTTTTTGATTTTGCGGTGTTGGTGAGTGATTTACAGTTTGTGTGTTTACATCATTCTGTACTTTAATTGATTTTTCTTCAACATCCCTAATCTGGACAAATTCTGTATTCATCACTCCATCCGTATCAACAGGACGAAGTTCAAACCAACCTTCTACACTAGGATATACTATTAATTCCTGGCCTGAATTATTATGCTCATTAACAACCTTTGCATTAACCGAAGGCCTAGCATATGTTTTCACGTTCTCCCTCAAAGTCCTTACTTTTTTCATTTTAACCCTCCCTAATTTTCCAAACGGTCAACTAACTGTGAATTTTTACATCCAATGAAATATTATCATGAGGCTTTGTAAAATAGGCACGGATAGAGTAATTATGACCAAAAGAAGAGATATTGGAATTTGTCTTTTGGGCTGCTACCGAAGCTGCCCTCGAAGCCCCAATCCGCCTTCTTTTTGTATAACCACCGATAGATGCTTCTACAAATAAATCCCATGGACCAATCAGGTTTTCATCAAACAGAATTTCTCGGTAATCAACCACAAATTCAAAATTTCCCTTTGATATTGAAGATTCATTTTTATGCGATACTTCAAGGCCAGAATTTCGATGTACAAGAATCAAGTCGTAATGAACATCAAAATTTATTAATAAGTTTTGAACAAATTCGCCTCTAATAATGAATTCCTTTTGTCCAAAAAATAAATCGTTAATAAACACATTTGAGGTATTTTTAAAATTCACAACAAATTCTTCATCATAGGAACATTCCTTTGACAATTGTTTAAGATTTGCATAAATTAAGCCATTTTCAACTCTCGTTATATCATTCGATGTTATTTTTTGTATATCTCTGTGGACAGATAATAATTTAGATACATCGTTATCTTTCGCCACTTTTACTAAATACTGAAACCTTGTAGCTAATGAGGGGATAATCTCGTCTTCAACAAAAGTATTAAAAAATAATTTGGTTTCATTGAGCCATTCTACTTTTTGTTCCAGAGTTAACAGTCCCGATAAAAGATGCCCTTTAAGACGACTAGCATGGAGAAACCGATTTAAAAAAGCAATTTTTAATTCTTTCTTATAAAGTGCATTTAGGTTGCTTTCTCTAATAAACTCCATGATTCGGTTAAAAGAGAAAAAGAATTCTTCTGCTGGGAAATACTTAAGGCTAAGATTCTCATTTCCCCTGGCAACAACAAAATAATAATCATAATCGGCCATAACTGTAATAACTTTAGCACTTATATAACATTGCATCACAAAGAGCTGATCTTCCCCAACTACAGCCTTAGGATGAAATTCAAAGCCATTTTCTCTTATAAACGAAAGGTTAAACATTTTATGAGGAGCAAGTGAATAAATGAGATTATCTGAAATGATGTCAGCATTTAAACGATTACCTTTTTTAAACATTGATTGTGGCACATGCCTACCATTTACTCCAACATATTTGCCGTAAATTACATCGGATTTATTCTCTTTAGCCGAATTATAAAGTCTTTCGAGTGCTTCCTCTCCTAGAAAATCATCATTATCGAGAAACATGATAAACTCTCCACGAGCTGCTTCAATTGCATTATTTCGTGGAATCATTGGTCCTCCTGAATTAACTTCCCTGTCGATCAAAATAAGGTTGTCCATAATTTTACTATAGGATTCTATAACTTCTTTACTGTTATCCGTAGAGCAGTCATTAACACATATGACTTCAAATTCATTAGAAGGCATAGTCTGATTAATTAACGAATCCAATGTAACATTTAAATGCCTTGCTGCATTGTAAATAGGAATTGCTACAGTAACTTTCAATGTCTTTCCTCCATCTTTAGTTTGTGAACCAAAGTAATAATTAGTAAGCGAACTTTTAAAAAACGCATTCAATTAATGTTAATACGTACAAACAAAGTTTTAATATTATTTACTCCTCTTTCCTCAACTGGTTAAAAAGTTCAATCCATTTACTAATGACTAATTCTGTTGAGAAATTACTGACAACAAATTCTTTTGCCGCTCTTCCCATTTTAAGTCTTAATTCGGGATTTCTTAATAGCTCAATTATTTTCGCAGATAAGGCCTCTCTGTCTCCTTTTGGAACAAGGAAGCCAGTTTGTCCATCCTTAATAATGTCCCTCATGCCATAATTTACATCGTAACTAACGACTGGTACCTCACAAAACATTGATTCTAAGCTCGCAACATTTAACCCTTCAAATTGAGAAGTAAGAATTGTACCATTGGTCTTACCTAATAACTCACCAACATTGGGAGTATACCCCTTAAGAAAAACACTTTTTTCCAAGCCTAAATTTCGAATAATTCCATTGAGTCTTTTCCTATCTTCCCCGTGGCCATAAATCTCCAGCTTAGCATCCGGGATTTCTTTGATTACAAAGCTAAATGCCTGAATTGCTTCATCTATAGCTTTTTCCGGATGATATCTTGAAATCATGGTTACTAAATTGGGAACACGATTGACTTTAAAATTTCTGATTGGAGTAATGAAATTAGGGATGACGTAAACATTCCCAGAATCGCCAAACTGCTTTAGTATATCTTTTTTTTGCGATTCAGTCAGTACAATTAAAGCATCTGCCTGTTCCACGTTTTGGAGCAAGGTTACATGGTCTTGCTTAATAGGACTGCCATACACATAAGGAGAGTCAAGATGATTCGTATGAATCGGATAAATCCTGTATGCCACTTCGCTATCCATGCTTAACACTTTAGCGGCCGAACCTACTCCGTCACAGATTAGAAATGGTTTTTCCAATTGTTCACGGCATAACTCATTCAGCCAGTATACATGAAATTCTTTATTGTTCTTGAATTCCTTTACCTGATTAGAGAATTTATTAAACAAGTATATTCTTTGGATAATGCCATTCTTGTGATTATACCATTTGTTTAGGTAACAAAAACCGTCTTTGGTATAGTACAATTCCTGGCTGGGCTCGTTGCTGATAAAATCAAAGTATATTTTTCGGCTTATATAGCCTTCCTTGTGGAAAACTTCTCTAAAAACTCTGGCCCTATTTTCATTAAAATAGTCAATATGGGAAATAAGCCCTGATTTAGACCATTTTTTATACTTAATATAAAGTCCATCCCGAAAATACCGCGCATACTTTTTATCTTTGTAGTCATTATCCTGAACGGAAAACCCTTTTTCCATTAAGAAGGAGGCCGTACGATAATATTTCCGTTGTTTTTCTGTTACAACGCCAGTAGTATTTATTTGCTCATAATAATTATGTATGTTTAAAATGTTTACCTTCTTGGAGAGTCTTCCATCTTTTCGAAGCTTATCCTGAATTTCATCATAGTTGTCTTTATCATCCAAGCTGATTAAATCAACATCAAAATTAAAGCGTTTTGTAAGTTCCGCAGATCTGCTCAGCATGACACTTGTGATTCCACCTTTATTTATATCGATATCATAAAGGAGCATAAAGATTTTCCTATTCAAGATACCTCCCCCCCTTTATATTTCTTTGCCTGCTGAAAAATGCAAATCATACATTTCATTAAGCCCATCTTTTATAGAATCCTTTGGCTTCCAGCCTAATTGAGATATAGTAGACTGGTTGCTTAGGACACTCTTTTTTATATCCCCATCTCGTTCATTTTGAAAAATAATCTTTCCTGGATCATCAGCCATTTGAATCATTGTATTCGATAATTCATTCAAGCTAATTGCTTTGCATGTTGAAACATTAAAGGTTTTCCCACTTCCATTTTTTAATGCCATAAGATTTGCGTGTGCTACATCTCTTACATATACAAAATCTCTGGTTTGTTCACCATCACCAAAAATAGTCAGAGGTTCACCGTTTTTTATTTTTTCCATAAAAATCGAAATGACTCCACCCTCACCGTTTGGATCCTGCCGTGGGCTAAAAACATTAGAATACCTGAGAACGGTATAATCCAACCCATGAAGGTGGTGATACATTTCCAAATACTTTTCTACTGTCAGCTTAGAAACACCGTACGGAGACAAGGGATAGACAGGATGTTCAGTATCAATCGGGAAATATTTTGGTTCTCCATAAACGGCAGCACTAGAGGCATAGACAATCTTTTTCACCTTTGCCTTCAGTGCAGCCTCTATTACTTTTATGGATCCTTTAATGTTTATCTCTTCATCCAAAATAGGACGCTCTATCGAGTTAGCCACACTTACCTGGGCGGCATGGTGTATGATGTAATCAGGCTGAGATTCCAAAACAATCTCGTGAAATTCAGGACTGAGTATGCTGCATTCATAAAGAGAAACATCCATCCCTGATATGTTACTCTTTTTGCCAGTGGATAGATTATCAACAACTAATATCTCAAAGCCTTTCAGGGCCAACTGTTCAACGATATGGGATCCAATGAATCCACATCCACCGGTAACCAAAACTTTTTCTACCAATTCAGATGGCCCCCTTCCTGTTATAAGTTAAAATTGTCTTTCTTCCAGTTCTTTATCTAAGATAAGATGATCTACAACCCTCGAGCTCGATTTTCCGTCGTGATGATCAAAGAAATACTCAATAAATGGCTTAATTTTCTCCATTTTAAAATCTTCTTCTTTTATCGTCTGTATAATATCATCAGTTGAGCGAGCGAGTGGGCCAGGAATAAAAGAAGTGTACTCATAATAGAAGTCTCTCTTTTGTACATATTCCTCGACGTCGTATGCAAAGAAAATCATCGGCCTGTTAAGCAGGGCGTACTCAAAGCATACTGATGAGTAGTCAGTAATAAGAAGATCAGTAACAAATAGCAAATCGTTAATTTCCCTATACGAAGAGAAATCATAGAAGAAGTCTTTATACTGATATGGAATATTAAAATCGTTTTTCACAAAAGGATGAATTTTGAACAAGAAAACATAATCATCCTTTAATTCTTGATAAAGCTTTTCCAGGTTTAGCACTTCCATTGGATAATGAGCGGATTGCTGGCCATTTCCACGAAACGTTGGAGCAAAGGTAATCACTTTTTTATTTCGCAGGAAGGGAAACTCCTGATAAAGCCTTTGTCTCACTTCTTCTTTATACTTTTCATCAAAGAAGATATCTGTTCTTGGAATTCCGGTTGGAACAACCTTTTCTTCATCTATGCCAAATCCCTCTGCATAATATTTCGCTACATGCTTGGAACTGACGATTGCTTTAGTATAGTTTCTATGGTTCTTTGATGTAGGTGAAGGACCTCCAGGACGCCCAATACGGCTGAACCCGAAAGTTTTAAATGCGCCAACAGCATGCCATAGTTGGATAAGTTCCGCGTCCTCGCGTATTTCCAGCGGATAAATCATCGGATAAAAGTCATCCAGAATGATAAATTTGGAAGTAGCCAAATGGTATGCCAGTTCTTTGATTTCCTTAAAAGATTTTTTCTCATCCACTCCCCTTTTCAGCAGGAAGTGATATTCATAATTCAATCCTTTTTTGATCATTTCATCGTAAACAAACTGGAAATTCCCGCTCATCTCACTTCTGCTGTCAGATGCGAAGATCACTTTGTTTTGATTAATCGGGCGCATTGAGTACATTTTATATAACAATCTGAAGCCAGTGGAATTAAAGAAACGATAAATAACTCCCCGCTTTTTCTCATCGGCATCCAGGCTCATTTCCCTTGGGTCAAAGTCTTTTAATTTGGAAGAAGTAATCTTTAGAGTTTTAACAGGCTGGTCATAAGTAGCCAGCAAATTAAATTTCATCTCTCTTTTGGCGGTGAAATATTCCATTTTAGCCGAATGGAATCCTTTTTCAAGATAAGGCTGAATGTTACCTAACGGATAGATTTTCCGATATCTTTTATCTCCCAACACATGGACTTCAATTTCAATATAAACTTTATATTCAGAATCGGGAAGAGGCTTGTTATCATCAATTGTTGCAAAGTTGACCTTCCCCTCAAATCCAGCCCATCTATATATAAAATCAATTTTTTCTTCGGCATAAACTGTTTCCACAGGAATGTCCTGAAGTGATATAATAATTTTCTTCCCCATTTTGTCGATTAAAACCAATCTTTTCTTTACAAGATCTTCGTCTGTGATAGGAAGGTTCTCAAGGTAATAGTAACCTTTAACAGTCATGATTGGACCATTCCACTTTAAGTAGGTCACTTTACGCCTAGGTATCAGATTCTCTTCTTCTCCAGCAAGTTCATTGATAATAGGAAGTGATTCACCTAAATGATCTTTTTTAATAATGATGCGTTCATCATCAATCAGTACCGGCAGATCCGAAGAACTGTAAGAATTATCAACAATCGATGTCTTAACAGGAGTACTTGACTTGAAGAGGATTCGCTTAATTTTCCTTTTCACCCTAGAAATCATATATTTCGCTCCAATCTATAAGAACAAATTACTTATTTTATTAATAATAAATAGGGGATTTCCTTAATCCCCTATTTTCATATTCAATTATTTTGATTAGCCGGCATTCCCAGTAAATGATTGACGATTCTTTTGCTTGATTTGCCATCGAAATGGTTAAAAAAGAATCCCCTGAATTCACTGACCAAGCTTTCATCAAAATCCTTTTCAACAATCCATCCAGCCAGGGATTCAGTATCAGTAAATAACGGGCCAGGTATAAACCTTCTAAAATCAAAGTAAAAGTCGCGCTCAGCTATATATTCTTCCAAATCCGGAGCAAAAAATGCAATAGGCCGGCATAATAGGCTATAATCAAAAATAACGGAAGAGTAGTCAGTAACCAGAATGTCTGAAATAACTAACAGCTCCTCAATCGTCAACTGCCCCTCAAGCTTTATAGCAAAATCTTTTGTATCCTCTTCGATCATCAGACCTGCTTTCATATAAGGATGAAGATTAATCAATAAACAATACTCATTTCCTAACTGTTCCTTTAAGAAGGGAATATTCAATGGGGGCAAAAACTCATTTTGATAATGGCTGCTTCCCCTGAATGTCGGGGCATAGAGAATAAACTTTTTATCTTGGAACTCCGGAAAAATCCTATCAAATTTTCTTTTTGCTTCCTCCTTTACATTCTCTTTAAAGAAGAAATCAGTACGCGGGATTCCAAAAGGATAAATTTGACTAGAGTCCATATCAAAAGCTTCGGCATAAAACTCTACGACATTACTTGAACTAACATATACTCTTGTATAGTTTGAATGAATCTTCACATGCTTTAAGTAGGCTTTACTTGGACCAAAAGGTTTATCGATCGTACTTAAGCCGAACTTCTTAAATGCCCCAGCCGCATGCCAAAGCTGTACAATATCTGTACCTTCACGCGGTTTTATGGCATAGACAGGAAAATAAAAATCATCAATGATAAAAAAACGAGAGGTAGCCAGTAAATAGCTCACCTTTATCATATGTATCACATAGGTGATTTTCCCGGAAATAGAACTGTTGAATTTTTTAAACAGAAAATGATATTTATATGAATCCTCTCTTTTTATGAACTCATTATAAATACAAAGAAGGTTTCCTTCGATTTTTCCAGAACGGTAGGAGGCGAAGGTAACCTTTTTTTGATCGACAGGAAATAAAAAGCTGAATATGAAAAAAGGAATCCGGATTAGATTTTTCACCAAAATAGTGGGAATCATTTTTAAGTTCACGGACATGATCCTGCCTTTCTCATATTCAGCGTTACAATTATATTTTCCACTCCATCACTGTCTTGCCCCATGAGGAGGTTAAATCCTTTTCAAAGGCATCAATGATATCCTGGATCGTTCTTACCTCATGCACTTCTCCAACAAGGGTACCCAGTCGATCGACAAACTCAGAATGCTCTACCATGAAGTCCACCGTATTCTGGAAATCAACTCGTCCACTACGGCTGCTCCCTATTACTGTAATTCCCTTTTCCAGTATCATTCTAGTGTTTATTTCTACTGGGTACTCAGATACTCCCATAATGGAGATAGAGCCTTCAGGCTGTAAATGATCAATGATCTGGTTAATTGCATATTGACTGCCTTTTCCGCCTACTGCTTCAAATGCATGGTCAATAAAGAGATCCTCAGGAATTTGATCTATTTGATAAGCCTCATCAATAAATGAAAAATGATCGAGCTTATACTGATTCTTTCCGAATATAATAACTTTACTGTCCTTATAACGTTTTTTCAGCATTAAAGAAGTAATGTAACCCAGATTGCCATCACCCCATACACCAAACACATTCCGGCGATGATGTGCTCTTGTTTCAAAACGCACAAGAGAGTGCATAGCAATTGTGATTAATTCGATAAATGCGGAAACATAAGGATCAATATCCTGCGGCAACACAACCAGACGGTCACGATTCAGGAATACATAATCCTGCATGAATCCATCATAACCGCTCGACCGGAATTTACTCGATCTTAAATAGTTTTCAGCAATAACCTCGTCCGTTTCCGTAGGTGTATTAGGAACCATCACTACAGGAGTACCTGTTTTGAATTCCCCTTTTGGGTCATAAACTACCTTACCTATCCCTTCATGGATAAGAGCCATCGGCAACTTCTTCGCCATGGCTTCCTTTCCGCGAGTCCCAGTATAGTAACGCTGGTCAGCTGCGCAGATAGAAAGATGTGTCGGCCGGACTACAACATACTCAGATTGTAGGGAACGATCCTTATAAGTCACTTCAAACTGCCGCGGAGAGACTAGACGGTACACTTGATTAATCATTTTGAGATCCGCTCCTGAATTATGGCATTAGCAACTTTTAAATCGTAAGGAGTCGTGACTTTGATATTGAACACTTCTCCCCTTACCAGCTTAACCTTATCCCCGTTAAGCGCACAGATTTTAGCTGCATCTGTTAAGATGGTTTTTTGTTCTTCAGTCAATGCATTATAATAATTGACTAATTTATTAATGTTAAAGCTTTGTGGTGTTTGCCCCTGATACATCGTGTCACGGACAGGAATATTCGAAATTACTTCGCCGTCTTCCGATTGGATAATCGTATCAATGGCTTCAATCACAGTGTCAACTGCTCCATATTTTAAAGCCGCATCGATATTTTCATCAATAATGCGGTGTGTCAAGAATGGACGTACAGAATCATGAGTGATAATGACGTCATCATCATTAAGTCCAAAGTTCTTTTCCACATATCGAATGCCGCTCATGATCGATTCATTGCGGTCTTTTCCACCCTCGACGACAACCACTCGACCGTTATCACCGATATGCTTTTTAATGATATCCTTCGTGTGGTTGATCCAATCCTTTGGTGAAACGATGATAATTTTATCAAAACGGTCATTCAATAAGAACTTCTCAATTGTGTGAATAATAATTGGTCGATTATTGAGAGTCAAGAACTGTTTAGGCATATTAATATTGCCCATACGCGTTCCTTTACCCCCTGCCAAGATTTCTGCGTAAATCACCATTACCACTCCTGTTCTACTGTGTTTTTATTCGAGCTTATAGCAAATGTAAGTTTTTGAAGTATATTGTAAAAGATTGATAGTAAAATACATAATTCAATATACACTTTTTCATTTTCATTATCAAGCAAAGGCAAAACCCAAGACAGTCAATGTACAGTACTGATAGGCAATAAAAAAAAATCAGGCTGGTAAAACCTTTAGCCTGATTTTTCAATTCCTATTAATTGTAGTAATTCATGATCCCTTTATAAATGGCATCAGCTGCCTTTTGTCTGTAAGTATTGCTGGCTAATTTAGATGCATCTGTCGAATTACTGATAAAGGCAATCTCCACTAAAACACTAGGCATCTTTGAATTTCGAATAACATAAAACCCGCCTTCTTTGACTCCTCTATCTCTAGTCCCCATCGCTTTAACCAGTTCAGTCTGTATTTCTTCAGCAAGTTTTTTACTGGAGGCTGAAGCATAGGTGCTATCATACCATGTTTCTGTCCCATTTGCTGAGCCAGAAGTATAAGAATTGACGTGGAAACTCACAAAAGCATCGGCCCCTGATTTCTCAGCCGTTTTAACTCTTTGGTCTAAAGATAGGTAAGTGTCAGTTTGTCTCGTCATGACTACTTTAGACAAAGAATTGCTAAGCTTTGAATTGACTCTTTTAGCTATATCCAGAACAATCTCTTTTTCTACTAAACTGTAACCAGCTGCTCCGGGGTCTGTTCCACCGTGGCCCGGATCCAGCACAATCGTTTCCCCTACAATATTATTGCTTATTTTAACAAAAACACTGTCACTTACGGAAATTGGTCCGCCTAAAACGGTAAACCTGCTAAGCCCATTATTAACAATCGAGTTGGTAATAGCGACAGGAAGACGGTCAGGTTCTGTTAACAATATAGGCGCGTTCTTTTTTGCAGCTAGAACCGACCCTGTTAAGGCATCTGCAAAAATAGAGCCTTTTGTAACAAAAGCTGCAGTACTGGCTGAAAAGTATGCATTTGCAATATTTGCGGAAACTTCAAATCGGCTATTTCCGCCGAATCTCCTTGGATTAGGGACATTATTATAAACTGTTTCGGAAACACTTAAGGGCCCACCTGATATAATCGTTTGGCTGATTGGCCATTGGTCAATAAGTGCCTGCGTCGAGCTATCCAATAAAGACTTTGGATTTGTAAGTAAAATAGGATAACCATTTCTTGCTGCATAAGGTGCAATTGATAAGGCATCAGGGAAATTAAAGCCGTCAGCAATTACCACTTTACTTGTTGGCCCAATTTCCTTTGCGATATTATTCGCTACCTCAACACGATTCGACCCTGAAATCCTTCTTACCGATATTCCCAGATTTCTAAGTTCTCTAACGATATTATCAGAGACACTGATTGTGCCACCGACAATGATGACGGATTTAGCATTTAATCTTTGAATTTCTGTTTTTACCCTGCTATCTAAAGCAATTGGTTTTGTTAATAGAATTGGTGCATTGTATTTATAAGCCAAAGGCGTTGCAGCAAGTGCATCTCCATATGCATCCCAGTTTGCAATAATAACTGTCGAGGCACTGGACCATCCATTCTTCGAAACATTAATCGCAACATCAAAACGATCGTTTCCGCCTAGTCTTATGTCATCAGCTGCAGCAGAAGCCTGAATACCGACAAATAACGACATAACCAGGGCAAGAACACTGAGTAAAAGCTTTTTTTTCATCATTCTGCTCCCCATGGTGTATTGTTTTTTCTCATAAAAAAAATTTAAATTAAATCCTATCCTCCTTTATGATTAAATACCGGTGGCATATTACAAGACTTCCTAAATTATAACATATTTCTACACAATATTTGGTTGCTCTCTTAATTTACTTCTATTTTTGATAAATATTTACTAGAGTTTTTCTTAAATTTGCCTTCATTTATGTTTAAAACTAAGAGGATATGTGTAAATAAAAATAGCTTCTCTAAATTATAGAGAAGCTATTAGATAAATTTAATTATTTACTAATGAAGCTCCAGGATAGTAGAAGCTCAAGATTTCGTTATACTTTTTTCCGAGGGTCGCCATTTTATAGGCACCATACTGGCTCATGCCAACACCATGCCCGAAACCACTACCGGAGTAATTAATCGACACATTCGGCAGATTGGCTGCTACACTTTCATTAACCGAAATCGGTCCGCCTAAAATCGTGAACTGATCAAAAACATTATTTGCAATCGAGTTTTCAATTGGCTGCGTAAGCTTGTCAGGCTGGATCAGAAGAATCGGCGCATTATTTTTGGCCGCCAACACCGAACCAGTAAGAGCATCAGCAAAAATAAAACCTCTTGTTATGAAAGCCTGTGAACTTGTTGAAAAATAAGCATTTGCTATATTTGCAGAGACTTCAAATCGACTGTTTCCGCCAAACCTTCGTGGGTTAGGAACGCTTTTATAAACTGTATCAGATACACTTAATGGCCCGCCGGATATTATTGTCTGGCTAATATTCCAACTCTTAATTAGATTCTGTGTTGAAGAAGTCAATACATGGTTATGATTTGTCAGCAAAATCGGATAACCATTTCTTGCGGCATAAGGTGCAATGGAAAGGGCATCCGGAAAGTTGAAGCCATCAGCGATTACCACTTTGCTGCTTGGTCCAATTTTTTTAGCGATATTGTTGGCCACTTCCATACGGCTATTACCAGCAATACGGTCAACGGATATTCCCATACCCCTTAACTCACTCACGATATTTTCAGAGACACTAATAGGCCCACCTACAATAATGACCGATTTAGCTTTCAATCTCTTAATCTCATCTTTTACTCTAGGAGTTAAAGCAGCAGATTTTGTTAAAAGCAATGGAGCATTATATTTATAAGCTAGCGGTGTAGCTGCCAGAGCATCACCAAATGCCTCCCAATTTGCCAATACCACATTATTTGCACTTGACCAACCTGCTTTAGAAACATTGATGGCTACATCAAATCGGTCCATTCCCGATAAACGCGGGTGACCTAACGTCTCGCTTCCAGAAACTAGCGTGCTTTTCATGTTTAATGTGCCAAGAATCGTACGCATTGCATTAGCAGTCGTTTGGTGAGTGACAGTAAAGGTTTTAATCTTGCCATTTTCCATCCTGAAGGTATTTGTAGATTTGTCCTTCACAAAGAATTCCACTGTCATCGAAGCACTGATGCTTCTTCCGCTGCTGTTTTTATTGATAAACTTAAGTTCAGGAATTCTGACAATCTTTATTTCTGTATTTTTATAGTCAGTAAGAGTATAAAGCCAATTTTTAATGTAATTGGTTACTGACGGTGTTTTTTCTACAGTTGCGCCCCACCAATTTTGCGGGTTCGCTAAATCCAGCTTTCTAGGATCGATTTGATCTTTGTTGTAAGTGACATTCCATTCCATTTTTGGATCATATGGATCTGCCTTTGCAGGAAGATAAGGAACCTGAGATGTTCCCCACATGTTAGAGTTCGATTCAATTTCTCCTCCGTTACTCGATGAATAAACCGCACTAATGCGGGATCCATTGTACTTAAGAACTTTTCCCCGGGTTTCTTCAACAGCTCTTGTTGAATTAGGATGCCATTCATATCCTCCGTAAACCTGGAAAGATTGAGTATCAGACACAGACTCAGTACTCCCAATTTTCCCAGCAGAATATGTACGAGAAGCAACTGCCTGCGCCTTAAGAGCTTCAAGGCTCCATAGCGCTGGCATTTCATGCGGGACTACACTTTTCAGATAATCTTCGAATGGAATATTCAAATTAGTAGGACGGACATATTTTCCTGCCTCTAATTCGTATTTAATATCCCCTAAATACTTCTTTTCTTTTGTACCATAAATGGTGTGAACACTACTGGTAGAATACAAATTTGATACAACTGTAAAAGGAGTGTCAAAATCTTTTAGTTTCTCTGCGGCCAAATAAAGGCTTAACTTTCCACCTTCAACTTTAACTTTATATACCGTATTCTCCTTCAATTCAATTTCCGCATCTTCTTTAATACTATGAGCGCCTGTAAAAGAGAAGGTCAACTCCGTTTTATTTCCTATATAATTGCTAAGCTTCACAGAAATCGTCTCTGCATTAGCATCCACTGGCTTTAAACTACTAACAGACAGCACCAAAACAAAAACAATGACCAACGAAAGTACTTTTTTTAAATACAATTCCTAAGTTCCCCCTTGTAGTCTTTTATTTTACGAGTATATCACAATTGTTTAACAAAAAGGTCGATTTTTGTAAAAAATAAGGAAAATTACACGTATTTAAAATAAATTTGTAATCTATGAAAAAAGTTGCCAATTTACAAAAAGAGGGATATTCAAATACTATACTTTTTGGTATTCTTATGGTTAGCAATTAAATTATTTTGTCACTACATGGAGGACAACAAATGAGAGCCGAACAGCATAAAGGCAAGAAGAAAAGAACGTGGCTCCGCGTAACTGGAGTCATTTTTCTTTTGTTAATATTAGGTGTAGGTGCTTATGTATACAGTGTTTACTCATCATTAACTAAAGCAGTTGATACAATGCATGAGCCAATCGAGCGCAAAGTTTCTGATAAAAGGACAGATGAACTAACCTTTGAAAAGAAAGATCCCTTCACTGTACTGATGTTAGGAGTAGATGAACGCACCGGTGATAGAGGGCGATCAGATACTATGATTGTATTAGCAGTAAACCCAGAAAAAAACTCTACTAAAATGCTGAGCATCCCTCGTGATACGAGAACACAAATCGTAGGCAAAGGGTTCGACGATAAAATCAATCACGCCTATGCATTCGGTGGAGTAGAAATGTCCATGGATACAGTTGAGAACTTCCTTGATATTCCGATTGATTATTATATGAAAGTAAATATGGAAGGTTTTGAAGATGTCGTTAACGCTGTTGGAGGAGTAACAGTCAATAACAGCTTTGCTTTCTCCCAAGATGGAGAAAACTTCCCTGAAGGAGAAATAGTACTTGACGGCAAAGAAGCTCTTTCATTTGTAAGAATGCGTAAACAAGACCCAGGCGGAGATTTCGGTCGTCAGCAAAGACAAAGAGAAGTCATCCAGGGTGTGATCAGAAAAGGAGCAAGCTTCAATTCCTTAACTAAGTTCGATGATATTTTTAAAGCTTTGGGACAAAATGTAAAAACAAACATGACATTTGATGCGATGGTAGACATCCAAAAGAATTATAAGAGTGCAGGTGAAAATTTGGAACAAATTCAGGTACAAGGCAGCGGAACAATAATTAATAAGATTTATTATCAAGTTGTTTCGGAAAGAGAAAAGCAAAGAGTTCAAGTTGAAATGAAGACACATTTAAATCTTAATTAATATTAATTTAAAGCCCTTTTGAATCCTTCAAAAGGGCTTTTTAATCCTTATAAAGCTGTAAGAATTTTTTATGATTGGCATCACGCTAGCCGAAAAACACTCTCGCTGGATAATTGTACCATAATCCTTGTGCTTTATAGTCATTACTTATAATTTTTCTCGAACTGCCAGGCATCCCGGCACATTGTAATAATGTCTCGTCTAGCTGTCCAGCCTAGTTCCCGCTTTGCTTTTAAAGCATCAGCATAGCACTCAGCAATATCCCCAGGTCTTCGTTCAACAATTTCATAAGGGATTTCAATCTCATTAGCTTCTTCAAACGCTTTCACTAATTCCAATACACTAGTCCCTTTTCCGGTTCCCAAATTATAAATATGAACCCCTGCAGTCAGATTTTCTAATGCCGCAACATGACCCTCAGCTAAATCCACTACATGAATATAATCTCGTACTCCTGTGCCATCTATCGTTCGATAATCGTTTCCAAACACACGCAACTTCTCAAGTTTACCTCTTGCCACTTGAGTTACATATGGCATAAGGTTATTTGGTATTCCATTAGGGGCTTCACCGATTAACCCACTCTCATGAGCTCCAACTGGATTAAAATATCTAAGTAGTGATATGGAGAAGGCAGGGTAAGCATTAGTTATATCAGTTAAAATACGCTCACTCATGGCCTTTGTTTCACCGTATGGATTACTCGTCGGCAGAAGCTCCATCGTCTCTTCAAAAGGCACTTTATTATCTCCATAGACCGTTGCTGATGAACTAAATATAAATTTATAAACATTATATTTAAGACAAGCCCTAGTAAGTACCATGGTACTTACTAGATTGTTGTAATAGTAATCTTGCGGCTTATCCACTGACTCTCCAACAGCTTTATGGCCGGCAAAGTGAATGACACCATCTATTATATGATTTTTAAAAATATCATCGACAGCCTTTAAATCGGTTACATCAATCTTGTAGAAAGTCACTTCTTTTTTGGCAATATGCATAATCCTTTCAATAGTTTCAACTTTACTATTACAAAGATTATCAGCAATTATTACGGAATGCCCTGCCTCTAATAAAGCAACACAGGTATGAGAGCCAATATAACCAGCTCCTCCAGTAACTAATATATTCACTAATTTAAAACTCCTTTCCGGTTATAATACTTTTCCTATTATCTCTGAAATAAGAAAGTATAGGGGGGGTAGTTGGTTATCAGATATATAAATAACAATTTCCTTACCATTAAGTTGCTATTATGAACTTTAAATTTTAATAACAATAGATATAATATTACTTAACGTTCTTTTAAGAGCTCGTTTTTCAGTTGTACTGAAACAAAAAAAGTAGATTACAGCGGTATATAAAACAGTATAAAGAACTATCCAAATAATTAGCTCCATTATTTGCATTCTTTGATTGAATATTATTATATAAATGAAAGTAACCAATAGTAATATAGGAACAGTGATAGAAATAATATTTTTCCAATATAATTTTATATTTAGACCAACTTTATAGTGATAGTAAACATTCAATAAAATTACATTGCCTATTGCCACAAATAGGGATGTCACAATGGCTGTACCTATACTTCCGTACAGATTAATAATTGGAATCGATATTACAATATTTAATATAGAACAAACAATTAACGAAATTGTTCTAAATAAATAGAGTCCTTTTGCCTGTAAAATAACAAGTCCTGTATTTTGGACTAAATCAAAGAAAAAAGGAATCATTAAAATAATCACAATAATATATGCTTGTTCAAAAGTTTGGCCAGCCCACAAAATTATAAAATCTTGACCAAATAGAAAAAAACCACTAAATACTAAGGCTAGGATAAAAAATTGATATTTACTAATTTTTATAAATAGTTCATCTAACCTTGATATGTGATTTTCCTCTGTAACTAATTTAGTTATTTGGGGTAAAAACAAAGTACTTAATGCTCCTGATAATGAAATAAAAATAAAAATAAATTGTATAGCAACTGCATATATTGCAACACTTTCGGGATTTTTTAATATCCCAAGTAAAATTTGATCAGTCTGCCAGTAAATTTTATCAGCAATAGCTGTTAAAAATATTAATAAGGCATATGAGTATATTTCTTTTTTATAATTCAGGTTAATTGGAGAGTATGTAACCTTTATACCAATTACCTTTTTACAATATAGGTACCCGATTATTAAGATAATAATATTCACAGAGGAAGATATTACCGTCATAGCAATTAAACGATAACCAATAGTAAGTGAAATTAATGTCACAATAGGAACTATCACTATTCTAATAATCGAAAATAATTTTAAAAATATAAAACGCTCATATGCTTGTAAAACAGAACTATAAACATTTAACGGAAAAGACAATGCGAAATTAATTGTTAAAATAATAATCATTATCTGCGCTGTCTTTATATCTGGTGTTTCTAAACTATTTTGAAAAAAGAAGGGAGCATTTATACAAATAAGCACCCCAACAACAATAGTAAATAAGCTGATTACTAGAAAGAACTTTAAAAAGTGTCCGATTAAATCTGATTCTTTATTTGAATCACCTAATACTCTATTCCGTGCAATATACCGTACAATTGCATTTCCTACACCCATATCCATTAAACTCAAATAAGAAGCAAATGCTAATATAAGGGAATAAATTCCATAATCAGTCTGTCCTAGTATTCTTATTAAAATTGGGGTATAAATAAAACCCACAATAAATGTCAAAAATATTGAAATATAAGATAGTAATGCACCAATGCGAATCTGATTCATGCTATAAGTTCCTTAGTATTTCTATTTTGTAAAACAACTAATTTCATTATTTATACTTCTTCCTTTGACTAAGTCATATATTATTACTCTACTGAAATTATTAAATGCCCTTTAAACTATTTATATTTTTTCCACAACCACAGCTTTTCTGTTTTAGAATATTACAACTACAAATAACTTTACCTAAAAGAACAAAGACGATTAAATTTTATAAATATCTTCTCAAGTTCTTATATATACATTTAAATAAATTTGCTGAGAAAGCAATAAACAATCCATATATTTTAATTTTAATATTACTTTTATTTCCTGATAATAGTGAATATATATTAACCATTATTATATTTTTATGAGACTTAAGCAAACCCTTATCATCTATATTACTTCGGCAAATTTCACAAACAGTTATTACTGAGTTCCTTGCAACAGCAAATTGTGCTAATTTTCGCAAGTGAAAATAATTATGGAGAATATCTTCATGAATTAATCTAAATACTTTCTCAGAACTTTTGTGATTTTTATAATTAAAATTATTGTTTGCATTAAAGGTTGCACTATCAGTATTCATTACATAAAAATATAGTGGAGTAGGATTTATACTAACACGCTTTGCTCTTTTCAGTACTTGGTAAACAGCCAAATAATCCTCACACATTGTAAGATCATGCTCAAACTTAACATTTGAGAATAATTCTTTTTTAAATAATTTATTACATAAAAAGCCTTTAAACGAGTCTTTTAATAGTTCCTCTATAGCTGATATATTATTTAAGACCTTATAGTCTTTTAACATTGTCTTATCTAGTCTAAGTTCTCCATCAATCTCGTAGTACCAATTACAAATTGACACATCACAATCGTTTTCTTTAATATCATTAAATAATACTTTAAACATTTCCTTATTTATATAGTCATCACTATCAACAAAACCAATAAAATCTCCAGTTGCCATTTTTAATCCAACGTTTCTTGCTGAAGACACTCCGCCATTTTCTTTGTGTAT
Source organism: Bacillus sp. ISL-35 (assembly GCF_018613355.1). Taxonomy (NCBI): domain Bacteria; kingdom Bacillati; phylum Bacillota; class Bacilli; order Caryophanales; family Bacillaceae; genus Bacillus; species Bacillus sp. ISL-35. The sequence goes on along the minus strand of NZ_JAGGQK010000004.1, from coordinate 284,639 downwards.
AACCTTAATTCTGGAATCCTTTTGTTTGTACTCATCGCAAATCTTACCACTCTCATCGGATGACCCATCATTAACTAAAATTATTTCAATGTCACTAAAAGATTGATTAATTACACTATCCAAACATTTATCAAGATATCGCTGCGAATTATATATTGGAATAATAATAGTGATCATATTAACTAGTTCTCCAATTAATATTTACGAATCTCTTTATTAATTTTCTATTTAGAAAATAAAATAGAATTAAATTATAAAATTTAAACTTTATTAATAAGCCACATACAAATTTTTTTTCGTAATTTCTATAAAATGACCCAACTGAATAAATTTCCTGTAAGAATTCATTGTTAAAGCAATCTGACAATAATCGTTTCTTTTTATTATAATTTCTCTCTCTTTCGGAAATATATTGTACAGTTGAAAAAAGACTGTCCATAAATTCCATATAAATGGGTTTTATTTCGTATTGCCGCACCGATTTATCACAAAAGTTTTTAATATTTCTATAAAAATCTTCAGTAATATTTATCGGTATATACCTTTTATTATTAGTAGCAGAATTTTGGTTGTTATAATAATTGTATAATGCGTCTTTTATTGAACAGATATACTCTACATTTTCAAGATAACTTAAGTTAAATACCAAATCTTCACCCATATCCATTTCAGTATCAAACTTTACTTTTATCAAACTTTTCCTTATAAGTTTATTCCAAGGAACATTCAATAGACTTTTTTCTAATAACTCACTAAATCTATGCCCCATTTCAATTAAATTACCTTTATATTCGATTCCTAAGTTGTAATCAAATTCGTGGTTGGCATCGACAGACTTATATCCACAAATTACAATATCACAATTAGTTTGTTCTTGATTATGCATTAAGACCTCACACATATTAAGATCTAAATAATCATCGCTATCAACAAACAAAATAAATTCTCCGGTTGCGGCCTCGATACCTGAGTTTCTTGCGGATGATACACCTCCATTCTTTTTATGAATAACCCGTATTCTGGCATCTTGTTTCTCATATTGATTGCAAATTTCAGCACAGTTATCAGGTGAACCATCGTTTACAAGTATTAATTCTAGATCATTATACGTTTGATTTAGAATACTTTCTATGCACCTTGGTAGAAATTTTTCCACATTATATACTGGAACAATAACACTTATCATCTTTTCTCTCCTTAATTCATTCTTAAGAAATCAAATGAAATATAGATATTATGTGAGGAAACTTGTATATATTGATAGGTTATATATCCTACTATAAACAAAGAAAATATTATTATAACCATTAATTTCAATCTTGTCCTTGAATTGTTTACAGATAAATAGATTATTGGGAATGCGAAAAATGCTATAAAGTATAATAGTCTTTCAGTTATACTAGGAATATAAAAACTTCCAATCGCAAATAATATTACTAACTCTATATATTCCATCAATTTATTAATATTTTCTGACCAATCTGCCTTTTTCCCTAAATTAATCCACCTAAATAATATAAACAAGAAAATAAAGAAACACATGTTAACAAAGTATAGTCTATGATCTCCATCAAATTTCAGAAAATAGATTTGTAACTTTTGAGCTGTATAACTTATATATGGTATTGATATAGATTCCAACAGGTCTATTAGTATATAACTAGAAAAACTCCAAAATAAAAGTAAATATTTTAATTTCGAAACGAATAAGTTTCTGTTAAAATATAGTATTCTCAAACCTACCAGAATACCGCTAGCTGGATGAATAAACAATGGAATAACATATAAAATAATTATTGTTAAATTCTTCTTTTTTAGTATTATATCTCTATATAAAGCTAATGCAAAAATTGCAAAGGCCATAGAAGTCCTTACCCCTGAATATGAAACTAAAAATGGCAAAATTGAAATATTAATTAACCACGAAAGAAGGAATAACTTATTACTTGTTTTATATTTATTAATAAAATTACGAGTGATATATATAAAGATACTATAAGTAATTGCTACGGATATAGCAGGTAAAAGTTCATTATATCGGGATAATGAAACTAGATAAAATATAACTTTAATAATTACTAAACTTTCATATCCAGTCTCATATTCATATCCATAATAACGCATATTATTAACTATTTCATAATGTCGTGACAAATCATATTCAATATCAGGTTTTATACTAATTGATATAATTACTATTGATATTACGACTAGTAAAGATAATGAAAAATCAAAAATTTTACTTGATTTAATTTCGTACATAGTTCCTACGATTAGTTTTGTGAAATAAAAACACAAATATGTTACTGAAATAACAAATAAAAAACCCATTTTGTCTCCTCTAATACATATCCTGTATTACATAATTAGATATTATTGAATTAGTGTATGATTTTTTTATCTCCTGGAATCTTGTTATGCCTAGGATAATCCACTTCACTTTTATTAAGAACTCACTAAATTGTTTAGCTATATCTAGATAAACATCTTTTAACTTGCTGTAGTTATAAGTTTATAATGCAGTTAGAACAAGAAATAATAAGCGGTTATAACAATAAATATCGTTTTGATAAGCATTATGATCGGTTAAATAAGTAAATACCAGAGGCAGCATACATTAACTTGAAGAAGATTCTTATAATGCATTTTTTGGGGATTTCCTTCACTCACTTAAGTAACAAATCTTCAATTTCTTTCACAACATTTTTAATATCAAAACCTGCATTTTCTATTTCTTTACTTGTATCACGTCTTTCATAAGACTTTGACTTTAGAATATTCTTTGCCCATGTTTCTGCTGATTGTTCTAATGTGCAATATTCAACCAAGTCGGTTATTTGAGCTTCTAATGGTACCACACTCGAAACAATACTTTTTAAACCCGAAGCTTGTGCTTCAATAGTTACCAAAGGTAATCCTTCACTTAATGATGGTAAAACAAAGATATCAGCAGCTTGTAATAAATTAGCGATGTCATCCCGTGGACCCATAAACATAATCTTGTCTTCCAAATTTAAGGTTTTAACTTTATTTCTTGTATTTTGTTCCAAGTCTCCATCCCCGACAATCATTAATAGACTGTTTGAATTCCTCTTGCTAATTTCATTAAATACTTCAATAAGAAAACTATGATTTTTTACCTTTGTTATTCTACCAACGTGAATAATAACAAATTTGTTTACTAAACCATATTCTTGCCTATATTTATTTCTCATGTCGGCATTATAAATATATTTCTTTGATTCAATGGCGTTTTTAATAATATGGACCTTTTGACCATTTGTTTTTTGTTTGCCAAATAGCCATGATGAAGCATCAATAGAACATGCAAATTTTAAATCAGTTAACTTTATAAATTTTTTATAGTTTAACTTGTGCAACATTAACAGAAGGTTTCTTTTAAAAAATCCTGCTGTTTCAAATGAAGTTCCATGAGAGTGAACTATAATTTTTGCATTAGTATATTTACTAGCTAACTTTTGTAATGCAATAATACTTGCACTACTAGTATTAACCCATATAAAATCATAATTACTATTATTACTAAATATTGATTTTAAATCGCGAGTATACTTTATTGGGTTTTTTCCCCAAGGTGTTACTCTGTAAATTTCCCCTCCATGTTCTTCTATTACATTTTCAAACTTACATTTATCCTCAGAAGAAAATACAAAGTCAAATTTATATTTTCTTTTGTCAATATGTTTTACAATATTTATAATAATAGATTCAATTCCTCCATATTGTGTAGATAGTCCAGATACTAATATTCTTTTCATTTTTATTCGATTCCACCCTATTTTAAGCTGCTGTACTCAACATTAAGTTGGATTATTTAAGGAAGCCGAAATTGTTACTCTACTTTTATACTCTATTTATCAATTGTTGGTAGATATTAAATGGTATTTTTATTATGTTTTTATTTATACATAATAATGTCATTATTATCTTTCTATTCAAAGGCATAGGAGATTTTAAAAGTAGAATATAATTTTCCCTTAAATTTTTTGTAAGCCACTTTGTAATTTCTTTACTATCTTCAACATTATCTTGGAAGCCATATACTACAATTTTGGAAAGCATCGAGAAGTATGCTCTAGCTTCTTTCATTCTTGCTATCTCAATTAAACGGTTATTAGCTTCTTCTTGTACAAGTGCAACTAATTCCTTACTCACTAATAATAGGTCATGATCTTGTTTTTTAAAACCATTTCTAGTAATACTACTGCTATCTTGGAAATAAAAATATGTTATTTTATCACTTTTAATAAATTTATTAGCAGATTTTATTAATTTGTAATTAGTAGCAACATCTTCATAAAATTGACCTTCCGGAAACTTTATACCTTGAAACAATCTAAGGTTATATATCTTATTGCATACTGAATAATCTGCAACTCTGTGTTTCATACCAGATTCAAGATAATATTTAAGTTTCTCTTCCCCTACAAAACATTTAATGGAATGGTTAATTTGATTTATATCAGTTGATCCCTTTGTTAATATATATGAAGATGCTACTATATCGGCATTATAAGTTTTGGCAATTTCAATTAAAAAGGTATACATATCAGGAGTAATCCAGTCATCACTATCAACAAAGCCTACATACATACCTTTGGCAACCTTTAGGCCTGCATTTCTAGCCGAACCCAGTCCACCATTTTTTTTGTGAATAACTCGTATTCTTTTATCTAACTTTGCATAACTATCGCAAATAATACCTGAGGAATCTGGTGAGCCATCGTTTACCAGTATAAGCTCAAAATCATCATAATCCTGGTTTATGATGGAATTGATACACCTTGACAGATATTTTTCTACTTGATAAACAGGGACTATAATACTTAAAAAGGGCATCTTATTTTCATTCAACATATTTAATCCATCTTTTCATCGTTAATTATTTTTTTCGTTATATTCATTGCGCTTTTCCAAACCCAATTATAATTGTTCAAGTAATAAATTTATTTTTCCTTCGAAAGCTCTCTTAGAAAATAATTCATCGAAGACTTTTGTAGCATTTCTCCTCATTTCATAATATTCTTCTAAATCCATATTTGAAACCTCATTGGCCAGTTCATTAAGATTTATTTCAGAGAGATTTACTCCAACTTTATGCTGTTTTACAATTTCTGTAGTATCCGCCTTTATATTATTAATAATAGGTAAACCATGTTGGAAATAATCTATAGATTTCATTGTAAGTCCAACACATACAGTATCTTTCATTATATTTAATCCAAAATGACATTTGTCGAAAATGTTCTGTTTCTGTTGAGGATCATAAATTTTCCCATGATATTCTACTTTAGCGCCTGCCTTCTTTACTTCCTCTATCAACGATCCTTTGCTTTCTCCATCACCAATTATGTGCAGGGTCGTTGACTTGTATTTACTAAATGACTCCACAATTTCTTTAATTTTTGGGATATCAATAATGTTATTTATAGACCCTAAATAACAAAGATTCATCTCATCTTTTGTGAGCGATGGAGAACTAACTACATTAATATCCCTTTTTGCTAAATAAACTGTTTTCGTTTTTGAACCCTTAAGGACATTTTCTAAGACTGCTTGATATAAATTACATTCAGTTATAATAATATCTGCAAATTTGATGCTTTTGTCTCTCATCATCCCCCAAAATGTAAACGGTGGCATACTTTTAACTTTTCCAAGCGGGATGGTTTCTGGCCAAAGATCGATTAAATCGAAGATTAATTTCACTTTTTTATTTTTTCTCTTATACTGAGATGCGAATTTAGCTAGTGAATTAGGAGGAATAATTACATATAATAAGTCCGGGTTTATATCCTCTACAATTTTAAAAGCCTGTTTTGCAAAAAAGTAATGTGAAGATAAACGTGCTATCGACAAATTTTTAAAATAGGGTTTAGATTTAACAAAAACAAAGTCCGTCTTTATATCAGTACGATGAATCTTTTTAAAATGCCTAAAATCTGATTGGATGACAGTTATATCGTGACCTGTATTTTTAAAGAATTCATATAATAAATTTATCCTATCTTCATAGGTATCAAAGCAATTTACAATAACCGCCTTCATTCCTCACTCTCCAATTCAGTGACATTAATAGATTGTTTAAGATTCCTAATTCTATAATCCACTATATAATTACTCATGTTTTTTTCGACTACTAGATTACCAAATATTTTGTTAATAATCCCTAACTTCAAACCGAGTAATTTCAAAAACGGATTGAACAACTCTGTGAGTAATATCCTCTTACCATGAGCTTCAGCTATCAACTTTACAAGCTCACTAGTCTTAACGTACTCACTATTTTGCGGGAAGAATATCCCGCTTTCATCATTAATAATCATTATTCTTATAAACTCACAAAGATTATCAATATGAAGAATACTTCTCTGATTATCGACTTTGGGAAATACCGGTAGTTTTTGAGCTACTTTTGCAAGTTTTGAATAATTGCCTTTAGAACCCCTTCCATAAATCATCGGTGGCCTTATAATAACTACTTTGAAAGTATCACTACTCATACTTATAATTGCCTCTTCTGCCTGTAACTTACTATTTCCATAAAAGTTACTCGGAGAAGGTACTGTATTTTTATCGATAACTTTATTATCTCTACTACTATCACCATATACAATAATGCTACTCATAAAAATAAACTGCTTAACACCATCCGCTCTAGCTTTTTTAGCAGTTTCTATTGCAAGATCACGATTTACTTTATAGTATAGATCCTCCATTTTCGGATCAGTTGAAACGTGTGCAATTCCAGCCACATGAAATACTACATCATATTTTGAAAAATCTTTTTCCTTCCACAAATCATTTCTTAGGCTTATTGAATCTATCATAAATTTGTTGGGATATTTTTCAAGCCAATTTTCAAGACTCCTACCCACATAGCTATTCTTGCCAGTAATCAATAATTTTTTCATTTAAAAGCTCTCTCCTTAATACCGGCATTTTCTTTCTTAACGCCAGTACCACCCTCAACAACCCCGTCACTTTTTGCAACACTTATAATAGTTTCAAGAAAGCACCTGACATCCATTCGAAAACTAATTTTCTCAACATAATACCCATCTAACTTTGCTTTAACTTCAATCGGAAGCTCATCACGCCCATTGATTTGTGCCCAACCTGTTAGTCCGGGAGGTATATTATTGGCACCATATTTATCTCGTTCAGCGATTAAATCGTACTGATTCCACAGTGCTGGCCTTGGCCCAATAATACTCATATGCCCAGCAAAGATATTCCAAATTTGCGGTAGTTCATCAAGTGAAGTTCTTCTCAAGAACTTACCCACTCTTGTAATGTACTGCTCCGGATCTGTTAATAGATGAGTAGGTGTGTCATTAGGAGTATCTACTGTCATAGTCCTGAATTTTAATATATTAAAATGCGTTTTGTTAATTCCTATCCGTTTCTGCTTAAACAGTACCGGGCCTCTTGAATCGATTTTGATGGCGATAACTAGCATTAAGAAAATAGGAGATAAAACTATAAGTCCTAATAAAGAAAGAATAATATCTAGCAGTCTTTTTATTTTAAAATACATAATGTCACACTCCCTAATAAATATTTAGTAATTTAGGACTTAAGTAGATAAATTGGACCCCGTTCTAACCAACTACTAAACTACTAAACATTGATACACAAAACTTCCCAATTAACAAATGTTAAGGCCACCGGAAACTCTTCGTGATTTTTATCAACTTGTCTCATTAATCTCACATTACGTTCTTTATAGCTCCATCGTAAAACGATCAAAGGAAGGAACAGCAACCATTAAACTTTCTGAATATGAGACAAAACAGCTAACAACTCTCACCGTAACCTCTTGTATCCCTCATAAACCTTTCTAACTATATTTCACTAATCACTTGTAAAGGATTTATCTCAGAAAGCACTCAAAAAACACCCCGGATCTCTTATATTCAAGAGAACCCGGGTTAATCAATAATATTAAACTTTTTCTTTTGCCAACACCTCAACCAGATAGGCAAGCAAATCAGATCGCAGCTCTTCATTCTGCAACGCAAAATCCACTGTAGTCTTCACGAACCCAATCTTCTCCCCAACATCATATCGCTTTCCTTCAAAATCATAAGCAAACACTCGTTGAGTCTGGTTCAACTTCTGAATCGCATCCGTCAGCTGAATCTCCCCACCAGCACCTGTTTCCATTGCGTCCAGGAACATGAAAATCTCAGGTGTAAGAATATACCTTCCCATAATTGCAAGATTTGAAGGAGCAGTTCCATGCGCAGGTTTCTCGACAAAGTTTTCAACCTGATATCTTCTTCCAATCTGAATAGAAGGTTCAACAATTCCATAACGATGCGTTTCCTCATTCGGCACAGTTTGAACACCAATCATAGAAGAATGTGTTTGTTCATACTGGTCTATTAACTGACGAAGACAAGGTGTATCACTTTTCACGATGTCATCACCTAGCAATACAGCAAATGGCTCATCTCCAATAAAGTTACGCGCACACCATACTGCATGACCTAGACCTTTAGGCTCTTTTTGCCGAATATAATGAATATCCGCAAGGTTAGTAGAATAACGAACCTTTTCAAGAATATCCAACTTACCCTTCTCCAAAAGGTTCTGTTCAAGCTCATGAGCAAAATCAAAATGATCCTCTATCGCGCGCTTTCCTTTCCCTGTAACAATGATAATATCCTCAATACCTGAAGCAACCGCCTCTTCAACTATGTATTGAATAGTGGGTTTATCAACTATCGGCAACATTTCTTTTGGCATTGCTTTCGTTGCTGGCAAAAACCTTGTTCCTAGCCCTGCCGCCGGAATAATTGCTTTTCTCACTTTCTTCACTAATTATGCCTCCTCATTACTTCGCTACCAAAAAAATCTTATTCTTTTTCCGATTAGCCAGATTAATAACATACTCTTTCAGTTGAGGAGATGTAAAATTCTCAAATTGCTCCAAAAGGTAAATAATTTCTTCTTCCTGATCCAATACAGCTTTCCCAATAAAAATCTTCGGAAAGATTGGCTCTGGATGAATCTCCTTCTCATTCAACAACTCCTCAAACATCTTCTCACCTGGTCGCAATCCTGAGTACTTGATGCCGATTTCTTCTATTGTATATCCAGACAATCTGATCAGATTTTTAGCAAGGTCTGTGATTTTCACAGGCTCACCCATGTCAAGCACAAAGATTTCACCTCCACGAGCAAGTGATCCCGCCTGGATGACGAGTCTTGAAGCTTCTGGAATTGTCATAAAGTATCTTGTCATATCAGGATGAGTAACCGTAACCGGTCCGCCAGCCTGAATTTGTTTTTTAAATAGTGGGATAACACTTCCACGGCTGCCAAGAACATTACCAAAACGGACAGCAACAAATTTCGTTTTACTGTGCTGAGCCAATTGCTGAATAATCATCTCAGCAATTCGCTTGGTTGATCCCATTACGTTCGTAGGATTTACCGCTTTGTCTGTCGATACTAGTACAAACGTTTCAACATTAAATGTGTCTGCTGCTTCAGCGACGTTTTTCGTTCCGAATACATTATTCTTTACTGCTTCTCTAGGATTGTACTCCATTAATGGCACATGCTTATGCGCAGCAGCATGGTAAACAACATTCGGTTGATATTCTTCCATAATTTCGAACATCCGGTCACGATCCTGGACATCCCCAATAACTGGGATTATCTCAATTGCTTGTCCATATTGGTTTCGCAGCTCCATATCAATTGTATAAATACTGTTTTCACCATGACCAACAAGCACTAATTTCCCAGGGCTGAAACTGCAAATCTGGCGGCAGATTTCAGAACCTATCGAACCCCCTGCGCCTGTAACAAGCACTGTTTTGCCTGAAACATATTCAGAAATACTGTCAATATCCAACTTTATTGGCTCACGTCCTAGCAAATCTTCGACCTCTACATCACGGAACTGACTGACTGCTACCTTTCCAAGCATTACGTCTTCAATCTTAGGCATGATCTGCGTTTTAACATTTGTTTTCGCGCATTCTTCAAATATACGATTCAGTTCCTCCCTATTTAAAGAAGGAATCGCAATGACGATTTTATCAATTTGATATTTTTCAACCGTAGCTGTAATATCCTTCGATGTTCCAGCTACAGGAATACCAAGAATATAAAGTTTGTATTTACGCAGGTCGTCATCGATAAAAGCAGCAGTTACCATTCCTAGTTCCGGGTTATTCTTTATTTGCCTCGCCAGTAATGACCCAGCCTGTCCGGCACCAACTATCAATACTCGTTTCATATCATGAGCTGGCTTGATATATCTGTCACGATAGATTCTCCAGATGAAGCGTGAGCCTCCAATCATTAAAACGAGAATTGACCACGCACTAAAGAGCACTCTACCATAAACCGGCAAACCGAATGCCAATTGGAATAATGTTACCGACAGGACTGCAAGTGATACTGCCCTAAAAATACCTACCAACTCTCCTATACTCGCATACTCCCATGCCTTGTTATAAAGCTGTAAAAGTGATGCGAATAAATGATAGCTGCTGACTAAGACTATCGTACTTATAAAAAGATCTTCGTAACTGAAGGTTTCAAGTGACGGATGAAGTGGTATGTAACTTAGGTAGATTGCAGACAAGACAATCAACGAATCAAGACCGGCTAAAAATAGCAAACGTTTATGGTAACTCATCGTATTCCCCCTTTTAATTTTTAACACTTTCCTTTATTAAAGACACACTGACAAAAATAAATATCTAATGGAAACCCATGTATTTTGACATGTACTTTCATTAGATATTTATTAAGGCTTATTTTAAAGATTTGATTCTTTGACATATTACTAAAATCTCCAAGTCTAAAAATGACTGGAGAAAATCACAAAATCTTAACAATGTTTTTTGGGCATTTAACCCACCCTCACACCACACTATTGACAACCGAAGTGTCTAAGGAGTACAGGTTTGTATCCCACAGCATGGTCGAGTGCCTCCATTGGTAACGGGCAGGAGGCATCGCCGGTCAATTCTTCTGACAATTAATATGTTAAATCTGGAAGTCGGTTAAAAAATTCCGAGGAACTTTTTCTTTTTGATGAGTTCGGGTGTCTCCTGATAAACATGGTTTCCTTGAAGTAGTAGTTCCGCATTATCTTGAAAGAAGTAGACTAGGTCTATTCCGTATTTTGATTCAATAACATCCATTGTTTCAGCCATCTTAAACCCTCTGCTGCTAACATTGTGGGCATCGGAAGCAATGAAATGGGTAAGGTTCGCTTCTATCAGTTGAAAGGAAAAGTTTCTGATTTTCTTGCCGAAGTGGCCACTGACACTTGAAGCAGTAACCTGGCTCAATGCTCCCTTTTTCACAAGGTTATATAGGACCTCAGGACGTTCGATGATCTCCTGATTTCTTTCTGGATGAACAATAATCGGTATAATTCCTTTAAGCTGAAGGTCGAACAACAAGGTCTCGGCATATCTCGGCACATGGTTTGAAGGGAATTCAACAAAAAGGTATTGAGTATGATTCAGGGTTAAAATCTCCTCTTTGTCGAGGTCTCCAATCACTTCACCGTAGATCCTTACTTCCTGTCCCGGTAGGATTTTCAAATCAATCCCTTCATTTGAAAGCGCCTTGTTTACTTGCTCTACTTTTTGAAGGATGATTCCTTGAGGATTATCATATTTATTATTTTTGTGGTGAGGCGTTGCGATGATAGTATGGATACCCTCATTCACCGCTTCACGTGCCATATCAAGTGTATCATCAAGACCCCTGGCACCGTCGTCAATCCCCGGCAATATGTGACAATGTATGTCAATCATCGCTAAACCCCTTCCTTTTAATTGTAAATTTTCTAAGACTTTTATAATGTTAGCACTCTATTAACATACCTACAAGGGGATAAATTTGTCGAATCTTGTCAATTCGCCCCGTAGTAATAATATTGTTCTTTTCCGTCCATTTTCTTATTGTTCAAGACTACACCTAAGAGCTTCCCCTGGGCTGCTGTAAGTAGTTCCTTCGCTTTGATTGCTTGTTCATTCTCGGTTTTCCCACTGCTCACTACCAGGATTGTGCCATCACATTGATTAGCAAGAATCTGGGCATCTGTCACCGCCAGAACAGGCGGAGTGTCAAAAATAACGACTGAAAAATTCTTTACAGCCTCCTCGATGAATTGTTGCATTGCACGTGATGACAATAATTCAGATGGGTTCGGAGGGATCGGACCACTAGGAAGCACCATCAAGTTCGCTACATCAGTGAGCTTGACCGCATCTATCAAAGGCATCTGATTCGTCAACACACTTGTGAGGCCTGTGGTGTTCGTCTGATTGAAGGTATAATGAACTGTCGGCTTCCTCATATCTGCATCGATGATCAGCGTTTGTTTTCCTTGTTGGGCAAATGTAACCGCAAGATTGGCTGCTGTCGTCGACTTTCCTTCCCCGGGACCAGTTGATGTTACCATCAGTGTATGGATTTCTTTATCAATAGAAGAAAAGTGGATATTCGTCCGGATTGTCCTGTACTGCTCTGATATCGGCGATTTCGGATCAAGTTTCGTAATCAGCTTTCTCTTGTTATCCATAAGTGTTTTCTTTATGCTTTTTTTATTTAGAGCCATACTACTCGCCCCTCTTTCTTGTATTGCTTTCCTGTCGGCTGCCTCGGTCTCTAACATCTTCAATGGTCGCAATTACCCCTAATACAGGCATTCCCAGTATTTTTTCGATATCCTGTTCTGTCTTGATGGTGTTATCTAGGTACTCAAGCAAGAACGCTAAACCGACTCCGGCCATTAACCCTACCACTAGAGCAATTGCAATATTCAATAATGGCTTTGGTTTGACTGGTGACTGCTTCTCACCAACTTTTGCTTTAGCAAGGATATTTACATTATCGATTTTGAATATTTTTATATTTTCTTCCTTGAATATTTCCGCTGTTTTGTTGGCAATGTCAGCAGCCCTTTTGGCATCAGGGTCTTGAACAATAATATTGATAACTTGTGAGTTTTGTTCACTTTGAACGGTGATTTTCCCTTTTAATTCTTCTGCCGACATATCTAAATCAAGTTCTTTGCTAACTAGTTCAAGTATGGCTGCATTCTTGATGATGACATTGTACGTATTGATCAACTGGAGGTTTGTCTGAACCTCGCCGACGTTATAACTAGATTGATCACTTTTTGTCTGGTTAACCAGCAACTGAGTGGACGCCTGGTATATAGGTGTAAGGAAAAAGAAACTGATGATTCCGCTGATTAATACGGAAATCAGAGTAATGACTAAAATAAGGTTCACTCTTTTCCTTAATGTTTGCATCAATTCTTTTAAACTAATAGTCTCTTCCATTTGCTCCTCCATCACTATGTATTAAAACATGAAGTATTATATCATAATTTGTTGTATTTTTTTGAATTTCTTGTCATAATTTTAATGATAATGTAATTTTTCATTTCTCTTCATTAAATTTAACAGGATATTACAGTTGCGTGAAGACATTTTTTTCATTTGGAATTATTTACAATGTTCATTAAAGATTTATCAAGGCGAATTCAATAGTTGGAGGTTTATATGAAAGCTTTTTTAACCACTTTATTAGCGATCCTATGCGGAGGGGTTCTCTTGTGGGGGAATATTCATTGGGATAATAAAACAACGATTTCCGCTTCTGAGCCGAAGGCGAATACTGTTCAAAAAGAACCCACCAAAAAGCGCGAGGTAAATAACCTAGAGAAAGAAAAGAATGAACCTGAAGTCATATCATATACTAAGAATTGGCCAACGGAAGCAGTTGAAACTTTCAAACAGGCCCAGGAAGAAGGCCGCCCTTATCGAATTCTGTTGACGGGTTCTAGTGCAATTGGTGAGGACCCAGAGGGATGGGCCTATCAAACAAAAGAAGAGTTAATCAAAACTTACGGTGAAAACAACGTTTCAATTGAAATATTAAAATACGAAAAAACTTCTCTTCAAGTTGTTCAGGAAGAGGATCAGGACGAAATTGCCGAAGCAAATGCAGATTTAGTCATTTTTGAGCCTTTCACATTAAATGATAACACCTTTGGAGTGGGAGCAGAGAATTCACACCTCAATATTGAAACTATAATGGAAACTATTAAAGAAATAAACCAGGATACCGTCGTTATCCTACAGCCACCGAATCCGATTTATAACGCAAAATATTACCCCGTTCAGGTAGAGGCCCTTAAAGAGTTTGCCGGACAAAATGATATTCCATATCTTGACCATTGGACAGCATGGCCTGATCCTGCAACGACAGAAATAAATGATTACCTTACAAACGGTGAACCAAACGAAAAAGGCCATCAGCTCTGGGCTGAATATATCATTGATTATTTAATTTCCAAAAACTAATCCGTAAACTGGTCAAAAGCATTTGCTATGGACCAGTTTTTTATTTCTAGCAAAATACCAAAATGTTCCTTATCTATCACTCTCTAAATCTTTTTCTATCTGCCGATAAGTATAGCAAATAGAAAATTACGGCAAACCGTATATGATCATTTAGGGAGTGGACACATGAAAAATTTTGGAAAAGCATTGGTTTTGTCGACAGGAATTTTAGTAGGAAGTGCTTCAGTACCCGCCTTGCCTTTCAACATTCTCCAGGCTGAAGCTGCGTCAGTAGTCAAATTAAACAACTCAAGCTATCAAACAACTTCAAATCTCAATCTCCGTTCTGGAGCGAGTACAAAGTATAAAGTTTTGTACACGATCCCAAAAGGGAAAAAGGTGACTGCAACACAGCGAAATGGCAATTGGTATAAAGTTACCTATAGCTATACTATAAAAGGAAAAAATACAACCAAGACCGGTTGGGTGACAGGATCTTTCCTAAAAGCCACCACTTCCTCTTCCAAGTCTAGTTCGGCCTTAAAAAGTACCTTATCAACGACCGTTAAAACACCTGCTACCTCTTATAAGACAACTGCTAATCTGAATATCCGTTCAGGTGCGGGAACAAAATATAAGGTGATTAAAACGATTTCAAAGAATTCGATTGTCTCGTCTGCTGAACGAAAAGGAAGTTGGTATAAGGTTTCCTACCAATATACTTCAAACAGAAAAAAAATCACTTTAACAGGCTGGGTGAGCGGTTCTTACTTAAAGGAACATCACCTGTACACTACGACCAAAAAGACTTATTATTTTACAATTAGGACCAGCGAGCTTTACAAAACTGCTGATACAAAGAAGAAGCCCATTCAAACTGCCAGGAGTAATCATGGCTTTGAATCAACAGAGAAAGTTGTGAATAGCCTTGGACAAACTTTATACAAAGTGAAGCATCAGAGGCAAACAGTCTATATTCCAGCAAAAAATGTTAAATCGATGGCAAGACAAGACTATGAAACTAAAGAGTATGTAACTACTAAAGAAGCGATTGTCTATTCTTCCTACGGTACAGGCTATAGCAATATAGGACGAATTCCAGAGAACACGATTATAACTTCCACAGTAAGAATCGGCGATTGGTTCGAAATTACCTATATGGGGAAGAAGGGCTTTGTTCAAGCTAGTTACCTTACTCAATATGTGCCTCCTGTGGAAGTTGAAATCCCTGAAGAGGAAAAACTCGATACTGGGTCCACCTCTGAAGAAGACACTGAACAGGTATTGACGGAAACAGCGATTTCAGGAAAAACCTATGTAACTACATCGGCTCTTAACCTTAGAAATGAGGCTGGCACTAATTCTAGCGTCATTGGAGTAATTCCTAACGCGACATTTGTGTTCCCAACTCATAAAGTGTCAAATGGATGGTATAAGCTCACCTTTAATGGAAAGTCAGGCTATGTCCACGGAGATTTTGTCAAGGATGTCGTCACCGGTGACCCTTTCCACCGGACTGGGTATCAATTCATAGACTTGAGAATGTCATCAAAGGTTACTGCGTCTCAAATAGATCAGTATATTGCTGGCTACTTAAAAGGCAGGCAAAGCGTCCTTACAGGAAAGGGACAAGCTTTTATCAATGCAGGCAATAAATACGGCATCAATTCACTTTACCTGGCAGCACATGCCATCCATGAAAGCGGATATGGAGCATCCAACATTTCGTTGGGAAAATTAAATTTATTTGGTTTTGGCGCCTATGATTCTTCTCCATTTATCGCAGCGGTACGTTTCAGTTCTATCGAACAAAATATCGATTATATCGCACAGGAAATGAAGGCTACTTATCTTAATCCTAACCATTGGAAATATAAAGGGGCTAATTTAGGATTTAGCACTAAGACCGTACTTTCAAATACTAGAATTGACGCAAACAGCACAGGAATGAATTTTTATTATGCTAGCGATCCGAAATGGGGGCAAAAAATTGCCGCACATATGCAGAAAATCTTCCCTTATAATCAAGCGGATTATCAAAATACTGTAAAAAGCACTGCCATGTTCCCACTTCCTTCAAGATCTGAGGGTAAGGATCTTTTCCCACAAGATATAGAAGCAATAGCAAGGAAGGATATCAAACTGGTGAGTCAAAAAGGAAGCACTACTCTTGCTTTGACTCTTAAAAAGGATACCGTTTTTGATGTAGTCGAGAAACATAATGATTACTGGGTAAAAGTTAGTTTGGGAGGAAAGGAATACTGGACAAACGATATTAAGTTTGATCGATATAAGGAGTTTATGTCAGTAAAGAATCTTGGAAGAGTGACTGCTGCCTCTTTAAATGTCCGTCCAACTCCTTCTATTGCCCTTTCGCCTATTGGAAGTTACAGATTAAATGACTATGTGCATATAGTGTTAGATGCAAACGGGAATATCAAAATGGATGGAACGAAAACTTGGTATAACGTTAAATTGCCCGATGGAAGAACTGGGTGGGTAAGTTCAACATTCGTTATTGCAGAACTAAGATAATAAAATGATTCATTAAGGCTGTTGGGAGATACTCTCCTGGCAGCCTTTTAAATTTAAAAGAAAAACCAGGGAATCCCTGGTTTTGAGTAGCTATAATTAAGCTGAATTTAAATAATTACCTTGAATCTTAATCTTATAGTTGCTTGTTATTAATAATAGCTTATTGCCTGCTTGCCATACTGTGTCCACCCCTCAATAAAATACTTTTTAAGCCGCTTTTTGTTCTTTTGGCCGTCAAGGGGATCATTAAAGTAAACATACTTGCTGTCATAACCTGTTACAAGTACGGAATGCTCTTTCATCGTAATTCTAACAGGGCCTTGTGGTGTATACCATGTTTGCCAGTACTTGCTTGGGACATAGCTAAACCAGCTTGTGTTTATGACCCATACAGGGCGTCCAGCAGCGAGATAATTCAGTACTGAATCAAATGATTGTCCAGATAGGTTTACAATTCTTCCTGGCATATAAGTATTGGCCAATTCGGCAATTGGCTTGTTGAACACGCCAAATCCTGGTTTACTGAAGGTATACATGTTTCCTACAAAACCATAATTCGGATTCCCAAAGTATTTTTTGCCTTTCGAGTATTTATATACAGTAGGGTCCTTCTTTACTTGCCTGGCCAATGTCATCTTATTCGACTTTACACCAGCGTGGTTCAACATCATGGCAAGGCTGGTAACCTCACACCCTCTTGGAAGCTCCGGCATCTGCCTAATTAAAGGGGCAGAAATCACCTTCTTCGATGGTCTCTTTTGGTTGGTTACAACTAATTTTGTTTTTGTTCCCGTATTCCCGGCAGGATCTTTTGAATAAAACTCTAATTTCGAGTTAGCAGCTAGCAAAGGGATTTTTATGGAGAATTTTCCTTTCGAATTCACTTTAACAGTTTTAAATTTTTTGCTGTTCCTCAAAACATACAAGGTCGAATTAGCTTCTGCACTGCCAGAAACAGAAAAGGATTTGTTAGTCAGTTTGTTTACCTTTGGTGCAGCCGGTGGTATTTTGTCCAATACCTTGAGAGTTACTGTTCCACTTTTACTGTTTTTACGATCCGCCGTTACAAATAACTTAACGACTGTACCTGCTGGCAACGCTTTTTTATGGGGAAGATTTAACCTGAAAGATCCATTTCCTGAAGCAGTAACCATATAGGTTGCCTTCCCGATTAAGATGTTCACCTTGGCCCCGGGTTCTGCATTCCCAGATATGTAGATATTTTTATTTGATAATGAATTTACTTTGGGTTTTGCTGGCGCAGGTCCAGCCATTACTGTTGTTGACACAACACTTTTTATATTGTCAATCATTGAAGTTACTTCGACAACGGCTCCATATTTTAGATGTGAAGAGTACTCGAACTCAAAATTCCCATTTGATTCGTTAAGGCCCTTTAGAGGAATAGCCTGGCTGTTCACCTTGGCAGTAACTGTTGCGCCAGGAACGGTTATTCCTGATATCAGCTTTGCCTTATCATCTACATTCTTGAGGACAGCCGGACGGTAGTCCACCACTTTAGAAAGCTCTGTACCATCTATCCTTAAGGTAAGTTGTGTACCATCTTGTAGAGGTTTGATAAACATTATATTGTATTTATTTAGTCCTGCTTCTCCTTTTCCTAACAGCATTTCTCCTTGATAAACATGAATGGTACCTTCCCCACTATACGTTCCTTTTACATAGTTAGATCCAACTTCTTCTACAACGATTTGGTCTATTTCTTCTGCACTTGCTATATGGCCAAAAAAAGCAATCAATAATGTAAAAATAAAAACCTTGTATTTATTTGTCAAATCTACCAACCTCCTACTCTAAATCTATGGTAAAATTTTCTCAAACACAAGATTTTTTTTAGCAATTCTATTACTCTTTGTAGGTAAATAGTATTGCATATTCTTCGGAGGGATCTAGAATTGCAGAAATTAAGAATGATCATTTTATTGATAGTAATCATCACAGCAAGCTTTTCTTTTAATATTAAGGCTGAGGCTGGAACTAGCATTGTAAACCCTAATAAAGTTTATTCTTATAATCAAATGGTTTCTGATATTAACAAACTAAAGAAGGCTTATCCCGATATAATTCAGGTTAAAGTCATTGGAAATTCAGAATATGGCCGAAAGTTATACGCCGTTTCAATTGGAAAAGGATCAGCAACATTGTTTGTAAACGGCTCTCATCATGCAAGAGAGTGGCTAACAACGAATTTAAATATGTATATGATTGAGCAATATGCGAAGACATATAAAAATAATCAAAAGATAAAAGGATATAATGCAAGGAACATTCTAAACTCAACGACCATTTGGTTTATCCCTATGGTTAATCCTGATGGAGTTACGCTCCAGCAGCAGGGTTTAAAGGCATTTCCTAAAAAAGTGCATAGCTCTTTGGTCAAAATGAATGGCGGCAGCAAAAATTTTAAGCGATGGAAAGCAAACGGAAAAGGAGTAGACTTAAACCGTCAATATAATACCGGTTGGAAAGCGATTAAAAGTCCTTCTTCTCCCTCATTCAAAAATTATAAAGGGAAAACACCTGAAAGCGCGGCAGAAACAAAAGCAGTTCTTGGTTTTGTTTCTGCCATAAATCCTGAGATGGCTTTGTCCTATCATAGCAGCGGAAAGATGCTTTTCTGGAATTACAAACAAGGAAAAGCAACCTACTCCCGGGATCTTACATACGCAAAAGCGATTGGAAGAATGACAGGATATCGCCTGATTTACCCTGGTAAAAATCCTTTAGGGGGCGGTTTTACTGATTGGTTCATCGAAGCGAAGAAAAGGCCTGCATTTACACCTGAAATTTCAAAATATTATTATGAAACCAGCCCGCCCCTCGCTGAGTTCAACGGTGCATGGAGAGAGAACCAAGGGGTCGGACTTTATACAGCCCAGGAAAGCTATAAATTATATGACCAAAGAATGAAAAAGGAAGCAGACAAACTGGCTGTTCAATTAAGTAAACTGCAGTCTAAAGCAAAAAGTTTAAGAACCTATTATTCTACTAACATCAAACATGAAAAGGATTTAAGAATTGATAAATCATTTAAGGGAATTTTTGACTCTGTAAATAAGGAGACTAGTGAAATTGAAAGGCAATCAGCTAAACTGCCTTCAAAGCATAAGGCTAGATTAGCTCTTTACTTTAAGAATATTAACACTTACAGAAGTGAAGCAAAATTCTTTATCGAGGGAGTAAATGCAGGAGAAAAAGCATTGAAAGCAAATCAGGAGTTCGAAAAGATTTTCGCGGAAGGTCATTTTGATGAAGTGACATTTAAAAAGCATACCGAACTTTCTAAAACAACCAAAGTGAATGAAAATGCGATTAAAAAAATGTATGGAGCGCATGTAAAATCGCTTGCTCTAAAAAAATATATAATGCCTGCAAAAAATACATTGGCGAATACTGTTTTAGAAATGGACCGTTATAAGCTGGTGAATTTAATACAGACGCAACTTGATAATGGTGACACTTTGGCTGCAACTGAGAATCTCCGCAAACTTGATGCACTGGAAGCGGAAAGCAAAAATTTGAAGCAGAATAATCCTTCAAAGTATAAAACGTATCCTAAGGTCGAAGGAAAGCTGAAGGATCTTAAACTTTCTATTATCTCTCAAATGGAGTCAGAAGGTTTATAAAAAACGGAGTACCCAAGGCTGTCGAGATATTCTCGGCAGCCTTTTAATAATATCCTATTAATTTATCATTAAAAGTACGTGATTACCAGGAAATTCCTTCCCTCATTTTGTAAATTAGTTTTCTTATCGTGTACTTTCTATTTTCCCGATACCCAACTAACCATTTACCTAGTTTCATGGACGGTTCTTCAATGAATTTATACATAATCATAGCCATTATTATTGAAATAACAGGGACGAGCATGAATATTGCTGTATATGGCAAGATATCCTTCAATAGATTGATAGAACTTAACAACACGATTGGATGAATCAAATACAGACTATAAGATACCTTACCTAAAATTAATAAAGGCTTTGCATGGAGTATTCTCTTGAGCCTAAAAGAATTCAGGGTATATACAAACAATATGATTACACTTAATCCAACCGCATAATCAACAATTGCTGTAGAAAATAACCTTTCATATAGATTCCCATTATATCTGTAATACCCTACCTTAGGCATCCACCATTCTATTGTATATAGAAAAGTGCCGATTATTATTAAAGACAATTTAAACGTTTTGCTAAAGTTATTAAAAACAGAGGATAATCGGTCTTTATTTTTGGCTACTAATGCTCCTATCAAAAAGAAGGAACTATAATAGAAAGTCATTGAGAACGAGTGTGCAACATAATTGAGCGATTCAATACTGTCTACTTGCTTTGGAAAGCCTATCTTCAAATAAAGCCATAAGGATGAAAACAACGAAACACCCGCTATTAATGATGTTTTCCAACTGTACTTATTAACAAGAAGCATTATTAAAGGAAAAAAGAGTGAAATTCTCATTTCATGGACTAAACTCCATATAACTGTATTGATGTTATGTGAACCTTCTCCATACATCAATATAAAAGAAAGAATGTCTTTCAGGGTTAAATCACGTGACCACATATGGTTAAACCAACTGCTCAAAGTTTCGTGAGTACCAGGCTGGATCAGTATGTACAGTGTATATGACAACGCAATAGAAAATATATAAGGCAAATAGATTCTAGTCACCCTTTTTATAACGTAATTTCCGTAATGAGGTTTCCTGTTTGTAAAAGGAATTGATAGGACAAAACCACTTAAAACAAAAAACAAGATTACAGCCTCATGCCCGGCCCAAAATAAATGTAAAGGAGAATAAGCAAATAACTTTAAAAGTGGATTACTTATTTCCTCGTGATAATGCGCAGCTAAAAACACCGAAGACGTCAATAGTGTATGATGAATGACTACCGAACTTGACGCCAGCCCTCTTAAAGAATCAAGCTCCTCATATCTTTTAGACAAAATAAATCCTCCTAAAAAGCTTTTATGTAGATTATTTGTTAGATAATATAAAAAAGCAAATATTCTTCGACAATTTTCTGCAAATTAAAACAAAATACCCACTAAATTTGTAAACTAAACCAGTCATCGGTACTCTTACCCTTATAAAAAAAGTTCAAACCACTAAAAAAATAACCTTCTTATTCCATAGGGAAAAAGAAGGTATCTTTTAGGGTAAAATATAGACAAACTCTCCAGGATTAAGGGTTTTCTCTTGCTGTCTTATTATGTTCTGTTTTCACCCAGGTGTGCTGCTGCTTCCATTTAATTAACCCCATTACCTGGGCGTATATAAATGTGTAAGCATAATAGAAAACAGATACGCTCATACGGAAGAATCTGAATTTATGATCTGTATCAACCCTTATGGCATAGTACATACAAATCAACAGCTGATAAGTGAATAATATTAATGAAATGATACTGGCACCAAAAATTAGAAATATGAAACGTTCTCCAGCACTAGATAGTAATTCTGTATTTTGTGTTGCGAGTCCGTATCCTGAAGCGACCAAAATTCCGATTAGAACAATGGTCATTTGGACAGCACGTGCCATGCCAAATAAATAAATCAATTGATCAATAATCTTCAGCTTTCCTTTGTCAGTAAAAAGCTTCTTCACCATTGGCTTAAGGTTTGTAAAAGCTACATACCAATGTCCTTGTGACCAGCGTGTCCTCTGCTTGATACTTATTTTGAAATTCTCTGGTTTTTCGTCATAAACACGGACAAAATGATTCCATAATACCCTGCCGTTGTCTTTCACTATTTCCATTTCTAATTCAAGATCTTCTGTGAGGGAATGGAAGCGGAAGCCACCATGCTTCATTAAATAATCCATCCTGACAATAAAACCGGTGCCACCAATAGCATTGGGCAATCCTGCACGATATTTTGCAAGCTGAAAAAAACGATTGGTGATGTAATAGCTCATGGCATAACCCAAAGACAGATTATTACCGGAGTTTTTGGAATCTAAATAGGTTTGAATCGCCTCTGGCCTACCCTTGGCGATAAACTGTGAGTTCAATTCGATAAGGATATCGGGATCGACATGATTATCCGCATCCAATATCATTAAACAATCATACTTCTCTTGAAGTTTTTCAAAACCTAAAAACCTTAAAGCATATTGCAATCCAGCAGGCTTCCCTACACCTTCTCTCGGGAAAAGCTTTTCACCAGTATTAATGTATTTCATACCTTTAGCTTCGCAAATTTCACCGGTTCTGTCTGTGCTATTATCATTTACGATGTAAATGTCATAAAGGTCACTATGATATCGTATGTTTTTCAAATTATCGATTGTGGATCCTATAACTTTTTCTTCATTATGAGCTGCAACCAGGATAAGAAATCTTGTTTGGTCTTCTATTATTTCATAATCTCTTTTAGCTGCTCCAAAGCCAAAGAAAGTAAGAAATACATAATATAGTGTATTGAGGCTAACAT
The DNA here is from genome assembly GCF_018613355.1 of Bacillus sp. ISL-35. Lineage (NCBI taxonomy): Bacteria > Bacillati > Bacillota > Bacilli > Caryophanales > Bacillaceae > Bacillus > Bacillus sp. ISL-35. The sequence goes on along the minus strand of NZ_JAGGQK010000004.1, from coordinate 261,281 downwards.
AAACAGAGAGTACAAAAAACAACCCCAGTAATATAGTTACAATCACTTCACCAATTTCGTCCATTCATACTCCTCCAGCTCTTTAGATTTTATTCTGGCCATTCACGATTACTATAAATTTCATTATTGGCTAGAATTGTCTTTGTTATTCCTGCAATAATCCTCCTCATTTTCGGCTTATTTATTGACTATAATATCCTAAGTTTCTTTGCAGAAAGCTTGTATGCATAATAAATAACGAAAACTATAAGTTATTTACAATTACGACAAAAGATTTACTATTCGTTAATAACTATGAAAAAATGGAGCTCCTCCACCTGAAGGCAATTGTTTGATGTGTTGTGCATTGACCCTTTTAATGCAAAAAAGGATTCCTATTTAAGGAACCCTTTTTTGCATTTGTCTTATTGGTGGTTTTCAATTTGTATATATCCTTTTCTCCCCAGAAAGTTTATTTCATACCAGCCATCAATCACTCTTAAAAAGCCCACCTTTTGGGAATAATTTAAACTTCCTATGATATCTGCTTCGATTGCAGAAGGTTTGCTGTATACCTTCTGGACAAGGTTAAAGTTAACTTCACCCGTTACATCATTGCTACTGATGGGATATACAATCGTAGCACTAAATAATGGATTGGTATCCGATTTGTGCACATAAGCTTTTATGTTGCCTATTTGTACCTCATTAAATGCCCCTGCATCCTTAGTCCGGGTAAATATCTGTCCTTTTTTCAACTCGCCCATATGAACATATATTCCGTTCCTAAGAAAATAAATCCTAGCATCCTCTTTGACAATTTCAAAATGCTTCACATTCGCTGTATATAACAATTGAACAGAATCCTTGGATACATATCCAACTCTGTTACCTATTATAGTCTTATAGTAATTGCCACTTATTGATTCCGCGTAAATGGAGGTCTTTTTATATAATGACATTAATACTTTTCCGGAAGGATCAGGTTTATCTAAAACTTGAGTATAATATTTAGCGCTTATCCATCCATTATTTTTTATAGAACGATTTACAAACCCAGAAGCAGGCGGTCTTGTGTATGCGGTTAAAGTGTTTTTACGAACATATCCTTTTTTTCCCCCATAAAGGATTTCATACCACTCTCCCTTAACAGATATTATTTTAAATACCTGACCTCTTGCCAGTGATCCAATATTTTTTGTTGTGGATACTGGTATTAAATGAACAGGAGTAGCCTTCTTCGTTTTAAAGTAATGAACGTTATTCTTTTCTTTATGATGCTTATAAACAATTGAAGAAATATCCGCAATCACCTTTTGTGACTTAGTATAGGAGAGATTATTCGTCATCACGGCAAGGGCAAAAGGATTTTTATCATATACGATTCCAACATCATTATAAATTCTCGAAGCCGGAATCATCCCAACCTTATGAGCAGTCGAAACGCCTTTAATTCCTTTAGGGATTGTAGTATTGTAATCCGTTTTTTTTAAATAACTTACTAATTCTTTCCCTAATGCATTTGTTGTCGAGAAGTTATATAAGCGATTGGTATACACAATCAAGTCAGAAGCAGATGTAAGATTCTGCCCTTTAGGATAAGCATTCTTCCCTCCTATTCTTTTCATGTAAGCAATAAAATTCTTCTTGCCTACTCTTTCGCGGAGCATAATAAAGGCAATATTATCGCTATGGATCATTGCTTTTTTCACTAAATCTCTAATAGTATATTTTGAACCAAACTTTTTCTTCTGGATGACACCACTGCCACCATAATAATGATGCCGTTTATATGTAAGCTTTTCGTTTAAGTTGATTTTCTTTTCAGCAGCAAGTTCCATTACATATAAAGCCAAAGGCAGCTTTATCGTACTCGCCGCTTTCTTGGCACTGGTGCTATTCATCTTAAACTCATCACCTGTCGAGAATTCTCGATAATGAAGAGTGATTGTGCCTCCAGATTTTTTTATGTATTTTTTTAGTTCTTTTGATAAATTTTGATTAAAAGATTGATAGGAACTTAAAGTTGCTCCCTGTACCTGATGTGATGGCAAGATGCCGGGAATAAGCAAACCCCAAACAATAGTTGTTAATAACACTCTTCGTAAAAATTGCACGTATTATCCTCCCAATGATTAATTCATAATAAATAATTTTAATATATTTTAAGTAGTAAATATATAGAAATTTTACCAAAAACAAGGCATACCCGAGTATCAGGTATGCCTTAATAAATGTTAATCTCTCAAATAGTAACTGTAAACAATGTTTCCTAAATGGTCTTTGAAATCCAGGAGATAGTACTGGTCAGTGCTTTGCAATTTAATATATTCTATAGTATTCATCCCCTGGGTTAATGTAAATTCTTTTTGCTCTAATAGAGTTTCACTATAATAATCAAAAACTTTCATAGAGAGTTTTGTTGGCTGATTTAGCGAGATATGAAGATTAAGCTGCTTGTTCCTCCCAATGTATTCATCATCAGGAAGGAATGTATGTGTAATTGACTCTACCCAAGCCGAATTCTCTTCGTTAATCAATTTCCCTTTTACTACCGTTTCATTTCCAACATTATTTACTGCTCTGATGCTATAAAAGTATAAGCTACCGTGCTCATTATAGTTAGGATCTATACCATCCCAACTGAATGAATTGTCGATCTGCGCTTGCGTATTCGTAGTAATAGTTTTTACTTTATCGTTATACTCGTTAAAGATTTCAATCGTAACTTTTGCTGGTTCGGACAATTTGTAGAAGACATCAATCTTTCGCTCTTCCAAAGGATCATAGAAAATCACCGGCGAATATTCTATTTCCACTCTTGTTAAAGCAATCTTAATACCGCCTATAAACTGGTTGACCAATTTATATTTATCTGTCATAACAATCTTAAATTGGTAAGCTCCATCTGCTAAATAATTTCCTGACTGGTCTTTTCCATCAAAAATAAATGTATGGGATCCCTTTGTTTTAAAGGTACTTGTTTGTACCGTACGAAGAAGGGTGTTTTCCTTTATAAGCTGGACAGTCACATATCCAGGTTTACTGATGGAATAAGAAACTGGAACATTTGTTTTTGAGCGATATTCAAGGTTTGGTAACGATTTAACAGTAGGCTTTAGCCAATCCTGGAGAGCAAATAAAGAGCTTTTTAAGGTTGCTTTATTTCCAGCACTATCTCTGTACTCTAGGTAAATTTGATATTTCCCTTCAGATGCGAACTGGCCCTTGTCATTTTTTCCATCCCAATGAATATTTGAAACACCCTTTTTATAGTACTTTCCATAAGCCAGCTTCTTTATCTTTGTGCCCTTATCTGTCGTTACATAAGCATTTAAATGTACCGCTTCTTTAAAATCCATTTTAAGGACAGGTTTTGATTTTCCATCCATCTTCAAGGTTGATGAGTACAATGTCGCTTTACCTGCAGGCTTGATAGAATCTACATTTATTGCTGTCCTTCTAGTAGTTCCTTTGACCTTTCTCGAGTCAATAACAGACATAATAAGTGTATATTTTCCATCGCTGACTTTTTTGCCTTTACTCGTTTTCCCATCCCATACTAATGATCTTTTGCCCGAAGAAATTGAACTATTGTTTAATATTTTCTTAACTAGTTTATTGTTACGATCATAAATAGTGGCGGTCACTTTTGCACTTTTATTTAAATGGTAAGGTACAACGAGCTTTCCTCTGACAGGAGGAGAATAGAAAATACTGCTCGCCACCTGTATTGATGGAGTGACTTTATCAATCGTTTTTAAAGTTGTACTCTTGTAAACCGTTTTTTTTCCATTTGTGGCTTTTGCTAAGACCTTATAGGTTCCACTAGTTACATATGCTCCGTTATCCATCCTGCCATCCCAAGAAACTGTTACTTTTCCTCCCGACCACTTTTTATTTACTAAAAGCTTTTTTAGAGTTGTTCCCTTTGAATTCTGGATATAAAGTGAGACAGCCGTGCCATTCTGTGCATAAAATGAGATGTTATTCTTGTTACTACCCTTCATAGTAAATGTGCTTGATGATAACTTGAGACTATGAAGCGGTGTTGGTGTATTCGTCATAGCTTTATACGCATCAACCCGTCCATAACCATAGAGATAGTCCCATCCCTTACTACCCAGGTCAGAAGATGATTTGATTAAAATGTTCTGGACTTGAGACGGCGATAGAAAGGGATTTTTAGATAAGACCAAGGCCGAAACACCTGAAACAACCGGAGAAGCCATGGATGTCCCGTCTAAACTTGCATATTTGCTACCCGAAATCGTTGAATATATATCCATTCCTGGTGCTGCAAAATCAATATAGTCCCCATAGTTTGAAAATTGAGTTATACGATCAAGACTGTCAGTAGCACTAACTCCCAAAACAGACGGCAATGCGGCTGGATATGTGTATTCTGAAGAATCATCATTTCCTGCAGCAGCGACTACAAGTACTCCTTTGGATTTGGCGTAACTGACTGCATATTCCAATGGATAACTATAATAGTAGCTTCCGAGACTTAAGTTTAAAATATCAGCTTTATGGTCGACTGCATACATAATACCTTCAGCTACATCGTAGACATTTGCTCCATCTCCAGCAAAAACGTCTACCGGCATTATTTTCACATTGGGGGCAATTCCAGAAATTCCGGACTTATTGATTGTTGCCGCAATGATACCAGCGACATGTGTACCATGATCATCAGGTGATACACTTGTGCTTCCCCTAGTTACATCATAAGGCGATACTATTTTCCCTTTCAATTCAGGATGGTTCGTTTGAACACCGGCATCAATGACCGCTACCGTAATATTAGAAGCACCTTTGGTTGTATCCCACGCTTTGGGCATTTGTATTTTTTTAAGATACCATTGCTTGCTGTAACCCGGATCCCCAGGAGTGAAGTGAGGTTCAATCTGATAGTTCGGCTCAACATATTCTATTTGTTTATACTTTAAAAGATTTTCAGCAATCGATTTTAAATCGTCGCCTTTTGCAGCCGATCCTAATGTGAAATTATCTAGATTAGAAAGTTCTTTCACCTTCACGGATTGAAGTATTCTCCCCTTTTCTTCAGTAGATACTCCAGGCTTAAACTTTATTATAAGTTCTCTGCTATCAAATTCTTTCTCTTCATCAAAAATGACATCCGTGTTAAACTTCGAAATTTGCGGTTCAACTTTCACTTCATCAGCAGCTACTCCTGTGACAAACAGAAACAAAAAAGAAAATAAAAATAACACCGTGCCGCGAATCCCCATCCCTAATCCCCTTAAAATAAAATTATTCTATATACATAATATCGACCATGCAAGGTACTAGTTGAGAAGGGATTAAGCGCCTTCCAATTATTACCTATATCTTTACATCATACCATTACGAGATTGAAAAGTATGTAGAATGGTGTCTCTTGATTAATATTTATTCTGCTTTTTTTGTGAGATATAAAAAGAGATTATGCGTAGTACTTTGAGGGAACTTTACAGAAGGATGTAAGAGAATAAAGAAAAAACTTGGCAGTTACCAAGCTTGATTAAGTATGATATAAATCCAATAAGAAGGGATAATAACAGTCATCAAAACCACTATTCTAGTCTTTTTAACGGTTTTGTAATAAAGAAATAATGTTATCTACCTGAGTTAAAAATGGTAGTTACCATTCTTTGATAGAAGTGAAATTGCTTTTTCTTCATGGTATTTTGCTTTTCGAATCAAGCTATCTTTCAATTTATCACATAGGGCATCTTTTATAAGCGCCTGGTTATAATACTGTAAAGCCAAATGAAATCTGTACTTTAAGTTATACATCCATTTGAACACCATGATTCCTCCCTTATCAACATATTTGCAATATCCTCAGACACTTAAAATTTTTATTAAATTACTTAAAATAAGTTGCATAATTATTAGTACCATTTCTAACGCAACTTTAAACTTTTTTATAATACTTGTTAAGGTAATAGCTAATCTATTAATCATAAAGCACGAAAGATATCTGAACTTTTTACGGGTATGATTTAAGGCTTCTTTTTACCAATTTTAAAAAGATGCCTGCCCATAAGACTTTCTTTATGAGCAGGCATCTCTTCATTATGTTCAGTTATTATTTATCCTTTATTTCTAACAGCTTCAGCCTCAACTCATTCTCCATCGTGGCCAAATCCTGTTCAGCCTGACGTCGCTTCGTACGACCTTCTTCTTGGATTCTCAAAGTTTCTTCTAATGTTGTAATCAAGTTTTCCTGTGTCTTCTTCAATGTTTCGATATCGACAATGCCGCGTTCATTTTCTTTCGCGGTTTCGATTGTGTTTGTTTTCAACATTTCGGCGTTTTTCAGAAGCAGTTCGTTTGTCGTTTTCGATACCTGCTTTTGCGCTTCCACTGCATGACGCTGCCTGATTAATGTCAGGGCAATCGCAACCTGGTTTTTCCAAAGAGGGATAGCTGTCACGATTGAGGACTGGATTTTTTCCACAAGGGCCTGGTTGGTATTCTGGATCAGGCGGATTTGCGGTGCACTCTGAATCGTGATTTCCCTGCTTAGCTTCAGGTCATACAAGCGCTTATCCAGGCGGTCGGCAAATTGGATCATGTCATTGACTTCCTGGAACTTCATTTGGTCCTGGGAAGCTTCCGCCGCTTTTTTCAGTTCAGGGATTGTTTTTTCGTGCAGCTCTTCCAGCTTAAGTTCGCCTGCAGCGATATAGATGTTTAGTGCGTTGAAATACTCTTTATTTGTTTCGTATAACTTCTCGAGCATTCCGATATCGGATAGAAGTACATTTTTGCTTCGGTCCAGTTTCACGCTGATCCGGTCAATTTGGGCGCCTGTCTTCTGATACTTCGAGAGGATCTCCTGGACAGAACCCGAAATCTTGCCAAACATCCGGGCAAAGAATGATTGCTTTTCAGCACTGAGTTCCTCTGGGTTAATATCATTGAGATGTTTCATCAAATCATTGATGATCTCCCCTACTTCACCGACATCCTTTTTCTGGACATGCTCAAGCATCGCATGAGAAAAAGTCAGCAGCTTCCCTTGTGCCTGGGTACCATATTGGATCATGGCCTGATGGTTTTTCGGGTCGATTTGCTCTGCCAATTGGTAAACTCTCTGGCGATTTTCCTCAGGGATAACATCAATCAGCTTGACCGGTTTGCTTTCGTGCTGTTGTGGACTAGGCTGCAGCTGCAATTCCGGTGAATCGCCAAACGGATTTGTTAATATATCATCCATGATATTGCCAGTATTTTTTAAAAGTTCTGGGTTTTTTTCTGTCATTATTTTAACCTCCTGGTCTCGTCAGGAATTTCATTTAGTTTTTTGATCGAATGCTTGGCTACGTCGATTTCAAAATTCAGATGGTCAATATCGTCAGCCAGCATATAGCTCAAATCTTTCTCAACGATTTTGGTAAGCTCCTTCAATGTATCCTGTGTATCATATAATGAGCGCTCCAGCTCACGGTTTTTACCCGGCTGGGAGGAAAGGAAGGCATACTTTTCGCTCAGTTCCATGATGGAATCAAGATGGGAAAAATAAAACTGTTCTGCCTTGAAAAACCTCCTTGGCTCACGAGTGTTTAGCCGCTGAATGTTTTTCACAAGCCTTAGCAGCTCCATTCTTTGTTTCAACGAACGGATATGGCGGATCGAAAAGAGCGATTTCTGGACCTTTTTAATCTTCACATTCGCTTCTTTAAGATTTCTCTGTATATATTTGTATTCCTTCTTTGTCAGTCGGTTTTTTTCAAGGACTCTTCTTTCAAGATAATACCCTACTCCAAAAAACATGACACCCCCGCCGATGAACCCATATAGCGAAGACATCCAGAACGTCTGATCAAAACCGGCATACGCCAGCAGCCAGATAAATGCCGAAAAAGGGATTGCCGAACCGGTTTGCATGAATCGTAAAAGGAATTTATTCATTAGTCATCGACTCCTGTATTGAATCTTCCTATTTATACGAATAGGAGGCGCAGAATGTTTCAAATGCTGTTAAAAAATGTTTTCTTCCTTATACAATACTTCAAAACAACCTCTTTTTCTACAGACTTGGTTAGTAATGTCATCTAGGTCCTGGGACCGAGTGGATATACTCGTAAAAATAGCAGGGTCTCTTTGTCGCATGTGGATAATTGCACCGTTAAGCGACTTAATTGCACGGTCAGGTGTAGTAATTGCACCGTTCTTCACGATTATTGCGCGTTTAAGAGTATTATTTGCACGCAAAAATAAAATAATTGCACTTTCATCCAAATTTTGGTGTAAATCCCCCATACTTCTCGCTACCTTGATCTCCTTCGACAAAAGAGCCGGGACATGCATGTAGAACCAACTGGTAATTTGTAGAAACTTTTGTTGTTTGATTTTTTAAAAAAGGCGGTATATAAGGATTACAGAAGCAAAAGTAAAAAAAATACAGTTAATAAGGAGTGTTTTACATGAGAGTAAAAGCAGGAAGCTGGAGCATGTTGAGCCCGGAAGAAAAATTATTATTGTTAACTGTCATTAGCAATCAAACAAAAAAGCAGCGTGAACATGAATAATGAAAGTGGTGTGGATGCAACTGGTATGAGCATAAATAAAAGATTGGCGCTAATAAAAAAGACTGCTATGAAGAAACATAAGGTTTCTCATATGCAGTCTTTTTTATTTTTATCTTCCTTTTAACACCGTAACAGTAGCTTGAGCCTCTGTTGTATTTCCGGCCTGATCAGTAGCTAGATATGTGATGGTGTAGATGCGTCCATTGCCTTTTCCGTTTCTTTCGGAACGAAGGGCAAAATCCGTATCTAACGTTTTATATAACGCTCCACTTATATCACTGATGTCTGCGTTTACTTCATTAACCGTGATTGATTCCAATACTACCGAACTTATTCCTGATCTGGCATCACTGTAGTCTAGCAATGCCTTGATATCGACTAGCTTGTGATTTGGCACAAGGAGGGTTGGCTTATCTACTGAAACAGATAATTCAGGAGCTGTTTGGTCGATCTTAATCTCCTTCATTTTCGTTTCTTCCACATTTCCTGCCCCATCTACACTTTGGTATTCAATCTTGTAGATTCCATCGGACGTTAATTGCAATGCATCTGAGTACGCTGTCCACTCTCCACCATTAATACGATATTGTGTCGTCTTAACATCCGTCATCGAGTCTGTGGCAGATAGAGAAACAGTCACATCAGAGGTATACCAGCCGTTTGTACCTGTTGCGTTTTCAGGGTTTACCGTAACGGATGTTTCTGGAGCAGTCTTATCCACTTTGATTTCAATGGACTTGATCTCTTCAACATTTCCGCTAACGTCTGAACCATGGAATTCGAGAGTGAAAACACCATCCTTATTAAATTGGATAGCTTCTGTATATTCCAACCATTCTCCACCATTAATCCTGTATTCTGGTGAATTCACACCTGATTCTTCATCTACTGAAGTCAGTGTGACAGTGACATCGGTTGTGTACCAGCCGTTATTGCCAGTAGGACTTTCAGGATTTACTGTTGCTGTAGTGACAGGTGCTGTTTTATCTACCTTTACAAGTTCTTTCGTATCACGTACACGAATCCTTGTACCTTCCGCGAAAGAGCCTGATAAACCGACTGCCTCTAAAGTATCCCCTACTTTCAGAACTGGAACTGGTCCACTCTGGTTAGTGATATAGCCATCTGTAAATACCAATACATCGCCTGACCCGTCGTTGATGATATAAGAGTTGGCGTCAAATTGGGAAACAACTTTACCTGTTACTTTCACAAGAAGCCCCTGGTTAGCATTAGAAGTAGCTTCGCCAGTAGCTACATCTTTTGGTTGGATTGGGTCTCCCTCACTAATTTTGATTACGTCTTGATCAAACTTCGCAAACTCGATTTCCTTGTTGTTATCGAATGTGATGATATGTCCATAGATACGGACCTTATCACCAGGCTTCAATGATCCTGCAGGAACTTCCTGGAAAGCCATGATTCCGCCAGTTTCATCCTGTACATAGAATGCGTCAAAGAAAACTCCGGCTCCGGTTGTGACTGTTCCTTCAATCACTACAGGTGTATCTTCAGCAAGGTCTCTTGCATCACCAATTGAAGAAACTGTTGTTCCGCGATGAGCAAGCCAGTTTACCGCGTTCAGCGCAAATTCATCATTGCCTTTTGGCTCATATGATTCATCGAGCTGCTTATCGTTAAAGATATTCATTCCTGATACGATAACCCTGCCATTTTCGCCGATTTCCTCGGAGGCAATTAACGGAATAGCTGAGCCACCGGTTTCATCTGAAACATCATCGTAAGTATAACCGCCTTTTACGCTTCCCTGATAAGTAGTTTCGTTTCCTCTTGCAAGGATTGTAACCTTATCACTATCTGTCAACGGCTTGTTATCAGCTCCTGATAAGCTTCCACCGCTATAGTAGTCCAGGAAGGATACCCGGTCTGTGATGTAATTGGAGACAGGCTCAGGGAATACCCTTACCGCAAACGGACTCTTACTTGGATCGCTCCAGAAGTTTCCGTCTTCACTTACATCAAAAACTCCGTCATTGCCCATTCTGATTTCGGTACCAATCTCACTCAACATTGCATTATTAATCGTAGGATCTGTACCATAGTTACTCTTGCTCGCCATTAGGACTGATCCGCCGTTTTTAACGAACTTCGCGATTGCTGCGCTTTCGTCCGCCGTATAAGCATATTTTGGATGCGTAATGACCAGAACATTTACATCACTGAGTAAAGCATCCGTGAAAGTTGCTTTATTTTCGGCAACTGTATATCCCTCTTTTTGCATCATTGTTGTGAAGGATTTCAGGTTATCCTTATAGGATCCGCTGTCACCACTTGTGTTCTCATTGCCATGCTTGGCATCGATCATTACTTTTATGCCTAGCGGTTCTTTAATTTTCACTTGTAAAACAAAGGTTGAATCACCAAGGTCCAGTCCATCCAATGAGGTAACAACCGCGATGATTTCGTGGTCTCCCTTCATCGGGCTCTCCCAGACCGCAGAAGCCGTTCCCACACCTTTTGGAATGATGGAAGAAATCGTTTGTGAACCGATCAGGTTTGCTTCTTTAACCTCATCATAATAAAGCTCCACTTTTATATTCTTAACTTCTTGTGTTCCATTATTGCTTACGTTGGATTTTAACGTCGCTGGATTTCCTTCGATGATGACATCTCCCTCGACATCAATTCCATTTACTTTCACATCCACAGCTTCTTCTTTTGACCAGATTGGAGCGGAGTACATCTGCTCGCCATCCTTTTGGGTTACTTTTACGACAAACCATTGCTGTCCGCCAGTAACTGTATAGGATGGATCCCAGGTAAACTCTTTTTCCATAGGGGTAATAGAATCTACAACTTTTCCGCCATTCGTGATCAGTTCTACTTTTTCAATTCGGTCGTCGGATTGATAATCAGCTGCCAGGTAGTCATATTCTGGTATGCTCCTCGACTCTGCGACAAAGTCACTGCCCGAAATATCGAACTTCAATGATTTGCTGTCAACTGTTGAACCCATGTAGAATCCATTTGCTTTCACATTGAGTGTGAAGTTTGGATCTTCAACCATGTAGACTCGCATATTTCTCATTGAGTGAAGAAGGGATTCTTGAGTAAGGTCCTCAGCGACGATTACCGTACGGGCTCTTGTTTGTCCCCAAGTACCTTCATGGTTGTCCTCACCATAAGTCGGTGCCACATGCCAGCCTAAATCAAGTACTGAGAAAAACTTCTTTTCCGCATTAGCGTAACCGTAGTGACCTGAACCGTTACCAACTTCCAACATTGTAAAGAGCTTGTCTGCTCCTTTATCGTAAGGTTTAAAGTTGTTAAACGCATTTTTTGACATATCCGGATGGTTGAACTGCCCGACTATGTCATCGTATTTCATGACCCATGCGTAATAATTGTTTAAATCCTGATATGTTTTTCCATTAATATTGCGATCGATGAAGTTCTCTGTCCCAAAGATATTTGAGTGTCCCCAGGTAGTGGCAGTCATTTCAAACGCAGGGAATACCACGAACTCATCATTTTTGGTGTAGTCGGCAGCAAGTTTTTTTGTTAACTGCCAGTCTGCACCGCCTTTTCTTTCCTGCATTCCGTCACGATCAACTGTATCCTGTCCAAGCAAAGACGGATCGATGTCATGTGAGTGATCGGAGAATGCAAACCAGTCGTAGCCGTACTTCTTGCCTGCTTTTAAAGCATCCTCAGGTGAACCCGCACCATCATGTGAAATATTTGTATGGTTATGGGTTGTACCACGGAAATGCTGTCCGCCTTCAAAGCGTGGCACTACTTCGAATGTCCATTCATACGTACTGTTGTTTTTTCTTGAATCGCTTGCTGTTACCTTAACGGTATGAACACCAAGAGATAGATCTTCAGCAGGAACGAATTTCACCTGGCTCTTTGAGATGGTTGCCGAAGTAAGTTCGCTGCCATCAAGCGAAACTTTCACACTTGTTTCATCCACACCGCTTGGATCCTCGAGCAATACCGAGATTTCAGGGCGTGGACTTTCAACTTTCGATCCTCCTACAGGAGTTTCGCTGTAAATTCTTGGCCCTTCTTCATCCAAAACCACTTTCACCTGAAACGGAGCATCCTTTGTACCAGATGTCTTAACACTTTCTCCTGCTTTAACTTCAATAAAATAATCGAATCCATCCGCAGGAACTTGAGATGCTTCCAAAACCGCAGTATATCGGCCATCGCTGCCGGCAGTCATAGGGAGAACTGTATACTCAGCGGTATTTTTTGCCTTGTAGTATACGGCAGCTGACTCTGCGCCGCTGGCATTTGCTACAAACTCAATATGAGTATTTTTATAGACTTCTGTTAATGGTGTATGTTCTACACCCAGTTCACCTGCAATATCTTTCTTATCCCGAGGGAATACTTGATATCCGTTTGTATGTGATGTAGTAGAAGATGTATATTGGCCAACAATTCCGGTTACTGAATAGCTTTTACCGATTACAAGGTCAGTATCCGTATTGATTCCTGTTGCTGACATGACCCTGACAGTTGTTGATTTATTATTTTCATCCACTAAAGTAACATTTACATTACCTGAACCAGAAACAGCGGAAACTTTACCAGTTACCTTTACCAGGCTGCCTTCCAAAAGCTCCGCTACAGTAAACGTGTTTAATTCCTGAATCGTCGTTTCCTTTGCTGCTGGAAGAGTTTTACCTTCGCCAACTCTAGTAATGGCAGTAGCTTCTAATTCAGTTAGTCCCTTATACTCAATGACTTTACCTGTGATTCGCAGCTTATCCCCGCGTTTAATTGTCAACTCTGAATCATAGTTGCCAAATATATTGATGCCGCCTGTCGCATCCTGGATATAGAAGTTATTCTTCTGTGTCCCCATTATTCCATTATCAACAGTGACAACACCTTCGACAGTGAAATATTGATTAAGATTTGTCAAAAGCCCTTTGGAATCTGTTTGTTTTACAACGTTCAAAGGAGTGACAGCGTCTGTATCTGCCTTTTCAACAGAGACAGGCGAACTTTCAAGCATAATCCCATTCGCACTGCTTGATTGCTGGGTCACATAAACTGTTTCAGGTGCGTTGCTAAAGGTGATTGCACTGAATCCGCCATTTGACATGGCTTCGGTGACCTCAGAATTAAGGCGCTCCGCTTTATTTGCTGATGAATCAGGGTATACATTGATCAGGGAATTACTAACAGCTGCTCCCTCATTTCCGATCAATGTCCCATTTCCGTTTTCATCAACACTGTAGCTAAGATTTTCAGCATTAACGCCCTCACTGGCAGTGGCCAGATTTATTTCGACCGCATTACTTTCTTTTTTTCCAGCCTGTGTTGCAGTGATAAAGATTGAAGATAAATTCTTATCTGTTATGAGGCTTACTTCAAAAGAACCGTCTGCTTCTGCTTTATTAGAGCCTAGGACAGTACCTTTTGAGGAAGTTTCATAGATTTTAATATCTGAATCTGCCAAAACAGCTCCAGGGTTTCCGATTACTTTTCCGTTAGAACTATCAAGTGTAAATTGAACATTGTTTCCTACCGGCTGCAAACTCTTATCAGATTGCATAGGCGGCTCTACAGGACTTACACTGTTCTTTGGAACTGGAGTTGCATTAACAATATCAGACACATTATCATCTGTATCCCATGCATTCCCTTTACCGGTTGCCGGATCCACATTGGCATATGGTCTCCGTTGGGCACTCGTTTGATTCGTTAGTGTCGCAGATGGTCCCGTCCCTTCAAAACCAACCGTTCCTTCACCGAAGCCAATAAAATCAACAATGTTTTCAGGATATTGACCGGAAACAAGATCCGTATTATTGACCAAAACCACTTTCCCTTTTGTACTGCTTAAATCAAAGGATGAATCGTTTGCATCGTACTGAGGAAGTGGTTTATCAGTGACCGAAGTCCCTGCTTTTCCTTGTATTAAGTAATAACCATAAGGTTTGATTACTCCGTTCAAATCAATTTTTTGCCAAGAGGTCCCTGTACTGCTGGCTTTTTGAATTGACCAGCCTTCTAGAGAAATCTCCTTTTCTGTCGGGTTGTACAATTCTACAAAATCGTTTGAGTAGACTGCATCCTTATTCCCACCCCCGCCATAAACTTGGCTGATTACAAGATGTTCAGCAATGGAAGCGCTTGCTTTTAGTGCGAGGCCACCTGGAAAGAAGGTGCTGACAAGCAATAGTACAGCCAGAAACAAGCTCGTCCGCTGCCTGTAGATTCTCTTTTTTCTCTTCATTGATTTACCATCCTTTCTTCTATGATTTTTCCCCAAACTCTTAAAATAAGAAAGATATAATTCAGAAGATCATCGACAACCTTTCTATTATGTAAGTTTAATAGCAATTTAATTTTACAGAATTTTTAAGGCTAATGATATAACTGGAAATAAATAATTTTCAAAAATCTCTTGTTAAAAGTTCCGCAACCTTCTATACACCTATAGGAATTTATGATTATATTAAGTTGTTTGTACTATTTGATCATTTAAGGGAGGATATAAATTGAAAGCAGCAAGCGGCAAGAAAAAGATGAAAGTATTTTTTTATTTTCTATTATTATTTATTTTTACTATCAACTCCTTCCCATCCTTGGCGTCTGCCCATCCATACAGTGCAAGCTTTACAACGATTGAGTTTAATGAACAGGAAACGAAATTCGCATTCTCGGTTGACACTTTATCCATCCTTGAACTTCAGGAGGATATCGATCAAAACAAGGATCAAATTCTACAAGAAAAGGAAATTGCAGATAATCAAGACCACATTGTAGAGTTCCTGACCCATAGCGTAATACTCGACAAAAATAATGAACAGCAAGAGCCAGAACTAATTGATATAAAAATCGCTAAGAAAGACAATAAAGAATTTCTGACGTTATCCTTAAAATATCCATCATTTCAAGCCGGTGATACCATCACGGTCAATGATGGACTTTATGGAAACGATCCAAATACAAACTATGTTAATTTACTCTCCGCTTCAGTTAATGGAGAATCAAGTCAAGCAGCACTACAAGGGGAAAATCGTTCCTGGACCATTCTGCTTACAGAGGTACAGCAAGAACAACAAGCAGCAGGAGAACAGAATAATCAATCTACACCTACACAAGAAACAAAACCTGAAGTACAAGCTTCATCATCCTGGTTATCATTTTTTCAGCTGGGTATGTCTCATATTTTAACCGGCTATGATCATCTTTTGTTCCTATTCGCATTACTGCTAAGAAAACAGACGTTCAAACAATATGCTTTAATCGTTACATCCTTTACGGTGGCTCACAGTATTACTTTGAGTTTAGCAGTATTGGGAATCATGGATCTGCCATCAAGAATTGTAGAATCCTTCATTGCATTGAGCATTATTTATGTAGCGGTTGAAAATATTCTTAAAAAAGAAGTAAATCACCGCTGGGGATTAACATTTTTGTTTGGGCTGATTCATGGGCTAGGATTTGCCAACATCCTGCAGGAAATGAACCTGTCTAAAGCAAACCTTGCTTCAGCATTAATAAGTTTCAATATCGGAATTGAAGTGGTTCAGCTTGTAATTGTTCTGCTTTTACTTCCATTGCTTAGCTATCTTCACCGTCTGAAAGCTTCCTCCAAAATAATCAAATACGGATCCATCGTTATTATTCTTTTTGGAACATATTGGCTCGTTCAGAGACTATTTTCTTAAATAATTGAAATTAAGCCCTGCAGATTGGCTGCAGGGCTTTTATTATTAGCTAAGAATTTTTATAATGTAGATTCTTCAGATTCCTAAACAGAACCAAATAACATTCATCGTTTAACTAAACAATTCCTGGTCTACACTGATTGCCATAAAGTAATTTTCCGAATATGGAGGTGATAAGGTGAAAAAGTTCTCTTTTCTAGCACTCCTGACTATATTTTCTCTTGGGATTAAATCACTCTATACCCGCTTCGAGATTCTGGGCACCCTGGATGCAAGCGGAGCAGCAATGGAAGTCTCCTTCTTAGTAATATTCTTTTTGTTAACCAATTTATTAAATAAAAAATTATTAGTTTATTTGATTCTAAACATAATCGGCTCTTTCTTTTTTTTAACAGCTGTTATGTACTTTGACTACTACAATTCACTCGTTACATATAAATCCCTGGCACAAGCTGGTCAGCTTGGTGATATCCGGACCAGCATCTACGCATTATTCAAAGCAAAATATTTATGGTTTTTCTTAGATATTCTGTTCATGTCCTTACTATGGAAGTATACAAAAGAACTTTCAGAAAAAATAATACGAATCCAAAGTAAACTGATTGTTATACTCGCAGCAATCAATATCATATTTCTTTCCATTAGTTTTTACAGAGCCTCACAGCAAATCAGCGAAATAAACCAATACAATACAATAGGGTTCTTTGCTTATCAATTAATGGAAATCTCTTCTGAAACCAGTACTTTATTCAGGGGAGAGAGGGATATAACTCCTGAGTTGGTTGCCAGCAAAAAACCATCACACTTGAACACAAATTCAAAGTTAAAAGGAATCGCAAAGGGTAGAAACCTGATTATCGTGCAATTGGAGTCCGTCCAAAACTTTCTGCTCAACAAACGTATTGAAGGAGCCGAGATCACCCCAAACTTGAACCGGCTGATCAAGGAGTCATATTATTTTCCGAACTTCTACACTCAGGTAGGCAAGGGTAATACATCAGATGCTGAATTCCTGGTTAACAGCTCCATATATGCACTTGGCAATGAACCAATGTCCACTGCCATTGCAGGCAAGGTTGTACCGAGTTTACCCAGACAATTGAAACAGGCTGGTTACTATACAGCGACTTTCCATGCTAATGAGGTTTCCTTTTGGAGCAGAAAAGAGATGTATGAAGCACTGGGTTTTGAAAAATATTTCGATCAAGACTACTTTGGAAAAGAAGATTTTATAGCTTATGGTGTATCCGATGAAATTTTATATAAAAAGACGGTCGAAAAATTGGCGGAAATAAAAGATAAGAAATTCTACGCTCACATTATCGCTTTATCAAGCCATTATCCTTACGATCTACCTGAAATCAAAAGCCAATATACAGTAGCTTTACCTGAAGAGTATAATGAGTCAATTGTCGGATCATATATCAAATCTGTCAGTTATGCTGACTATGCATTTGGAATTCTCGTTGAAGCACTTAAAACCTCTGGCCTGTATGACGATTCAATGATCGTAGTTTACGGTGACCACCAAGGTGTCCAGACCCAAAACAAAAAAGATACCACACTTGTTAATGAACTTCTTGGCCATGAATATCATCCCATATTAGATCATTTAAATGTCCCATTCATTGTAAAGATACCAAATCAAAAAGGAAAAACCGTTAACTCGGTTGGCGGCTTGATTGACGTCAATCCTACTATCGCAAATTTATTGGGACTTGATCTGGGCAAAGACGTTATATTTGGCACGGATTTGATCAATGCTACCTCCAATACAATCGGTATTCGCTTTTATGCTCCAACCGGAACATTTGTGACAGATGAATATGCTTTTACTCCGGGTAAAACGAATGACAGCGGTCTGCTGACATCCATATCGGATAGACTTGAAAGTGGAGTTACCGAAGAAGCGAAAGATGAATTAAAGAAAATTATCCATTACATGAAATTATCAGATGATTATGTACGTTCTTTTAAATAAAATGCTTTATGCGAAACTGGCCAGGTCGATGGTATCCTGGCCAACTCTATTAACTATATTAAATAAATGAGCTTCCGTAACGGTTCATTTTATCCAAAATCTTTATCATTCGATATAATTTTCATCAATCGTTATATTCTTACATGGAATTACTGTCGGAATTTGTAATATAAATGTAATTTTCCCGTTATTTGTTTGTAACCCCTTTCGCTATATACTAGGTTTAACTTAAAACAAACGGGGGTAAAACTACTTGTTAAAGAGAATTCTTGCATCCATGTTACTCTTCACTTTAGTAGCCACTGTCGCACCGTCTATGGATAAAGCATCTGCTGCTGGAACAACTTATTATGTGAAAATCAATTCCGGCACATTGAATATGCGCAATAAACCTTCTACTTCTGGAAAAATCGTTACCAAACTATCTAAAAATCAACTTGTAACAGTTGCTTCCCAATCAAAAGGATGGGCAAAAATCTCATCAAAAGGGAAAACTGGTTTCGTAAGCTCAAAATATATTGCACCTAAAACCACTAAAGCAGTAGTAAAGAAAACAGCTGTAAAAAAATCGGCTGTCACTCCTGTTGATAATTATAAAGCAAATGCTATCTCAGTTGCCAAAAGCAATATGGGAGTGAAGTATAAATGGGCAGGAAACAATCCGAGCGGATTTGACTGTTCAGGTCTAGTAAACTATTCATTCGGCAAGGCTGGAGTAGATTTACCACGCACAGCTGGGGAAATGTATAATGTCGGAACCAAAGTCACATCATACCAACCTGGCGACCTACTATTCTATGCAACTAGCGGTGGAAGAAAAGTTACCCATGTAGCTATTTACATTGGAAACGGCCAAATGATACACTCAGCAACCTCAAAAGGTGTATCAATCGCAAGCATCAATAATCCATATTGGAAGCCAAGATTCATTGGCGCTAAAAGATTATAACAAAAAAACGCGGCTGAATTAGCCACGTTTTTTTTTATGTAAAAGGCCTTTTAATCCTTCTACCCAGATCAATAGATATCAATCCGTATTTATCGGCATATCGATGTCCTTTTCAAGTGCTGTAAATCCTTTTCTTTAAGTAGAGGCCGAAAATTGTTGATAATCCTATCAGTCCAAGAATGACTGTTTTGTCCGTATTCACTTCTGGTTCGGACAGTTACATTGAAGATGGTGATGAGATGGCCTTACTAAAACAATTTTTTTGTCAATGAATTAAAGATAGCGATGATTGTATTCAAAAGAGAAATTCGTGACAAAAGACCTATTGATTGTTTTTTTACAATTAAGATATTTTTAGATAGGGCAAAATCATTGAAAAATGATGACGCAAAGCTACAGGGACCTCTTCCACTACAAGGAAAAGTCAGCCAGCTACCCTCAAACAGAAGGAGAAATAGGATGTCAAACAATTGGCTTACACCAGAGGAAATGCAAAGGAAAAAAGCAAGACAAAGAAATCTCTTATATGCTGGATTATTATTAGCCACTGTGCTGATCAGCGCGGCTTTAACGATACTTGCTAATCAGATTTAAACCTTTGCAAAAAAGCTCCTTACTTTATTTGGAGCTTTTTTTCTTAGGGCTTTTTTCACGGATCTTTTTTCATAGAGATCTTTTCGCCTGATTTGAACCCTACGCTGACTGATCCGTTGTTATTTGAATTCAATAGCCCTTAGGATTCTTTTGAAACCATTTCCAGGCACTCTCAATCATCGTTTCAAGTGCAGAATATTTCGGCTCCCAACCGAGTTCTCTCGCTGCTTTTTCCGATGAGGCAACTAGCCTACCCGGGTCTCCCTCACGTCTAGGTGCAACCTCAGCTGGAATCGCCTTGCCTGTGACCTTCCGCGATACCTCTATTACTTCTTTTACAGAGAAGCCGTTCCCATTCCCCAGATTATAAACAGTGCTGGATTCGCCCTCACGCAATCTTTGGATAGCGAGTATATGGGCATTCGCAAGGTCTGTTACATGAATATAATCACGAATACAGGTGCCATCCGAGGTATCGTAGTTGTCGCCGAATATCATAATTTTTTCACGTTTGCCCTGTGCAACCTGCAAAATAATTGGAATTAGGTGGGTCTCAGGCTGGTGATCTTCGCCAAGCTTACAGTCGAGATCTGCCCCGGCAACATTAAAATATCTAAGTACAACATGCTGGATACCATAGGCTTGCTCAGCCCATTTAAGCATTTTTTCGATTGCCAGTTTCGTTTCCCCATAAGGATTGGTTGGGTTTGCCGGGATAGTTTCCTTTATTGGTACCAAGTCTGGCTCCCCATAAACCGCTGCCGTGGAAGAGAAAACTATTTTTTTCACATTGTGTTTTGTCATTGCCCTCAAAAGTGAAATTGCTCCTCCGACATTGTTATCATAGTACTTAAGCGGCTCTTTCACACTTTCGCCAACAAGAGAATCTGCAGCAAAATGAACAACTGCCTCAATTTGATTTTTCATGAAGATCTGATTCAGGAATTCAGAATCCCTTATATCCCCTTCAAAAAACTTAGCTTCACTTAATACGGCTTTTTTATGCCCTTTTAGCAGATTATCGATGACTACAACTTCTTCTCCGCGTTTCAAAAGCTCCAATACAGTATGACTGCCAATATAACCCGCACCGCCAGTAACCAAGACTGCCATAAATAATCCCTCCCAGTAAGATATTTATTTATCTTTACTGGGAGTCATACAATTTTTTATAAAATTATGCAGTATGATAGCGTCTTATTTAACGTTTTTATGTAGAAACAATTCCTACTCCTTCATGCCTTGGGTTAGACATATACCGAATATGTGTAGGGTATCATCACCTCAGTTTTTTAAAATTCCACATTTTTATAGCACTTATAAAATAAGAAATTTTTTACCACAGATAAAAAGGTAGTAAACGCACTGTGCCTATCCGAAAAAAACAAAAGAGACCAGGAGACAATACCTCAAATCGGGGTACCTGGACTCTTTTTATGCTCTCTTTTCTCTTAGAAAACTTTTGCAACATTATTTAAACGCCATCGCTGCATTAACTGCCTTTTTCCAGCCGCTGTATAGATGCTCCCGATTTTCTTCAGACATCTTTGATTCAAACTTCCGGTCAATCGCCCACTGAGAAGCAATTTCCTGCTGGCCGCTCCAATATCCAACCGCAAGACCTGCCAGATATGCGGCTCCAAGGGCAGTCGTCTCGTTGACAACCGGCCTTTCGACAGGCACATTGAGGATGTCGCTCTGGAAGTTCATCAGGAAGTTGTTCTTCACCGCGCCACCATCGACGCGCAGTGTTTTCAGCTCGATACCCGAATCGGCTTCCATTGCGGACAAGACATCCTTTGTCTGATAGGCCAGTGACTCAAGGGTGGCACGGACGAAGTGTTCCTTGCTCGTTCCGCGGGTCAAGCCGAATACCGCACCTCTGACATCGCTGTCCCAGTATGGAGTTCCCAGGCCAACGAATGCAGGCACCACATAAACTCCATCTGTGGATTGAACCTTTTCAGCATACGTCTCGCTATCACTGGCGTTTTTAAGCATCCTCATTCCATCACGCAGCCATTGGAGTGCCGATCCGGCGACAAAAATACTGCCTTCAAGCGCGTATTCCACCTTGCCATTCAAGCCCCAGGCGATGGTCGTCAACAAACCGTGTTCGGACTTCACCGCTTTCTCGCCTGTATTCATCAGCATGAAGCAGCCGGTGCCGTACGTATTTTTGCCCATGCCTTCCTCGAAGCATGCCTGCCCGAACAAGGCAGCCTGCTGGTCACCCGCTGCCCCTGCTATCGGGATTTCCTTGCCGAAGAAATGGAATGGCGCTGTTTTGGCATATACCTCAGAAGATGGCCGAACCTCCGGCAGCATTGACGCTGGAACGCCGAGGACATTGAGAATTTCTTCGTCCCACTTCAATTCATGGATATTGAACATAAGTGTTCGTGAGGCATTGCTGTAGTCTGTCACGTGAGCCTTCCCGCCTGAAAGCTTCCAAATCAGCCATGTGTCTATCGTGCCGAACATCAGCTTGCCTTCATCAGCTTTCTCACGCGCACCATCCACATTATCTAGAATCCATTTGACTTTTGTTCCTGAAAAATATGCGTCGATCAGGAGACCGGTTTTTTCACGGAAAAGGTCATTATGGCCGGCAGCCTTCAACTCATCACAAATCCGGCTCGTCTGCCGGGATTGCCAGACAATTGCGTTATAGACAGGCACCCCAGTTTCTTTATCCCAGACAACTGTCGTTTCCCGCTGGTTCGTAATCCCGATTCCAGCAATTTGTTCAGGTTTTACATTCGATTCCGAAAGAACACTCGCAATCACAGCCAAGATAGAACCCCAGATTTCGTTGGCGTTATGTTCAACCCAGCCTGGTTTCGGAAAGAATTGAGTAAATTCCTTTTGCGCTACATGTACGATTTTACCTTTTTTGTTGAAAAGAATCGCCCTTGAACTCGTCGTCCCTTGGTCCAATGATAATATAAACTTTTCCATCCCTGATTCCTCCTCTATAATTGAAAAAGGAGAACCCATACAGAAGCTGCCCCGGCAAAAGGATTTGTCTGTGTGATTCTCCCCGACTCCATCACGATGATTAACTTACTTGCAGTATACATGACACAGAAATCGCTTTCAATCTTTTTGGTGAATTTCAGATTTTACATAAGGCAATCTCTCAAGCCCGACCAATCCACGAGATTAATCAAACGGTTGATTAGCTTTCATTCGTTAAAAGTCGATATAACAAATCTTTTTAAAATTCAACCACGATGATCGGTTTTTTCTTAGAATCTAGCCATTTAAGAGTTTAGATGAGGTTTGTTTCGCTTGTTGCTACGCACCCAAGAGTATACTTGGTTTTATTTGTTTTCACATGCAGGAAGATTGTTCCACATGAACAGATTGATTTTGAGACTAAGTATAATCTATAATCCAAATGCCATGCATCGATGGCAAAAAGAACATTATATTCGTAAGCGAAGGGTCAGCTTCTAAGTCCGGCAGGTTAAACACACAAATGTTATTCAGTGACCAGTCCTGGCTTTCCAACAACACCTGGATAGCCACCGAAGGAAACTAGTAATGCCAATTCTTCTGTAGTGTATGCTAAAAGAGGTTTAGTTTAATGATGTCCTTTCATTACAAAAATAAAGTCTTAAGAATGAAGATAATAAACTTGTAAACATAAATACTTACAATCATGAATAAAAACAAAAAAATGATCATTAGTAACTTTCTTGAAAACCAATTGTATCTGGATATTCTTTTATAAATATATGGACCGATCCCGAGCAGGGAAGCAAAAAAGACATTTATCGATTTCTGATATAAGGTTTCAGGTTTTTCATAAATGCTCCAGTCGTAATATTCAATCATCACACTTCCTAAAAGCAAGATTGTCAAAGCATACGCACCTTGGATCCCGGCCCATGCTGCCAGAGTATAACCAATATTAGTTATCATTACTTCAGCGTTCATTCATATTTCACACCTCTATTTTTTCTATTCTATTTAAATCAACTTCCAATTAACTTGCCTGCTTTCCCTCCAAAATCTTTCACTTCATCTCCATATTTCACACTGACCACCAATAAACCCTCCTGCCGCAGCTCCAATAACTGTTCCGACAGGTCCACCCAAACTGCCGATTACTGCTCCTGCTTTTTGCACCGCCCCCGATTGCTCCAAAATCTAATGTTAAATTCCTATCATTCTACCAAGACTCTCTCCCATCCCCTTATCAGAAGAAAGGGGACCTGCAAATTCTGATAGTCCTGATACAACTGAGATGGTATTACCAACTACAGGGATTCCTTATCCCATTTTAGTAAAACCCTTGTCTTCCATTATGTTACGTGCCACCTCTTTTGAATCCAGTTCGATTCGACCAGTAATGGAGTCAAAAAGTGTAGAGCCTTTCATGAAATTAGCATTCTTCGGGAAGCCAGGAGCATGCTTCAAAATTGCAGACGGGTTATAATAAGTGGCAACAACTTTATGCAAATTTTTCATAGTAATTTAATCAAACGTTTGTTTAATATTTGCCTTATAGGCCTCATTTATTTTTCACCTATAATACTCATTTGGTATTTCAATAAACAGCCCAATAATCAACACGAGCAGTTGATAAAATATGATACTCCCAATGATCATTACTATAACAGTCCCCGTCATATACAGCTTTCTTTTCCACCAAGGATATTTCAGGAGTTTTTTATAAATGTAAGGTCCTGCACCGATTAAAACCGCCATGATGAAATTAACTGTTTTCTGATATGTTGTTACTGGTTGTTCATATGTTCCCCATTCATAGTAATCCATCATGACACTACCAAGGACAAGAACTGTAAAGCCAAATGTGATTTGAGTAACAAACCACATCACAATAGCAGAGTCCAAATAAAATAATAGTTCATCCAATTCGGTCGTTTCCTTTCATTTCTGTTTTCCCACTTCAACTTATAAACTAGCATTTATTGTAAGTAATTTTAATATCCTATATCCATCTCTTAACAGTCAAACGAAACCACTGACTGCATAGAAAAACATCCACCCCTAAAGAATGGATGCTTTTACAATCTTACTTGTTTATTCTATACCGGTTAATCCCTTCTCCTTCACAAATCACCAGACCCTTCTTAGTCTCGACACAAAAGGTTAGCATGCCCTGGGAATTTTTCACCATTTCTTCTCTCAGGTCCTTCGCTTTCTGTTTTCGATCATTGAAAGTGGATTGCTTCATATTAACCACGAATGTATGATTATAGCTTAGATATACTTCAGTTTTTCGGATTCCAATGGGTTTCGTTTTGCGGACATGTTCTAGTGAAAACCAGATGCAGAAATCATGATTGTAAGACTTGGTTGGAAATAACCAGATTCCAAGGTTGCAGTTGACCTTTATCGGGCACATATTGATATCTCCAAGTATCTCCCTGGCACTTTTCCGTCCAGCATGGAAATCAGACCCGAGCCCAAGCATCGTTTTGTTGATCACTTCGATCGGCTTCATATTGACGAGAAATGTGTTCTCTCCTTCAATTACTCTTGTACATAACTTTCCGTATTCGTTATACTCTCCTGTCAGCAACACTGTTTCCTGATTAATCTTATAATCATCCAATAGGCTCACTCTTTAGCCCTCCTATGTATTGCGTTCTCCGACAAAAAAGGTATACTAACAGAGTTGGCATACCCAACACCCTGTCCTCAGGACGTCCGCACGACTTTTCCTGGGGACTTTTATATTATATTGATCACATGAAAACCTCCTGTCCAGTTAACAGGGTCACGTGGGTTTATGTCTTGATGTTGGATAGAACCCCTATAGGTATTATTATATTAATCTTGGCATTTAAATGTAAATCTGTATTTTTGTGTGTCATTAAGTCTAGTACTTATGAAATATTGCTAATTTTTTATTTTATTAGTATAATAAAATATTCAACGGACCTGTAATCAGGTCCGTTTTTTTCGTTTCTCTGCCAAAAAACAGGAGGATCAGCATCCTTATTACTATAGATGTGTTGATAACATAACACTAAAATTTTTTTCTGCAATTGACTAAAAAGTTTCACAATTCAACCTGAACTGTTTCTCCTAATTGCACTTAACTGACCCATACTTCAGGAAATGACTTTGAAAATTCAATTTTGAAGCATTTTTTCATCAATTTATGCCTTTTTGCCTTCCAAAACTCATTTTTCGCGATTGGTGTACGAGCCATCTCCAGGAGTATCGTAAAGCTACCCGGGAATACCATGGAACGCGCGCGATCCCGAAAGGATTGCAAAATGGAAGGCTTTGAACAATTGGCTAAACAATATGAACCAATGATCCATAAAATTATCCGCTCGCTGAATATCTACAAAAATAAAGAAGATTACTTTCATATTGGCCTTGTCGGTCTCTGGGAAGCAGCAGAAGCCTTTGATCCTGAAAAAGGCGAGTTCACCAATTATGCTTATTCGTATATAAAAGGACAAATCCTGAATGAAATGAACCGAAACATCCTATTTGAAGAACGGAGCATTCATCCAAAAGAGGAATACTGGGATTCAGTCGAAGAAACGCAGCCAGACCAGCCGCTGGAACTTGAGTTTTTGCTCAGCTACTGTCAGGAACTCACTGAAAAAGAAACAAAGTGGGTCATCTACACCTGTCTCGATTTCCTATCTGTCAGAGAAATCGCTGAAAAGGAAAATGTGTCTATTTCAGCGATCAAACAGTGGCGAAGCGGTGCTAAAAAGAAACTTAAGGAGCAATTATTGGAGGTTGTTGAATAATCGAGGCTAGTAACCTGGAGAAAAAAGCTTTTCTTCTAAATTAAATTTATGTTATTGGCGAAGTTCACAAATTTATTGGCGAAAATCAATTTTTATTGGCGAACTGGAAATTCGGAGCACTTTTTTCCAGTTGGTTCAACAACTTATTCAGCTCAATCGAACTTGACCATTATTGCAAGCTATCCTTCTCGACATTCAAAAAGCCTGAAACCATTTATATTCCTTAGGTTCCAGGCTTTCTATATAATCCAAATACTATTCCATTTCACCTTACAAAGCATCCTTCCAGTTTTCAGAAGTCAATTCCATGAATCTCTTTTTATCCTTTTTAGCTAGAGCTTGGTCGATTTCCACTTCTCTTCTTTTCTTCAGAAACTCATTCTGAACCTTTCGAATGACTTTGTTTGCTCCATCGGTATACCTTGTCTTTTCACGAAGCAGAATCAGCTCAGTATTGTCAGTATCATGAACGGCATCCATATACATATTCAAGTTCATTTCCTGTTTATAAGAGTTCGAATTCTTATCATTATTCATCATCAATCCCTGCTTTCTGTTTGGGTTTGGTTGTTACATACTATTTACCCAAATTTCAAGAAAAATAACGTGTTTGTGAAGTTATCTCGTAGTTCCGAAATTTTTCATAGTAACCATTCATAATGTCCCACTTGCTATATATCAAAAAAGAGCAGCCATAAAAGCTACTCTCCACTCGACATTATTTTTTCCCATTCAAACAAACTGCCAGGGTCTGTTTTTCGTTCAGGCGCGTATTCGTCATGACCGATAATATGGTTTCTATCTCTTTTTATCATTGAATTCCTCGCCATTATATCATCTATCAGGAGATTAAGAGCTTGATATTGTGCTTCTGTGTAGCCGATAAGTTCTGAAGGGATTTTTCTGTAATACTCTGAAGACATCATCTGTTGCATTTCTTCTTCCGTTCCAATGGCCATTAACTCAATACCGATTGAGTATTTATTTAATAGATCCTCGTATTCCGTGTATCCCTCTATATTCCCTTTGCCTGCATGACGGGCAGCCCGGTTTTCCGGCAATAAGTGATATATTTCTCCATTACGGTCGATCATGTAATGAGGAGATACATTGTAATCAATAAAAATCTTTCTGATGTCTTCATATACATAAGGATTATCAGGATTGTTCGCAGCATTGCTAATGAAATGCAATACGATATGGGTAGGTATATTGCTCCGCGGCACAAAGTTCATGTTTGGCATAAAGTCTTTATTGACGGCAATTCTAGTTTCAGTACGTATTGCAGTTGTCACTTTGCTCTCGGCCTTGACCACCGTTTCCTCTTGAATTCCATCAGAGCATCCGCTCAGAATTAAAGACAGCAGCAGCCCTAACTTTATTAGCTTCCCCTTCTTTTTCATCGTTTTCCCCCAATAATCTATCTATATTTCAAAATAATTCGCCATGATATTTGAATCCCCTTTATCAAATCTTTCAATTTTTTTATCGGTGTAATATATAACAAGGTTAACTCCATATTGAGTATTATTGAAATACTTATCTATCAATGAAAGTTATTAATTCCTTTTGATATAAATTCTTAAATCAATCCTTTTCAGTTAGGTCTTTAGTACTAAATTAATGAATTTTCACTTAATTCACTCTATAAGAAAATAAATTTGGTAGAATTAAGATGTTTGGCATGGTAACTAGTTTAGTAGCAAGATCACTTTTGATTACGAGGAGGAAACTGTTAATGAATCACCGTAACAAGTTCTACCGCAAACTTTTATCAGTAGCTGCATCCGCTGCTCTTTTGACATCCATTGCTGTTCCTGCAGCGTCGGCGAACATGAAGGGCAAAAAGCCTGGCAAACCTTACGAGTTAACAGTCATGCATACCAATGATACGCATGCGCATTTAGACTCAGTTGCAAAAAGAATTTCGGCGATTAATCAAGTGCGCGAAGAGAACGCCAATACTTTATTATTAGATGCCGGTGATGTCTTCTCAGGTACCCTCTATTTTAACGAGTTTCAGGGACTGGCAGATTTGGAGTTCATGAATCTGGCAGGATATGACGCCATGACCTTTGGAAACCATGAGTTTGATAAAGGAACATCCACTCTTGCTAACTTTGTAAAAGAAGCGGAATTCCCATTTGTTGATGCAAACGTAAACTTTGATAATGACGAAAATATGAATATGCTAACAAATAATGAATTCTCTACTAAAGCAAATGACGGCGAAGTCTACAAAGGCATCGTAAAAGAGGTAAATGGTGAGAAAATCGGTATTTTTGGTCTTACGACTGCTGAAACAGTAGATATCTCAAGCCCTGGAGAGGGTGTCGAATTCACTGACTACATCAATGAGGCAAAAGCTGCAGTTAAATCATTCGAGAAGCAAGGAGTCAATAAGATTATTGCCCTGACTCATATCGGTCTGAATGATGGCGGCGGGGACAATGACCTGACACTGGCTGAGGAAGTAGAAGGTATCGATGTCATCGTCGGCGGTCATACTCATGTTCAGTTGGACGAGCCAATTTTAGTAGAAGCCGGCAAAGAACCGACTGTCATCGTCCAGGCAAATGAGTATGGAAAGTTCCTTGGTACCCTGGATGTTAAGTTTAATAAAAATGGCCGTGTTATCGAATATGCCGGCGAATTGTTGGATGTGAAAAATTTCGAAGATGATCTAAAAGCAGCTAAAATCCTGAACGAAAAGTATAAACCTGCTGTTGATGAAATGAAAAACACAGTAATCGGTACAACCACTGTCGATTTAATTGGTGGAAATCCTCCTGCGAGAACAGTTGAAACGAATCTTGGAAATCTGATTACCGATGGAATGCTCGCAAAAGCCAAAACAATCAACCCTAATACAGTTATCGCAGTCCAAAACGGCGGCGGGATCCGTACTTCCGTCAACGCGGGAGATATTACAATGGCAAAAGTACTTGAAGTCATGCCATTCGGAAACTCTTTAGGAATCATGCAGCTGACAGGTGCTGAAATCAAAGAAGCACTGGAGCACAGTGTCAAGGATGCCCCCACAGCGTTCGGTGGATTCCTGCAAGTGTCAGGCTTGAAATTCACCTACGACAGCTCGCTTCCAGCTGGCCAGCGTGTCCAGTCAGTTGAAGTGAAGGAAGACGGCGTCAACTACGTAAGTCTGGACCTTACTAAAACATATGCAGTGGCAACAAACACTTTTACTGCTAAAGGCGGAGACGGATACGACGTATTTGGAAAAGCTTATAGCGAAGGACGTGTGAGCGAACCTGGTTTCGTCGACTGGGAAATCTTCACTGAATATGTGAATCAGCAAGAAAACAAGACAGTAAGTCCTTCGGTTGAAGGTCGTATTATCGACGTAGCAAACTAATCAAGCAGTGCCCAGCAAACCGTGATGGTTGCTGGGCATTTTTATCGTGATGCCAATATATGTCCAGCCTTTTCCTACTTCACCTACCTTCTTCTAGTTTTTGACCCTAAGTTTAACTCTATTCCGCTCCATAATTTGGCAGCACATTCACCGCCAAAATTAGATTGCTATTCTAACATCCACAAAGTAATATTCTCTTATTACAACTCACATTTTTAATAGGACGGGTGCAAATTTGATCAACTTCTTAGTATTGTTTCTATTTTATTATCCTCTGGTCATGGGAATTGTTTGGATTACGGGAAGTTTAATTTATTACGTAAAAAAAGAGAAACAGGATATTCCCACCCAACACAAGATGGAGGACCTTCCCTTTGTTTCCCTGCTGATACCGGCCTCCAATGAGGAACAGACAATCGAGGAGACAGTGAAATTTGCATCAGAGTTCAATTATCCCAATTACGAAATCATTGTCATTAATGATGGAAGCAAAGACCGTACGATGGAAATACTCAAGTCGTTGCTGGTTTTGTATCCGAAACTGCGCATCGTCAATGTCGTGAATAATAAAGGCAAAGCGAATGCCCTGAAGCAGGGGGTCCTGGCTTCCAAAGGCGAACTCATCGCGACGATTGACAGTGACGCCATCCTCGATAAGGATGCGTTAAACTATATTGTCCCTCATTTCATTACACCGAATAACGGGGAAAGAGTTGGCGCGGTGACAGGCAATCCCAGGATCCGCAATCGGACAAGCCTGCTGGCGAAAATCCAGCTGGTAGAATACGCGAGCATAATCGGCCTGATAAAAAGGACACAGAGGGTGCTCGGGAAAGTAATGACGGTTTCTGGGGTGTTTGTTGTTTTTCGTAAAAAAGCTCTGCTGGACGCTGGGATGTGGGATACCGACCTGATCACCGACGACATCGGGATCACTTGGAAGCTGCAAAGAAGGTTCTGGGATGTCCGGTACGAACCAAAGGCACTTTGCTGGATGCTCGTTCCGGAAACCTTGAGGGGGATCTGGAAGCAGCGGTTGCGATGGACACAGGGCGGCATCGAAGTCATCCTGCGCCACATGGATATCTTTCTCGACTGGCGCCAGCGCAGATTATACCCTGTCTATATCGAGCAGGTGCTTAGCGTTGTCTGGTCGATCACCTGGTTTATCTCTCTGTTGATAATGCTGTACAACTATATATTCCATCAGGAATTCATCCTGCCAACATTATGGATCGGAAACTACTTATCTATTATTTGTCTGCTGCAATTCCTGGTCGCCCTTTATATTGAGAGGAAGTATGAAAAAGGGATCCTGAAATACATGCTGTGGGGGATCTGGTACCCAATCCTTTACTGGCATATCAATGCCCTGCTTGTCATCAGGGCACTTCCTAGAGGATTAAAGATCCTCAGGAAAAATAAAAACCAATTCGCAACCTGGGAGAGTCCGGACCGTGGGCTCCACCTTTAAGGAGATACCATGATCATCAACAGCAAACAGTCCAAGCCGCGAAAAACTATCGACCTGCTATTCACTTTTTTCGGCTGGCTCTTTCTCATCCTGTTCTTGTATAACTTCAGCTCCCATTTTGACCGAGATCTTGATTTTACCTTTCTCGAATTAAACTTGGATAATGCAAACTCCATCCTGCTCATCACCTTCCTGGTGGTCATCACAAGTGCTGTTGCCTTGAGCTGGTGGAGTTCCTATAATAAGCGGAAGTTCGGCCCTCTAAAAAGAAGGACATTTCCACCACAAACGAACGAAAAAGACCTGGCTGAGTATTTTCAGCTGACAGAAGTCGAACTGGAAATCATTAAAAAAGATAGCTATATTGAACGAACCTAAAAACAACGGGACGGTTATTCCATTCACAAT
This sequence comes from Bacillus sp. ISL-35, assembly GCF_018613355.1. NCBI lineage: Bacteria > Bacillati > Bacillota > Bacilli > Caryophanales > Bacillaceae > Bacillus > Bacillus sp. ISL-35. The sequence continues at coordinate 229,564 of NZ_JAGGQK010000004.1, read as the reverse complement.
CGTCCCCTTGTTTTACTTCTCAGTCTTCTGCTTGCTTCCTCTGGATTGCTGCTCCCGGTGATCGCGCTCCCGACGATTGCGATATCGATTCCTTCAAGCAGACCAATGGTGTTCTCTGAAATCCCGCCGGCAATGGCGACCTCCACACCTTCCATTCCTTCTACGAGTCGGTTCAGTGAAGAATCAGCTAGCGAGCCTTCCTTTTGCATGTCCTTACCTATATGAAGGCAAAATAGATCCACGCCCAATCCTCGCAGCTCTTCGGTCCTCTCTTTTGAATCCACGCCAAGCAAATCGATCATAACCCTTTTACCAAACTTCTGAGCAACCGCCAGTGTTTCTTCAATCGTCTTGTTATGGGAAAATGCCATCACGGTGATGATATCTGCACCAGCTTCAAACGCTTGCTTTGCCTCGTGCCGGCCTGCATCACAGGTTTTCATGTCGGCTACAATCGTTTTATGCGGATAAGCCTGGCGAATTTCCCGAACGATGGCCATCCCATATTCTTTGATCACACCTGTGCCTAATTCAATCCTATCGATATTTTCTGCTGTTTCTTCCAAAATCGAAAAGCATTGTTCTCTTGTTAATCGGTCTAGTGCAAGCTGAATCTTCATAGCTGCCTCCTAAAATAGCAAACATCCACAGGAACGTGTCCGGTGGATGCCACTAAATAATTATACTCCTGAATACGCCATAAATCCGCCATCCACCGGTACAGTCACACCAGTAACAAAACCGGAGTACTCTTCATCAGTCAGCCAGAGCAGAGCACCAAGCAGGTCCTTCGGCTGGCCGAATCGCTTCATTGGCGTATGAGCAATAATTTTCTTGGAGCGGTCTGTATGCGTTCCGTCTTCCTTCAGCAACAGATTGCGATTTTGCGAGGTCAGGAAGAATCCTGGAGCAATCGCGTTCACTCGCAAGCCGGTTTCTGCAAAATGGACCGCCATCCACATCGTGAAGTTATTGATCGCAGATTTGGCTGCGCTGTAGGCAGGAACCTTCGTCATCGGTGAATAGGCACTCATCGATGACACATTGATAATCACAGGAGCATCCTGCTTCAACAGCTCTTTACCAAACACCTGGCATGTTAAAAAGGTTCCGATGAAGTTCGTGTCAAATACCTTGGAGAATCCGGAAGCATCCATATCGAAAAAGGATTTTTCGGTTGAGTCCTCTTCATATGTCTCCACTGCCGTAATCGCATCAGGATGATTTCCGCCTGCTCCATTGATCAAGATATCGACGCGTCCATAGGCCTCGACAACAGTAGCTTTGGCTGTTTCAAGAGAATTTTGGTCCAGTACATCTGCGGCTACAGCAATGGCTGAGCCTCCGGACGAATTGATCTCCCCTGCGATCGCTTCGCCCTTTTCCGCAGTGCGGTTCAAAATTGCGACATTGACGCCATGCCTTGACAGCTCACGGGCCATCTCCGAGCAAAGCACTCCGCTTCCTCCGGTGATAACCGCTGTTTTGCCCTTTAAATTTTCATGGATCGGAAACATCGTATCCCTCCTATTTTGAAGCCTGGTATGCATCCCACAACCCGAGAAGATACATGATGCCAAGCGCTCTGTCGTATAATCCGTATCCAGGCCTGCAAACCTCTCCCCAAAGGTGTCGCCCATGGTCCGGACGGACATATCCCTCGTACTGGATATCAGATAGCTCTTTTACAACGCCTTTGATATTGATCGAACCATCTGTTGTTAAATGCGATGTCTCGATAAAATCGCCATTTTCAAAGATTTTCACATTACGGATGTGCGCAAATGGTGACTTGTGCGCGAACTCAGCTGCAAGTGCCACCATATCATTTTTCGGGCTTGCCCCAAGGGAACCTGTACAGAAGGTAATCCCGTTTGACGGAGAATCAGAGATTGATAGAAGCCTCTCCAGGCTCTCCCTTCCAGTCATGATGCGTGGCAATCCAAATATTGTCCATGGCGGATCATCCGGGTGGATCGCCATTTTGATTCCAGCCTCTTCTGCAACTGGGAGGATTTCATTTAGGAAGTAACCAAGGTTTTCCCACAGGTCTTCCTCTGTAACACTTTCATACGCCGCAAATAATTCCTTGATTCGAGCCATTTTTTCCGGCTCCCAGCCTGGCAGTGTTAAATCGGATGCTGAAGCAACCGTATCGATTAGCTCCTGCGGATCGCGGTTTTCCACTTTCGCTTTTTCGAAAAATAAAGCAGTTGATCCATCAGGCAGTTCTTTGAACATCTCTGTGCGTGTCCAGTCAAAGATCGGCATAAAATTGTAACAAATAACCTTTACCCCAACTTCGCCCAGGTTCCTGATTGTCTGCTTGTAATTCTCAATGTAGCGGTCACGGTCTTCATTCCCCAACTTGATTGCTTCATGGATATTGACACTTTCTACGACATCGCCGTGAAAGCCAAAGGATTTAATATAATCCATTTCTGCCTTGACTTCTTCTTTTTCCCATACCTCACCGACCGGCTTTTGGTGCAGAGCCCAGACAATGCCCTTCACACCTGGAATCTGCCTTATTTGATCGAGGGTTACTGTATCATTATCACGCCCATACCAGCGAAACGTAATATTCATTATGCTTTCCCTCCTGTTACTGCATTGATGTATTTACTGCACAGCTCCCTGACTCCATCTTTGCCGGAGGCACGATATGCTTTGTTCAAATCGCTGCCAATTCCGGCTGCGACCGCCCCTGCACTGAGCCAGTTCATGACATTGTCCAGGTTGACACCACCGGTTGGCATCACACGAACCTGAGGCAGCGGACCATTGACCGCGCCAATGAAGGATGGGTCAAAACGGTTTGCCGGGAACAGCTTCACGATGTCACAGCCGCTTTCCACCGCTGTTACGATTTCCGTGATGGTCATGCATCCTGGCAGATAGGCAACAGAATATCTGTTACACAACGTGGCAATTTCTTTATTGAAATTCGGGCTAACGACGAATTTGGCACCACTCAAAATTGCATGGCGGGCCGTTTCAGGGTCCAGTACCGTACCTGCCCCTAAAATTGCCTCTGTTCCTGCCAGTGCTTCGAACGCCTTTTCCACTCCTGGAGTCGTATAGGTAAGTTCGATTGCCCTGAAGCCCCCTTCGATTGCGGCCCCGGAAATCTGAATCGCTTCTTCAGCCGAGCTCCCGCGGACAACAGCGACGACTTTGGATTCAGCCAATTGCTTCAAAGTTTCTATTTTCAAGTTCATCCAATCACTCCTTATTCAAAAACAATAACTGCTTTTCGGACTTCACCCGGATTCTTTTCTACGAATGAGAATGCTTCTTTTACCTGCTCTAATGGGAACTGGTGGGTGATAAAACCATTTCCCTTTAATTTTCGCTCGTTAAGGAATGAGACCACTTTTCCAAATTGGTTCGTCTGCAGACGGGAACCAACGATTGTTACTTCTTTTTTCGTAATCGGAAGCTGAGAAATCTGGGATGGACGCTCATCAAAGCCTAGCACCACGACAGTGCCTGCCGGGGAAACAACATTCACGCCCAGTTCAAACGTAGAAGGAAGGCAAACCGCGTCAATCACCACATTGGGTCCTTCTCCATCTGTAAGCTCCATTACCTTTTCTTCTACAGAAACCTCACGGGCATTAATGACTTCATCCGCTCCATTTTCCCTGGCGAATGCCAATCTTTCCTCTTCAAGGTCTGTCATGATGACTTTTGCACCTTGAAGCTTTGCCATTTTCAAGATACAAATCCCGATTGGACCTGAACCCTGAATTAACACGGTATCCGACTCCTGGACATCTCCGCGCCAGACTGCCTGCGCCCCAATCGTCAATGGCTCTGCTAAAACCGCCTCATTCCAATCAAGTTCTGCATCGACGACATGCAGCTGTCTTTCCGGCAATACAAAGAATTCGCGCATACCTCCGTCCTCATGAACACCGAAAACAGAAAGGGATCGACAGACGTTCGGGCGTCCTTTGCGGCACGCATAGCACTCGCCGCAATATCGGATCGGTTCCACCACGACATGGTCTCCGGGTTTCACACCTTTCACACCTGAACCAACTTCAACCACTTCCCCGGCAACCTCATGGCCAGGGATTCGCGGATAAGTGGCAAGCGGATTGGTGCCATGATAGATATGCATATCAGATCCACAAATACCAACACGCTTGACTTTTACAAGAACATCTTCCGGATTTTTAATCACAGGTTGTTCTAAATCTTGAATTACGAGTTCCATAGCTTCTGGAATTTGGACTGCCTTCATTTTTAAAACCACCTATTCAAATAGACTTGGTAGATAAAGAGATACTTGAGGCACAAACGCTACAAGCAGCAATACCGCCAGGCTGACGCCAATAAACGGAATAAGTTCTTTCGCAGCCTTCCCGATTGAAACCTTACCAATTTGCGAAGCAACGAACAGACACACACCTACTGGCGGTGTAACAAGGCCGATGACCAGGTTTAGGACCATCATGACTCCGAACTGGACAGGGTCCATTCCAACCTGTGCAGCGACAGGCATTAGTACAGGGAACAGGATGACAAGCGCAGCGATCGTCTCCATGAATGTTCCAACGAATAATAGTAATAGGTTGATCAATAAGATGACAACAATAGGATTTTCAGAGATTCCCAGAATGGCATCTGCGACTAACTGTGGAATCTGCTCACTGACCATTATCCAGCCAAACAGGTTCGCGAATCCTACTAAAAGCATGATGGATGCTGTAGATGTCATTGAAGAAAGCATGATCTCTGGAATCTTTTTAATTGGCAACTCTTTATAAACAAAAATACCGATCACTAGAGCGTAGATAACCGCAATAATGGAAGCTTCAGTTGGCGTGAAATAACCGCCAAGGATACCCCATAAAATAATGAATGTCATGAATAAAGCCCAGAAAGAGCCCATGAAGCTTTCAAAAATGACTTTCAACGATTTCCTTTCACCCTTTGGGTAGTTCCGCTTAACCGAAATAATGTAAGTAGGTATCATTAAGCCAAGTCCAAGCAATAGTCCAGGAACGGCCCCAGCTAAAAACAAATCACCGATTGAAATAGACGCAAGCGTACCAACAATGATCATTGGCAGTGACGGTGGAATGATAGGTCCAACAGTCGAAGATGATGCAGTTACGGCAGCGGAAAATCCAGCTCCATATCCTTCCTTTTTCATCGCCGGGATCAGGATGGCACCGATACTTGCCGTATCCGCAAGCGCAGTTCCGGAAATCCCGGCAAATCCCATGGAAGAACCAACATTGGCAAGACCGAGGCCACCCCGGATATGTCCAAACAGGTTGTTGGCAAACTTGATGATACGGTCAGTAATCCCTCCTGCGTTCATCAGGTTACCAGCAAGGATAAACCCTGGAATACAGAGCAGGACAAAGGAATTTAGTCCAGCAAACATTTTTTGGGGAATGATGGTCAGAGGAATATCTGCCATGAATAGATAGAACAAGGATGACAAACCGAGGCTAAAAGCAACCGGCACTCCTAAAAAGATAAGGATGATAAAAGATATGAACAGTAAGGCCGCCATTAAATTTCGCCTCCATCAATGTCTGACTTGAAGTCTTCTTCGTTACGAATCAACTTAACGATTTTAACAATAGAATAAAACGCTAATAGCAATGACATAATCAAGATTGCTGCATGGATTGCAGACATTTTGAACGGCATCGTCGCTGACATTTGGGTCCCGACCAGGGTGAAGTCATATCCTGTCTTGACCATGACACCGAATAGAACCATTAATAGTGCATAGATCGCAATTTCGTAAAAACGCCTGAAATTATGTGACATTTTCGCAAAAATCATATCGACATTGATATATTCTCCACGAAGCAATGCCAGCGGTGCGCCGAAGCAAATGGCATAAATGAATAAATATCGTGTCAGTTCCTCTGTCCAGATTGCAGTATAAGGCAGATAACGGGACATGATTTGAACCATCACGACAACAATGACACCGGTAAAGCTGATAACAGTCAAAAATGCCAACAGCATATCTAGCCATTTACGTATTTTCATGGTTTCATCACCTTTCTTAAAGGAAAGGCACAGCCGGCTGGAATAGCCGGACAGTGCCTTCATTAAAATTACTTCGTTTCAAGAATCTTTTCGTATAATTCATATTGCTCTGGCTTCAAGGATGCCTTGATTGCCGGGATCATTGCTTCACGGAATGCATCCTGGTCAACATCGACAAACTTCATGCCTTCGCCTTCAAGATCTTTTTCGATTTGAGCGATTTCTTTGTCGTACAATTCTTCACCATATTTTTGAGCTTCAGCAGCTGCTTCTTTTACAGCTTTCTTCTGGTCTTCATTCAGGGCATCGAACTGCTTGTTGCCAACAAGGATATATATCCAAGAGTAAACGTGCTCAGTACGGTTCACATAGTCCTGAACTTCATATAGTGCACCGCTCTTGATTAAATCAACAGGATTTTCCTGGCCATCGATTACACCTTGCTGAAGTCCTGTAAACACTTCATTGAAGTCCATTACCTGCGGCTTGGCACCAGCAGCTTCCCAAACCTTCAAGAACAATGGAACGTTCGGTACACGCATGCTGAAACCTTTCAGATCTTCAGGTGTTTTGATTTCTTTGTTGGATGTCAGGTTACGCGGTGCGCGTGTATGATAGTACAAAGGTGTTAAACCAGCCTTTTCAGTGATTTCAGCTTCGATTTCCTTACCGATTTCGCCTTCGACAACTGTCTTCACATGGTCCAGATCACGGAATGCATACGGAACAGCCATCAATGCAGCTTTTGGAGCCCAGTTTTGCAATGTCTCACCAGAAATAACCATGTCAGCTGTTCCAGATTGGATTGCGTTGATTGTGTCTGTTTCTCCTCCAAGTGAGTTGTTTGGATAGATGCTGATATCGATGCCGCCATCTGTCTTTTCCTCAACAAGCTCTTCAAATTTCAAAGCTGTTTTGTGCCAAATGTGATTTTCGTCAGCAAGGTGGCCAAACTTCCACTTGATGACTTCCCCTTTGCTTTCTCCCCCAGCTTTCTCAGAATCCCCGGAGCCGCAAGCTGTCAATAATAGTGATGCCGCCAAAATACCTGATAAAAACTTTGCCTTTTTCATGAATTATTTCCTCCCCTTTGTTTACAATGATTTATTTTTTTAAAAATTGATACACAGTAGAAGCAATGGTAATCCCATTTTCAAGGTTTCTTTCTTCATTCATCTGTTCAATCTCACCTGGCACAAAAACTTGAGAGAAACCAGGTGCTGGTGGTGCCTGGCGAATTTCTGCCATCATCTGGTCCATGTTCTCCAGGAATGCATCCGCATCGGTAAAGAATGCCGGATTGATGGCGCAGAAATAATGGCCAAGCTTCCGCTTTTTGTCCAGATCGCCGTACATCTTGGAGATATGAGGTCCGAATGCCGCGCCTGCAAGCAATCCGGAGAAGATGTCTACAATCATGGACAGCCCATAACCCTTAGGGCCGCCAAATGTTTGAAGTGCGACTACCTTGGCTGGATCCGTAACGGTTTCCCCATTCTCGTCGACTCCCCAGCCAGGAGGAATCTCTTTGCCTTCTTCCTTGTATTGAAGGATTTTGCCCAGCGCTACATTTGAAGTAGCCATATCAAGAATGAACGGCTTGCTTGTTTTGGCAGGAACTCCATATGCGATGGGGTTCGTGCCAAGGAACGCTTCCTTGCCGCCGAACGGCACGACGATTTTATCCGTGTGGGTCATCGCAATGCCAATCAGGTTCTGTTCTGCCGCTTCCTGGACAAAATAGCTCAGAGCGCCGCAGTGGCTGCTGTTGATGGCGGTCACCATTCCGATGCCATTTTCCTTCGCCATTGCGATTGCCTGTTTCATCGCAACATCGGCGATCACATGCCCAAAACCATCATCACCGTCGACAACGCCTGTTACCGGGCCGGTCTGGTTGAATTTGATGTCTGCATTTGGATTAATGCCGCCAGCATTCAGGCGGTTCACATAATGCTCGGTACGCAAGACACCATGTGAGTTAACATTTCTAAGGTCGGCGTGGACAAGGATTTCAGCCACTTTTTCTGCATGTTCCTTATTCAGTCCTGCTTCGCAAAGTTTTTTTACAGCTAGGTCTTGCGCTTCTTGATGTGGAATGGTTACTGTAGACATTCCTTATCCCCCCTATTCCAAATTGGAATGTTTCTTTACTAATTCTTCGTTCGTCTTTCCTTCTGCAAGGCTGTCGATAATCGCTGCATCCAAAATGAGATGGGCTGCCTGGTCAAACTGGTTCCCAAGCGGCTGGATCGTTTCCGGTTCACCCGCATGACGATATTTCGTTGCGGCCGGGATTCTTACCCCGCCTGATATAAATGGAAGCTGGAGTGCTTCTTGATTTGTTGTGATCATGAATACTGTTGCACCGGCTCGATGAGCGCTTTCGGATATATTCAGCACCTGTGCGGTTTTTCCTGAGCCTGAAAGTACTACTAAAATATCAGTCTCCTGAATTGCCGGAGTTGTCGTTTCCCCGACAACATATACCGTCTTGCCGCTATGCATAAGCCTCATGGCAATGGCTTTGGCTACAAATCCTGACCTGCCTTCGCCTGTGAAAAAGAACCGGCGGTCTTCTTTTAAAAGCTGTACGAAGAATGCATACTCTTCTGCATCAACGTTCAAGCAAACCTTCTGCATTTCTTCTAATACGGTTGTGATGGTTTTCATGACCAGCTTCCTCCTCGGTTAGCGTTCAATGATCGATTCATTGTTAATAAAAGCGCTTACTTCTTCGAGGTATGGAAGACCTTCATTATCGCCTGATACCGTGGTAACTAGAGCACCGACTCCATTGGCAAAGCGGAGAAGCTGCTCGGGGGTGAAGCCATTGAGCCATCCGTATACATAACCGGAGTCAAATCCATCTCCTGCCCCTACCGTATCGATCGGATTGACCTTAAAACCTGGTGCTTCAATCCAATGACCGTCCCGGTAAAGCCTTGAGCCGTTCGCACCGTCTTTGATGACCAGATCCCTGATTCCATATTGATCTGCGAACTTAGCTAGCTCTTCTTCTGAATCCTTGCCAATGATCAAACGGATTTCATCAAGTCCAGTAAGCAGGATATCAACATCCGGGAAAATTTCTGCATATGCTTTGCGCGCATCTTCAATCGTCCAGAGCTTCAGCCTGATATTCGGATCGAATGAAACTGGAATTCCTTTCTCTTTGGCAAGCTCGATCATTCTCTTGGCAACCTGCAGGTTATTAGAATCAACCGCAAGGTAAACACCTGTGAGATGAAGCAGGTTCACATTTTCAAACCATTCGGCTTTTACTTTTTCAGGAGTCAGGGTTGTAATCGGCGAATTGTATCGATAGTAGAATGTTTTGCCCGACCCATCTCCATTGATCTCCTTGAAATTCAATGATGTCGGATAACCTTCCACCAGTTCTACTTCAGAGACATCCACCCCCTCACCGCGGGTGAAGTTATAGATGACCTTGCCGAACTCATCCTTGCCTAGTCTGCTTACCCACTTGCTTCCGAGTCCCAGCCTGGCACAGCCAATCGCAAAGTTCAGCTCCGCACCTCCGACCTTCCGATTAAAACTTTCTACAAAGCGCAGGGGACCTTGCACGGATGGATTGAAGGTGATCATTGCATCTCCAATCGTCATGACTTTATATCTATCTGGCATTGTTCTTCTCTCCCAACACTTGTACTGATTCCCGCTCGATTAAAACAGGGTCGTACCTTCTAACTTCATATGAATCTTCCAATCTCCCTTCAGCGATCAGATGGAACAGCTCTTCAGCTGCTTCCCTGCCAATCTGGAAAGTTGGCTGTTTGATAGCTGAAATCGGTGTGGCGGCGATTTCAAGGAAATCTGAATCATCCACTGCGATAACGCTTACATCTTCGCCAACTTTAAGATTCTTTTTCCTTAAGAACTTCAGCAATTCAATCAAGGAAAGATCATTGGTAGCAAAAAATGCTTCTGGCCTGTCTTCCTGCTTCCAAAGTTTTTCAAGCGCAGGGCCGATTTCTTTACGGTCAGCTGCTGTAATCCAATCCTCATTTGGGGTAATCCCGTTTTCTTCAAGGGTTTTCTTGAATCCGGTAATACGTTCGACCCTCGGAGAAACCTTCTGGGTAATGGACATTGATACAGCACCAATTTTATTGTGGCCTTTTTTAAGGAGCTCCCTTACCGCGATCTCTGCCGCTCTTTCATTGTTCAGCATCAATGTTGGATAAATCGGCTGCTCTATTTTTCTATCAACGAATACAACAGGGAAATTCGATTGTTTGAGCTCTTCGTATAAACACTTATTGTCAGCAGTCGGGAAGATGATCAGGCCGTCAACCTGCTTTGCAAGAAGCATGTTGATATAGTCCCGTTCCTTTTCCGGATTGTCATCAGCATTGCAGACAAACATATGAAAATGACTCAGCTCGCACGCATCTTCGATTGCACGGATGATTTCCGTCGAAAACGTATGGAGGATATTGGCCACGATGACCCCAATGGTCGACGACTTTTTCTGCTTCAAGCTCTTAGCAACGAAATTCGGTATATAGCCAAGCTCCCGGATCGCCTCTTGTATGCGCTTTCTCGTAGGCTCTGCCATAAACTCGTATCGATTATTTATGTACTGAGAAACCGTGCTCTTCGAAACGCCCGCCTTTTCAGCAACATCCTGCATGGTTACTTTTTTCATAGAAATCCCTTCTTCTACAACTCTAAACCGATTTAGTAAAACGGTTTAGTAAACCGGTTTAGTGACAGTATAAATGAAACCCCTTTCAAAAATCAATCTATTTTTTCAAAAAATTTAAAATTAACATTTTACATAGATTCTTTGTGTCTTGGTAAGCTGACCTCGTTGACACGTCTTATAAAAAGTGAAGTTTTCCCTGGATGAAGAGGGATTAGGCTCCGCTGTTTATTTTATACGGACTTGCTTTGTAAAAGAATGGATCCTCTACTTGGTTAGCAGTTATTATATCCGGATTGAAAGGAAGTTTAGACTTATTTCCTATTAGAACTAGGGATAAAGAAATAAACTTCCACTCTCTTCTCCCATACCAAAATCCCAAAACTAGAAAACCCATTAGTTCCTTCCTCTCATTTATTTCGTAAATCGAAATATTCGACAAATTACAGCAACATCTCCCTATTAAAGTTATTAAGATAGCAATGAGACAGTTTACTAGTTTAAAGGAGTGATAGATTAATGAAAAACAACAAAGTAATGACAGGACTAAGTGTATTGGCATTGTGTACGGCTCTCGCCTCACCGGCACTGGCAACTAATTCACCGAACGGAAATCTTTACAATGAAAACCAGGTTTATTCAGTGAATGGCTATACTGATTATGCTGAGATGGTCAAACGCCTCCAGCAAATCGAAGCGAACAGCCAGGGGAAAGTTGCATTGGAGGTTGTCGGCCAATCAAACCAGGGGCGTGATATTTACCAGGCCAGAGTCGGAACTGGTGATAAAGTCGTCCTGATGGAAAGTGAAATCCATGGAAATGAGAACACTGGAACCGAGGCGCTGCTCAGCATGCTTCAATTCCTTGGATCCAGCAATTCGCCAGAAGCACAAAAAATTCGTGAGGAAATCACTCTGGTCACTTTGCCAAAGATGAACCCTGATGCCTCCGAACTTGATCGCCGGGGCAATGATATGTCATGGGAAGATGTCGTCGAGGATTTCCCACAACTTGCTGATGCAGCAGGTCCTTCATGGAATTATTATAATAACCGGATACTTCAGGACAGGGATTACAACGGCAGACCTGGATTTGACGTAAACCGGGACTTCAATCCTGACCTTAATTATGTTCCAAAAGCAGAGGATTTCCCAGGAACCTCAAGTGATCCAGGCTGGTACATCACGCCAGAATCACAAACTGTCCGCGATGTTTATAAAAACCTTCTATCCGAGTTCGGTAAAGTGGATGTCTTCATCGACCTCCACCACCAGGGACAATATTATGTTGAAGGAACAGATAATATTGTCACCATGTCCCTATCAGCAGATTTCGTTCCAAATCCGAACACAGTAGAAGGCGCCAAGTACGCAGAGTATAAGGATAATTACAATTTAGAGTATTCCAAACAGCTTAATCTAGCTGCCTATAATGCTCTCCAGGCACTGGGCGAAAATTCACCGTTCAATAATATCTCACTATATCAACAAAACCTGGACTTGCCTGGTACCGCACTTGGAAGCTTTGCATTGAACGGAAGCGGCACAGTACTTTTTGAAGTAAGAGGCCAGTCGCACTCATTGGGCCAAAAGAAAAAAGGCCAGCTGGTGAAGGCTGTAGAGACAGGATTGTACGGAATCATTAATGGAGTCGTAGATGGTTCGGTAGAGGATCTTGACGCGGCTGAATATGATAACATCCCAGCAACTGCTTATTCACCAGGTTTATAAGAGGTTACGAGAAAAGCGGAGAAGTGAATTCTCCGCTTTTTTATGATCCCTACAGGTTCTTTTCGTACTAATGACATTTTTAAGTACAATGGACCAGCGCTTTATTTTCATTCCTATTCACTCCGTTACTTTCTTTGTCCGCCACAATTATTAGGATTTATAGGATGATCGAAAATAAAAACTAAATGAATATCCCCTACCATTGGATAAATTGAAAAGATCTTATTAAAAAAACCAAATAATCATTTTGTCATTACAAATGAACCATAGGTAAAAACTACAAATTTCTTAAAAACTCGACTTAATGCACATATTTTTTACAAAAAAAGAGAAAATTTTACACATTCAAACAATATATAATGGTAATATATAAAAAGATAGAAATAAAATACCAATTTTATAGGGGGAAAATACGTGTCTCTTATTCACAAACAAGACCTAACAACTGAAGAACTACAGCTTCTTAGTTCGGAGATGAGCAAAAAACAAAAATCCACAGGAACAACATGGCTGCTTTGGTTTTTTACTGGCGGTATTGGGGGTCACCGTTTTTATTTAGGGAAAACGGGTACTGCTGTTGCTATGCTGTTAACACTAGGCGGCCTAGGTTTTTGGACCTTTATTGACTTATTCTTACTGAACGGAATGATTAAGGATACAAATGAAAAGGTTGAAAATGAAATTCTTTCAGAAATCCGTTTATTGAAAAATGCTAAAAAGAATTCTATTGCTTAATCGTTAGGGTGACAACATTGAACAAGATGGATTTAACCTTGGAAGAATTAGCAGTTCTTCAATCAGAAATGATGAAGAAGAAGAAAAATAAAGAAGCAGCCTGGGGCCTTTGGGCTGGTTTGAGCTTTTTTGGCGCCCATCGATTTTATACCGAAAATTATGGCTATGCCTCTGCTATGCTGTTAACAAGTATGATTCCATTAATTGCAATTATAACTATGCTCTCTACTATAGATTACTTTAATGGCTTAGCAGATTTTATGATGATGATTTTTATATTTCTTCTTGCCGGCTCTGTAATTTGGTCATGGATCGATGCCTTTTTCCTGAATAAGCGAATTGATGAGTTGAATGAACAAGCAGAACTGAAAATACTCGAAACAATTCGTGAACAAAGGATTATGAGAAAAGCCTAATAAAACTGAAGAAACTTTACGAAGTATAGTGTAATTACTATGCTTCTTTTTTTATGGGCACAGAAAGCAAAGGCTTGAATAATAGGGAGCAAAGAGCACTTATTGTATAACTTATCCCCGGTGACAGACAACTGTCGGATGAAAAAAAGAAGCAAAGGGATATTCCCTTGCTTCCTCAAAAACTGAATTCAACCAACTCTTTGCTCTTCTCATCCAATACACGCACAGTTTCTGTGTACTCTTCCAAGTCTCTACTTAATTTCTCTTTTCTTTCTCCAATCATCCGCTTAACTTCTTTCGGGCTTGGTCCTCCCTGGAGATCACGAATTTCTATGAAGTATTCTGGCGAAATAATTTTTTGCCATTCTTCTTCTGTCAGTGACACGTCGACGAATTGCTTAATCACCGCGTTAATAGCTTCAACGTCCCATTCGTAAAGTTCTTTACTTTCCTTAATTGTCTCTTTGGAAATGAAGCTTGCAATCGAGTGGGCTTTCCTGAATGGCACTTCGTATTCACGGGCAAGTGTGTCCGCGAGCTCGGTAATCGTAATACTCGATTTCTTCGCCATTTCCTTCGTATGCTCACCATTCACCTTCAGCGTCGCAATGACCGCGTACATCAGCTTCCAGACGCGGTTGGCGTTATTGAAAGCACGGTACAGATGCGGCTGCAGGTCGTCTTCTGTATCGACGATATCTCCAAATGGTGTATTGTGGACCATATTGAAAGCGGCGAGCGCGTCGCCATATGCACTGCTGGCAATCGAGCGGGAATGCTCAATCGATACCGGGTTGCGCTTTTGCGGCATGATGCTGCTGCATTGCACGTAAGGATCGGCGACGTAAAAAGAACCGAATTCCCGTGTGACATGCTGAAGGAAGTCCTGGATCCAGCGGCCGGTATTCACCATGCTCGTCATCAACGCTGACGCCGTTTCAAGCAGGTAATCTCCTCCGCCAATCGAGTCATAGGAGTTCTCGACAATCCGGTCAAACCCGAGCAATTCCCGAGTACGTTCACGGCTGATCGGGAATCCCGTAGTCGTCAGAGCGGCCGCTCCAAGCGAGGACTGGTTAACCGTCCGGTAAGCAGCCCACAGCCTCTGAATATCGCGTCCCAATACATCATAGATTGCAAGGAAGTAATGCCCCAGTGTCGTCGGCTGGGCCGGCTGCGTATGCGTATAACCGGTAATAATCGTATCCGTATGGCTCTCAGCCTGCTCAAGCAACGCCTCGCTCAACTGATAGGCAGTTCCAAGCAGATTGACGAGATGCTCCCTGAGCACCAACCGGTACATCGCGACCCCCATATCATTGCGACTGCGCCCGATATGGATTTTGCCGGCAAGCTCGGCGCCGATTTCCTCGCCGATCTTCGCTTCCATCATGAAAAATAAATCCTCGAACTGCGGCTCATAACTCAGCTGCCCGACATCTGTCACGGCAACCTTATTAATCCCCTCAAGCATCACTTTCGCTTCATCTTTTTCGATAATCCCCTGTTCAGCAAGCATAATCACATGCGCCCGGTGGATATCAAACATGACATGGAACAAGTAATCCCGCTGGTCATTGAAGACCGGTTTCAACAGTGCCTCAACATACGTCTTCCCGGGAAAAGCCGCCCCTTCATTCTTGATAAACTCTTCTAGCTTGTTCATATTTTCATCTCCGATTCTATGATTATGCTATAATTCCAGCCTTAAGATAACGACTGTTCGGCCTTGACCCCAAAGAACTTGTTTGAGATAAGCAGGACCACGGCGATCAAGACAATCTGGATCATCCCATATGCAGCAGCCTGGCCCATATTGAACATCCGCAGCTGGTTCATGATCTCAATTGAAATCGGTCTGTTCGAAATCGTATACAGCAATACCGATGTCGGGAACTCACCGACAGATTCAACAAATGCCAGCAAAGTCCCTGACAGCACGCCCGGCATGATGATTGGCAAAATAACCTTCCGGAACGTATAGAACCACTTGGCCCCAAGGCTCCTTGAAGCTTCCTCAATCGAATCATCCAGCTGCTCCAAAACCGCATTCGTCGAGCGGACGACGAGCGGAATATGCCTGATAAAATAGGCAAGTGGCAGGATCCAGAACGTCCCGACAAGGATATTTCCGAATGAGAAAATATTTGGTTCGTTAAAAGCGATGATCAAGTTCATCCCGATAACCGTCGCCGGCAATGCCCATGGAATCATCACGAGGATATCCACAAAGCTTTTGCCGACAAATTTTCGCTTAACCAGCACATACGACGCGAGCACACCGAACACAAGGTTCCCCGCCGTCGCGATCACTGATAACAGCAAGCTGTTTTTCAGAGGCTTGAAGATATTCGGGTCCTCCAGCAGCAATCTATAGTTCTCAAAGTTAAACACCGAAGGATACGTCTGCCATGTCCAGGTCCCGTCCGGAACGAGTGAAAGCAGCAGAATCGTGAAGTGCGGCAGCAGCAGGATGATGACTCCGATCACCCCGATGAACACCATCGTCCATTTCAGCACCGGATTGTTCACTTCACTGCGATGCGCCCCAATCCCCTTTGACGCCATCCGGTAGTCCTTGCGATTCTGGTACCAGCGCATAAATAATAAGAAGGAAATCGATACAATCGACAGGATGACAGATTGAGTCGCGGCAACCTCCATGTCTCCATTAATCTTGGAAAAATAAATCTGCAGACTCAGCACCCGGAATCCCCCCGCCAGCAAAAACGGTGCACTGAAGGAGGCCATCGAGATCATGAACACCAGCAGCGAAGCGGCAACGATGGCCGGAGTCAACAATGGGAACGTCACCTTCCAGAACACTTGGTACCGGCTCGCTCCCAGGTTGTATGCTGACTCCTCAAGCGACGGGTCGATTTTATGAATCGCCGATGACACCGTCATGTAAAAATAAACATACATCGTATAAGCATGGACAATCAGGATACCCGAGATCCCGCCGATTTTAAAAGGAACCTCTTCCAGCCCGAACAAATCCTTGATCGCATTCGGTACAAGCCCCGTCTCTCCATAAAGGAACATGAATGCCATAACCCCGACCAATGACGGCAAGACAATCGGCATGATCGCAGCCGTTGCGAAAAAGCCCCTGCCCGGGAAGTCATATCGGTTAAAAATAAACGCCAGCGGAATCCCGATTGCCGCACTCACCAAAACACTGAGGACGGATATGTAGACTGAATTCCATAACGCTTGCAGATTTGTCTTCGATTCCTGCGAGAAAAAATCTTCATAATTACCAAACGTAAAACTGCCCTCTTTTTGCAGACTTTCAAGAATCGTCCTTAATGACGGATACAGGACATAGGCAATCAAGACCAGCAGCACCGGAATCAGCAAATATAATGTCAGCCGGTTATCTCGATTTTTCATCATGACACATCACCGCTCAACATTGGAATCAACCTGATTTGATCGGCGGGAAGCTCAACCCATACATCTGCTCCCGGCTTCAAATTCGCCGAAACATGATTCAGTACATTTACCTCAAGCAGCAAGTCATTGACCTTTACCGCTAGATTGATGATTGTCCCGAAGAACTGGACTGTTTCAACCTTCCCTTTAAAAACATTGTGCCTATCAACCTTTTCATCAAGAATCTTTACGGACTCAGGACGAACCGAAAGGGATAATTCACGATCGCTGTTTTCCCTATTAAAATGAAAAGGCGAATTATGTACAACAAATTGATTTTCACCAGCCGAAACAGTGACATGAGCGTCGTCAACCTGGTCCACTTTTACAGGAAGAAGATTGATCTCGCCTATGAAACTGGCAACGAAGTCATTGGCCGGTTCATTATAAATCTCCGAAGGCGTTCCCACCTGGTGGCACACCCCGAAATTGAAGACAGCGATCCTGTCACTCATCGACAGCGCCTCTGCCTGGTCATGGGTAACATAAATCGTCGTAATCTTGTATTCTTTCTTCAGCCTGAGGATCTCCGCCCGCATTTCATCGCGCAGCTTCGCATCCAGGTTGCTTAACGGCTCATCCAGCAACAGGATTTCAGGTTCGATCACCAATGCCCTCGCAAGCGCCACACGCTGCTGCTGACCTCCACTCAACTGACTCACCTGACGATCGGCGTATTGCTCGAGCCTGACCTTGCGAAGGACCTCGTGAACCCTTGTTTTCACTTCACTGGAGGCCATCTTCCGTACCTTCAATCCAAACGCGACATTTTCAAAGACCGTCATATGAGGAAAAAGGGCATAGTTTTGGAAAACCATGCCCGTATTTCTTTTTTCAGGAGGTACACGCGTCATATCTTTATCGCCAAATCGCACGACACCCTTGGTAGGATAATAGAATCCGGCAATCATCCGCAGCGTTGTCGTCTTGCCGCAGCCACTTGGCCCGAGGAAGGTGAAGAATTCCCCATCATTGATTTCCAGATTCAAGTGATCGACTGCCACTACCTTTCCGAAGGCTTTTTGGACATTTTCTATTTTTATCGACGCCATACCGTACACATCCTATTCTTTGATTTCTTTTTCTCCGCTCTTAATGTTCTCATCCCAATACTTCATCCACGCATCACTATTGTCCTGGAAGACCTTCCAGTCGATATCCATTGCCTTGATTTCAGTATCTGTGATCCACTTCGGAAGATCCTTCACATCATCACGGGTAGGGATGCGGTAGTATTTTTCTGCTAAAAGCTTTGCCGCTTCAGGCGTGTTGACGAACTCATAGAATGCTTCAGCTGCTTTCTGGTGCGGCGCATCCTTCACGATCGCGATTCCTTCAGTCAGGACTGGTGTTCCGCTTTCAGGAACGATGAATTCAAACGGATAGTTCTTGTTTTCCTTCAGCATGACGACATCCGGCATTGCCCAGACGGAAACGGAGCCTTCACCCTTGGCAACCTTGTTGTACATCATTTCAGGGTTAGCAGAGTATTCCTTCGTATTCGCATCAAGCTTTTCAAGCCACTCGTAGCCTTTTGCTGTATCCTTGGAATCCTTGAAATCACGGTAGATCATTGCTGAGAAGATCGTTCTCATCGTACCGGAAGCAAGCGGATAACGGATGATGATTTCATCCTTCCATTTCGGGTCAAGAAGGTCATCCCAGTCCTTCGGCGCTTCTTCCTTTGTCAGCTCTTTGCTGTTGTACATAATCACCTCTGGTGTCTGGCTTGTTCCTGACCAGTTCCAGTCTGCTTCGTGGAAATTATCAGCCAATGCCCCGGAGTAGGAAGGTTCATACGGCTGTAGAAGTCCTTCGTCCTTAGCCTGGTCGAACATGACGGATGGAGCTCCCCACCAGACGTCTGCCTGAGGGTTGTTCTTTTCAGAACGGACGCGGTCAAGGACTTCCTGCGATCCCATATCAAGCCATTCGACATCAACGTCATACTCAGCTTCGAACTGCTTCTCGAATTCTGATAAAATATCCTTTCCGTGCGGAGAATAAATGACTACTTTATCCTCTAGCTTGTCACCAGACTTGCTGTCTCCTGATGGTTTGCTAGATCCCTCTTCAGAGCTGCATGCCGCTAAAAATAGTGATGCAGATAAAGTCAAAGCCGTGATAATCGAAACCTTTTTCTTGTGTTTCACAAAAAATTCCCCCTCATTAATTGTATTTAATCATACTTTCATGTTCCCTCATGAACAGTGACACGGCACCAAGAACCCCGGCGTTGTCACCCAATTGGGACGTCTTCAGCTGGACTGAACTAGGAAGGTATTGATTCACAATCTCCTGCAGCTTCGGCAGAATGAATTCGGATGATTTAAGAACACCACCTCCTAAAATAACAATCTCTGGATTTAGCAAACTGGCAGCATTCACAATCCCATAAGCCAGATGCTCAATGGCTTCATCAATGACTTTAAGGGCTATTTGGTCACCACTTTTCGCCAGCTTGAACGCCATCTCCCCCGACAGCTCGGATGCAAGTGCCTGTTGATGCAAAGGATGCTCCGGCTCCTTCTGGATGCAACTCGTCAGCCTGTCTCCAATCGATTTTCCTCCAGCCACACTTTCAAGATAGCCATAGCGGTGAAAAATCGGCTTGAATTCATTTTTCATATCATTCTTGTCCGTCACCATGTAGCCAATTTCACCAGCCGCGCTGGATGAGCCGCGGTAAAGCTGATTGTTGATGATAATTCCGCTGCCGATTCCCGTGCCGACGGCGATGAAAAGGACACTCTGCTTATCGCGCGCATTTCCAAGCCACTGCTCGCCAAGCGCTGCCACATTCACATCATTATCGACGTGCACCGGGTACGGAATATGGCGCTTCGCCTCTGTGATAAAAGGATACCGGACCCAGTTCAGGCTCGGGGCCTCAACGACAATCCCGGATGTCGTCTCAGTGATTCCCGGGACACCTGCGCCCATTCCGAGGATCTTCTCGTCTTCGATTCCTTCCTTGTTCACCATAAACTCTATTTCTCTGGCAATCTGCTTTAGCAGCCCTGAGTCAAGATACTGGCAAGTGTTAAAACTGCTGCTCGCGACGATGTTCCCATTCAAATCGCAAATTACCGTCTTCACTTTCGTCCCGCCAATATCCGTTCCGATTATGTATGCTGCCTTTTCATTGAAGTACAGCTGGATTGGCCTTCTGCCTCCCTGTGACGTCGACTCACCAATCCCCTTCTCAAAAATCCACTTTTCCTGCATCAATTCATCGACCAATAATGATACGGTTGGCTTGCTGATATTGATTTTCGCGGCAATTTCCGCCCTGGAGATCGGTGAATTTTCCTGAATGCACTGAAGCACCCTTTTCTTGTTGAGTGATTTCAACTGTACCGGTGTTCCACTTAGATTCATAACATCACGGCCTTAAAATTCTTTTTGGTTAGTAAGATTTACTAATTAACTAAAAATATAACTCAATTTGTAATCGTTTACAACCACAAAGTTCTGAAAATTTAAAATCGTGTCTTGTAATAGATATATTTTCTCTTTTTAAAAGATATTCTTGATCTGTCGCTTCCTTTTTTAATAAAAAATTCAATTGGTTCATTTTACCCAGTACATAAATGAACATAATTTACCATTTTTAATATTCTGACAATTAATCATTTTACAATATTATCTAACTATGATTATCTTGAATTAGGTATTATATCTGTTGTTAGTTAGGCAGATTAACTAACCTACAATTACATACAGAGGAAGGAGTGTTCAATATTTCTCAGCAAAACTCAAAAATGAAAGGGGTTACAAGAATGAGGAAGTACTTTATTGGTTTGCTCTCTTTATTGTTAGTCGTTTCCATGCTGCCATTAAGCAGTTCAGCTGCCAAGACCCAGGAGCCTGACGTTGATCTCTGGAATGCAGTGAAGCCTCTCGATACGACCGTGACCTTCTTGAATACCGGCGCACATCCCGATGATGAGCGAAGCGACTTTTTAGCGTATCTGTCACGAGGACTCGGCGTTAAAACAGCCAGCATGATCGCAAACCGCGGTGAAGGCGGCCAAAATGAAATTGGCAATGAGCTTGGAAACGGCCTTGGAATCATCCGTTCCCGCGAAATGATCGAAGCCGCTAAAATCACTGGTGTTACCGCATATCACTTAAGCGAAACCACAAACGATGCAATCTACGACTTCGGTTTTTCAAAGAGCCCTGATGAAACACTTGAAAAATGGGATGAAGATATTGCTTATGAACGCCTGATCCGTTTCATCCGGACATATCAGCCGGATATCGTCATGCCTTCATTCAGGAACTCCCCGACACAGCACGGACACCACCGCGCGATGGAAATCCTGAGCGAGAAAGCGTTTGAAGACGCAGCAGATCCTTCAGTCTATCCTGAACAGTTAAAAGAAGGATTATCAGTATGGCAGATTAAAAAGCTTTTCCTCCCTGCCGAATCAAAAGACACGGCCACCACTTCCATTGAAATTGGAATGTACGATCCAATTTATCAAATGTCCTACCCACAGCTGGGAGAAGCATCCCGCTACATGCATAAAAGCCAGGGAATGGGCAATGACATCCCTGTCGCACCACGCGAGACTCACCTAGAATTGCTTTACAGCGCTGTTGACACAAACAACAGCAATGAACTTTTTGCAGGTGTTCCATATGACTTGGCCGAATGGGCCAAAACTCTTCCAAAGAACGCGAACTCTCTATCAGTGCAGTACACAAAACTTCAGGATCAGCTTGAATTCATCATTGATTCCTATCCTGACAGAGATGCAGTATTCACACAAACACAGAAAGCTTTGAAAGATGTCACCCGCCTGCAAAAGAAGACAGAAAACGCAAAGCTTGATGATGAACTGAAAACTGATTTGCTTCACAAGCTTAGCCTGAAAGAAGAGCAGCTCCAAACTGCAAGCTTCGTATCATCCAGCCTGGATGTGAAGGCGGAAGCAGCTTCCACTGTCCTGACAAAAGGCCAGGATACTACCGTTACTGTTACACTACAGAACAATGGCTCGCAGAAGCTCGAGCATTTGAATGTTGAATTATTGGCACCTGAAGGCTGGACCATTACCTCAAAAGCAAAAGATGCTGATTTGGCACCAGGCAAAACCGCAATCCTAACTTTCGATGTGTCCGTCCCTGAAGATGCTGAGTTCTATCATGCGTATAAAGAACCAGTTTTACAGGCAAAAGTGTCATACAAAAATAAAGGTGCTTCCGTTGAACAAGTAAAACAGCTCGAAGGCACCATCGCAGTCCTGCCAGACGCTGCCGTTACCTTAAACCCAGAGGATATCATCGTCAACACAGCCAATGTCCAGGATGAAATCCCGGTTACGGCAAAAGTGAAGAACTATTTTAACGGAGCATCACAAGCCGTTGTGTCTCTTAAAGCACCTGAAGGCTGGGAAGTAGAACCGAAAACCGCCACCGTTGATTTCAGTGCCCAGTTCGAGGAAAAAGAAGTAGCGTTCACCCTTTCACCGCCTGAAGGCATTCAATCAGGAGACTTCAATATTGACGCTGAAGTGGCAGTGAACGGCAAAACTTTCAATTCAACGATCCAGGAAATCAGCTACGACCATATCGGCACATTCTATTATCAGTACCCTGCCCAGGTGAATGGCGTAGCATTCGAACTGCTGACAAATGATAACCTGAAAGTCGGCTATATCGACAGCGGCTTCGATTTGGTTGCTGACTATTTATCAAATGCCGGCATGAATATCACCAAACTGACCGAAGCCGATCTGGCGTCAGCAGATCTAAGCCAGTATGACACGATTGTAGTCGGCATCCGCGCATACCTGTCAAGAGCCGATCTGATCGCAAACAATGCCCGCCTGCTGAAATACGTTGAAGACGGCGGACACCTGGTCGTCCAGTATCACAAGCCAAACGATGGCTGGAATAAAGACACCACTGCACCATATCCATTAACAATCGGAAACGTGTCGATTAAATGGCGCGTAACCGATGAAAACGCAAAAGTAAACGTCCTCCAGCCAGAATCACCGCTGTTCAATTATCCAAACAAAATTACAGACAGCGACTGGGATAACTGGATCCAGGAAAGAGGACTCTACTACCCTATGGCATGGGGACCAGAATACCAGACATTCGTCAGCATGGCTGACCCAGGCGAAGACGCATTCGACGGCGGCATCCTGATGGCGAACTACGGCAAAGGAACCTACCTTTATACAAACCTTGTATTCTACCGCCAGATCCAGGGGCAAGTGCCTGGAGGGTATAGGATTTTTACGAACTTAATTAGTTATGGTTCACAGGAATAAACTAAGTAAAACAACCATCCGCCTTTTTGGTGGATGGTTGTTTTTGGTGTTTCATATTTCTATCATTTAGGTACCACACAGGATCATCCCCACGTCTCCCTAATACCCTGTCTCCACCATTCGAACAAAATCATCCAATGTATGTTCTTGCAGGATCATAATCCGCGGCAATTCATATCGGTTACTCTGGTCTGTACTGATTCCGCCGCCTACTTTGAATGCGCCTTTGAATCCCAATTCTTCTAGTACGGAGATTGTATCGGCATTATAGCTTCCATAAGGATAGGCAAAGGTATTTGTTGTTTTGCCTGTCAGGTCTTTAAGGAATTTTGTTGCTTCATTGATTTCTGTGTATTGCTGCTCCCTGCTAAGGTCGGCGAGGGCTGGATGGGTAACTGAATGGTTCTGGATGTCTATTCCGTTTTCCATCACGGTCAGAAGCTCGTTTGAAGTCATATTCCAGCTTCCGTCCACCCAGGTCGAAACTGTGAATTGAGTCGCCTTCATTCCGTATTTCTGTAAAACTGGATAGACGTACGGATAGAAATCATTCGAATTGTCATCAAAGGTAAGCAGAATCGGCTTCTTTGGCATGGCAGCTTTCTTGTCGAGGATGTTGAAATATTGCTTCATTGTCAGCGTACGGTAGCCATTTTCATGAAGGTAGGCCATATGTTTTTCGAATTCTTCCAGGCTGAATTGGTATGGGTTATTTGGGTCTGGATCAGGCTTTACCACATGATAGAGCAGGACCGGAATTTCTACCTTTTTAGTTTGTTTAGCACTGGCTGGCAGCTGGTATTGGGTACTTGCAATTAGTAATAGAATCAAAGCCATAAACAGTCCTTTGAGTTTTTTCATCAGCATTCCCTCCTATTTTCGGCTGCCTGCACTTTGTTGTTTTGAACAACAAAGTGCAGGCAGAAAATCCTAAGGAAACAGAAACTACAAACTATTATTTTTGCTTTCTAGTCAATAATAGCCCAATAAGCCGGCTTGACATTGTATTCATTATCAAACACAAATGGCGCGTCCACTCCAACACCGTCATTGTATTCTTCTGCACGGTCATTCAACCATGTATGATTATCTGCCACACCCCAGAATGTCACGCTGCTGATCTTGTCTCCCAGCTTTTCGTATAGCTGGAATAGCTGATCATAGCGGAGTGCCTGGCGTTCGAATTCACTTGCAGGGATTTCATCATAAGCAGGATATGCAGGTCTTGGCGGCCAGCCATAAAGGCTAACATCAAGCTCCGTAATTTGGTTATCAAGGCCTAAACCGGCAAACATATTAATGGAATCCTCGATTTCCTGAAGAGATGGCCAGCCGATTTGGATATGTGCCTGATGCCCGACTCCATCGATTGGAACACCCTCTTCAACCAATTCCTTCACCAGATTGTACAAGTGAGTTCTCTTCGGTTCCACCTCAGTGTTATAATCATTGATGTAAAGCTTGGCGTCCTTTGCGGCAAAGCGATTCGCTGTTTCAAAGGCTACTTTAATATAATCTGTTCCAGTGATTTGATACCATGGTGATTCACGCAAGCCCTTTTCATTAAGAGCGTACTCATCAATTACTTCATTGACTACATCCCACGAACTGACATCATTTTTATAACGCTTTACGATGGTTTTGATATGAGTCTCCAATCGTTTAAGCAATAGCTTTTTATTCTTTTCACGCTGTTTAGGATTTGTTTCATCGACCATCTTGTTTCCTTCTTTATCAAGGAAGAACCATTCAGGGACTTGACTATGCCACACAAGATTGTGGAACCGCAGCTCCATGCCGTTCTCTTTCGCAAACTTGACGATTTTATCTGCTTCCTCGAAGGTGAACTTCCCTTCTTCCGGCTGGATATTGATTGGCTTCATGACATTCTCGGCAACAATGCTGTTAAAATGGCGTTTTAGAACGGCAGCGTCCTTCCCTTCAAGCATGGACGGCTCAACAGCTGCCCCAATATCGAATGAATCTGCATACCTTTCATCGAGTTCAACATCGACATCCAGTGCACTGACCGGTTCAGCTGCTGATGCACTGGATAGTCCAGCAGGTAAAAATAGGGCTAAAGCCAATCCAGTAAGAAATGGTTTACGCAATACTTTTAACATGTTAGGAATTCCCCTCTTTCTAAAATTGTTTTTGCATTTTTTACAGGCCTGACGAATTCTCCCCCCTCATTAGTTTGCTTGGCCAGGAACAAAAGAAAGGGCTTTCACAGAGGTGTAAAAAAATTTTTAGCAGCCGTTACCTGACGTATGTAAGATTATAACAGCACAAAACTTAGTTTATCCACTTAATAAACTAATAATTTAAAGTTTTCTATAAAAATGATAAAATAGAACTAGATGGATTCTGATTTTTATATTAACTTACCTGAAATAGACATCTCACCAGTTACCAGGAAAGGAGATATAATAGTTAAAACAACCACTAATAGCTAAGAAAGGCGAACCGCCGTGCTGAATCAACTAAAAAAATGGAACACCTTACGCAACCAGATTCTATTTATCTTTTTGATTGTCATGATCATCGTATTACTGATTGTCAGTCTTCTAACATTAGGACAAGTATCAGCATTGCTGCAGAACAATGCGGAAAAGCAAATACAACAGGTAGCGATTGAAGCCAACGGGCGAATTGAATCTCTATATGAGCAGATCAATATGAACTCAAAGCTTGTGATAACAGACGAAGAGGTTCAAAGAATCCTAACGGATGTCCATGACGGCAGACATGTATCTTTCGAAGACAGGCAGCGTTTAATGGGACATATCAACAGGATCATCGGGAACACGGATGGTATTTTTTCCTTTCAGCTGTTTTCTGATAAAAAACAGCGGGTCCTCCCCCTTGATGAGGACGAGCTGAGGAATCGAATCGGCAAAAAGTGGATTGAGGAAGCCAACAAGGCAAAAGGCCGGATCGTTTGGATAGGTGAAGATCCAAATGACAAGAACTACTTCCTCGCCATCCGGAGAGTTAATCTAATGGAAAGACAATATAGAAGCGGCGGTTATCTTTTAATCAGCATTAACCGGGACCATTTCCATTTTGCCAATGAAAAATATGACAACGACCAATACTCGATTCTTTTGGATCAATATCAAAATCCGATCATCCAAAATTATTCTGGAGATATCAAAAGCATCATTGAAAGCAATGAAAACAATGTGCAGCTAAATGAGCGGGAGTATATCGTAACAAAACAATTATCCAAAATTACGGGCTGGACTGTCTATATTTTAACCCCTGTCAGTGAACTGACTGAAGGAATGTCCTGGATTCGGAATGGCATCATTTTATCTGGAGTTGTTGGCTTGTTTATTTTCACCATCAGTTCCTTCTTCCTATCAACCCTTATTACAAGTCCGATACAAAGATTGACCAAAACGATGCGGCGTGCCGGAGATGGGTCATTAACACTGAATCCGGAAGTTTATTCCGTCAATGAAATCAATGAATTAAACAGCACCTATAACCAGCTGGTGAAAGAAACCAACCATTTG
The DNA here is from genome assembly GCF_018613355.1 of Bacillus sp. ISL-35. NCBI lineage: Bacteria > Bacillati > Bacillota > Bacilli > Caryophanales > Bacillaceae > Bacillus > Bacillus sp. ISL-35. The sequence goes on along the minus strand of NZ_JAGGQK010000004.1, from coordinate 202,734 downwards.
ATGCAAATGGTTTACCAGAAAGAGATTTTAAGAAGCCAAAGTGAATTAAAAGCGCTCCAGGCGCAAATCAACCCGCATTTCCTTTTCAACACCCTTGATGCGCTTCATTGGTCTCTTGATGAGAAAGATGAGGAAGAGCTTGCTGAACTGGTTGTCGCGATGTCGGATTTATTCCGTTACACCATTACAAAAGAAACCGATGATGACTGGGTGTACCTGAAGGACGAAATCAAACACATCAGCGACTATATGGAAATCATGAAAATGCGCTTTGGCAACCGGTTGAAATGGCATGTCTCGGTTCCGGAAAAATATGAGCTTGTCAGAATTCCTAAGCTAATTATCCAGCCACTGGTGGAAAACGCAGCCCTCCATGGAGCTGGAAATAAAACAGGAAACTGCCAGATTTCTGTCATTGTGGAACCCGTCAAAAATAAAGAACGGATTCGTATCATCGTAAAGGATGATGGATCCGGGATGGACAAGGAGCGGCTATCACAGATTGTCCAGTCAATCGAATCTGGCGGGACATCCTCTGCGAGCGGAAAGGGAATGGCCATTTCAAATGTCTACAAGCGCTTAAAATTATATTACCAGGGCATTTCACATACAGACCTTTTGATAGAGAGTGAGTTAGACAAGGGAACTCAGATTTCATTCGAACTACCGATTGAGGGGGAAGAAAAGAATGTTGTCTAAAAATATCTTGATTGTGGATGACGAGCCAAGAACGAGACAGGGCTTGCAAAGAACACTGGACAGCTGGAACAACGGTGAATACACCATCCTCATTGCAGATAGCGGTGAGGATGTCCTGCGGATTGCCGCGGAAAGAAAGATTCATATTTTACTATCTGATATCCGGATGCCGGAAATGACTGGGCTTCAGTTATTGAAAAAACTGAAAGAAAACGGGATGGCTCCGGTCGTGATCGTCATATCCGCTTACTCCGAATTTGAGTATGCACAGCAAGCTTTAAAGCTCGGTGTCGTCAATTACCTTTTAAAGCCCATCGGGAAAAAGAAACTAATTGAAGCAGTCGAGGATGCTGTAAAAATCATGGAGAAACAAGAAAGGGCCGGATTGATTGAAAAAGTGGTCGATAAAAAAATAGTCGATGCCAGCACCAAGATGGATTCAACCAAAGATACCATCCGCAAGGCCATGATCTATATTGAACGGAACCTAAAGGAAGAATTCACGTTGAAGGATGTTGCTGCACATGTCCATCTGAATCCTAGCTATTTCAGTGTACTTTTCAAGGAGCAAGTCGACCTGAATTTCAGCGAATATGTGACAAGACGAAGGATTCAGCGCGCAAAAGAATTAGTCCTTTCGACTACCCTTCCGATTAATGAAATAGCAGAGGAAGTCGGCTATAAAACGGCAAAGTACTTTATTAAAATCTTCAAGGAAATTGAGGGTATGACACCAAGTGCGTATCGAAAAACAGAAAATGAAAGGGCTTTCTAAAAATAGTAGTATTTTTCCTAATCATAGTTGCCTATTTTGATTTTCTCCCTGGTGTTAGACTTTAACTGTAGCGAATAGACACACATACATTGAGGGGGTTTTGGATTGATGAAAAAGAAAGCGTTTTCCTCTGTGATGACCTTGGCACTGGCAGGCGGGCTGATTTTGGGAGGCTGTTCTTCCTCTACTGGTTCCACTGGCGATACAAAGGGATCCAGCGGAGATAAAACTGTCGTGAAAATGATGCATCTATGGCCTGAAGGAAGTTCAAATGCACAATACACAATTGTCGATGACATTATCAATGCTTATGAAAAAGAACATCCAGATGTAGACATTCAGACCGAAATTCTAGGCAATGAGCAGTACAAAGAGAAAATCAAAGTACTATCTGCTTCAAATGAACTGCCGGACGTTGGCATCACCTGGGCGGCAGGATATATGAAGCCTTTCGTTGATGGTAAAATGTTCGCTCCATTAGATGACATTGCTAAAGAAGACAATTTCGTTGCCGGTACGCTTGATGCTTTCTCAGTTGATGAAAAGCCATACGCTGTACCTCTTGAATTAAACATCACCCCTGTTTATTACAACAAAGAAATTTTCAAAAAATATAACCTGGAAGTTCCAAAGACATATGATGAGTTCCTGAATGTTGTCAAAACACTTGCTGATAACAAAGTTACTCCGATCACTTTAGGAAACAAAGACCGCTGGACTGGCTCCATGTGGTATATGTACCTTGCTGACCGCATTGGCGGACCAGAAGCTCTGAACAATGCAATCAACCGTTCCGGAAGCTTTGAAGATCCAGCTCTAGTCAAGGCAGCTGAAGAAATCGAAAAGCTTGTCAAGATGGGCGCATTCGTTAAAGGCTACAACGGCCTGTCCAATGATGAAGCAAAAGGTTACTTCATGAATGAACAAGCTGCTATGTACTTGATGGCAACATGGGAGCTTCCAAACTATACAACAACTCCTGATGTCTCTCAGGAATTCAAGGACAAAATCGGTTACTTCAAGTTCCCAACCTATGAAGGCGGAAAAGGCGATATCGACAGCTATGTAGGCGGACCTGGTGTTGGACTGTTCGTATCTGAACAATCAAAGGTGAAAGACGAAGCGAAAGAATTTGTCTCCTACCTGGTGGAAGAATGGGGCAAGCGTTCTGTAGTTGACGCTGGTGTCATCCCTGCTACAGTCGTTGATACATCAAATGGCGAGCTTCATCCAATGTACATTGACATCCTGAATGACCTAGGAAATGCGACGAACCTTACTCTATATGCAGATGTTCAGATGTCTGCCGGCGTAGCAGATGTTCACTTGAACCAGATTCAGGCATTATTCGGCGGACAGACAACTCCTGAAAAGTTCGCAAAAACGCAAGAAGAAGCACTTGCTGCTGAGAAATAATACTTGCTTAGAAAGAGGGCATATTGCTGATGAATATGCTCTCTTCTTTATAGAAAGGAAGGCGGCTGCAACATGAAAAATGTTATGTCGAATAAATACGTGATCGCCCTTTATACGCTCCCAGCATTACTGCTGATCCTCGCCCTTATCTATATTCCGATTGTATTATCAGGCTACTATGGCTTCATGGACTGGGACGGAATCGGCGAGATGACATTTGTTGGGCTGGATAACTATATCACCCTTATCCAGGATAAAATGTTCTGGACAAGTACCTATCACTCTTTTCTTTTAGCTATATTCTCTACAGCAAGCTTGCTGCTGTACCTGGCCATTTCGCTGGTTTTAGCCAGTAAAATCAAAGGATCAGATTTATTGAGGAAAATATACCTGATCCCGATGCTATTATCCTCAGTCGCCATCGCCCAGCTTTGGATGAAGATTTTCGATCCAACAAACGGGATGGCCAATAAATTACTTGAAATGTTCGGTGTCAAAAACACGCCAATTTGGCTGGCAGACCCTGAGATCGCGCTATATGCGATTTTCATTCCGATTATCTGGCAGTTTGCAGGGTTTTACATTCTTATCTATTATGCTGCATTAAAGAACGTACCAGATGAAATCATTGAAGCAGCGAAAATTGATGGCGCCAACTCATGGCAGATTGCTTATAAAATCAAACTGCCCCTGATCTCCGGAGTCTTTAAAGTGACCATCATGCTGGCAGTAGTGGGATCATTGAAATATTTTGATTTGATTTATGTCATGACCGGCGGAGGCCCTAACGGAGCCAGTGAAGTAATGGCGTCCTACATGTACAAAGAAGCATTTAAATTGAATAATTTCGGTTATGGCAGTGCCATCGGCTTTGGACTATTGGTGATCGCACTCTTCATGACGTGGTTAATTTCGAAATTAACGAAATCTAAAGACGATGTTCAATTTTAAGGGAGTGAAATAGAATGAGTCAGGTTAGTACACAACCAGCAACCACAACAACCCTACCCGCCCCTCAAAAAATAAAGAAGTCTTACTTGAACAAAATCGGATTTGGATTTCTTTATCTAATATTAGGGTTATTTGCTGTCATTCAAATTTACCCGTTGGTATGGCTGTTGTTCTTTTCATTGAAAACCAATCAGGAAGTATTCGGGATGTCACCTTTCTCGCTGCCTCAAGACCCGCAATGGGGCAACTATACAAAGGCCTGGACTTCCGGCAACATCGGGGTTTATTTCTTCAATAGCGTGTGGATCACCGTTTTATCCGTTGCCCTTACGATCATCCTGGCCAGTTTCGTGACATTTGCCGTTACACGCATGAGCTGGAAGCTTAGCGGCCTTGTTCTGGGATTGTTCCTGGTAGCCTATATGATTCCACTGCATTCGACCTTGATTCCTTTGTTCAATATGTATAACAATGCTGGTCTAATTAATAGCCCTGTATCGATTGTCTTATCTTATACGGCATTCAACCTGCCATTAACGATCATGATTTTGCTCGGCTTTTACAGGACCTTCCCGCGTGAAATCGAAGAAGCAGCGGTCATGGACGGATGCTCAGTCCACCGGATTTTCTTCCAGATCACCCTGCCAATGACCGTACCTGTCCTGTCAACAACTGCAATCATCAATATGATCTACAACTGGAATGAATTCGTGTTTGTAAACACCTTCATCAGTTCTGACAACTGGAAGACGCTGACGGTTGGAATCAATAACTTCGTAGGTCAATACTTAACAGATTGGGGCGCGATTGGCGCAACTCTAGTCATCAGTATTGTGCCAATTCTTTTAGCTTTCTTGTTCTTGAGTGACAAGATTGTTGAGGGGATGGCAGCTGGATCTGTGAAGGGTTGATATGGAGAAGACAGATGCAAAAGGATCTTTTGTATCTGTCTTTTTTTTTTATGCAAAAAAAAATGAACCCAATGGCATCATCGGGTCCTTTTCACGACTTATATTTTTTACTCAGACAGACTTCTTTTCCTCTCCATCTTTCCGAAAACGAGATAGGTGGCGGACATAATAATGGCTGCTATGAGGCTGCCGCCGAAGAAGATGCCTAATGCTGGGATGAATTTCACCACGAATAACACGGCAACAATCCCTGCAATCATCACGATATTTTCAATTGGGCTGATCAGCATCATCAGGAATGAATTTTTGACCATCTGGAACCACTTCAATTCAAAATGGACATATACCGGGAATAGATACAGAATGGTCATGCCGGCGGCAAACATGAACAAATAGATGGGTATTTGAATCACACTTGTAAATCCGGTTACTGACTTTTCTACGAAGACCAGGTTAAAAACAATCAGCCCAACTACCGCAGCTACGAGCAATCCTAAACCATTGCTGCGGAAAAACTCCATTTTCCAGGTTGTCCAAAAGGTCCGAAATATCGGAAGCTCTGTCTCCCCTTTCAGCCATTTGCGAATGATCGTAAACATCGCAACCGTTGCCGGGAAAAATCCCAGGACAATGAGACCCGCCAGCGAGAAGCCAATCCATAAAAGATTTATATAGGCAAATTTCGTAATCCATTCCGCAGCTGCAAATGCCCGGTTTGCCAACGTATTCATCCAATCCCTCCAACCACAGTCCAATCATATTTCCTTATAGCACACTCATTAGCTTTTAAGAGGCTTGTCTTGTCCGGAATACCCCTTGCAAATATTATAAAACAGTTGGACTAAGCATCTACCGATTAAAATCAAAAAAGAAAGCACAAAAAATAAATTTGTGCCCCGGTTACTTGTCGATTTATTTAGGAAGGTACCATTTCTAGCTTTGATACCCTTATGTGACTCTTTCCCTCTTCATAAAGGTATCTATCCTAGATAATGGTACCCTTATGGGGCTCTTTTCTCTCACATAAGGGTATCTTTCCGGGCTAATGGGACCCTTATGTAGCTCTTTTCATCTTCATAAGGGTATCTTTCCTGGATAATGGTACCCTTATATGGTCCATTCCTTCCTCATAAGGGTATCTTTCCGGGCTAATGGTATCCTTATGTAGCTCTTTTCATCTTCATAAGGGTATCTTTCCGGGCTAATGGTATCCTTATGTAGCTCTTTTCATCTTCATAAGGGTATCTTTCGGGCTAATAGATGCCCTTATGTGGCTCTTTACCTCTTCATAAGGGTATCTTTCGGGCTATTAGATACCCTTATGTGACCCTTTCCTTTTTCATAAGGGTATCTTTCGGGCTAATAGATGCCCTTATGTGACCCTTTCCTTCTTCATAAGGGTATCTTTCGGGCTATTAGATACCCTTATGTGGCTCTTTCCTCCCTCATAAGGGTATCTTTCGGCCTATCAGATACCCTTATGTGGCTCTTTCCTTCTCATAAGGGTACCTTTCTCGCTATTAGATACCCTTATGCGACCCGTTCCTTCTTCATAAGGGTACCTTTCGAGCTATTAAAAGTATCAGTAAGGCCCCCTAATAAAATCCTTAACATTCTCCTGATAAAAACGCTGGATTGTCTGCAGTTCTTCTTCTGTGAATGGTTTGGTTTCCAGTGCGCCAAGATTATCCTTTACTTGATCAATGTTTTTAAATCCAGGAATGATACAGGTAATTTCTTTTTGGTCGAGAATCCAGCGTAATGCTGCACTCGCCATTGATTGGCGGTCTTCGGCAATCCACTTCAGCTGGTCGGCCAGTTCGACACCCTTCTTAAACCCAAGACCGGCAAAGGTTTCTCCCACATTAAAGGCCTCTCCATTTTCATTGAAGCGGCGGTGGTCATCTTCTTCGAACACATGCCCAGCCGTAAATTTACCTGTCAGCAGTCCGCTTGCAAGCGGCAACCTCACCAGCAGTCCGACGCCTTTTTGATAGGCCTGAGGAATCAATGTTTCCAGCGGTTTCTGGCGGAACATATTAAAAATGATTTGCAGGCTTTTGACGTTTGGATTTTCAAGGCTGATCAGTCCTTCTTCCACCGTTTCGACACTGACTCCATAGTGACGGATTTTCCCTTCTTCCTGGAGACGGTCAAGCACGTCAAAAACACTGCCATCCCGTAATATCTCTGTTGCCGGGCAATGGATTTGATACAAATCAATCGCTTCCCTGTTCAAACGGCGAAGGCTATCTTCGAGATAAGCCCTGACTGTTTCATAGCTGTAATTTTTCGGATCGAATATATCACCCTGTCGGCAGAATTTTGTCGCGATATGAATCTGGTCTTCCTTGCCTTTCGTGGCCTTCGCTAACAATTCCTCACTATGGCCGTCGCCATAAACATCGGCAGTATCGAAGAAATTGACACCCTGGTCAATCGCGTACTCCAGGGACCCTAACGCTTCTGCATCATTCGTCTTTCCCCAAGATCCGCCGATTGCCCATGTTCCAAAGCTCACTTCACTGATCTTGATCCCGGTATTTCCTAATTCACGGTATTTCATTTCATCATCTCCTTATTCCAATCCAAATTTATATCTTGTGATCGATGAATACATTTCTCCTTTATCCAGAACCATCGACGGAAAACCCGGGTGATGGATGCTATCCGGATAGGCTTGAGTTTCCAGACAGATTCCCAAGTGCTTTCTGGAAGGTACTCCCCTGAATTCCCCCTCCGCATTTAGAGAGTTCCCCGAGTACACGACAACAGCGGGTTCGTCCGTTTCAACTGTCAGGGTACGCCCGCTATCAGGGTCCTTCAGTACAATCTCATGATCATGATTTGTATCCAATAGTAACGGATGATCGTATCCATTTCCAACGAGAACATTTTGGGGATGATCCGATTCAGCTCCCGTTTTTATCGTACCACCTTTTCTAAAATCAAATGGCGTACCTTCCACATCCAACATACTGCCGGTCGGAAGGAATTTCTCATCCAGTTCAAGAAAACGTGAACTTTTCAGATACAAGGAATGATCTAAAACATCCCGTTTCAAATTGCCGCTCAGGTTAAAATAAGAGTGGTTCGTAACAGTAAGCAGCGTTTTTTGATCGGTTTGCGCCCGATACTGGATCGATAATTCATTATCGTTATTCAGTCTGTAAGTTACTTCTATGTATAAATTCCCCGGATAGCCTTCCTCGCCATCCCTGCTTAAATAGGAAAACAGAACACCGTCGTCAATGACTTTTGCATCCCAAACCACCTTGTCGAAACCCTTTAATCCACCATGAAGATGGTTACTGTTATCATTTTGGGCCAGTGTATAATTCTTACCATCCAGTTCAAAGCTGCCACCCTTAAGGCGACCTGCCACCCGTCCTACCACCGCACCAAGAAAATAAGGATCTTTGAGATACTCATCAAGCGTGTCATGGCCGAGGACAACATTTTCAAATTTCCCATCTCGATCAGGAACTTTCATTTTCGTGATGATACAGCCATAATTAATGGCGGTCACTTCCATCCCATGATCATTTTTAAAAGTGAATGAATGCACAGGCTGGCTGCCAATCTGGCCGAACTTCTCTTTCAAAACTTCCATGCAGATCCTCCTCTCTTTTTTAAAGGCTGTTTTCGTAAAGATTGGTGTTAAAATCTTAAAGCCGATTTTAACGTGATATAAAGCCATTTTGCAGTTCGTTTTTAAGTGTGTAAGCTCTTTTCTCATAATAAGTTTCAATTTTGTTAAGAAACCTGGGTCATTCAATCTCATTTTGTAGTCAATAGCAACAAAGTTTGAGAAAAGAGCCTTTTTAAAAGAAAGCCCCACAATAAGTGGGGGATGTTATCTCCTGAATTCTCTTAACTGGTCATTAAGAGTCTTTGTCTGTGTGTATACATTTTGATAGATTGAAAAGAGCTTCTTATATTGTTCAACATTTTCCGGGATTGGCTCATAGGTTTTAGAGACTTGAATGAATGCTTTCGCGCAATCCTTCAATGATGGAAACCATCCGCAGCCATATGCAGCGAGCATTGCCGCTCCCATTCCAGGCCCTTGTTCACTTGCCAGCTTTTCAATTTTCGCATTGAAGATATCTGCCTGCATTTGCAGCCATGTTTCATTTTTCGCTCCGCCGCCGATGGAAATGATGGAATCAATCGTCTTTCCGCTGCTTCTGAAAATCTCAATCGATTCATTCAAGGAGAATGTAATTCCCTCTAGGACAGCCCGTGCAAAGTGCTTCCGTTCATGTGAAGCATCGATTCCGATAAAGCTGCCGCGGATCGCTGAGTCGGCATGCGGCGTTCTCTCCCCCACAATATAAGGAGTAAATAACAGTCCGTTGCTGCCGGCTGGCACCTCATCCACTCCCGCTAAAAACTGATCAAACTCTTCCTGTTTAGCAAAGGTATCCTTGAACCAGCTTAGGCTGTAACCAGCTGCCAGCGTGACGCCCATCGTGTAATATGCATTCTCTTCTCCATGATTAAAATAATGAACCTTTCCTGCAAAATCGAGGTCATTTCTCTCTTCATAAGACAGAACAACACCAGAGGTTCCAATGCTGCACAGGCTTTTCCCTTCCGATAAAATCCCGGAGCCAATCGCACCGCAAGCATTATCAGCACCGCCTGCAAACACTTTTGTTTCTTCCGCTAACCCGGTTGCCTTCGCAAATTCAGGTGAAATGTTGCCAACGAATTCATGGGATTCCACCAATGGAGGACAAAACTCAGCAGAAAGTCCAAATGCCTCAAGTATTTCCTGGCTCCATTGACGCTCAGCCATGTTCAACAATAAAGTTCCGGCAGCATCAGAGTATTCCATCTGGATTTCCCCGGTAATGCGATAACGCAAATAATCCTTAGGAAGCAAAAAAGTGCTGGCAGTTTCGAATACCTGCGGTTCATTTTCTTTTACCCAGAGGATCTTTGGCAAGGTGAAGCCTTCCAATGCCGGATTCTTCGTTACCTCCAGCAGCCTCTCTTTGCCAACAACACTGTAAATCTCCTCACATTGCTTCGTAGTTCTCGTATCATTCCATAAAATCGCATTCCTTAAGACCTGATGGTTTTCGTCTAATAAGACAAGTCCGTGCATTTGCCCCGAGAAGCTGATGCCTTCGATTTCACTGGCTTCCCCATCAAATTGGCCTAAAAGTTCCGCAAGACCTTCAGTCGTTTTTTCAACCCATTCTTCAGGGTTTTGTTCACTGTAACCAGATTTCTCAATGATCAGCGGATAAGATTTAGAAACTTCCTTGCACACTTCCCCATTTTGATTGACCAGCAGTATTTTAACGGCACTTGTGCCAAGGTCCACACCGATGACGTATTTCATCGCGATCCTCCTATTTTATAGAAATGGGGCTGTCTAACAGGGCTGGCCCTCACAGTAAGGACTTAGCACTTCTCTTTTTAGACAACCCCAATGCTTATTTAAAAATTATACTGTTACGCTTGAAAGAGTTTCCAGCAGGTATTGATTGATTACCGCTTTTAAGCGTTCTGTTCTGCCAGACAGGTTTTTGATTTCCTTCAATTGATAAGCGTATTCTTCAAGTTCGCGGAAGTTAGTCTTGCCCTCTGCAATCTTTAAGCCGATTCCAGTAGTATAGCTGCTGTAGCGTTCTTCAATGAAGCTATCAAGCACTTTATCTTCTATTAATTTGTTTGCCACTTTCAGGCCGACTGCAAATGCATCCATGCCGGCAATATGTGCGTGGAACAGATCTTCTGCCTCGAAAGAACCTCTTCTTACTTTTGCGTCGAAGTTCAAGCCGCCGCTTCCCAGTCCGCCATTTTTCAGGATTTCATACATTGCTAGTGTGTTAGTATACAAATCTGTCGGGAATTCATCTGTATCCCAGCCAAGCAGTGTATCACCCTGGTTCGCATCCACTGAACCTAGCATTCCGTTAATGCGTGCCGTTCTTAGTTCGTGCTCAAAAGTATGGCCGGCAAGTGTAGCGTGGTTTGCTTCAATATTGAACTTAAAGTAATCTGTCAGATCGTATTTTTGCAAGAAAGCCAGACCAGTAGCAACATCAAAGTCGTATTGGTGCTTAGTAGGCTCTTTTGGTTTTGGCTCAATCAGGAATGGCACATTCAGGCCAATCTCTTTTGCATAATCGACTGCCATATGGAAGAAGCGGGCCAGGTTGTCCTGTTCAAGCTTCATATCTGTATTAAGCAGGGTTTCATAGCCTTCACGGCCGCCCCAGAAAACATAGTTTTCGGCACCAAGTTCTTTTGCCACTTCAAGACCTTTTTTTACCTTCGCTGCAGAATATGCAAATACATCTGCATTTGGAGAAGTCGCAGCTCCGTGAGTATACCGTGGATTCGTGAACATATTCGCCGTGTTCCAGAGCAACTTTGTCTTGCTGGTTTTCATGTATCCTTTAATCATGGAAACAATCTCGTCCTGGTTTTCATTGGTTTCCTTTAAAGTGCTGCCTTCTGGAGCGATGTCCACATCATGAAAAGCAAAGAAAGGAACATTCAATTTTTCAAAAAGTTCAAATGCAGCCTCAACACGTGCCTTTGCCAGATCCATGCCCTGGTAACGGTCCCATGAACGGATTGCCGTACCCACACCAAATGGGTCAGTTCCATCAGCGGTGAATGTATGCCAGTACGCTACAGAGAAACGAAGAATTTCCTCCATTGTTTTTCCATTGATTTTTTCTTCCGGATTATAATATTTAAATGCAAAAGGATTGTTGGAGCGTGGACCTTCAAATTGGATTTTGTTTACTGATTCAAAATAAGCCATGCCGTAATTCCTCCCTGGTTTTTAATAAATGTAAATGCTTACAAAAGTTTTTTCTACAACGTTGCTACAAACAAATTATAGCATCCGATACTTAGTTTGTCTATCTGATAAACTAAGATAGCTTAAAGAAATTTTGAAGTTTTATCAATAGGTTCATAGTAACCCCCATAATCAACACTACACAATAACCGTTACCCCCATTCTAGATTTGAAAAGTTATTTAGTGGATGATTACAAGTTTGTATGTTTGAACAACTAAGTTTGTGTTAAAATAAAGATATTATCGTATAAGGGGTTAAAAAAGTGGGAACTTTGACGTGGAATCAGCATGTTGTAAAGAAAAATAATAAAGCACTTGTCCTGAGTTTGATCATTGAAAAAGAGACGATTTCCCGGGCGGATATCGCCGGTGTAACAGGATTGAATAAGACGACTGTTTCTTCTTTAGTCAATGAATTATTAGAAGAAGATCTTATTTATGAATCTGGCCCAGGGGTATCAAGCGGCGGCAGGAGGCCGGTCATCCTCCATTTCAATAAAAAGGCTGGATATGCGATTGGCATTGACATTGGCGTCAATTATATCCTGGCGGTATTAACTGATTTAAAAGGACAGATCATCGTTGAAAAAAGCCAGAATTTAACTCGAACCTCCTATTCTGCGATTATGAATAACGTTCAAACGATGATTCAATCGCTTATAAATGACATGCCTGAGAGCAGATATGGCATTGTCGGAATTGGTGTGGGTGTCCCGGGGATTGTTAATAAAGAAGGCTCCGTCCTGCTTGCTCCAAATTTAGGGTGGACGAACATCCAACTAAAAGATGACCTGGAAAAGATGTTCAATGTCCCAATCATCATCGAAAATGAGGCAAATGCCGGGGCTGTTGGCGAGCAGCAGTTTGGCGCAGGCCAGGATTATGAAAACATCCTTTATGTCAGTGCAGGAATTGGAATCGGTGTCGGAATTATTTTAAACAATGAACTCTACCAGGGGAAAAGTGGATTTTCAGGTGAAATGGGCCACATGATTATTGAATTGAACGGGAAACATTGTAACTGTGGCAGCAGAGGATGCTGGGAAGCCTATGCCTCTGAAAACGCCCTGCTGGAAATGGCCGGAGAAAGTATTGATTCACTGGAATCGCTGATTGAGCTTGCCCAAAACGGCGAAAAATCAGCAATCGACCTTTTTGAAAAGATTGGCCAGTACTTAGGCTTCGGAATCAATAACATCATTAATACCTTCAATCCTGACCAAGTGATCATTGGGAACCGTTTAGCCATGGTAAGGGAATGGATTGAGCAGCCTATTCTTACAACGATCGAGAACCATACACTTGCCTTCCACCAAAAAGAGACGCACCTGGAGTTTTCAAAGCTTGGAAAATATTCAACTGCTCTGGGAGTATCTGCTTTTGTCGTAGACAATTTTATTAAAACAGAAGAAGCATAGATAACAAACAAAACCCGATTCAGCCAATGAATCGGGTTTTTCTTTGTTAAATTTACCGCTCAGCATAAGGATCAATTGTTTGGATCGTTCCATCTTCATTATATTTTAATTCCGTGAACTTCACCGAACGTTTATGGTTCACGCCGCCGGACATCGAGCAGTCATGATAGAATAAATACCATTTATCCTTGAACTCAACAATCGAATGGTGGGTTGTCCAGCCGCTGACAGGTGTAAGAATCGTGCCTTTGAACACAAATGGCCCCTGTGGATTCTCGCTGACAGCATAAACAATTTTATGAGTCGTGCCCGTTGAATAAGAAAGGTAGTAGAGACCATTATACTTATGGACCCACGGACCCTCAAAATATCTCCGGTCCTCGTCACCCGCTAAAATCGGATTGCCATCTTCATCGACAATGGAGATCTCTTTTGGTTCCCCTTTAAAATTCAGCATATCATCCGTTAATTCAGCAACGATCGGTCCTAAAGCAGGTGCCGTCGGTGCTGGGCCTTCAGCATCAGGGATGAACGTACCTGTCTGCCATTTCTCAAGCTGACCTCCCCAAAGGCCGCCAAAATAAACATATGCTTTTTCATCCTCATCGACTAACACCGCTGGATCAATGCTGAAGCTTCCAGGAATATAGTTCGGCTCAGGCTTGAAAGGCCCTGCAGGATTCTGGCTTGTCGCGACGCCAATCCTGAAGATTCCCTCTTGGTCTCGCGCCGGGAAAAATAAATAATAGGTATTATTTTTGTATGCAACATCAGGAGCCCAAAGCTGCTTGCTTGCCCAGGGGATATCTTTTAGATGAAGCACTTCCCCGTGGTCAATACATGGAGCATCGGCATCTTCCATGGAAAGGACATGATAATCCTCCATTTTATACTGATCACCATTATCATTAGAAGGCTCATCATGATCAAGGTCATGCGAAGGATAAATATAAAGCTTGCCTTCAAAAACATGCGCGGAAGGATCTGCTGTAAATATATGGGTAACCAAAGGTTCATTCTGCTTGGAATTTTTCACACTGATAACCTCCATGTTCATATTGATAGGACATGGGGAAAGTTCCCATGTCCCAAGTTATTACACAATCTTTATACTGTGACCTTTTCATCCTTTTTCAAAGAGGAATAGCAGGCATCAATGACACGCATATTTGCAATTGTCTTTTCTGCTGGATAAATCAGCGGTTTCTTTTCAAGGATGGCTTCTGAAAAGTGATCTACTTCAGCTAAATAAATATCTCCTTCAACCTGCTCCGTTCTTTGCTGGCCTTCAGATTCAACTATTATCGACCCTACCCCGTCACTGACATCCGGACGGAAAGCATTAGGTACCAGGACTCTTCCCTTTGTTCCGACTATCTCATATTCATTTCTGAATGATGCCTCAAAGCTACAATCAAAGACACCTTGAATGCCTTGGTCAAATTCCATGTAGGCAACAGCTGAAACATCTACGCCTGTATCCGGGTCAAGCTTACCATGCACATGGATATTCGCAGGCTCCGCTTCTAAAATCGTCCGCATCGCATGGATGCAATAGCAGCCAATATCATAAATACTGCCGCCACCCAGACTTCGATCCATGCGGATGTTCGTGTCACGGTCCTCCATGTAAAAGGAGAAACTGCTTCGCATCAGCTTAACCTCCCCAATTTCTCCAGAGGCGATGATTTCCTTAACACGCTCGTGCTGAGGGTGGAATTGGTACATAAAGGCTTCCATGAATAATACATTCTGTTCCTTGCAGTACCTGTCCATCTCGATCATTTCCTCAGCAGTTAGAGCTGCCGGCTTTTCACAAAGAACATGCTTCCCGTTCCTGGCCGCTTCGAGAACCCATTTCCGGTGAAGGCTGTTAGGCAGCGGAATATAGACAGCATCGATAGTCGGGTCTTGCAGCAGTTCTTCATATGTTTCATATGCTCTGGGAATATTCAGTTCCGCAGCTGCTGCAGCCGCCTTGCCATTCGAGCTGGCAATTGCTTCAACCTCTGCACTCGCAGATCTTTGAATGGCAGGAATGACTTGCGTCTGCGCTATGTTAGCGGTACTAAGGATTCCCCATTTAATTTTTCGCATCGAACATTCCTCCCTTATTATACGTCCTGGTGAATGGACTGCCTATTTCTTGCTTGAAATATCAATCCAAACCGCGACAATCAAAATCAAGCCTTTCACAATATACTGCCAGAAGGTTTCGATGTTCATCATGCTCATTCCATTATCAATACTTGCCATGATCAATGCACCGATCAGCGCTCCAACAATTTTTCCTTTGCCGCCAATCAAGCTTGTTCCGCCGATGACACAGGCTGCAATCGCATCGAGCTCATACATGTTACCTGCGCTTACTGTTGCGGCGTTTAATCTGCTTGTCAATAAAACACCTGATACCCCTGCAAGGGCACCCATGGTGATGAAAACCCAGAGTGTGTTCTTTTTAATATTAATACCGGAAAGCGCAGCAGCTTCCTGATTGCCGCCAATTGCATATACATATCTTCCAAATGCCGTTTTGTTGGAGATGAAAATAAAGATACCGGCAAGGACGACTACAATCAAAATAGGAAGCGGAATGCCCAGATAGCGGTTCAACATATAAGTAATCAATAGAATGAAGAACGAATAGGCGGAAATCTTTCCATAATCCACTTTAGCAGACGGCAGAATCAGCCCCATGCTTTCTCTCTTCTTACGATTGCTCGCAGTCCAAAAGAAGAGCAGGACAATGCTGATGACTGCAAGAATGTATCCTGGAATGTAAGGGAAATAGCTATTTCCGATCTCTTTGAAGCTGGCATTCATCGGAGCAACCGTCTGCCCTTTGCTGAGGCCAATCAAAATTCCACGGAAGATTAACATTCCTCCAAGGGTAACGATGAAGGCTGGTACGGCACGGTAAGCGACCCACCATCCCTGCCATAAGCCAAAGACGGCCCCGATTACGACTGCAGCAAGCACGGCCATCAATGTGTTCCAGTCATACCATACCTGTAAAATCGCAGCGATGCCGCCTGTCAAACCGACTAATGAACCGACAGATAAGTCAATATGGCCGGCGACAATAATTAAAGTCATCCCAATTGCAAGAACCGCAATCACGGACATTTGCGTAAATAAGTTTGATATATTGCGCGAAGATAAGAACTCGCCGCCTGTAAAAAAGCCAAAAATAATCGCGATTAAAACCAATGCAATGATAAGAGTGTACGCCTGCATGTCAAACTTGAAGCTGAGTCCTCTATTCACCTTTGCTGTATTCTCAACTGTTGGCAATTGATTCACGTTTCTTCCCTCCTGTTGCGAATGTCATGATTCTTTCCTGTGTCGCTTCGTCTCTTGAGAGTTCTCCTGTAATGGTCCCTTCAGACATGACGAGAATCCTGTCTGACATCCCCAGGACTTCCGGCAGCTCAGAAGAAATCATGACAATTCCTACTCCCTGCTGGACAAGCTCATTAATGATCTTGTAAATTTCATATTTTGCACCAACGTCAATCCCTCTCGTTGGCTCATCGAGGATCAATACCTTGGGGTCATTCAGAATCCATTTACTTAAAACGACTTTCTGCTGGTTCCCTCCACTTAATTGCCCCACCTTTGTTTCAAGGTTCGGAGCTTTCAGCTTCATCCTGCTGTTGATTTCAGAGGCGCTTTTAACTTCAAGAGCCTGGTCAATCACCTTCAGTTTCATGACCTTATTTAAAGCCGTCAATGTCGTATTCTTGGCAATATCCATGCCAAGCACAAGGCCATATCGCTTACGATCCTCAGAGACATAGGCGAGTCCTGCTTTTATGGCATCGGCCGGCTTTTTAATATCCATTACCTTATTATCGATGGAAACTGTGCCCTGCTTCTTTCCTTTCAGGCCGCCAAAAAGACTGATGAATAATTCAGATCTGCCTGCGCCCATCAATCCGGCAATTCCTAATATCTCACCTTTTCTCAAGGTAAAAGACACATTATCAATAACCGTTTTTCCGCTTTCGTCGAACGCTGAGTAATTTTGAACATCAAGGATCTTTTCACTGCTGATGGGATGCTTTTCATATGGAAACAGCTCTTTTAACTCACGGCCTACCATCTTCGTTACGATCTTATCCTCTGATAGCTCATTAATTGGATCCGTGCTGATTGTCTGGCCATCCCTTAAAATCGTGACTGTATCTGCCAGTGCCATTACTTCGCCAAGCTTGTGTGATATGTAGATGCAAGTAACACCTTTAGCCCGAAGATCATTGAGCAGCTTCATCAAAATCTCGACATCACTTTCAGTCAATGCTGCTGTCGGCTCATCCAGGATCAATATATCGGTCCTTTTCGTCAAAGCCTTCGCTATTTCAATCAGCTGCTGCTTTCCGACGGTCAAATCTCCCACTCTCGTCTGCGGATCAATATCCAGGCCAATTTGGTCCAGCCACTTTTGTGCTTCTGAATAAATCCTGTTCCAATTGATGACTTTTGCTCTCATATAGTCGTGACTCAAAAATAGATTCTCAGCCACAGACATTTCCTCCACCAGTGCCAGCTCTTGATAGATGATCGCTACACCGGCATCTTGTGATTCTTTGATCGATTTAAACTGAACTTCCTGGCCATTTATTAAAATTTGCCCTTCATATGTACCATGCGGATAAACCCCGCTTAACACTTTCATCAAGGTTGACTTGCCAGCACCATTTTCACCACAAAGTGCATGGATTTCACCTTTACGTACTGAAAAGGTAACATTGTCCAAAGCTTTAACTCCGGGAAACTCCTTCGTAATACCCTTCATTTCGAGAGCATAGGGTGTCATTTCCGCTTCACCACCTTAAGCTTAAATTTCGTAGTTTTACAGATAGAAAAACTCCTGGCGAACAAATTTAAAGCCAGACTGACTGCCTATCATTTGATTTGCCAGGAGCGCTAATGAATCTTGATTCCTTTTATTAAGGGCGTGCTGGACGCTCACCTTCAGGTACATTTTTATAAACATCATCATAAGAGTGGAATCCATCCTTGATGACTGTATCAACAATGTTTTCTTTTCCTACCTTGATTGGATCAAGCTTGATGAAAGGCACATCCAGTTTTCCATTATTCACTGTTGAATCAGCTTCAGGTTTTTCCCCCTTAGCCAGTTGTACGGCAACCTCAGCACTTTTCTCGGCAATCGCTTTAATAGGTTTATAGACTGTCATTGTTTGAAGCCCTTCAGCGATACGCTGAACACCTGCCAAGTCAGCATCCTGGCCCGAAATCGCAACCTTACCTGCAAGACCCTGAGCCTCTAGTGCCTGGATTGCTCCGCCAGCCGTACTATCATTTGAGGCCACCACCACATCAATATCATTTTTATTAGCAGTTAAAGCATTCTCCATGATCTTAAGCGCCTCGTTTGCGTCCCAGCCTTTTGCCCACTGATCACCAACAACTTCAATGTCGCCTTTATCAACAAGCGGCTGGATGATGTTCATTTGGCCCTCTCTGAACATTTTTGCGTTATTGTCAGTTGGGGAGCCGCCCATCAAGAAGTACTTTCCTGTTGGCACTTTTTCCACTAAATATTCAGCCTGCATTTCTCCCACTCTTACATTATCAAAGGAAACATAAGCATCAATATCCGTACCATTTACCAAACGGTCATAAGCGAGTACAGGAATCCCTTCAGCCTTCGCCTGGTCCACTACTGTTGTAAGAGCATCAGAGTTGATCGCGATAATGACAAGTGCATCAATATCTTGAGAAATCATGTTCTGAATCTGGGAAACTTGTTTCGCCTCATCACCATTTGCCGATTGAACCAATACATCTGCACCTAATTCCTCTGCTTTATCAACAAAGAAATCTCTGTCATGCTGCCAGCGCTCCAATGTTAAGTCGGAGACCGACAGGCCGATTCTTAACTTGCCATTCCCCTCATCCTTGGCGTCACTGCTGGCCCCTTTACCGCCAGCATCCTGTCCGCATCCAGAAACAACAAGCACTAAAACAAAGACAAGCAGAGCCGATAGAAAACCCTTACATTTTTTCATGAACCATTTCCCCCTCTTATTTTTTAATTGTTTAATTAATTTCATTTTAACAACGGAATCTTAGTTTGTCTACAAGATAAACTAAGTTTATTTTAGTTCAGAAGGGGCTAGTAACTTTCCAAATCAAATTTAGTAAAAAGGATGTTAAGGAAAGGGGATGATGTACAGGAGTTCAAGATAGTTAAAAAGGAGAGTGCTTCAGGCACTCTCCTTTTTAACTGATAACCTTGCAATTGCTTGTATTGCATCCCCTAATCGCCAATCTGATAAACCCTCGCCTCATGCGGATCAAGCAGGTTTTCTCTGCTTTCAATCTTCGGCTTATAATTGCAGATAATCAGCTGTCTTCCCTTTTCCTGCAGTTCCCCAGGTAAAGCAAAGGTTTGCTGCTCATCTGAATGGTTCAGGACAATCAACCACGTTACCCCGTTGTATGAACGTGTGTAAACGTACAAATTTTCATCATCAGGCAATAAATCCTGATAATCTCCGTAGACCATAACCTCATTTTCTTTTCGCAGACTGATCAGCTTTTTGTAATAATAATAGACGGATTCCTGGTCTTTCAATGCGGCCTCCACATTGATGTCTTTGTAGTTCGGATTGACTTTGATCCATGGTTCGCCGTTTGTAAAGCCTGCCTGTGGAGCATCATTCCATTGCATCGGTGTTCTGGAATTATCCCGGCTCAACAGCAGCAGGCTTTCAAAAACCTCCTGTGGATCGCGTCCTTTTGCTACTTCCTCATAGTATTTGTTTCTCATGGCAATATCGTTATAATCCTCAATGGAGTCAAACCTGACTCCGGTCATCCCGATTTCTTCACCCTGATATATATAAGGAGTTCCTGGCAGTGTATGGACCATTGTCGCCAGCAGCTTGGCCGACTGTTCGCGATATTTCCCGTCATTTCCATAACGAGTCACTTGTCTCGTATGGTCATGATTGTTCAGGAATTGAGAGTTCCAGCCTTTTCCCTTTAAACCATCGTACCAGCTTGATTGGATTCTCTTAAAACGGATCATATCCCATGTCGGCATTTCGTCTGCCACCTGGAAATGGAATAATGTATTAAGTTCATTTCGGTCTTCATCGACATAGAGAAGCCCCTCTGTTGGTGTAACAAAAGGAATTTCCCCTACTGTCATGGCATCATAATGTTGAAGTACCTCGCGATTCATTTCCTGTAGGTAATCATGAATTCCTGGATTGTTGGCAAGGTAACTAATATCATATGGATTTTCGGCGTCTGAAAAATCCTCTCTTTTGGCAAGAAGATTGATCACATCCATACGGAAACCATCAATCCCTTTTTCAAGCCAGAATCGCATCATTTTATATATTTCATTTCGCAGCTCAGGATTTTTCCAGTTAAGGTCCGGCTGCTCCACCGCGAAAGAATGGTAATAATATTGCCCTGTTGCAGGATCAAGCTCCCAGCATGATGGGGCAAAATAGGAACGCCAGTTATTCGGCTCCTTCCCTTCTTTTGGATCTTCCCAAATATACCAGTCCCTCTTCGGGTTATCCTTAGAGGAGCGGGATTCAAGAAACCATGGATGCTGAACAGATGTATGGTTGACGACTAAATCCATGATCACCTTCATACCCCGGTTATGGATTTCCTGGACCAACTCCTGAAAAATAGCCATGTCTCCAGCCTTCTCCATTACACGATAATAATTCGAGATATCGTACCCATTATCACGGTCTGGAGATTCATAGAAAGGATTCAGCCAGATCACGTCGATTCCAAGACCTTTAATGTAATCGAGCTTTTCAATTACTCCCTTCAAATCACCATATCCATCACCATCGGAATCATAAAAGCTTCGCCAGTACACCTGGTAAACAACAGCCTCTTTCCACCACTTTTTCTTCATTCCAGCACCTCAGTTCCATGAAAAAGGGCCCAATATAGGCCCTTTTCATTATTTTGTTAATCGATATACCCTTGCTTCATAAGGCTGAAGCGTCAATTCATCGATTGATTCATTTTCGTCTACTTCAAGATTTGAAATCAGCAATTCCTTCGATGAATAACGAACACTATCAGGAAGAGTAAAAACAGGATTTTGGTCGCTGAAGTTACAGATCACCAATAATTGATCATCCCCAAGTGTCCGGGTATAAGCAAAAATCTGCTCATCTTCTTCCATTACTACATCATATGTGCCGTACACGACTACTTCGTTTTGCTTTCTTAGTTCGATGAGCTTCTTATAGTAATAGAAAATAGAGTCTTCATCTTTTAAAACTGCTTCGGCATTGATCGTCTCATAATTAGGATTTACATTGATCCATGGCGTCCCAGTTGTAAACCCGGCATTGGCGCTGCTGTCCCACTGAACAGGAGTCCTTGCATTGTCACGGCCGCGCTCATGAATTCCCTTGAAAATTTCTTCATGTGTCAAGGAATCAGGAGTTAAATCGCGATAAGCATTCAATGTTTCGATATCCCGGTAATCATTGATATCATCGAATTTCACATTCGTCATGCCGATTTCTTCACCCTGGTAAATATATGGCGTACCCTGCATCATATGGAGGCAGGTAGCAATCATCTTGCCAGATACAACCCTGTGCTCATCAGAATCATTGCCCCAGCGTGAAATAGCCCGCGGCTGGTCATGGTTGCTCCAATAAAGACTGTTCCAGCCGTCTTTTTCCAGACCCTTTTGCCATTTAGTGAAGATTTCCTTCAGCTCGGTCAGCTTCCATTCGCGCGGATCCCACTTGCCGAATTGTCCGTCACCGAGGCCAACATGTTCAAAATGGAACACCATATTCAATTCTTTCCGATCTGTACCTGTATAGAGCTTGCCTTCGTCAACCGTAACACCTGGCATCTCTCCGACAGTGATTGTGTCATAATTGCTTAGGGCTTCTTTGTTCATTTCCTGGAGAAATTCATGGATTTTCGGGCCATTCATATAATACTTGCCGCCATCCCCGTATTTATGTCCTTCACGGACTTCCGCTTGAGGATAGCTTGTATCTTTTGAAATGAAATTGATGACATCCATCCGGAATCCGTCAATGCCTTTATCCAGCCAATAACGCATCATTTCATATACTTCGTTTCTTAAGACAGGGTTCTCCCAGTTAAGGTCTGGCTGTTTTTTGCTGAAAAGGTGGAGATAGTACTCGCCTGTCTCTTCATCGTATTCCCAGACACTCCCGCCAAAAGCAGCTCCCCAATTTGTCGGCGGCTCGCCATTCTCCGGCTTTTTCCAGATATAATAGTCTCTGTATGGATTGTCTTTTGACTTCCGGGATTCCTGGAACCATGCGTGCTCATCGCTTGAGTGGTTGACAACAAGGTCCATCATGATTTTGATTCCATGACGGTGAGCTTCTGCCAGCATATTATCAAAGTCCTGCATGGTGCCAAACTCGTCCATGATATTCCGGTAATCAGAAATATCATAGCCATTATCGTCATTAGGTGATTGATAAACCGGAGATAGCCAGATCACATCAATGCCTAGCTCGCTTAAATAAGGAATTTTTTCCGTTATTCCATTGATGTCTCCGATTCCGTCTCCATTTGAATCATTGAAGCTCCTCGGATAAATTTGATAAATAACACTTTCTTTCCACCAGGTCTTGTTCACATCAATACACTCCGATCAAATTAAAAATCTATTATAATAATAAAGTTATTTTATCGAACCTTTCATGACACCGCTAATGATCCATTTCTGGGCAAAAATGTACACGATGATCATCGGTGCTAGTGCCATCAAATAAGAAGCAAATGCCAGATTATAATCCGTGCTGAATTGCGATTGGAAAATATACTGAACAAGTGGAAGAGTCGCCATATCCCTGTCACTCAGCAAGACGAGCGGCAGCATGAAGTCATTCCATGCTCCAAGACTGGTAATGATCGCGACTGTAGCGTTCATTGGTGCAAGCAGCGGGAAGATAACCTTCCAGAAAACACCCCAGGTACTTGCTCCATCCATGATCGCCGCCTCTTCCAGTTCCACAGGAATGGACTTGATATATCCAATATAAATGAATACGTTGAAAGATAGATTGAACACGATGTACAGGATGATCAGTCCAACCAGGTTATCCATTCCCCATGCGCTTGTCTGTTTTACAAGCGGAAGCATGATAATCGGAAAAGGAATGAACATCGCACTTAAAAAATAGAAGTATAAAAACTTATAAAACTTCTTATGCATGTTCCTAGCAATCGCATAGGAGACAAGTGAATTTGTCATTACAGTAAATATGACCACAAAAACCGTCACAAACGCACTGTTTTTGAATGCATTAAAGAAATTTGTCATTTCAATCGCATTGGCAAAGTTATCAAAAGACCATGTATTCGGCAGCGCCAATAAATTGCCAGCCATTTCAGGCGGAGTTTTAAAAGCGATGGTAACCGTTAAATATAGTGGAAATAGTATCAACAATGACCCTAAAATCAAGAGAGTGGTAATGACCCAGCTATTTTTTTTGCGATTCATCAGTTTTCCACCTCTCTTTTATTTAAGAATTTTAATTGAATGACAGAGAAGATAATAATCACGATAAAGTAAATGACGGCATTGGCAGATTGATAGGCAAATTGCCCGCCTTCAAAACCGCCGCGGTAAATCAGCAAGGAAATTGATTCTGTTGATTTTCCTGGTCCGCCGCCTGTCAATGCGACGATCTGGTCGAATACCATCAAGAAGTTTTTGAGGGATAAAACCATATTAATCGTAAAGAAAGGCGCGATTAACGGGAATGTGATTCTCCAGAACTTCGTCCAGATACCGGCTCCGTCAATGCTCGCAGCTTCATATAAATCCTCGGAAATCGTCACCAGTCCAGCAAGGTATAGAATCGTATTGAAAGATACAGCCTGCCATACCGCGACAATGACAATCCCAATCCAGGCAAGATCCGGATTACCAAGGATATTCATGCTAAGGAATTCCCAGCCCATTGCCTCGCCGACTCTAGGCAGCACATGGGCAAAAATGAAGTTAAAAATAAAACCGACAATCAATATGCTAAGAATATAAGGCAAGAAGTAGATTGCCCGAAGAGTCTTATGGAATTTAATTTTCGAATTAAGCCCAATCGCAACGGCAAGGCTTATGATATTTACCAGAATGGTAGAAACAATAGCGAATTTAAATGTGAACAGGTACGCATCACCAGCACGGCCGTCCTTGAATACATTCAAGTAATTTTTTAATCCTACAAAGTTCCAGTCCCCATAGCCTTTCCAGTCTGTGAAGCTGTAAAAAATCCCCTGCAATGCAGGATAGCTATGAAAAATGAAAAAAAGGATGAAGGCAGGTATGGCAATGAACAGGAAAACATTATTTTTCTTTTTCATGATGATGACAACTCCTTTTTAGGAAAGCCAGGGATCATAGGACACCCTGGCTTGTTTGCGGATTAGCGATTTTGTACTTTTTCCCACTCGCTGTCCATTTTTTTCAAGAATTTTTCCTTATCTTTCTTGATCAAGAATTCCTGTACCAGGTTTTCAGCTCCCATTCCTGCTGGATAATAGTGATCCGGGAAGCTGGTGATGGCACCTGTTTCAAAGTTGCTCTTGATTCCTTCAAATACAGGGTTTTCCTGGTAAACACCTTCAATAGCAGAGAATGCCTTTTGCTCGTCAATATATTTTTTAGCCGTTTCCTGATTCATCATGAATTCAACAAATTTCATTGCTTCTTCTTTATGCTCTGTATCTTTGCTAACAGTAAGGAGTACGTCAACACCTGATACCAATTTATTTTTTGCAGGGTCATTTGTAACTGGCATTGGGAACACGCCCAATTCCATGTCAGGGTTTGCTTTCAGGATTTCTGGAATCGCCCAGTTGCCCTGTAGATAGAATACGGACTTTCCGTTGGCAAAAGCATTATTTCCATCGCCATACGCCACTCCCATATTATCCTTGTGTCCGTATTTCACCAATGTTGCCATCTTATCAGCTACTTCATCATAGCTTTCTACAAATGATGTTTCACCAGCATTCTTTTTTTCGGCGAAATCTTCACCTGCGACATTAGCACCAAGTGAGTTCCAGGCAATCATGCCAGTCCATGCATCCTTCAATGTAAAGTAAATCGGAGTGTCTCCCGCCGCCTTCACTTTATCAAGGCTTGCGATGAACTCATCCCAGGTAGTTGGAACTGTAAGTCCGTGCTCTTCAAACTTTGCCTTGTTATAAATAACCGCATTTGCATTCGTTGCATATGGCAGACCAAATGTGCCCTTCTCTTCAGGTCCAACTAGACGGTTAACCATGTCAACATATGAAGGCTGAACTTTCTTTTCTAGTTCTGAACCAGAGAAATCTTCCAATACTCCTGCACGCCCTAATTCACCGTAAGTTGCATTTCCGGCGATGGACATAATATCCGGGAGATCATTTTTAGTAAGACGTGTCTTCAGGACTGTTTCAGCTTCAGGCGGAGCATCCAGTTTGATCTTGATATCCGGGTTTTGCTTTTCGAATTCTTTAATTAATCCCTTATAAGTCTGAATGCTTTCGGATTTATTGGAAAACAGCTCTAATGTTACTTTTCCATCATCCGCTTTGTCTGAAGAGCAGCCTGCTAATAAGGAAGCTCCCATTGCTACTGCCATTACACCTGCTGTCATTTTCTTGAACATGTCTATTCCTCCTAAGTTTTCACGCTTTTAACGTAAACGTTTACTTAAATGTGTTTAGAAAAAGAGAGTCATTAAGCTCTCTCTTTTACACTTAATCTTTCAACTACTTTATGAGGCATAATCCGGCTTTCCGGAATTTCACCTGTTTCCAGTATCTTAAATAACATTTGTGCTGATGCTTCCCCCATTTTTACCAGCGGCTGGCCGATTGTCGTAAGCGGAGGAATCGTCATTTCAGCAAGGTTCAAATTATCGAAACCAATCACGGACAGCTCTTCAGGTACTTTTATTCCCTGCTGGTAAGCCGCTGATAAAACACCCATGGCAATTTCATCACTTGCCGCAAAAATCGCTTTTACCTCAGGAAATTGTTCCATCATTTTCCTCAAACCATCCAGCCCATCATGAAAGCCAAAGCCCTTGCTGTTAACGATATTTCTCTCATCGCAGGCAATCCCATGGTCTCCCAAAGCCTTTTGAAAACCATCAATCCTCGGTTTCCCGGCAACGATATCTTCTTTATTCCCGCTGATCATGCCGATTTCAGTATGTCCTTTATCAATTAAATACTTCGCAGCTGCATAGGCAGCATGGAAGTCATTGACCTTTACATAAGGAACCGGGAATGCATAGGATTCTGTTGATAGGAGAACGATGGGCATTTTTGATTTCTTGACATACTGATAATATTCATCCTTCAGTATTTCACTCGCAAAAATGATTCCATCAACCCTTTTTTCGATCAACAGCTGAAGATAATTCATTGTTTTTTCGCCATTTGATTCAGTATGGCAAACAATGACACTGGAGCCGTTTTCATTTGCTGCCTTCTCAATCCCATCCAGCAGGTCTGTCACCAGCGAGCTGGAGAGCTTTGGAAAAAGGACGCCGATCGTATGGGTTCTTTTATTTATTAATCCTCTGGCTACAGCATTGGGTGAGTATCCAAGCTCTTCAATGACCTTCAATACTTTTAGTTTAGTCTTTTCCGAGTAGCCTGCCTGGCCATTCAGAATCCTTGAAACTGTTGCTATCGAGACATTGGCCTTCTTGGCAACGTCTTTAATCGTATAGGACATATCCCACCTGCCTTGCACCAAAGATTAATAAAAAACGAAAACGTTTACGTAAAAATAATAGCACGTTATGCAAACCCTTTCAATAGTTTTTAACTAAAAATATACTCCCATTTTTTATCGCTTTCAACATCCACCTACAGTGAAGACTATTCTTTGACTTGTTACCAAGGTAGCATAAGAACTATCAAAACCGTCCGCGGGAATAAAATTCCTGAACCGAACATTTGGATATTTCACAATGCAAAAAAGAAGCACAGTTCCCTATGCTTCTTTTCATCTATACTATAGGGACAATATCTTAACACGTTCTAATTAATGTGAATATCATCAATTTTTCCTAATTCTTCTTCACTGAGTTTCAAATTCGATAAGGCAGCAACATTCTCTTCGAATTTACTAACACAAACCATGTTCTCTGCTTTAAGAACTCGATGTTCGCATTGCCAATGATACTCTCCGCCTAAAGCAGAGAGTATCATCAATCCATTAATTCAACTCTTTCACTTTGTATAAATAAAAATCATCCAAACTTCCCCATGCACCTTGGCCCGCTTTAATGCTCGCTCCAATTGTTATGCTTCCATCAAGTACCGGGATTTCCTTTATTTCAGGGTTATTCCAGTTCACCCAGCCATTGACCGATGTATCGAATTTATATTCCTGGTCACTGGTTTTAGCATATAAGAACATTTCCGATTCGTCTGCGTCCCCGCCTTGCAGGAACATAGAAAGATTATAATAGCCTGGTTCCAGGCCAGTAATTGTCTGTTCAACCTTGAAGTCAACCGCTTCGCTTGAATAAAAATGCAACGAGTAATTTCCTGTTTTTGCATCAGCAGCTTTTTCTTGATAATCAGTATGCGGTGTAACTCCTTCTGGATAGATGATGTTCCACATGCTTCTGTCACTTTCTTCGAAACCTGGGTTCTGCACAAAATTCTCCGGCTTGATTTCCAGATTTGCTTCTACTGTGTAACCGCCATCTACAGCCCCTGTAATTACATAGGTTCCAACACCAGTGTCAATTGCTTGTTGCAGAGCCTCCTGATCCCATTGAACTGCAACGGAACCTTTGCTTCCATCATTATAAGTAACCGTAACGGTTTCTGGCAGCTGCACGGATTCACCTGCATTGGCTTTAATCGACAGATCTTTAATTTCATCGATTCTCAAAGGAGCGACTGCACCTGTATCGACATACTTGAATACATTCAAGGATGGCAGCGGATGGCCATAAAAATCAAATAATGCCTGATTGTCTACCGCACTTCCTCCATACCATTGTCCTGCATCTTCAGGATCGTATTCAGCCGCAAAGCTCGTAGCCCAGCCTGATCCATACTTTTCCCAAAGCTTTTGGTTTTTTTTCAGTTTTTTATCTGGTGCAGCAGGAATCCATGCTGGTTCCCAATAGAAAACACCCATCCCTGCTTCTCCTACGTTCGCAACAGCCTCCATTACATCTCTTACGGCAGTTGCCTGTCCTTGGACAGTTACAGGGTAATTCAGAGTTTGGCCAGAGCTTTTCGGTGCGGTATTTCCATGTCCATCTCCGTCTTCGCTTGTGTACGTATATGATGTTTCAGCCACCATCACTTGTTTGCCATATGTGTCGGCCACATTCTTTAGAACAGAGGTCAGATTAGCCAGTGTACCATGCCAAAATGGATAATATGAGCTTGCAAATACATCATAGTCAACAGCATTCTCATCCAGTGTCTTAGCAATGGAAGCATATCTTCCGGCAGTTTCCGGGTTAGTAAAATGCAATGCAACTAATATACTTGAATCCACCTCTCTTACTGCCCTGCTTCCTTCATTGAATAACTGACTCATTTTATCCCATTCATATTCTCCAGCCAGCCCTCCATTTGTTTCATTGCCTACCTGCACCATCCCAATATCGATGCCTGCATCCATCATAGCCTGCAGGCTATCTTTGGTAAATTGATAAAGTGCTGCTTTCTTATCTTCAAAACTTAAATTCTTCCAAGCTTTCGGAGCCTGCTGTTTACCAGGATCTGCCCAGAAGTCGGAGTAATGGAAGTCCACCAGCAGCTTCATTCCATTTTCAGTCGCCCTTTTGCCAATTTCGATCGCTTTATCCACATCATTATTGCCGCCGCCATAACCATTTCCTCTTGCATTATACGGTTCATTCCAGACACGGACACGGACGTAATTCACACCAGCTTCATTCAAGGTTTTGAAAATATCCTGTTTCTTTCCAGCTTCATTGTAAAATTTCACACCGCTTTGTTCCAGCGCGATAATGCTGGATACATCAACACCTTTGATAAATCCATCATCAATGCCGTCCACTCTTTTCACGAAAATGTCAGCTGCTGCTGGTTCAGGTATTTCCACATTACCACCTCCCAATGAACTTAAGCTGAAGCTGTCCAGATAACCCCATGCATTCGGTGCGCCGGAAACGATGGCTCCCACCTTGAAATCAGCCGCCGCTTCAGCAAGATCGAATTTCAAAACAGCTGTTCCCCATGAATTATACCCTGTCGTCACTTCTGCACTTCCTGCTGACTCCCCGGCAAAAAGATTCACACTCCCGGCCTCTGCTCCTGCTCCACCCATCGTCTTCACAGAAATCTCGTAGCTTCCCGCAGGAAGAGAAGGGATTGTTTGACTAATCGTAAATGTCTGGTTTTCACCTGCAGAATCTTTCATCCAATATTTAAGTGCATAGCTGCTCTCGGCAGGTGCCATCCAGGAATCGCTTGCGTATGAAAAATGTTGTATATCAACACCATCCCAATTCGCTGTTTCCACGTTCCATGACCCGTCATCCCAGAAACTTGTCTCAAACCCGCCGTTGTTAATCAATTGTACCTGTGCAAACCCTTGATTCTGATTTGAAAAAACCGAACCAAATACCATGATGAACGATAACATCAAAATAATACTCTTTACTCTTTTACCCATATTCCTGTCCCCTTTCAAGTAAGCGTTTTCAAAAACTTCAATAGAAAACATCCATCCTTTAATAGAATGGACCTTTAGGATAGTTATAGGAAGAAGCAAGGAATTTCTTCCTCGCTTCTCAACGTTTTTTCTCGACAATTCTTACTTCATATTTTTCCAGGGTCAGCTCCCCAGAAATCTCTTCTCCGGTCAGCAAATCTCTCACTTGTGATTCAAAGGTTACCGGCTGCTGCTCTTCCGTAAAGTTCATGACAAAAATATAGTCACTTTCCGGAGATTTTCTTGCCTGGACGGATACACCCTTACCATGTTTAACATCTGCTGCTGATTCAATTTGCAAGCGTTCTATCAATCCGTTGTAGAAATCGCGTTGGAACTCATCCTCCATTCGTCCTCCAATATAATAGGTATGGCCGTTTCCATATTTGTGACTGGTCACGGCAGGTGTTCCAGAATAAAAGTCTTCCTCGTAAACACCTTCTACTGCAGCCGTATTCAGTTCAATGATGGTTGCATAGTCTTTCAACTCATAGGATTGATTGCGATAGCTGACAGCATTTTTATCGTTCGGGTAATACGTATCGCTCTCTAAAGGTCTCATACCGAAAATCTCCTGGAGGTCTTGGTGCCAACCTCCTAAATATGTTAAATCATGTTCATTTACTAAACCGCTGATATAAGTCATCACTAAGGTACCGCCTTCACCTACGAAGGACTTCAAGCGGGATATCGTCTCTTCACTTACCAGGTAGAGCATCGGAACAATCAATAATTTATACTGGGAGAAATCCTGTTCTTTTGTTATGACATCCACTGGGATATCTCGTTCCCAGAAGGCCCTATAATGCTCTTGCAATGTCTGCGGATAACACTTTGAATCCATGCCGAATCCTTGCGCATCATTTAAAGCCCAGTTACTTTCCCAATCGTAAAGAATCGCCACATCAGACGGGCGATTTGTGCCGACGACTTCAGATAGCTTTTCCAGTGTTTCCCCTACCTTTGTCACTTCTTTAAATACACGATTCTCTGCACTATTGTCATGGTCAACGACAGCACCATGGAACTTTTCCGAAGAACCACGGGACTTCCGCCACTGAAAATACATGACACTGTCTGATCCGTGAGCGACCATTTGCATAGACGACAAGAGATGCATGCCCGGCCGTTTCGCTTTGTTCACCTGGTGCCAGTTTACTCCGCTTGGTGTAGATTCCAGCAATAGGAATGGCTGCTGTTTAAGGCTCCGGTACAAATCATCTATAAAGCCTACTTTCATTGCCAAATCTGCTGTCTTTTCCCAATCGTTATGCCAGGCTGGATAGGCATCCCAGCTAATCACATCGAGTTTCTCTGCAAATTTACTGTAATCCAGTCCCTGGAAAGGAATTAAATCATGAGTGTCTGCCATGAAATTCGTCGTTACCGGAATATCTGGTGTCAATTCCTTGATTGGAACAATTTCGTTTTCAAAAAATGATATCGTCTGGTCTGTTACAAATCTTTTCCAGTCCAAATTCAGCCCGTGAACCATGCTTTCTCCAATGGGCGATGGCGATTCAATCTGGGACCAGTCATTAAAAGTGTGACTCCAGAAAGGACCCCACCATGCGTCATTCAAGGCTTTAAGATCATGATTGTATTTTTCTTTCAGCCAGTTCCTGAAGGCAGTCTGACATGAATCACAATGACATTCGCCGCCATATTCATTCGAGATATGCCACATTAAAAGCGCAGGGTGCTTTCCATATCTTTCTGCCAGCAGGCGATTGAGCTGCTGCGTTTTATCTCGGTATACCTTTGAAGTAAAGCAATGATTATGTCTTCCTCCTTGAAGCTGCTTCACCCTGGAGCTATTGACGCGCAACACTTCAGGATATTTCTGAGACATCCATGCCGGACGGGCACCACTTGGGGTTGCCAGAATTACTCTGCCCCCGATGCCATGGATATCATCAAAAACTTTGTCCAGCCATTCAAAATTGTAGACTCCCTCTTCCGGCTCAAGAGTGCTCCAGGCAAATATCCCAACCGAAAAAGCATTGCTGTGTGACAGCTGCATCAGCTTTATATCATCAGCCAATATATCAGGCCGGTCCAGCCATTGATCAGGATTGTAGTCTCCTCCATGAAGCATGAAGTCCGCTTTCGTTGTATAAGTTCTTTCATGTTTTGACATAAGACTCTCCTTCTAACCATTTTTAACAGTTTGTTCTACCTGTTAACCCTTTGTTCCGCCAGCGGTTAATCCTGAAACAAAGTGCTTTTGCAGCATTAGGAAGATAACCGCTATGGGGATACTGATAAGAAGCGCCCCTGCAGCAAAGGTTGTATAGCTCGCACCCATTACTTCATTTACCAGATTGTATAATCCAATCGGCAAAGTATAGGCTTCAGGTGCCCTTAAAATTGTGGATGACAGAACGAAGTCACCAAGCGGTCCTGTAAAACCGTTCATTGCCACTACCGCAAGCATTGGCCTGGACAGTGGCATGATAATCTGCAAGAAAATCCTTGTGTTGCTTGCCCCATCAATCTTTGCACTCTCATCCAAATCCAGCGGAATCGAGTCCATGTATCCCTTCATCAAATAAGTATTCATCGGGATTTGTCCGCCAATATACAGTAGGATCAACAGCCAATGGCTGTTCATCATTCCAAGCATCTGTGCCAATACAAAGAGCGCGACGAGTGCTGAAAATTGCGGGATCATTTGCAGCAGTAAAAATAACGTCAAAGCATTTTTTCTCCCTTTAAAGCGGAAGCGTGAGAAAGCATACGCAGTGAAGGAAACACTGATCATTGAACCAATCATCGTAAAAATACTGATTTTCAAAGAGTTTAAATACCACTTTCCATACTGAAGACTTTCTTTTCCGGCAAATAATTCGCGATAATGATCAAATGTCGGGTTTTTAGGAATGATACTTGTACTGATCAGACTGTTACCCGGATTAAAGCTTGCCCCCACTGTCCAGAGCAGTGGGTAGATTATGATTACCGTCATGAAAGTCAGGATCGTATAGGATAGAATGAGTCGAAGGGTTTTATTTTTCTTCATATTTCCATTCATTCATTAAACCCCCTCTTTAAATGAATTTGTCCGCCTGAATTGCCACAGGGCAATCGCGATAACAAACACCGAAAGCAAAATAGTTAGGGCTGCTGCCAGAGAGTATTGACTTGACTGCATTGTCAATTTATAAATCCAGGACACCAGTATGTCGGTTCCTCCGGCGGTTGAACCAGGTACTGCAGGGCCGCCGCCGTTAAATAGATAAATAATATTAAAGTTATTAAAGTTAAACGTAAATTGGGTAATGATGAGCGGAGCCATTGCAAGCAGGATCATCGGCATCGTGATAAATCTGAACTTCGCGAACATAGACGCTCCATCGATTGTCGCAGCTTCGTAAAGATCATCCGGAATCGACTGGAGAACCCCAGTGGTAACAAGGAAAATATAAGGGAACCCAAGCCAACCCTGCATCAGGATCAACGCCGCCCTTGTCCAGTTCTCATCTGTCAGCCAAGCGATTGAGTCAATGCCAAAGGCTGCTAAAATATCATTATTAATTGCACCAAAACTATCATTAAAAAGACCAGCAAATATCAGGATTGTTACAAAGCCTGGCACTGCCCACGGCAACACTAAAATAGTTCGGTAAAACCTTTTAAACTTCAAATCATTTTGATTCACTAAAACAGCCATGAATATTCCAATGCTAACCTGAAGCGTAGATGCGACGAGCGTCCAGATCACCGTCCAGGCCAATACATCAAAAAAGGTAGAGCGCCAGATATCGACTGTGAAAATTTCTAAAAATGTCTGGAAACCAACCCAATCAGCCAGATTAGCTGGCGGGGAATGATATAAATCATAATTGGTAAACGCCAGAGCAAAGCTGAACAGGATCGGAAAGATGACTGCAAAAATTAATATAAACAGAGAGGGGCCACTAATTACATAAGGATAGCCCTGGGAAATTAAGTTTTGGTAATCATCCTTTAGCGAACTCGGTTTCTGGTTATCATCACGCAATGATCCATTTTTATAAGCATCCCGGAAATTCAAGTAGTAGAAAGCGAGACCAAAAAATGTGACGATAAGTGCAATGATCCCTTGAGCGAGCAGGAATATGGAGTTGTCCCGGGGCACCATTTCCCCTAATGTAAAAAGCCCCCAAAACCCCATATCCATTAGGTCTCCAAACACTAAGAAGAAGGACACCGCAAGGAAAAGGAACAAACCACCCTTGATCCATTGCTTATTGTAAATTTGGCCAAGTCCTGGAATAAGGGATAACAATAGGGCTAATTTGCGATGTTGCATTTTTTTCACCTCAATCATTTTAGACAGTTGAAAATGAAAAGCTTAAGTGCCTTAGTTTCGTTAAAAATCAAACTGCCCTTGTCATTACAATAAATGGTGTCAAACAATATGTGCGTTTGACACCATTTTTAACTGCTGACTATTCAATCATTATTTATGTTTAGCTTTAATTTGTCCTTTTATCGTTTCAACAGCCTGGTTCAATGCGTCTTTAGGCTCCGCCTTGCCTGTAGCGATCGTTTGCAGGGCTGCATCTGCCGGTGTCCAAACTTCGTTCATTTGCGGAATACTCGGCATTAATTCAGAGAACTGGGACTGTTCTGCCACAGCTTGTGCTGCTTCGCTTTCTGTAACGGCAGGGTCATCAGCTAAAGCTGCTACAGCAGGAACCTCTTGTGTTAATTCATAACGCTTCTTGGAATTCTCTTCATTCGCCAGGAAAACAACTAACTTCTCTGCTAGCTCGGCATTCTTAGAATATCCGCTGACATTGTAACTTTTCACTCCAATAAACGCACTCATGTTCTTACCATTTGAAAGCTCTGGCAATTTACTAACTCCATAGTTGACGCCGGCTTTTGTAAATGGCTCGATGTTCCATGGACCAGAAATAATCGCCGCGGCTTTTCCTTCAGTAAATAATGACTCTAAAACGTTGATTCCCTGCTCGCCAACGATTCCAGAAGGGAATAATTTTTCTTTATAAAACTTTTGGATATATTGAGCACCTTCAATTGCTCCCTCATTGTTTAGACCGATATCTTCCGGGTTATAATTGCCATCTGCATCTTGGCCGAAAATATATCCGCCGTAACCGCTCATGACACTGTTTGCATAGTAAATTTGATCAAATAAAGCCAGGAATCCAAAATTCTTACCATCTGTAACTTTCTTGGAGTAGTCATACCACTCATCCAAAGTTTTAGGCAATTCTTCTGCAGAAACAAGGTCTTTATTGTAATAAAGCATGGTTGTTTCTACAGCCTTTGGCAATCCGTAAACTTTATTGTCAACCATTTGTGACTGCATCGCAGCTTCAGTATAGATGGATGTTACATCATCACTAACATTCAATTGTTTGATCAATCCTTCTGTTACTGCTGTTCCAATCTGGTCCCCAGGCATAGTAAGGACGTCAGGGCCTGTACCAGCCGGACCATCTAAACGCAAGTCCTCGATTTGCTGGGCATATGCCTTTTCAACCACTTTAACTGTTACATTGTTATCTTTTTCAAATTGGGAAATGGCATCCTTAATGCCTTCACCTTTTTGAATATCTTCCCAAACTAGTAACTCAACATTTTTATCTTTTGGTGCTTCCTTTGAGGCATCTTCTGCATTGTCATCAGGCCCGCATGCAGCCAGCGATAAAGTTAATGCAATACCACTCATAAGACCGAAATACTTTTTGAATTTCTTCATGGATTTACATCCTTTCAAGGTTGGTTTTGGATTCCAGGAAACTGAAAGCGCTTTAGTAATTAGAATATAGCACCAGCAAGAAAAGATGTAAACAATTTTTTTACTTAATTTAGTAAAATATTTTACGAAAATACATTTTTGCTTCAGTTTGTACTTTTGCGTATAACCAATTCTGAGCCTATATATAAAGTTTTCACGAGTTTTCTTTTCTCTAACACTCGTTCCAGTAATAGCTCGATTGCGTTTTTGCAAATTAACTTAATATCAATATTAAAAGTAGTCAGCGGGGGAGAAACATATTTTGCAACACTGATATTATTGATGCTGACAACACTGACTCGGTTGGGTATTGAAATTCCATTTTCATTCAAGGCTTGCAGGCAGCCTACAGCAATCGGGTCTGCCGCTACCAAGAAAGCTGTTGGCAAATCATCTCCAAGCTCACGAATCGCTTTTGTCATGAGATAGTATCCATTATCAACGGAGAAACCTCTATGAGTGAAGATGTATTGTTCCTTCAACAAACCTTTCGCTTCCATATACCGGCGAAATACACGCTCACGCAGATCTCTCTCATCCTCATCTGTATTCGGGTTATGATACGTTCCACCAATCAGGCCAATTTCGGTATGCCCCTTTTCCATCAGAAAATTAACTGTTCTCCGGGTTATCTGTGGTAAGTCAGGTCTTACAGTATCGTAATGATCAGGGTCAGGTGTTGAATCAATGAATACACCATTCAACGTCAGGCTTCTAAGGTGAGCAAGTTCTTTATCTGAAAAAGTTCCCACCGCTATAAATCCCTCGATACTATCAGGGATTTGATGGATACCGTCATTGATTTTATAAGTGATGAGTTCTACATTATAGAACCTGGCTAATTTTTCGATTTCCTCCCTCATCGTTTTATAATAAACATCTTCAAGTTCCTCTTTATCAGTTAACCAGTATAAGAAGGCAATGTTCTTAACAAGTGTCCTAACGGCTTTCTTACGGTAATTTAATTGCTCTGCAACTTCATAAATTTTTTCCCTTGTATCATCTGAAACAGACAGACTCTGATCGTTGTTCAGCACCCTCGAAACCGTAGATATCGAATATCCTGCTTTTTCAGCAATATCTTTAATCGTTGCCATTTCATTTCCTCCATGTTTTTCCTTGATAAAATATTTTTAGTAAAACTTTTTACTAAATTTTACTACTCGAAATATAGAATAGTCAAGTCGCTTTCTTCAATGGTGCTTGAATAATTGTTTCAAAGTCCATATTAGGCTCTGCCTAACAGGAAAGACCCTTTTTATATTGCGTTCCGTGAGAATCTATAGTAAACTTTAATTAACTTAATTAAATTAATTAACAAAGTGTATGCTAACCTTTTACTTCATAGTAAAAATTTTAGGGGGCCATTATGAGTATAACAGCTGATTTAACAAGAAAATTTCAATCTATGTATGACACATCTGAAACTCCTAGAGTATTTTTTGCACCGGGAAGAATCAACCTGATTGGTGAGCACACTGACTATAATGGCGGTCATGTCTTCCCTGCTTCCATTTCATATGGTACTTATGCTTTAGGAAGAAAACGGGATGACCAGAAACTACGTTTTTATAGCATGAACTTCCCCGAAACTGGAATAATTGAGGCTGACTTGTCAGACTTAGCCTTTGATGATTCAGATAACTGGGCTAATTACCCTAAGGGTGTCATTCTTTATTTAAAAGAAGCAGGTTATGAGGTTCTCAATGGAGCTGACATCTTATACTTCGGTAACATTCCAAATGGAGCAGGACTATCTTCTTCCGCTTCCATCGAGCTCGCAACAGGAGTACTAATAACCGAACTATTCAATTTAACTTTGGAACGGATTCCGATGATCCAGCTTGGCCAAAAGGTCGAAAATAATTATATAGGTGTCAATAGCGGCATCATGGACCAGTTTGCCATTGGTATGGGGAAGAAAGACCATGCCATCCTGCTGGATTGCCAGACACTGGAGTATAAATATGCTCCAATTGCATTGGAAAACCACTCGATCATGATTATTAACACGAATAAACAACGGACGCTGGCCGGTTCAAAATACAATGAACGCCGCGCACAATGTGAGCAGGCATTAAAGGACCTGCAGCAGGGGCTTTCTATTGGCAGTTTAGGAGAGCTTACTATTGAGGAATTCGAGAAACACAAACATCTGATCAAGGATGAAATTAATCAAAGACGTGCAAAACACGCTGTCCATGAAAACGCGCGCACTTTGGAAGCTCTCGAAAAACTGCAGCAAGGCGATCTCGAGCGCTTCGGAAAATTGATGAATGAATCCCATGTCTCCTTAAGGGATGACTATGAGGTTACTGGCCTTGAACTGGATACGATTGTCCAGGCTGCCTGGGATCAGGATGGTGCCCTGGGCGCACGTATGACCGGGGCCGGTTTCGGCGGATGTGCCATTGCGATTGTGGAAAAGAACAAAGTAGATGACTTCCAAGAAGCTGTTAATTCCCGTTACCGTGATACAGTCGGCTTTGACGCCACATTTTATACTGCAGCAATCGGTGATGGAGCGAAGGAACTTATTGAGGAGGAAATATAATGAGTGTATTGGTTTTAGGCGGAGCTGGTTATATTGGGTCACACGCAGTCTATCAATTAATCGACCAAAATGAACAGGTTGTCATCATTGACAACTTAGAAACCGGCAATAGAGCAGCGATTCATCCTGAGGCAAAGTTTTATGAAGGGGATATCAGAAACATCGATTTTCTTCGCTCAGTCTTTAAAAAAGAATCCATTGATGCTGTGATTCATTTTGCTGCCAATTCACTTGTAGGTGAGTCAATGGAGAATCCGATTAAGTACTTTGATAACAATGTTTATGGAACTCAAGTGCTCCTAAAGGTTATGGTCGAACACAATGTGGATAAGATCGTCTTCTCTTCCACTGCGGCAACCTACGGTGAGCCTGAAACCGTCCCGATTACCGAAGCGGTACCGACAAACCCAACCAACGCTTACGGTGAGACAAAGTTGACAATGGAAAAACTGATGAAGTGGACGGAGCATGCCCATGGCATAAAATATGTCTCACTCCGTTACTTCAATGTGGCTGGCGCAAGAGAAACAGCAGAAATCGGGGAGGACCATCGTCCTGAAACGCACCTTATCCCTATTATCCTGCAGACCGCTTTAGGCCAAAGATCGCATATTACTATTTTTGGCGAGGATTACGACACTCCAGACGGATCTTGTATCCGGGATTATATCCATGTCGAAGATTTAATCGATGCCCACCTGCTGGCATTAAACTATTTAAGGAATGGTGGTCTAAGCAATATTTTCAACCTGGGCAGCAGCCAGGGATTTTCGGTGAAAGAAATGATTGAAACAGCACGAAGCGTAACCGGCAAGGATATTCCTGCCGAAATTGGTCCTCGCAGGGCTGGCGATCCAAGCGTTTTAATAGCCAGTTCGGAGAAAGCAAGGCAAGTACTAGGCTGGGAGCCAACCCGTACCTCCATCATGAAAATAATCGAGGATGCATGGAATTGGCACTCCTCTCATCCCGATGGATATCAGAAGGAAGTGTTATCATGATCCATCAGTATATAGCAGGCCTAATTCAAAAAGCGCAAGAGGCTGAACTCATTGAACCTGCTGACAGGATTTATGTACGAAACCAAGTGATGAGCTTAATCGGACTTGAAACTATTCCACAAGATAAGGTCCATCCTGACAATGACACGATTCCCAACCTTGTGGATAAAATTATTGCTTTTGCCGTAGGTGAAGCCATCATAGAAGATGTTTTTGATGAAAAAGAGATTCTAGCCGCTAATATTATGAACTGCTTTGTACCGATTCCCTCTGTCGTCAATAAAACCTTCAACGAGAGATATCAGGTATCACCAAAAGCAGCGACTGATTACTTTTACAATCTAAGTAAAAATAATAATTATATCCAGTTGAACAGAATCGCTAAAAATATTTCCTATAAGGTTGATACAGCATACGGTGTAATGGATATTACAATTAATTTATCAAAGCCTGAAAAGGATCCAGAACAAATTAAACGCGAACGAGCTATGAAACAGACCAGTAATTATCCGAAATGCCTATTGTGTATGGAAAACGAAGGCTACGAAGGACGAACTGGCTATCCTGCCCGTGCGAATCACAGGATTATACATGTCCCTCTTGAAAGCGAAAACTGGTATCTTCAGTATTCACCATATGTTTATTACAATGAACACTCGATCCTGCTATCTGAAGAGCATCGCGAAATGAAGATAGATAAGGCGGCATTCCAGCGGCTTCTCAGCTTTACAGACCAATTCCCTCACTACTTCATTGGTTCAAATGCTGATCTTCCGATTGTTGGCGGATCTATCTTAAGTCACGACCATTATCAGGGCGGTAACTATGAATTTGCGATGACCCGGGCTGAGGATGCATTCTCTTTTGAACTAAAGGATTATCCGGAGATATCCGCATCTGTAGTAAAGTGGCCAATGTCAGTAATCCGCTTAAAAGGATATGACAGAGACACAATTTCCAACGCAGGTGACCATATTCTGCAAACCTGGAAAAGTTACTCTGATGAAGCAGCAGATGTATTCGCTTTTACTGGTGATACCCCGCATAATACGATTACACCAATTGCCAGAAGACGGGATAGCATGTTTGAACTTGATCTTGTCCTCCGGAATAACCGGACATCAGAGGAACATCCAATGGGCATTTTCCACCCACACGCTGATGTCCATCATATTAAAAAGGAAAACATCGGATTGATCGAAGTAATGGGTCTGGCTGTATTGCCTCCAAGACTCAAGGATGAGTTAGCTGAGATCGAGGAATATTTGCTAGGCAATCCCAGCTCTGTTGAAGCATACCATCACCAGTGGGCGGAAGAGATAAAAGCAGCGTATGGAGAAATCGCTGACCGGAAACAGGCAGAGGCCATTTTACAAGAGGAACTTGGAAAGAAATTTGTCAGATGCCTTGAAGATGCCGGGGTATTAAAAGAGCAACCGGTATTTGAAAGATTCATAGACACATTAAATAAATAGGTGGAAATTACATGATAAGAGTCACGAATGAACTTCTTGGGAACTGGACAGAGTATACACTTACAAATGATAATGGAATCAGCGTTAGTGTACTGGATTTCGGTGGAATTATTACGAAAATCATGATCCCTGATAAAACTGGCAGGCTTGAGAATATCGTCCTGGGCTATAAAAATTATCAGGAGTATCGGACAAATCCAAATTATTTTGGCGCCATAATTGGCCGAGTCGCCGGCAGGATCAAAGAAGCTTCCTTTGAACTTGATGGCAGCACATATAATCTTGAAGCAAACAATGGGGAGAACCATTTACATGGAGGACCTGGAGGATTTCACCAGCTGATTTGGAAGGTCTCCCCTTTTGAAAAGGAGACTGAAGCAGGATTAAAGCTTACTATAAAAAGCCATGATGGTGATAGCGGGTATCCAGGCAACCTCGACGTTACAGTTACCTATACTCTAAATGACCAGGATCAGCTTATAATTGATTACCTGGCAACCAGTGATCAAACCACACCGCTTACGTTAACCAACCATTCTTACTTTAATTTAAGCGGAAATTTAAAGAACACCATTCATGATCATCGAGTTACAATGAACAGCAGCAAATATGTTGAACTTGACGAAAGCTTGATACCAACCGGAAAGTTGGCTGATGTTGAGGGAACTCCATTCGATTTTCGCAGCGGCCGCAGCCTAAGTACCGGATTGGAAAACAACTTTGAGCAGAACAAGATTGTCGGTAATGGTTATGATCATTATTTCGTTCTCGAAGATTCTTCAGAATTTCAGGCAATCATCGAAGATGCTAACAGTGGCCGTAAAATGTCAGTAATTACAAATCAGCCAGGTATGGTTATGTATACAGCCAATGCTCTGGAAGATGGCTTAGAGCTGGCTGAAGGCATTTCGCGAAAACATCATGGTGTCTGCTTTGAAACCCAAGGGTCTCCCGCTTCATTGCACAATGATCACTTACCGGGGATTCTTTTAAAACCCGGGGAACCTTATCAAAAACAGACTACTTTCACCTTCACCGTTATTAAAAGATAAAAATAGGCTGAACCTTTAAATAAAAGGTTCAGCCTATTTTTGTGACTGGATCAAAGAGTTCAATCAGCAGCAGCGATACAGCACCTAATAATGTTGCATCATCCCCCAGTCTTGTTACCAATATCTCAGTCTCTCTTGCTTCTTCCGTCAAAGCTCTTTGATGAATTGTTTCGAGCAGAACCGGCATAATGAATCTTTCACTCTTCATGACCCCGCCGCCTAAAACGATTTTCCCGGGATTAACCAAATGAATTAAATTTGTCATACCAATTCCAAGAATCTTCCCCGTTTCCTGGAGTAAACCAATACATTTTTCATCGCCTTGTTCAGCTAACTTGAATATGTCCTTTCCTGTACTTTTCTTCGGAATCCCTTCTATCTGTTTACTAGCTCTGTCTGCAATCGCCTCGCCACTAACTAATGTCTGCAGACACCCACGGTTCCCACACTCACATACTTCCCCGTTCATATCGATGGTCATGTGCCCCAGTTCACCGGCAATCCCCTGGGCACCATGATATAATCTCCCGTTCATGACTACACCTGCGCCGACACCACGCCCAACATT
The DNA here is from genome assembly GCF_018613355.1 of Bacillus sp. ISL-35. Classification (NCBI taxonomy): domain Bacteria; kingdom Bacillati; phylum Bacillota; class Bacilli; order Caryophanales; family Bacillaceae; genus Bacillus; species Bacillus sp. ISL-35. Next base: position 160,588 of record NZ_JAGGQK010000004.1, on the reverse strand, counting down.
GACGGTGACCATACTGTCGACATCGCTATGACCGCCGAACCAGGATTCACCAAGAGCCATGGCCCGCGCATCATTTTCAACCTTTACCGTTAAATTAAACTCTTTCTCTAAAATTTCTTTAATCGGGATATTTCTCAATTTCAATATTGGCGCTACGAGTGAAGTTCCTGTTTCGACATCCACGACCCCGTGCATGGCAATTCCAATCCCAATGATCTTCTCTTCATTAATATTAGAAATCCCCAATATTTTATTGATGATATCCTTCAACCTGTATAGAAACTGCTCACTGGTTAACGGCTTCTCAAGCAGATTCGAAGTCCGGTGTATAACTTTACCTGTCAGATCACTTAGTATGCCTTCCACTCTTTCCGGCCCAGCATCAATACCAATGACATAAAAAGCTCCAGCATTAATATGCAGCATCGTTGGTTTACGCCCTCCGCTTGAATGGCCAAGGGTGCTTTCCCTTACCAAATCCTGATCAATCAATTCTTTCACTATGCTGCTTACTGTCGGAGGAGTCAAACTTGTTTCTTTCGCTATTTGGGCTCGGGATATTGGCTCAGATTTACGGATTTTATTTAGAATAATTGACTTATTAACAGACTTCATTAATTGAAATGTACCGCGCTGCATTTATAGCCTCCAAAAAATCGTTTATTTAATTAGATTATATCACAACATACTTAATTAACTTAATTAATAATTAAGAGTAATAAATAGCCTTAGGAATTGTAACTGCAATTCGAACGCACAGCTATTGAAAAAGAAACAGGAACAAAGATCATAGATGCTGCTGATAATCAGAAATGTCTATTCACAAGTTTCAATAAACAGTGAAAATACTAAAATGGCACGTTTCAATATCGCACTTACCAACACAGCGAAAAGGTGACTCCCCAAAAGAGGGTCACCTCGCTTTTGATCCGATAAAAAATTGGAGCTACTACCTGTAGTCTATCACTTAATCTCATCCGTACTCTTTAAGTAGAACACCTGGGACTGGAAATCTCCGCCCCTCTCGGCTTTTTTTCCATTGACCCCGTTAAACTCTGTTGGCAATGGCAATCCAATAGCCATTAATTCATCCCCATAAAATGTATTATTCAAACCTTCCGCTTCATAGACTTTGCCTTCGTCTAATCCGGCAAGGCGCAGGGTTTGCTGTTTTGGCGGATTTGCTGTTGCCAATACCTTATACCAGCCAATCAATGCCTCGGATTGATCTGGACTAACAACCATCCACGCAGTTTCGTTTTCGGAAAATGGGCTCACCAGTCGATAAAACTGGCCATCCCGAATTAATTTGCGGTGCTTTTTGTAAAAAGCGACCTGCTCTTTAATATCATTTTTATCCTCTTCCGACAGCTTCAGAGGATCAAGCTCATAACCGAAGGTGCCAAAGTAAGCAACATTTGCACGGGTTGAAATCGGAGTCGTCCTTAATGTTTGATGATTAGGTACAGCCGAAACATGTGACCCCATGCTGTATAAAGGATAGGCAAAAGATGTCCCATGTTGGATCTTTAGCCGTTCAATCGCATCTGTATCATCACTGGTCCATGCCTGTGGCGCATAATGCATCATTCCAGGGTCAAAGCGCCCTCCACCGCCGGCACATGATTCAAACAGTACATTCGGGAATTCTTGAGTCAAACGATTGTAAAGGTCGTAGACTCCCAGTATATAACGATGGAAAAACTCACCTTGATCTTTTGCCGCAAGTTTCGTTGAAAAAGCTTCCGTAATATTGCGGTTCATATCCCACTTGATATAGGATAAGCCTGTCTGCCTGATAATCGCAGACATTTTCCCATAAATATACTCAACGATTTCCGGTCTTGAAAAATCAAGTACAAGCTGGTTCCGTCCAAGGGTATGGGGCTGTCCTGGAACACCGACAGCCCAATCTGGATGCTCCCTGAATAATTCACTGTTTGGGCTGATCATTTCTGGTTCGAACCAGAGGCCAAATTTCACTCCTGTTTCAGTGATTTTCCTAGCTAAGCTTTCCAGGCCATTAGGCAGTTTATTCATATCAACATGCCAATCTCCAAGCGAGGAGGTGTCATCATTGCGTTTGCCAAACCAGCCGTCATCGAGGACAAACAATTCAATTCCTAAGTCACTTGCCGCTTTTGCGATATTAACTAGTTTTTCCTCGTCAAAATCAAAATAAGTTGCTTCCCAGTTATTAATCAATATTGGACGGATTTCCTTCTTCCATTGTGATGGAATCAGGTTATCCCCATAGAGGGAGTGAAAGGCCTGGCTCATTCCGTTCAAGCCCAGGCTAGAATATACCATGACTACTTCAGGTGTCTGGAATGTTTCCTGGGGATTTAATCTCCACTTAAAACCATATGGATGGATACCGACCGTCAATCTCGCCACATCATAGTGGTCGACTTCAACCTGCATGATAAAATTGCTGCTGTAAACAAAATTAAATCCGAAAACCTCGCCATGATGCTCCGTTGTGTCTGGTCGTTTCAAGGCCAAAAATGGATTATGATGGTGCGAGCTAGCCCCTCGGGTACTTGAGATCGACTGGATCCCCATCTCAAGCTTTCTCTCTTTCACATGCCTTTCACGTGACCATGTGCCGCCCAAGTGTATCATTGAAAATTCCTTATCAGGAAAATCAATGGATGCTCCCATTAGACGCTCAAGTGAAAGTCTTGCTTCCCCTTCATTTTTCAAGGAAGCACTTCTAGTAATGACTGGCTTGTCAGCGAAAATAGTATAGTTGAGCACAAGCTCTGCCTGAAGATATTCATCCTTTAATACGATTTGCAGTGTGCTTGCTTCCTCATTATGTTCCGTATAGGTCGCAGGCAGTCCTTCTAGACCCGGCTTGCCCCCCTGTATTTTGAATGAATCATATTTAAAATCAGGTATATGATTTTCGCCGAGCTTATTGACACTAATCGCCGGTTCGCGGAAATCCGAGTTTCCATAAGCAGGATATTCCTGGCGCAGTGTTTCCAGACTAAACGCTGGGTCATCCTTATATATATGGCAGCTTGCTGCTGTAGGTACATCATAGGTTTGCAGGTGTGCAAAATCAGCACGGTGCCTGATCGCCTTTCCGTAATACAGATGTCCCAGCTGTCCATTTTTCATGACATGAAAAATATAGCTAACCTTTCCATTTGTTAGATGGAATTGTTTTTTCTCCTCGTTCACTTTAATTAGCATAACGGCTCTCCTTTATATAAAGCAAAGAGCCTGGAAACCTCTAGGCTCTTTACTTGTATTAAATTCTCTCAATCTTAAATTCAAATTCCATATCCTGTTCAGCAGATATTAGATACTCATCGTGAACTGGGGCACCCCAACTGTCATCTCCACCAACACCCATTTGCTTTCCGGCCACTGTAATTACACTGTAATGGATTGGCGGAAGCTCATATACGTGCTGGGCACTTTCTAGCTCGAAGGCAGTGTACGGGGAAACATTGCAGTCGAGAGACTCATCGATAGACGAAATCCTGATTCCCTGTCCCTTTTTATTCGTAACACTAAGCCTGCGAACCCCTGTCCGATTCCCCGATTCCTGCGGCATGACATAGCCTGAAAGATTATCGGCTACCTGTTTTTTGAAAATTCCTAGTCTTGCTCCCATAGAACGGTCTGAATAGTTCTCTTCAGGACCCATTGCATACCATTCAAGCTGGTCGTAGTCAGCAGAAGTCTTGAATGACAGCGCAAAAATCGGCAGCTGCGGAAGGTTTTGTGCGCCGTGGAAAGTGGATTTAACATGAACACTTCCGTCACTTAAAACAGTATACATCACCTTTACCTCAACCTCTGAACTGACTGAAAAGTTATAAGTAAAGCCGATGCTGATTTGATTGCGCTCTTCCTCAACCGTTATTCCCACACATTTACGAGCCAGGCTTGCCGCAAACCATAGACCTGAGTGATAACCCTGAGCATAGCCCCGGTCGTTATCAGTAGTTGCCCTCCAGAATAATGGCGCAGGCGGCAGTGCAATCATTTCTCTGCCAGCATAGTTCAATGATACAAGGCTTCCAACCTGTTTTGAGAAAATCACCGAGAAATCACGGCCGTGAACGCCTATATTGACATCTCCATGAACGACACGAAGCTCACCTTCAACAGCAGGCTGTTCCTCAGCTTTTACCTCAAAAACATATTGTCCGAAAGCAACCTCATGGCCTGCGTACGCCCAAACCGTCTTCTCTTTCAATTTGAAAGCTGTTTGAATGGAATACTCTCCAGGAGCAGCCGCAATATCAGCAGGGAATTTGAATTCTGCTCTTCCCTCGCTTTGAGGTTTAACATTCACCTCAAGCTGATCACGGTAAACCTCTTTCCCTTCAAGCAGCAAGCTATATTCAAGTACATAATCCGCTGTATCAGTAAAAAGGTTCTCATTGATAATTCTTACACCGTCAGAGTCCGGTACAAGTTTGATGCTCTGATATAGGAATTTAACTTCCTGCATCTTAGGAGAAAGCTCACGGTTTGCGTAGACAATCCCGTTTGTGCAGAACCCATAATCTGTTGGCCTGTCACCAAAGTCACCGCCATAAGCTAAAAATTCTTTTCCATAGCGATCCTTTTTAATCAGCGATTGGTCAATATAGTCCCAAATGAATCCGCCTTGATACATTGGGTATTTCTGCTCGAGCTCTGTGTATTTATGCATGCCTCCAAGCGAGTTGCCCATCGCATGCATGTACTCGCAGCTGATATAAGGCTTTTCAGGATCTTCACTTAAATACTTTTCAATGTCTGCCGGTTTTGCATACATCCGGCTTTCCATATCGCTCGTTTCACGGTAATCAGGAGTGTAGAATACTCCTTCATAATGAACGAGGCGTCCTGGATCTGCCTTTTTAAAATAACGGGAAACATTCAGAATCACTTCGCCGCCATAAGACTCGTTGCCACACGACCAAATTAGAATGGATGGGTGGTTCTTATCCCGTTCATACATCGATATTGCTCGGTCCATGACAATATCTTCCCATTCCGGTTTGTTGCCTGGAATGTTCCACGAAGACTCTACCTGGCCCATTTTTTGCCATGAACCATGTGTTTCAAGATTCATTTCATCAATAACATAGACGCCATACTTATCGCATAGCTGATACCAATAGCTCTGATTCGGGTAATGAGAAGTCCTTACGGCATTAATATTGTTCTGCTTAAGCGTCTTGATATCCCAGAGCATATCCTCCCTCGAAATCGTCCTTCCTGTATAGCAATTGAATTCATGGCGGTTGACTCCCTTGAACACAATCCGCTCTCCGTTCAAATGCATGATTTTATTGATCATTTCAAAACGCCTGAAACCAACTTTTTGCGGGATGACCTCTACTAAGCTTCCACCTTCGTTATAAACGTGAATCAATAATTGATAAAGATATGGGTTTTCAGCACTCCAGAGCTTCGGCTGGTCGACAGCAATTGAAATTGATGTCATGGCCTCACCTATTTCACCATTTTGCGAAGCAACCAGATCACCTTTTGAATCATACAGCTCGGCTGTCACCTTTGATGGCTGTCCTGCCAAAAACTTAAGGTCTGCCAACATCGTCCCTTTTGTATAAGATTCATCCAGCTCACCACGGATATTGGCATCAAAAACATGGATTTCAGGAATTGTGTAAAGATACACATCACGGAAGATGCCTGAGAATCGCCAGAAATCCTGATCCTCGAGCCAACTGCCCGTACTGCGCTGGTAAACCTCAACAGCCAGCTTATTCTCCCCTTCTGCAATATATGGGGTCAGGTCAAAGTCTGCTGGAGTGAATGAATCCTCACTATAGCCGACAAACTCACCATTTAACCAAACGTAAAACGCGGATTCCACACCCTGGAAAGAAATATAAACCGGTTTGTTTTGCATGTTAGCTGGAAGAGTAAACATTTTCACATAACTTCCGACTGGATTATGGTCCGCTGGAATTTCGGGCGGAAGAATATCGGCGATGCCATCCCAAGGATACATCGTGTTCACATATTGCGGCTGGCCGTGGCCTTGAAGCTGAATATGCCCAGGCACCGTGATGTCTCCCCACACAGAACTATCGAAGTCCCTTTTATAAAAATGCTCAGGACGGTGAGCCGGATTAATTGAATAATGGAATTTCCAAGCACCATTCAATACATGTCTCATTGACATAGGTTGACCACTCTTCGCTTCTTCCACCGTTTCAAAGTATTCGTGATCTGAATGGGCACGGACTCGATTTACAGCAAAAACTTGAACATCTGAAAGCCACTCTATTTTAGGAATTGTCATTCTAACAAGCTCCCTTTCTATTCTTATCGTAAGTTACTATTTCACTGAACCCATCATCCCTGCAACGAAGTGTTTTTGCATGATGAAGAAGATGATCGCTACTGGAAGGGTTGCAATCACGATTGCTGTCATGATAACGCCGAAGTCCGGTGAATAACTGGATCCAAGATTCGAGATCAGCAATGGAATTGTCATGTTTTCTGGGGACTGCAGGACGACAAGCGGCCAAAGATAGCTATTCCAGCTCGCCATGAATGTAATAATCGCTGCCGCTGCATAGGTAGTTTTCATTGTCGGGATATAAATTCTGAAAAAGAGTCCAATCTCTGACAGTCCATCAATTCTTCCGGCTTCAAGAATCTCCTTCGGGAACATCTTGGTGCTTTGGCGGAAAAAGAAGATCAGGAACGCTGTTGTCACCGTAGGCAGTACGACAGCTGTCAATGTATCAATTCCCACCATTGGGAATGTTTGTGAAACCGAACCAAACATCCTGAACAACGGCACCATCAACGCTGCAAAAGGAATCATCATTGAAAGCAGCAGGATGTTAAAGACCAAATCCTTCGCTTTGCTGCGGAAGATTTCAAAACCGTAACCAGCCAATGACGCGATTAGCATAGCCAAGATTGTCGTCGAAATTGAAATCTTTGCCGAGTTGATCAAGGCAGGGACTAGATCGACTGTGTTTAATAGATTTGTAAGGTTTTCTCCAAAATGTGCACCCGGAAGCAGGCGGCCCTTCGTGACATCAACCGACTTATTCGTTGCACTGACTATCATCCAAATGAACGGAAAAACAGAAACGATTGAAGCGATTGTTAGAATGATATAGGCAAAAACTCTTTTAGTCATTTTTATCACCTGCCACTTTGAACTGAATGATTGCTAGAATGACAATCATGATTACTATTGCATATGAGACAGTCGCTGCATAGCCGAAATCAGGAGTATATTTGAACGAAAGATTATAAATGTACTGGGAAATCGTCATCGTGGAGTTCCCTGGTCCGCCTTTGGTAATATTCATGACCTCGTCAAATAATTGCAACGTACCAATAGTAGACGTTATGGAAGTAAAAAGAATAATGGGCTTTAGCATCGGTACTGTGATTTTGAAAAATGTCTGAAAAGCATTGGCGCCATCAATTTTTGCAGCTTCATAAATTGATTGATCAATATTTTGCAGTGCTGAAAGAAAGAAAATCATATTATAGCCAGTCCAGCGCCAGGTAATTGCGATAATAATTGTGACCTTGGCCCAGAAAGGATCCGTTAAAAATTGAATAGGTGCCTCAATCAAAGAGGTTTTTACTAGCATAATGTTAATGATGCCATCCTGGCCGAATAAATATTTGAAAATAACCGCATAGGCTACAAGGGAAGTGACCGCCGGCAGAAAGATCGCGGTCCGGAAAGCGCCCTTAAACTTCAGCATTTTGTCATTTAATAGAACCGAAAGGAACATCGCAAGCAAAAGCATGACAGGTACTTGAATGGCCAGATAAATCATCGTATTTTTCACTGTTGCAATAAATGTAGGGTCCTTGAATAAACGCGCGTAATTATCGAGACCGACAAAGGAAAGATTGGCACCGGTTCCAGATTGGAAGGACAAAATCAGTGCCTGGATCATTGGATAAAAGTAGAACAGACAAATCATGACGGCAGCAACGATAACAAAGGACCAGCCGATCACCGTACTTTTCAGCCGAGGGTTCCGGCTCGTTTTTTGAATTTGAACACCAGGGTTAGCTTTTGCCGGTATCATGTCATAACACTCCTTACCTTGTTAATAAAGTAACAATTCCACATGCGGAGACTTGCTTCATCCCCTGCTGCCTGTTTTAAGTTGCACAAGCAATTTCAACCATCGTTCTTATAAAAAGACAGCCTCGGGAAATCTCGCCTGACAAATCAGTAGCTCCGCTGAACCTAGTGGAGAAGCCGGCGAATTCCCAAGGCTTTTTACGTATCATTTTCAAAATGTGAAGCTTGCAATTGTATTATTTAAGCTGTGTTTCAGCTTGAGCCTGAGCGTCTTCCAGTGCTTTATCCAGGTCTTTTCCTTTGATGTAGTTCTGAGTTTCGACTACAAGAAGGTCTTCAATGGCATAAGTATGAAGGCCATAGTTGACTTGAGGGATTTCCTCTGTCCACTTAGAGAAATCAGAGATGATTTTTTGTCCTCCGAAGAACTCATCTGCGCTCTGGTAAGCTTCTCCTTCCGCAGCTGGTTTGTAAGTACCGATTGCCCCAATTTCCGTATTCAGTGTCTGATAAAAATCAGAATTAGAACCGAACGTTTTAGCTAAGAAATCAGCTGCTTTTTCTTTCCCAGGCACATTAAGAACATACCATGAGCTTCCACCCAGGTTTGAAGCGTTAACTGAGTTTTCAACACCAGGTAACTTAGGGAATGGGATCACGGCCCATTTGCCTGATTGTGAAGCTTCCGCTTTTACAGAAGGTGTAATCCAGTTTCCAGTTGGTACAGTTGCCACATCGCCACTGTTAAATCCGGCAAGGAATTGGCTCCAGTCAGACACTGGCTTTACAAGGTCAGCTTCTAAAAGTTCTTTATAAACTTCCATAGCAACTTTTAATTCTTCGCTATCTTTGAGGTTAGGAGTTTTTCCATCTTCCTTTGTGTACCATGCTCCAGCTGATTGAATCATCATGCGGATTAGTCCAAGGTCGTTAGGGTCTTGAGTCAGCATTTGCTTGCCAGTTGCTTCTTTCACTTTCTTGCCGATCTCGATATATTGATTCCAATCGATACCCTGCAAATCTTCGACTTTGTAACCTGCTTCTTCTAAGTAATCTGTTCTTACATATAAACCAGCAACACCTGTATCAAATGGCAAACCATAGTTCTTGCCATCAAGGCTTGTTGGTGCAATTTTGTAATCAGCGAAATCTTCTGCTTTGAATGTACCAGTCAACTCATGGAACATATCAGGATACGCCTGAAGGAAGCTTTGTGCACGATAATCCTCGATCAGGACGATGTTAGGCAGCCCCTTTGTCGTACCAGAGCTCAAGCTGGTGTTCAACTTCTGGATGATGTCAGCTTGTGCATTTTCAACGATGTTGATCTGTACGTCTTTGTTTTCTGAAGCGTAAGTATCTTTTGCTATATTCATAGCTTTAATATTGAAGTTTGGATCCCATGCCCATACCGTAATTTTATTCGAATCTTTTGAATCCCCGGATGCTTGGTCCGATTTAGAACCGGAAGAACAAGCTGTCAACAACAGCATACTCACTAAAAATAGTGCAAATACTTTTTTCATCGACCTATCCCCCTATGGATATGATATTTTGAAAGCGTAATCGCTTTGTAAAACAATGATAACACCTGTAAAAGCGTTTTCATTAGGAAGATATTTCTCTGTTCTTGTAGAATTTTTAGCGATTGAATGCGTTTACATTCTGTGATTTGTATTATTTTTGGATTATAGGATTATTTTTGGTTATAAATTTGCCGCTGAGTTAATTGTTTTGATATTAGTAAAAAAACCCCCATTTCTGGAGGCTTTGTTTCTAATCCTGTTTAATGGGCAAAGTAATATGCACCTTCGTTCCTTCCCCTACTTCACTTGAAATGCTGACGCCATATTGACTCCCATAAATAAGCTGAATTCTTTCATGGACATTCTTGACACCAATTCCGGAAAACAACTGCTGTTTGCGTCTTTTTGGAGGAAGCTTAGTATCAGCGGCCACTTCCATTCCGTCACCATTATCTGCCACTTCACAAACGAGGCTTTCTCCATCCTGCCAGATCAGGACATTGATGGTACCCTCAGGCTTATGATTAAAGCCGTGAAAGAAGGAGTTTTCCATGAATGGCTGTAGAATCAGCTTGGGAATTTCATAGTTCAGGCAATCCGGCGATACAAAATAGTTTACCTTGATACGGTCTCCATATCTCTTTTGATTAATCAGCACGTAATTCTTCAAATTATTGATTTCCTGCTCGACGGTAATCGTTTCGCTCACATTGCCAATTGTATTCTGAAGCAGGGAAATCAACGCATTGATGGTCGCTTCTATTTCGGCCTTTTCACCCTGCTGGACCATGAACTTGATGGATGTCAGGGTATTGTACAAGAAATGCGGATTAATTTGCTGCTGTAAAGCGGCAAGCTCAGCATTCCGCTGTTGTTTTTGGGACTTCACAAGCTGGTCGACATACTCCTGAAGTTCATCGAGCATTGAATTAAAGGCATTTCCAATTTGTCTTGTCTCATATGTACCGGTAACAGAGACATACTGGTGGAAATCGGTTTTCGATGCATTTTCAATTTGCTTCACAAGCCTTGAGAGCGAATTCGTAACTCTTCTGGTAGCAAGGAATACGACGAGCATTGCCGCCATGACAATAATGAGGGAGATGATCGCAATTTTCCTTTTATCAATTAAATCGCCAATTGCTGTCTCCTTGTCAATGACATTGAACATATACATATCGAAATACGGCAGATACTCGGCAAGAATGATATGCTCCTTGCCCAAAAAATTTCCGACAACATAGTCATTTGGGGTACTCTTTATATCTTTTGCAAAATTGAGGAGCCCCTTTTCCTCTTTGCCAATGAGGTCTGTCCGGCTGCTGGAAACAATAATGCCATCTTTATCAACGATATACACATCATTACCCGGACTTGTGTAGTTGTTATATGCTTTGTAGCGAAAATCACTTTCCTTGACTGCGAAGTACATAGCACCATAAACATTTCCTGAACCTCGCTCCATTAACCCCCTTGATGCAACGATAAATCGTTCATCCCCGGTATTAGCATTTTCCCTTTCCTGATGGTCGTAATGGTACATCAATTTCTTAGGCTGGTTTAGAGTCTGCTTTGTAAGATTACTGACTTTCAATTCTTCATCCGAAATTGGCCAATAGCTGCGGTCCGTTGCAAACACAAGACCGTTTTTACCGCTGGCAATGACACTTACATTATGGGATACAAGATATGGCTGGATTCTTTTCATTTGCTGGCTTAGCATATAGTACGCATCCATTTTTTCCATATTCGATCCATCCTCCGACAGTACCTCCCTGACTGTACCGTTTTGGAGGAGATTATTTGAAGCAAGAACAATCGAATAATTAAAGGACTCAAGATTGTCTTTTACCTGGTTCATGATCTTGGCATTGGAAATACTGAATTTCTCAAAGAAGAATTCTTCTGCCATACGCACTGTTGTCCAGATAATCGTGATGGATACGATACTTATAATTAAGAAGGTAATAAGAAACATGATGATAAAAAGATTGTTATGTTTAAAACGCTTTAGGATATATTCCATGGTCTCTGTCTCTTATCTCAAATTTTGTTTTCTTCTGTATTGGCTTGGAGATGAGCCGGTAGCTTTTTTAAAAACCTTGCAAAAATAGCTATGGTCAGAATAGCCTACCATACTGCTGATTTCCGATATAGGAGCATTGGCGCTGGTCAATAGCTTCTCTGCTTCCTCAATCCTGACCTTGTTCAAGTACTCAATGAAGCCCTCATCATTATGAGAGGAAAAGTAGCTTGAAAGGTAGGAAGGATTGAAATGAAAATGCTTAGCAACATCCTTAAGTGTAATCGGTTCTGCATAATGATCCCTCATATATTGCATGATTTCTTTAATATTGAGATCCTCTTGCTGAACAGGCATCGAAAAAATGCATTTTTTCGCCTCATCAATAAATTGCTCCATTACAACCACTGTCTCTTCAGCATTTGGTGTTTCCTCAATTGATTGGAAATAAATATATCTGTCTTTTTCCAGCTGTTTTACCTCATAACCCATATTGGCAAGAAGAACCGTGATATTAAAAATGATGTTGCCGAAAAAGGATTTAAATTCAAACACATCCGTTTTGTAGCAACGGGAAAATTCTTCTACATGGCTTTGTAAATAACCAAATGCTGATTCAAAATGCTTCCGTTTGAGTTCACTAGTGAACCAATCAAGATCAAAGCTGGCACATTCCGTCACTTCAGTCCCAAGATTCTTTTCTGTTAAAAGCGGTACATTCGGAAAATAGAATCGATATTGGAGCAGCTTTAATAGTCTTTCCTTCACAATCTTCCCCAAATGAGAAAAATCTTTAAATTCCTTTGTTAAGACTAAACCAATTGGGGGATGGGATGAGGCAAACTGTTCCGCAACAGCAGTAAGTTCTGGCAATGATGATCTGTTGTAATTTAAAAGGACTCCAATCGTATTTTGATCATAATTAAAAGAATGTGGAACAACGCCTTTTGATATGAATACTTGCTCGAGATTTTCTACTAGCTGTGTGATAAAGTCTGTCTTCCCTTTATCAGGATGTTTTCTAAGGTCGAGACCAAGGATACAGTAATAATTATTTGGAAAAACGTTCAGCAATTGGCTTTTCTCATATTCTGCTTCATAACCGGAAATCATTTTACTGATGATTTTCCCTATCGACTGATGCTCGTCCAGGTTTTTTTCAACCGGTTCGAAATCTGGAATTCGACTAGCTGCTTTTTTCAAAACACTTAACAGTCCCTCAGCATCAAGCTTTGGCTTTAGTATATAATCCACGACACCGCTTTGAAAGGTGGACCTTACATATTCAAAGTCGCCAAAGCTGCTTAAGATAATGACCTCTATTTGGGGAAATCTCTCCTTGACCGTTTTTGTTAATTCTTCACCGTCCATAATTGGCATAACCATATCTGTCAGGATGATGTGCGGGTGTGTGCTCTCGATCAATTGGAGGGCTTCCTGTCCATTCGAAGCCTCCCCGACAACAGTAAAACCTTCCTGTTCCCAATTGAGATAATGCTTGATGCCTTGCCTGATCAATAACTCATCATCTACAATTAGAACCTTGCATTGCTCCCCCATCGTTACACTCCCTCCTGACGACGACATGCTCTCTTAATGCTCATTTTACTATAATGGATCAATCGATTCATACTGATATTATTACCAAAGTTGTAATCCCATCAAAAAATGAAAGCGATAGTTGGCTATAAAAATCCATCCCATGTCCCCTTTATTTAAAATTGTCCGAATTTCGTAACATTTATTGTCATAAAGTATATCAAAGCTTGTAAACAAGTTTATAAAGGGGGAAACAGTGAATGGCTGAAACGAAGAAAAATCGCTGGTTGATTGCTGCTGCCGCTGTGGGGATTCATATCTCGATTGGTTCTGTTTATGCCTGGAGTAATTTTACGAACCCGTTGAAAGAGTTGTTTGGCTGGTCAGATTCAGAAGTTGCGCTTACCTTCAGTATCGCAATTTTGTTCCTGGGTCTTGCTGCTGCGTTTTTGGGTCATTTTGTGGAAAAGCATGGTCCGAGGAAGTCCGGACTTCTTGCGGCAACCTTTTTTGGAATCGGAATTGCTGGTTCCGGAATTGCTGTCTTACTAGGTTCAAAGATTCTCCTATATCTGTTTTACGGAGTTTTAGGGGGAATTGGACTTGGTGTTGGCTATATTGCACCGGTCTCCACGCTTGTAAAATGGTTCCCTGACCGGCGCGGGCTTGCCACAGGGCTTGCAATTATGGGATTCGGCTTTGCTGCAGCTGTTTCCAGTCCGATCATGAACAGTTTGATTGAAAGTGTTGGCGTCGCAAACACGTTTTTCATTTTAGGAAGCGCCTACTTCATCTTAATGACCGCATCGTCTTTGTATTTGGAGAAGCCGCCTGAAGGCTGGATGCCGGAGGGCTTTAAGGAGAAGGTTGAGTCTGGTGCCGCAAAGCCAGTCATGGACCTTTCCCAGCTGACGGCGAACGAAGCCGTAAAAACAACCCGGTTCTGGTATTTATGGCTGATGCTGTTCATCAATGTCACCTGCGGCATCGCGATTTTGGCGGTGGCGAAACCGCTCGCGATGGAGTCGATTGGAATTGGGACAGCCGCCGCTGCTGCTATGGTTGGCGCAATCGGGATCTTCAATGGCCTGGGCCGGATTGGCTGGGCATCGATTTCAGATTTCATCGGCCGGCCGAATACGTATACAACTTTCTTCATCCTGCAAATCGGCTTGTTTTTCATGCTTCCGCACACGACCAATGCCCTGCTTTTCCAGGTGATGCTTGCAGTCATTTATACGTGCTACGGCGGAGGATTCGCCTCGATTCCTGCCTATATCGGCGATTTATTTGGCACAAAACAGCTCGGTGCCATCCATGGCTACATTTTGACAGCATGGGCAGCGGCCGGCCTGGTAGGCCCAATGTTTGCCGCCTATATAAAAGATACAACCGGTTCGTATGCCGGCAGTTTATCGGTATTTGCAGGACTATTTGTCGCAGCCTTCATCATTTCCCTGCTGATTAGAGTGGATATGGCTAAGCTTCGAAAACAAAATGAATCAGAAATAACAGCTTAGATTTACGTTCTTCCTATTTTGTTTGCGGACGGGGAGGAAACAAGAATCGTGAAAATGACGAGAACGAAACGAACCATTACCCGTTATGAAAATGGGAACGTTGAAAAAATAGACGACGATATTGCGACCGAAAAACCGTTTACGATCAAATTGAATGAAAAAGAGTTTGCTACCCTGGTCTGTACACCGGAAAAAATTGAGGATATGGTCATCGGCTTTTTAGCTTCAGAAGGTGTGATCAGGAAATTCGCCGATATCGAGGATTTATGGGTTCAGGATAAAGAAGGTTTTGTCCATGCGAAAACAAACTATACCAATCCTTTTTATGAAAAGTTTCACTCGAAGCGATATATCACCTCCTGCTGCGGCAAAAGCAGACAGGGATTTGTCTTCTTTAACGATGCGAGATTATCGCATCATTTTAAACAGGTGAATGTTCTATTAACATATCAAGATTGTTTTCGATTAATGGAAGAGATGCAAAATCGTTCAGCTGTTTTCCAGGAAACTGGCGGGGTCCACAATGCGGCACTTTGTACAAAAGACGGTGTCTTGCTGTCCCGCCTGGATATTGGGCGCCATAACGCCCTGGATAAAATATATGGCTATTGTCTCCGTCATCAAATTTCATTGGAAGATAAAATCATCGTGTTCAGCGGACGGATCTCATCTGAAATCGTCACAAAGGTGGCGAAAATCGGCTGTGAGGTGGTGTTATCGAAATCAGCACCAACAGAAATGGCGCTTGAGCTTGCGGATGAACTGGGAATGACGACGGTTGGTTTTATCCGGAACAATGCTCTGAATGTGTATACAAGGCCAGACCGGATTGTAGAAAAAATCGATTAAGGGGGTATGAAACCGGCATGCATGCGCAACCAAATCAAGTGGAAACGATATGCGGTTTTTGTGGGACAGGATGCGGTCTTGTCGTCGAAACCGAAGATAACAAGATCAGCAAAGTAAAAGGTTATAAGGAAAACCCTTCAAGCCATGGGGAAACCTGTGTGAAAGGCGCACTGGGATGGGGATATCTCCATAGCGACCGCAGGCTGACCCAGCCATTGATCCGTAAAAATGGAGAGCTGACACCTGCGAGCTGGGAAGAAGCATTGACTCTGATTGCCGATAAATTTACTGATATCAAAGAAAAACATGGTCCAGATGCCTTTGGCTGCTTCAGTTCTTCGAGATCAACCAATGAATTGAATTATCTTGCCGGAAAATTCATGCGGACGGTCATCGGAACCAACAATATCGATAGCTGCAACCGAACCTGACACGCTCCAAGCGTCACCGGTCTGGTGACTGTGTTCGGTATGGGTGCTGCCACGGGGTCTTATGACGAACTGGAGAACACCGATGTGATTCTTGTCTGGGGAAGCAATACACAGGAATGTCACCCGATTATTTTTAACCATATGCGCCGCGGCATCAAAAATGGGACAAAAATGGTCGTCATCGACCCCCGTCAAATTGACCAGACGAAACTGGCCTACAAATGGCTGCCAGTCCGGGTCGGAACCGATATTGCTCTGGCGAATGCCATGGGCCATGTCATCATTGAAGAGGATTTAGTGAATAAAGAATTCCTTCAAAAGGCAACAGCGCAGTTTGAGAAGTATAAGGAAGAAGTCAAGAACTATACGCCGGAATACGCTGAGCAAGTCACCGGCATTCCTGCGGATGATATCCGGGACATCGCCAGGCTTTACGCAAATGCGGATAAAGCAACGATTTGCTGGACACTGGGGATTACCGAACACCATAACGGAACCGAAAATGTCTTTGCCTTGATTAATCTTGCTTTATTGACCGGGCATATCGGGAAGTATGGCTCCGGGCTCAATCCATTGCGCGGACAAAATAATGTCCAGGGAGGCGGAGATATGGGCGCCCTGCCGAACAGGCTCGTCGGCGGCTGGAATTACGACGACCCTGAAGGAAGAAAATTGCATGAACAGGTATGGGGGACTCCAGTTCCTGAAAAGATCGGCAAGCATCAAACATTGATGCTCGAGGCAATGGAGAAAAATGAAATAAAGGCTGCCTATGTGATTGGCGAGAATCCCGTCCAATCAGATGCCAATGGCAACCAGGTGGAGAAGATTTTTAAAGACCTAGATTTCCTCGTTGTCCAGGACATCTTAATGACAAAAACGGCGATGCTTGCCGATGTTGTACTCCCGGCAACAGGCTGGGCTGAAAATGATGGGACACTGGTCAACTCCGAACGACGGATACAGCGCGTCCGGCCGGCATTAAAAGGACCAGGCGTATCCCGGCATGATCATGACATCATCCAGGACATCGCCAATAAGATGGGAGCCAAATGGAACTATCAGTCGGCGGAAGCAATCTGGGAAGAAATCCGCAAGCTTGCCCCTAATTTTGCCGGAATCACGTACGAACGGATCGACAAAGAAGGCGGCCTGCAATGGCCATGTCCTGATGAAAACCATCCAGGGACCCCTTTCCTTCACAGCAGACTCTGGTCAGAAGACATAGGCATGAAGGCAAAATTTATGCCAACCCACTACCAGCCACCTGCCGAGGAGCCGGATGATGAATTCCCTTTGATGCTGACGACCGGCCGCAGACTGCAATTTTATAATACAGGTGTCCAAACACAAGACTATAAAAAAGTGAAAAACGCAGAAGAAGCATTAGAGATACACGCAGACGATGCTGCGAAATACGGATTCAACGATGGAGACCAAGTAAGGGTAAGCTCAAGAAGAGGAAGTGTCGTAACCAAAATCAACATCAGCAAAAAGCAGCCAAAGGGCTTAGTCTTTATGTCCTTCCATTTTCCTGATCAGGCTAGCACTAATTTGTTAACGAATTCTGCTACTGATCCACTTGCAGGGACTGCGGAGTTTAAGGCTTGTGCGGTGAGGATTGAGCGGGTGTAGAAGCCTCTTTGATATCGCAAGGAAGATTCCGAATGGACAGCAAAAAAGCACGGGAACCGTTTCCCGTGCTTTTAGAAATTATTCTTAATGAATTCTTCTTCCTCCGCAGCGCTCATTACTCCGTATGCCCTGCCAACAGTACCGCCTTGCCATTCCCAGAAATAATTGTGGTCATGGTCGACCGTTTGGAAATTCCCGCTTTTCCACTTTTCTGCAATGTCGATAAGATCTTCTTTCGAAGCAAATTGGGACTTCGTCAAGAACTCTAAAACCTGTGCAACCGTGTCCTCTGACATGGGAATTGCTCCCCATTTATCTTCAGCTTTCACTTTTTGATGAGTCATCTTGTGCATGATTTCGATCATCTCACCTTCTGTCGTGCTATCCGTCAAGTTCAGTTCGAAGATTTGTCCACCGATGTTTTTGGTTTGCTCTTCATATTCTTCTTTCTCTGTTTCATAAGGAGAATCTCCATTTTCTTCAGGTGCTGCCACTGAACGAGATTCATTTGCAGAGCTTTTCTCCTCGTAATGGTCAACGTTTCCTAAAATTTTGTATGTCCCGTACCCGAATGCCATAACCAAGCCAATGACAACCAACACAAATGTCAGTACTTTTTTCAATATAATCTCCCCCCATTACACGATGATGGTCTTCAGCAAGGATATTAATAGAAGGCTATTAAAGCTAATGCCAACTACATTTATTTAATAGTTTAACATATTTGGGAATATTTTCAGGAATCAAGTAACGGGTCTCCTATCACAGGAACCAGCATTTTTGTCTCTTTACCGTTTTGTCCGATCGCTGACAATCCCTTTTAATGTTTTGTGGACAACCGGAAAATCCTTCTTTGAAATCACATAGTATGTAGGTATATAAATAGATTCGCCGCCTCGTATAGTCAGGATGAATGCAGGCGTTTTTATTCCTAAGTATTCCGTTCTTATACCATTTTCAATTTCAATATTTTTAATGGTATCCAGTATAATTGTTTTGTCCCTGACTGTGATATTTTCCTGATCATATTGAAACATTTGTTTATTCTTAATTAGAAGGATTATGAGCATTATCCCCATTCTTCCAAAAAAGCCAATTCCAAGAATGCCTGCAGTCACAGAGACAACCTTCCTTAGAGCAGGAGCTTCCAGATAAATACTCGCTAAGATCAGAGCCACACCAGTAAGGATGAATAGTGCACAAATCAACAAACGTCCAATAATTGTGCTGGTCCTATAGTTTACTATCTTCATATATTCACCTATCATTAAATATTTTCATATTAACACTTTCCAATAATTGTAACATAATGTTTTACGTTGCATTAGTAACATATTTCCGAAAAGCGCCTTTTATGAGAACAGGAATGATGTTGCTTATTTTCGTCTCATGAATAGGACAGGAGAACCGTCCCAGTATGCTATAATGAAGATAGAATATTCAGACGTTTAGGGGTTGAGTAGATGAAACCGAATATTAATGATATTGTCCAATCGCAGGTGATTGCTTCAATCAAGGAAGAAGCTGATCTGGAAAAGGCGGCTCGGTCAAACGCCAACATTGTTTTCATCCTTACTGGCAATTTGATCACGATGGATGGATATTTGAAAAAGTTGAAGGCCGCGGGAAAAACTACATTTATACATATTGATTTTATCGACGGTTTGTCCAACACGAAGAGTGCAATCAAATACATTGCGGAAATCTGGAAACCGGCAGGTATCATCACGACAAAAAGCAACCTGATTAAATATGCAAAGGAAGAAGGCTTAATGACGATTCAGCGCCTTTTTCTGATCGATCGCAATGCTCTCGTCAAAGGGATTGAAATCGCACATAACTGCAAGCCGGATGCGATTGAAATCCTTCCAGGCCTGATGCCATCTGTGATTGACAAACTTACGAACATGACTGCGCTGCCAATCATCGCTGGCGGGCTAATCAGCAATAAGGAAGACATTCTCAATGGATTAAGCGCCGGTGCCCTAGCTATTTCCTCTGGTGATCCTAAGCTCTGGAATCTTGATTTGTAATCCGAAAAAGAGCTCAACCCAAAGGAGTTGAGCTCGACCCAATTCATGCTCCAAACTCTTCTTGTTTTTTGTCTGTCTTTCTTTTTTTCCTGAACCATGGAAAACGCACCCTGATCTCCCGTTCTTCAAAGAAGTTTCCTATCTTCGTAATGATGAATGTTACCAATGTCGCGAAGATGACAATGCCATAAAAACCTGCCCCTATTCCAATACCGATTCCACCAACATAAAAAATCATTGCTGCTGAAGTCAGGCCTTTTACCCGCAGACCATCTTTCAAGATAACACCTGCTCCGAGGAAACCCAGTCCTGAAACAATTTGCGCTGCCAGACGCATCGGATCCATTACTTTGCCGCTATCATGCTGACTGAAAATCTCTGCGCTCTCTATTGAGACGATGGTTATCAATGTACATGCCACAGACACATACGTATACGTTTTTAATCCCGCCGGCTTATTTTTCGATGTCCGATCCCATCCGATTAAAAACCCCAAAACAGCACTAACCAAAATCCGGAAATAGGTTTCATGCTGCCAGAAGAACCCAGACACGTATTCAATGTAAACACCCATCTAACCAACTCCCTTCACGATAAAAAGAGACCACTCCATGAACGAATGCTTAATCTCCTCGCTAAAAGTGAGGGATAAGTGTTCGCTTCATAGGTGATCTCTTCTACTCTTCCTATAAGCCGGAGTATTTTAATTACTCTTATCATAAACCATATTATAGTTCTTTTCAATATTATTTTCTAATAATTCTGAATTCACTTGCCACCCATGCGCCCTCATTGTATGATTGAACTAGGTATTTTAATAACGGGTAGAGATGAGGAGAACCCTGTGCAAATGGTTTGTACGATAATCGTACAATCTTTTGGCATGGGGTTCTTTTTATTTTTTACATAAAAAACATTTTTAAAAGGAGGAAGAAGGTTTGAAAAGCAAATTAATTAGCTGGGTAACTGTTTTGACTTTCGTTTTTGGGTTAGGTCTAGTGTTCCTTCCAGACCAGAACGTTAATGCGGAAGATTCTAGTCCGCCTCTGGTCATCACGGAAATAGTCACGAAATCCGCCGGCTCCGGGCAGCCCTATGAGTATGTAGAAATCTATAATACCACCTCAGAAGCAATCAACCTGCAAGATTATCAGCTCCAATACTTCACAAGCAACTTCTCAAGCCCTGCCAACTCATGGCCCATCCAGGAAAAAGTCATCCAGCCAAAAGCTTCACTGGTCCTATGGCTGAAGAAGTTCGCCTATCCTGATTTGCCGCTATGGGACTTCAACTCCAACTATGACACTTATCTAACTGCTGACGAGATATACGAAGTCACGCTGACTACTTCTGGTCAAGGCTTGCATGACACCAGCCTTCGTCAAGTAGGAATTGCTGATACAAATGGCAACATTCTCAGTACGGCATTGATCAATGACGGAGAAGTCGATGGCATCACCAACAAAAGCGTTATTTACCAGGCAAACAGTTCTGCAGCGATGACGAGGATCCGTAACGGAGAAACACCAACGCCATCTCTACTCCTGACTGAACAAGTGGCAGGTCCAGCAACACCAGCCAACCTTACTGCAACGCCAACCAACCAATCCATAACACTTTCGTGGGAAGCATCAGCTGGTGCATTTTCGTATAAAATCTACCATTCTGATGGAACGACTACTTCATCCGATACAACCACAGCTACGATCGTGGGATTGGAAAATGGTCAGGTTTACGCGTTCCGCGTGACAGCTGTCGACTCGGAAGGAAACGAGTCCCCGGCAACAAAAGAAGTCCGGGCTGTGCCACAGGAAGTAGTAGACAATGAAGCTCCTGCAGCTCCGACAGGACTTAAAGCAAAACCTGGGAAGGATCATGTAAAACTTCAGTGGGCCGCTAATACAGAAAGTGACCTTTCCGAGTACCGCGTCTACATTAATGGAACCCTTTTCGGTTCTGCAGCTGCCGACAAAACAAGTATAGTCATTTCCCCTCTGGAGTTGAACCGGGAGTATACATTTAAAGTAACTGCTGTCGATCAAGTCGGGAATGAATCGGAAGCGACAGCACCACTTGTCTCAGCACCGACAGAAAACGTTCCGGTACCCGAGCTCCTTATCACAGAATTGATTCCGAATACCGATAACTACGCAGGATATGACGCATTTGAATACTTTGAGATTTATAATAATAGTCCAGATCCAATCAATCTGAAGGGATATCGATTCGCCTCCCACACTTGGAATGAAGAAATCAAAGAAACTTTCATTTTAAAGCCTTGGGAAACAGCAGTGATTTGGACCAGAGCATCATCAATCAGCCCCATTTCACTTGAAGCATTCAACTATAACTACTTCTATTCGTACAAAAGTAAATATCTAAGTGAGGAGAACACAATCATCCTTGGTGATATCAGCGGGCTGGTCAACGGCGGCAATACAGTGACCGTCTATGACCCCGAGGGCAGTGAAGTCGTCAGAGCGGATTACGCAAGTCAGGACGTAACATTGAAGCAAACTGTCACGTTCGCCTATCCAAAAGACAATACACGGACAATGGAAAAATTGGCAGCAAATCAACAGCCAACACCGGGATGGCTGGCAGAAGATCAAGTTCCAAATCGTCCTGTGGTAGATGAGGATGCACCGGCAGCACCAACTAATCTGGAAGCCATCGCAGGTAACGGAGAGGCTACTTTGAACTGGGAGACCTCCAATGAAACCGACCTTTACCGTTATCACATTTACAAAAATGGTAAGCTTGAATACTCTGTTGACTCACAGCAAACTTCCTTTACGCTCTATACGTTAATTGGCAACCAAACATATACCTTACAAGTAAGCGCGGAGGATACATCAGGAAATGTATCGGAAAAATCAGAGCCTGTACAGGTAACACCAAAACACCAGATCATCACCCAGCTGGAACGGTGGGAACACGAAAAAGACCCTGCCTACCAGGGCCTATGGGATATCAGTTCAGACGGCCCGGTGATCGCCGGCCTTGCACAGGGGCTCGTCCCTCAAGGATTGACCTATTATAAGAAAAAAGACTGGCTGCTTACGATCAGCTACGTCGATGATGGGATTAGACCGGGAACCATTACGATAACAAATCGCACGACAGGCAAACTGGTGAAGTCTGTTGTCCTTTACAATACGGATGGCACACCTTATACCGGTCATGCGGGCGGCGTTACTGTCAGTCGTGACCATGGCTGGGTTGCTTCCGAGAATTACTTGTTCAGCTTCAAGTTAAGCGATCTGGTGGAAGCAGAAAATAACGAAGAAATCCAGTTCACAAAACAGATTCCAATACCGGTCGAAGCTGCTTACACCGTATATGATGAAGGCATTCTCTGGGTCGGGGAATTCTATGAAGCAAGCTCCTATCCGACTGATCCATCGCACCATATCGAGAACAGGGATGGGGAGATGCAATACGCCTGGATGGTTGGTTTTAATTTGGAACGAAACAACGACATGCTAGCTGAGGATCATTGGAATGGCTCACCAGAGCACAATGCCGTACCAGATTACGTCCTTTCGACGACCGGAAAGGTTCAGGGCGCGATTGTACAAAAAGAAGCACAAAACGGCATCACGCTAAGTACATCTTACGGAAGAGCTAACGATAGCGTGCTGTATCGTTACGAATACCCGTTAAAAGAAGACCCTCATTCCTATGTAAATGTCGATGGAAAAGAAGTACCACTGTGGTTCCTGGATGGGCACACTGTAAAACCTCGTCAAAGTATCGAAGCCATTCCGATGCCTGAAGGAATTGTGGAAGTACAAAAAGAACTGTATGTCGTATTTGAATCCGGAGCGGATAAATACCGCTATACAACGACCTACCCGATGGATCGGATGCTTAAAATCGATATGAAGAAATTGATGAAGGACGATAAAGGAATTCAATAGCAGAACAAAAAGCGCAAGTGCCTCGTTCAGCCCCGACAAGCGCTGGAGGGCTGACCGGTGAAGTCGTTCTTTGACTTCATTGGGCGGACCGAAGCCACTCGAGTTGCTCAAAGCTAACGCTTTTCGCAAGATACTCGAGGAAGCACTTGCAGAGACGAAAACTGGCTAGGCGCTGGAGCTGGATTCAGACATCCACAGTAGTTATCCACCCCTAATAGGTTTTATAATTTCCTATAAAACGAAAAAGGAAGCGGGTCCTATCACCGCTTCCTTTTTTGCCTATTGGACCATGAGGTCAGCCCCCTGCCCTTTTTGCCGCTAACAATCCACTCACCGATGGTAAAACATAGTCCGGCTTCCAGGCTGAACTCCTCAAATCATCCTCTGTCGTTATACCGCTAAGCACAAGTGCTGTCTTCATTCCTGCTTCGATGCCCATCCGGATATCCGTTTCGAGGCGGTCGCCGATCATCACACATTCATCCGGTTTAAGCTGCAGTATTTTTAATGCTGCTTCAATCGTCAGAACGGACGGCTTTCCAATCTGTACATCAATCTTTTTCCCGGCAACTGCTTCTACAGCGCCGATCATCCCGGCACAGTCAGGAACATCGCCAACTTCCACTGGGCAGGTTCTGTCAGGATTAGTGGCAATCATTTTTGCGCCAAGCTTCACCGCCTGGTAAGCAAAATTCAAATGATCATAGTGAAAATCGCGATCCCATGACAGCACAACCACATCGACCTCTGATGGTGCCATTCCTTCTCGAAACCCCGCAAGTGTCAGTTCATCCTTAATTGGCTGCTCGCCAATCACATATAATGTGGCATCAGGATGGTGTTCCCGTAAGTAATCAATTAAAGTAACCGTTGGGTTCAAAATGTTCTCGAGGCTTGCATTGATATTAAAACTCCGCAGCTTTTCGACATAACGCTGACGGGACTCGATTGTCTTATTTGTCAGGAATAACACTTTCTTTCCATGATCGAGAAGGGAGTTGATCACGATATCCGCTCCTTCAATCAATTGCTTGCCAAGATATACGGTACCATCCAAGTCAAAAATATATCCTTTCAGATCTCTCATCGGTCTCCCCCATCCAATAAAAAATTCCCTGAGCATGACGATTTATCCAATTTCACAATTGGGTGACGTCATGCCCAAGGAATCTCCTCATCTCTATCCTTGTTTGTATTCACTTATACTCGTTTGGTCATCAGGTCTTCGCCGATGACAACCTTCGATAATCCTAGCTTAGCTACCTCTTCATCGTATGGTTCTTTGTCAGATAAATGGACTAATACGATCTCGTCGATTTTTTCCATATCATACTTCTCGACAACTTCAACGAGGCTGCTATGGTTTCCGGCTACTTTACTGGCTGATGTTGCTTCATGGATTAACAAATCGATATGGTCGTATTGTCCGATTCGTTCGTTGATTTCCGTATCGCTCGAATAAACGACTACTCGATCAGCACATTGCACTTCCAGCCCAACAGTAGGTACAGAGTGAAGCGCCTTGAAGCAGGAAAAACTCATGCCACCGACTGATAACAGCTGCTCTTCTTGATCTCCATCAAATGTTTCAACCTCAATGGGAAATGCAATCGGCCACTTGTCAGCTTCCATTGTCGACAACCATTCCTGAAGTTTTTTCTCATTGCGGTAATCGCAAAGAATCCGCAATGGCTTTTTCCTGTCTTCAAGCCACATTCCCCACAGCAAGGATGGCAATCCATAGATATGATCGATATGGAAATGGGTGAACACTACTGCATCAAGCTCACCTAAATCCACTTGCAGCTGCTTCAGTTTCCTGCAGGGATTGCCGCTTACATCGACCAGGACATGATATCCGTCATTCGAAAAGCAAATTGAAGTATTATCACGTTGCGAACCGGGATAGGCACTTCCCGTTCCTAAAAAATGAATATCCACCATATCACCACCTATTTGATTCCTGAATGCATGAAGCTTGATACGAATTGTTTTTGGAAAATGAAGAAGGCGACCACTAAAGGCATGATGACCATTACCGTACCGGCTGCGACCATTCCCCACTGCGCTCCCGTTTCATAGGATTGGGCAAACAACGCAAGTCCGACGGTCAAAGGCCGGGACTCGACAGAATCCGTGATGATCAAAGGCCACATGAAGTTGCTCCAATGGTGACTGACGGAAACGAGTGCAAATGCAATATATGTCGGTTTGGCTGACGGAATGTAGACATGCCAGAGAGTCTGATACCATTTACAGCCATCTATTCTCGATGCTTCATCGAGGTCAAATGGGACTTGCTTGAAAGTTTGTCGCATCAGGAATACCCCGAATGCTGATGCCCAATACGGCATCATGACAGCCAGCTTCGTATTGACGAGTCCCATCTGGCTAATAACCTGGTAGTTTGGAAACAGGAGGATTTCAGGCTGAATCATCAACTGAAGCAAAAACAGGATGAACAGAACATTCTTCCCCTTGAAGTTCAGCCGTGCAAAGGCATAAGCCGCAAGTGTAATCGTGATTAACTGGACAATCAGGACTCCGAAGACAATCACGAATGTATTAAAGTAATATTGTAGAAATGGCGCAGTCTCCCATGCTTGCACATAGTTTTCAACAGTCGGATTGGATACCCAGAAGGGAAAACCACCATTGATTACTTGATTCCCAGGAGAGAAAGAAGTAATGAAAACCCAAAGCAGCGGGATAAACGAAATGATCCCTAAAATGATAATGATGCCATAGTTCAACTTTTTCACGTATTCTTCCCCTCCTTAATAATGGATTTTCCGGTCAAGGTACAGATAGTTGAAGGCTGTGATCCCAAGCATGATGACAATCAGAATGACGGTCAGAACGGCTGCTTTTCCAAGATCCCAGTTCGTAAAGGCCGCTTCATAAATATGATAGAGCAATAGATTGCTGGCATTATCTGGTCCGCCCTTGGTCATGATGTATAAATGGTCAACGTTCTTGAATGAATTAGTAATTGCCACAATCATGACGAACAGCGTCGTCGGCATCAACAGCGGGAACGTAATATGCCGGAACATCTGGAGCGGTTTCGCTCCCTCAATTTCGGCGGCTTCATAGACATCTCTCGGCAAATTTTGCAAACCAGCTAAATAAAATATCATATAGAAACCGGCATCCTTCCATATGATCATGATAATCATCGCAATCATTACTGTATTGGGATTACCCAACCAGCTTGTATCGCCAGCACCAAACAAATGCAGGAAGTTATCGAGCAGCCCGTACTGAGGGGTGTAAATGAAGAGCCAAATATTCGCTACGGCAATCAACGGAACAATCGTTGGGTAAAAAAATGCTGTTCTTAACAAGGAACTTCCAGCCATTTTTTTATTCAACCAAATGGCAAGATACATCGCCAGGAACAAACTCGTCGGAACAGTTCCAATCATGAAAATGACATTATTCAGGATTACCTTCCTGAAAATCTCATCACTGAAAACTTCTTTATACTGATCCAGTCCCGAAAACTGCAACCGCGTCATCGGCCCGCTATAGAAGCTTAACTGGAACGACTTGAGTGTTGGGTAAAACGTAAACAAGGTTAAAAATATGAAAGAAGGAAATAGTAATCCGTAGGCAAACAGATTGTGCCTCATTCCGGAACTAAATTTTTTCCGCTTCGAATCCATTAAATCAGCCCACCTTTCTGGTGAATAAAGAGAGCCCAAGTCAGCAAAATGTCCACTTGAGCTCTGCTCCATTCAGTCCACTGCTGCATCTGTATTACTGAAAAGGTTTCAGCACTTCGTCTGCTTTCTCCTGCGCTTTTTCCAATCCTTCGTCAACTGAACTTTGACCAGTCAAGATTGATTGAATATGGTCATTGAAGATTTTCTGTACTTCACCATTTTGGTAGGTAGCCAACTCACTATCTGCATATTCCAATTGCTCACGAGCAACAAGTGCAGGCGGGAATTCCTCAACATATTTCTTCAGCAAATCAGTTTCATAAGCAGATTCTCTAGTGGCTACATATCCTGTATCGATTGACCACTGTGCGACACGCTCAGGTTCTGTAAGGAACTTCATGAACTTGATTGCAGCTTCCTTGTTGGCTTTTGGAAGATCCTTGAATAAGTAGATGTTTCCTCCGCCAGTCGGAGAACCATATTGATTGTTCGCCGGCAGGAAAGATACTCCGAAATCAAAGTTCGCATTGTTCTTAACATTGGTCAGGTTCCCTGTCGTATGGTACATCATAGCTGTTTTTCCACTCAGGAAGTCAGAAGGAACGGTCGCCCATTCAATCACACCCTCAGGCATGATCTTATGCTCTTTCCCAAGGGACAGCCAGTACTCCATTGCTTCTTTCGCGTAAGGCTTGTTGAAATAAACTTCCTTTCCATCTTCAGACATGATGTTGTCTTCCGTCTGAAGCGCTAAAGCCTGGAACATCCAGTACTGATAGCCAGTACTCGGAATTTCAAGTCCCCACTGGTCCTTGCCGCCATTTTTCGTCAGCTTCTTACCGTATTCAACCAGCTGATCCCAGTTTTCCGGTGGAGCTTCCGGATCCAATCCGGCCTCTTTGAATGCATCCTTGTTGTAATAAAGGACAATCGTACTGCGCTGGAATGGCAAGCTGTACACCTTATCACCAATTGAAGAGTTGGCCATAAATCCATCGTAAAAATCATCTAAATACTCTTTATCAAACAATGGGGTCACTTCTTCGATCAAGTCATTTTCAAGCAAGGTGAAAAGATCGATTGAGAACAAGACAGCCAGTTCAGGAGGATTTCCTCCCTGCGACGAAGCCATCACCTGTGTCATTGTTTCAGCATAACTGCCACCATATTTTGCATTAACCTTGATGTCGGGGTTCTCTTTTTCAAAGTCTGCTACAATTTTATCCACGATTTTTGCTACATCCCCACCAACGGCAACCGGGAACCAGAAATCAATTTCAGTCTTTTCTTTCGTTCCAGCATCATTGCTGCTGCATCCAGCAATGCCAACCAACAAAACAAAGATCAATGATAATAGCTTGACTTTCATGCCATTTCCTCCCCTTACTATCTTTTTTTTCATAAAAAAACCCATGAACAATAAACTGCATCACAAATAAGTGTCATGCAATTTATTGGTCACAGGGATTCTCCTCATCTCTTCCCTTAGACAATAACCTGTCTAATTTAAATATCTGATTATTCATAATAATACAACACTGACTAATTATTGGCAATATAAAAAATCCTAAATTATTTGGATAGATTGATGATCAAAAGGAATCTAAGTTATTATTATTAATAATTGTGACAAAGGGAAAAGTCTAGAGTTCAGTATTCCTTATTTCAGCTTCCGAATAGAACAAAGAACTTTCTTCATTATCTCCGGTAGGTTAAAAAAAATAAATAAATTTATAAAACACCCAAAAATGCGAAGGTTATCGATGACGAAGAAGACAGGCAAAGCGATAAATAGAGTAAAAAGACATTTCTAGTACTCTCCAAAGGGATATATCGTTTGGAATACAAGCGTTATAATATAATCCAGACAAGAAAAAGGATAGATTCACTCATAAAGGCTGGATTTAATTCTGGTCCAAAGTGGTAGGAGGATGGAGGTTATGTTAAGAAAAGGTCTGTTATTATTTTTGGCAGTATTAATTTTGCAGGGGTGTAAGGCTATGTCTAAGGAAGAAAAAGAGAAGGTCGTAAAGGAAGCTACTGAATCGGCAGTCCAATATTTCAAAGAGCAAAAAGGATGGGACGTCGTAATTAATGAGCATGAATTCACAACACGTACTAATGGTACGGAGATTTTTCTTATTGGATATCAGAAGGGAAATGAGGATAACAGGATTCATGCGATGGTGAATTTTGCTGAAGACAAATATGAAGTATCCTTAATAGGATATGATGAAAAGTAACCTGGGTTTCTCAGGTTTTTATTTTGATTGCGACATGTGGGTTGGGTCTCATGCGCCGATAGATTAACAAGTTTTTTAAAAAAGGCAAACCTTCCTATTAAATGATAGAAAGGCAGCTTTTTTTCGACCCTCAGAACCTTCTCTTTGTCTCTCCAAATGGCTAACGACAACTGTCCCGTTATCCAGTAAACAATTAGTAGTTTTCAGCTCGCATTAGGATTCCTAAAAGAAAGAGCTGCAATCACCTAACTTTCCCTTAAATCTTTTAAATTTCTCATTCAAATAAACTGCTCACCGGAAGCTCTTTATGAATCCGATGAATGGCTTCAGCAAGGAGTGGGGCTACCGATAGGGTTGTAATTTTTTCAAGTTGTTTTTCCTCAGGTAATTCAATTGTGTTTGTTATAACTAGCTCAGTAATGGCGGATTCCTGGATTCGGGTTATCGCTGGACCCGAAAGGACGGGATGCGTACAGCATGCATAGACTGCTTTTGCCCCTTTTTCTACTAAGGCGTTTGCTGCTAGAGTGATCGTGCCTGCTGTATCAATCAAATCATCGATTATGATGGCATTCTTGCCTTTTATATCTCCAACGATGTTCATAACCTCGGCTACATTAGGCTGCGGACGGCGCTTATCAATAAAAGCGATCGGAGCATTTAAAAAGCTTGCCATTTTTCTGGCTCTGACGACTCCGCCGTTATCAGGAGCTACTACTACTACATCCTCTAATCCCTTTTGCTGAAAATAATTTGATAGAATCGGCACACCTAACAATTGATCAACTGGTATATCAAAGAAACCTTGAATTTGCGGAGCGTGCAAATCCATGGTGATAATTCTGTTTGCTCCGGCTTTTTCCAAGAGATTTGCAATCAATTTCGCGGTGATCGGTTCACGCGACCGGGCTTTTCGATCCTGGCGAGCATACCCATAGTAAGGAACCACAACATTGATGGTTTTAGCGGAAGCTCTCTTTAAAGCGTCGATCATGATCAATAACTCCATGACATGCTCGTTCCCTGGTTGTGAAGTGGACTGGACTAGATATACTTCACAGCCCCGGACACTTTCTTCAATGTTAATTTGAGTTTCTCCATCGCTAAATTGCGCGACAGAGCTTTTTCCCATCACGCCTCCTAACTGATTAACAATCTCATAAGCAAGCTTTGGATTTGAATTCAAAGTAAAAACTTTACATTTTTCATTTAGACTATATACCACTTGTCAATCCTCCATGCTGTTTTGTTTATATTGAACTTTTCTCTTTTTTATTCACTGGGGTGATAGGCTCTTTACCGTGTAAAACATTCGTGACATTTTCAGCAGCCAGGCTGGCCATTTTTAATCTAGTATTGACGGAAGCGCTACCAATGTGCGGCAAGGTGACAACATTCGGCAGAGTAAGAAGAGGGTGATCAAGAGGTACCGGTTCTTCCTCAAAAACATCCAAGCCAGCTGCCAAGATCTGATTTTGCTTCAATGCATCAAATAAAGCTGCTTCATCAACCAGGCCGCCTCTTGCGGTGTTAACCAAAATTGCCTCTTTTTTCATTAAGGCAAATTCATTTTTCCCGATCATGTGATGAAGTTCAGGATGATATGGAACTAAGATACAAACAAAGTCAGATTCCTTTAACAGCGATTGTAAGTCTGCATACTCTATGTCGAGCTCCTTTTCCTTATCAAGTTTACGAGTTCGGTTATGGTACAACACTCTCATGTCAAATCCTTTTGCCCGTCTGACTAAAGCTTCAGCAATTCTCCCCAAACCAATTATACCAATTGTAGCTCCATATATGTCTTGGCCAGTTAACTGCATCGGTGACCACGCACCCCATTGCCCGCTTCTTAAGAAATCCGAAGCCTCTGTAACCCTTCTTGCCGCCGTCATTAAGAGTGCAAATGTTAAGTCTGCTGTCGTCTCTGTTAATACACCTGGTGTATTAGTGACAACAATCCCTTTTTGCGAAGCTGCATCGATATCGATATTGTTGTATCCTACTGCTAGATTGCTGATGACTTTTAAGTTTTTAGCCTTGCTGATCACTTCCCGATCAATCTGATCGGTCAAAAGGCATAAAAGTCCGTCAGCCTCTTCTATTTCTTTTGACAAAACCTCGCGGGGAACTACAGCATCTTCTTCCTCCCACATTTTCACATGAAAATGCGCTGATAGTTTTTGAATGATTGGATCTGGCAGTTTTCTAGTTACATAAATACTGGCTGTCAACACTTTACCTCCTCACGGCTTTGATTTAGTCTACTGCTCATCGAAAAAAATGATTTTAAAGCAGGGTAAAGTTCGCAATATACTTCATAATATTTCTGATAAACAGCTAATTGTCCGTGCTGAGGTTCAATCCGTACAAAGGTCTCGTTCCGAATGATACCCCTAGCTTCTTCATATGTTGTAAAGTAGCCTGCTGCCTTGCCTGCAATCAAACATGCCCCCAGTGCAGCAGTTTCAGATATATCCTTTATCTCAAATGGATTATCCAAAATATTTGCCTTCATCTGCGCCCAGGCTCTATTTTTGGAACCGCCTCCAATTGATTGGATAGCTGCTTTTGGCATCTTATATTTCTCATTAATAATTTCATATATTTGCTTTAAACCAAAAGAACAACCCTCCAGGATGGAGCGGTACATATCCGCTTTTGTTGAATTCAGATTCAGGCCAACAAAGCTCCCCCTTGCATCCGGATTCCAGATGGGAGAACGCTCACCTTGCATATAAGGTAAAAAAAAGAGCCCGTTGGAACCAATGGGAGATTCATCTGCCAGCTCCTCTAAAGCAAATTTTGAATAACCCTCCTGTTTTAAAAACTGTTCATAAAACCACTGAATGGATGCTCCAGGGAAAGACATCGCTCCATGTGAAAGCCATTTCCCTTTGATGATATGGCATCTATTAAGAAATCGGTTATCTAAAACAGAGGGATTATCTGTACAAACAGTCAAAACATTCGATGTTCCAACTGATTCGAACATTTCATTTGCTTGAATTCCGAGCGCCAGGGCAGAGCATGCCGTATCCGCTCCACCTGCTGCGACAGGAACTACTTGCACCTGAAGTTCCGGACACGTAAACTCACCTATCACCTGACTCGGATCACAAACAGCAGGCAGTGTATCCATATCTATACCAATTTTTCCACAAATCTCTTTTGACCATCTATATGATTGAATATCAAACAGCCCCGAAAAAGATGCATGTGTCCAATCCATAAAAAACTCGCCTGTCAATTTATGAAGAATAAATGTGGATAATGATCCCCACTTGTAGGTCCGGTCGTACAGCTCAGGTTCATGTTTTTTAAACCATAGATGAGTGGTCGCCGTATACATGCCTGGTTCCAAACGGTTACCGGTAATATTGAAGAGGAAGTCTTCCCCTGCCGTTTCTTTAATCCATGCAGCTTCATTTTTACTTCTCTGGTCCAAATACATGATCCCAGGGTATAATGCTTCACCCTCCTGATCCATAAAAACGGAAGAGTTACAAAAAGAAGAGAGTGATATAGCATCAACACTCCCTGCTTTCATAACTTCATTCCAAACCTTCAACAATAATTTCTTTGTGATGGCCCAAAGCTTATTGACATCTACCTCTACCCACCCATTCCGGGGGAAAAGAAGGGAGTACGGCTCAAACTCTAAGTGGCCCCATTCCCCTTCTTTATTCATGGCAGCAACTTTAATTCCGCTAGTACCAATATCGATTCCAATAACGTGAGACATCTTTATCACCTTATCTGTTATTTACTGGCTCGTTCATTAATTCATTATATAACTCAACTGCTTCTCTGACAGTTCCTTTTTCGTGAATAATATGTTTAAAAGATTTAACAACAGCCGTTGGGTTAGGATTATTCCATACAATTCTTCCAAAAGTGATACCAGTTCCTCCAGCGTCAATCACGTCGTATACCATCTGGAAGTAACCTTCGATATTATTGCCGTTATCTCCTCCTGCCACGACAACTTTTGCCGGAGTAGATGACACAACTTTATGGAAAGTATCCGGATCTCCGGTATATTTTGTCTTAACAATATCAATCCCTAATTCAGCACCGGCACGGACAGCATAGGCAACATGCTTCCAATGATTCTTTTCATCATCTGGGATTTGGTTCCCTCTTGGATAGATATGAGCGACCGTCGGAATTCCATATGAAGCGGCTTTTCCTGCGAACAACCCGAGATTGCGAAGTTGTTCAGGCTGATCATCTCCACCTATGATGCATCCCATCGAAACCGCATCAGCACCTAACAGGATAGCCTCCTCTACTTCAGTTACCCATGCATCATAATTAGGCTGCCAAGGCGAGAAAGTGGAGCACTTCAAGATGAAACCCGCTTTCCCTGCATGCTGTCGGAAGCATGTATCCGCAATACCTTTATGCATGGTGATTGAATCTGGACCTCCTGCTACTATTTCACTGACCTTTCGTTCAATCGGCATTAGTTCTTCAAAAATCCCTCTAGCCATAGCCTGGTCCACAGCAACAGCAAGTAGTTTACCAGACTTCTGGTTTAATAAACGGCTTAATCGAATTTCTTTTCCTAATAATGACATAATGAACACTCCTCTTAATTAGTTTTTAGATTGTAATGACAGACTTCATACCTGTTCCATTCCGGACATCATTGATTGCCTGTTCAATGTTATCGAGCGTATAGCCAGTAGTAGTTAGTACTTCTGTATTTATTTGGCCAGAAGCGATAAGTGCTAATGATTGATGATAATTCGCACGAGTTAGGGCTGAAGTTCCATTGACATTAATCTCGTTATAATGAATGATGTTCGGATCAATTTCGGATAGTACTCCCTTTGTAAAACCAGCGAATAAGTTTAAAGTGCCACCTTTTTTCAGCAGGCTTGCGCTGGAGTTAACCAGAGAAGGTACGCCGATTGCCATAATCACTACATCTGCTCCCAATCCATCTGTTTCACTTAGGATAATGTCGTGAAGAGACTCTTCCATCGGGTTTACTGCCAGGTCGGCACCCGCTTCCAGTGCTTTCTCCCTTCTATGGTCAATAGGCTCACTTAAAATAACTTTCTTTGCTCCAGCTATTTTTGCAAGCTGTACATGCATTAATCCAATCGGACCACCGCCAGTTACGACAACGACATCACCCATTTTGACATTCGTTTTTTTCTGCCCATTCAGACAGCAGGCGAGTGGTTCCGCAACTACGGCCTGTTCAAAAGAAACGTTGTCTGGTAATTTAACAAGGTTGCCAGCCTGAATGGCTGTGCCAGGAATTTTTACATATTCAGCAAATCCTCCATCAAATTCATAGCCGATTGCTGTCCTGTTTTCGCAGACATTCTCCTGTCCATTCATACAGTAATGGCATTTACGGCAAGGAATTACCGGCATGATTCCAACTCTATCGCCCTCGAAGAACCCTGTAACTTTTTCCCCAACCTCATCAATCGTTCCTACAAGTTCATGGCCAATAATGGAAGGCGTCCTGACTCCCTTGGTCTTTTTGCCCTCAAAGATCCTCACATCCGTGCCACAAACAGCACTCACATTTACTTTAACCAGCACCTCCTCTTCCCCGATTACTGGTTTTTTCACTTCCTCTAATCTCAACTCATTTGGTCCATGAAATACTGCAGCTTTCATGTGTTTCACTCCATTTCCTTTATCACTAATAATAATTCTAGATTACGGTGGTAATTTCCTTCACGAATATTTCTAGAAACAAGGAAGAATATTTCTTCCTTATTTTTATAGATCAAACCAAGATATTGGCATGGTAATAAACTCTGGAATGAATATAAAGATCAACAATGCTGCAATAGTAACTCCAAACCATGGCAGGGATGCTCTGCTTAGCTTTTCTAGGCTTAGTCCTGTGATATTGCATGTAGCATATAGACATACACCAACCGGTGGTGTTACTAAACCGAAAGATAAAGCAACTACCAGGAAGATGACGAAAAATACTGGATCTATTCCAACCGTTATTACTGCGGGCATCAATATTGGCACAAGGATGAAAATGGCCGCTGTCGCATCCATGAACATTCCTACAATCAGCAGGAATACGAACAGTACCAGCATGATCACGAGCGGGCTGCTGCTTACGCCACTTATGAATGTGGCTATCCTTGTCGGAAGTCCGTCATATTCGAACACCCAGCTGGCTGCCTTGGCCGTTACTGCTATAAACAAGATTGTTCCAGTTGTATTGGCTGTTCTATAAAGAATGCTCGGCAATTGTTTGAACGATAACTTACGGTAGATAAAAACAGCTACAATCAAAGTGTAAAGGACACAGATCGCAGCGGCCTCCGTAGGAGTAAAGTAACCGCTTAGGATTCCGCCAAGCAGAATGACCGGAGCCATCAATGCTGGAAAAGCACGTATAAAATCGCGTCCAAGTTTATCCCAATTAAATTTCTCCTGATGTCCGTAATTGTATTTCTTACTGTAGTAATAATTAAAGATCATAAAGATAATAGAGATCAATATACCGGGTATCAGCCCCCCGAGTAACGCTGCACTTATGGAAACTCCTGCAGTGGAAGCTGCGACAATCATTAAAATACTTGGTGGAATGATCGTTGCGAGCATAGATGTAATCAAGGTGAGAGCTGCTGCATATGGAAGTGGATAGCCATTTTTTGTCATCGCATTAATTTGCATGCGGCCAGTACTTGCGATATCCGCCACTGATGACCCTGCCATCCCAGCAAAAATCAAGCTGGCGATAACATTTACATGTCCCAAGCCACCCTTCATCCATCCAACCATACTTTGTGCAAAATCAAAGATCTTATCGGCGACTCCGCCCTCCTCCATTATGATTCCTGCTAAAATGAACAACGGGACGGCGACCATAATGAAGCTATTCATCGAACTGAACATGGATTGAATCACAACGCTAAGTGGAACATCCGTAAAAAAAAGTACTGCGGCTACGACAGAAATTCCTAGAGATGAAGCAATCGGAATGCCTAATAAAATTAGCAAGAAAAACAGAACTAACAAGAATATAGACAATTACTTCACCCCTTCCCTATAATTTCACGATTATAAAGCAACGACTGGATAATATTCACTATTCCTATAACCGCTGATGCCGGAATGCTTAACCCAATGAGCCACATAGGCAGCAAGAGTGCCGCACTTTTTTCGTGTGTATTGATTTGTTGCGACATCAGTTCGACACCATAAACAATCATGAACAAGAAGAAACCAATAGAAGCAAGGCTATATAGCCAAATGGCTCCTTTTCGGAGAAACTTGGGTCCATACTCCAACAGGATCGTCACGCGGGCAGATTCCGCTTTGCGAAAGCCTAGACCCACTCCCAGGAAAACCATCCATATAAAGATAAAGCGAGTCACTTCTTCTGTCCAAGGGGCAGGAACCCCCAGCAGCCTGCCGAAAACCTGCCATACGACTACGATAAATATCGCTACTGAGGTAATTCCTGCTAATACATCCGTAAATCTATTAAAACCTGCAAATATAATCGAGGTTTTATTCCTTTCTTGTTTGACCATCATGGATCCCCTTTGCATGAATTATTGGTCACGGCTATCAACAGGTTTATTCGCTTTTACCTACAAACTCAAGAATATCGGAGAAGAACTGATCGTCTTTTACTAATTCTTTGAATGTTGGGTATGCCTGTTTTGAAAGCTCTATGAATTGCTGTTGCTGTTCGCTTGTAAGTTCATTAACTTCTACACCTTCGTCTTCCATAAGCTTGATCGCAGTTTCTGCTTCCTTATTGTCATAGTCTAAAGACCAGCCTTGGATTTCTTTAACAGAGTCTGAAATAATCTTTTTCTGTTCATCTGTTAATTTATCAAATTTAGCTTGATTCATTCCGACAAGCCAGCCATCGGCCATATGATTTGAAATTGTCAGGTATTTCTGTACCTCGTACATTTTTGATGCTGTGATAACTCCCAGCGGATTTTCCTGGCCATCAATCGTTTTTAACTGAAGAGCATTATATACTTCGCTAAAGTCCATAGGTGTTGTAACGGTTCCGGCACCTTTGAAAAATTCTACCCATAAAGGATTATTTGGAACACGCAATTTAATTCCCTTTAAGTCTTCCGGCTTGGTAATAGGACGCTTTGAGTTTGTTATCTGTCTAAAGTCCCTCGTCCAATATCCAAGTCCTTTAATGTCGAGCTCTGACACAGAATCAAGCAGTTCTGTACCGAGATCCCCGTTCAGGAATGACAGGAATTGTTCTTTATCATCAAACAGGTAAGGAATACTGATAGCACTGAATCTTGAATCGAAATTTGCATAAAGTGAAGTTGAAAGCACCAGCATGTCTAACCCGCCTGCACCGAGCTGTTTAACGGCTGCAGATGGATCTCCTCCATACAAGGTACCATTAGGATGTACCGTTACTTCAATCTCCCCATTGCTTTTTTCACCAATCACTTTCGCCAGTTCTTTTGCCGCCACCGATACTGACGCATTATCTGGATCGGGTGTTGAAATTTTTAGTGTGATTTTTTCCCCTGCCGCAGTTTCCCCTCCCGAACTGCTGCTGCCGCAAGCTGCCAAACCTACCGCTAAAACAAGAACCAATAATAAAGATACAAGCTTTTTCATATTTACCCCCCTGGTTTTAGGATTGATAACGCTTTCTTTTTATAAAAAAAGAAAGAAATTACCACATCCTGATTTTTCAGAAAATTCTTTGTTCTGAATAAATCATAGCACACGGTGGTAATTTCCTTCAAGAAAAAATTAAAAAAAATGAATTAAATTTTCAAAATATTATACTGGAAAAATTACATTTTTTTATCTATCGTAGATTTCCTCGTTTTTTGCAGGTTCTGATAATAGTATTCATACTTTTCGTTTGCTACAGATGCAACTAAAATATCAATGATGGTCAACTGAGCAATCCTTGAAGCAATCGCATCCGTACGGAACATGGTCTCATTAGATGCCGTTTGTAAAACTATATCCGATATTGTCGTGATTGGGGATTTTGATGAATTTGTGATACAGATTAGTGTTGCCCCAGCCTCTTTTGCGATTTTCATCGCATTAAGTACATCTGTGCTTGACCCGGTATGTGAAATGCCGATTACTACATCATTTTTTGATAAAACGCTGGCAGACATAGCCTGAAGAATTGAATCATTATACGCATAAGACTTGATTCCCAGTTTAAGCAATTTGTGCTGGGCATCCAACGCAACTGTCCCTGATCCGCCCGAACCGTAAAACTCAATTGTACCGGCTTCTTTAATGGCCTCCACTGCTTTTTCAAGCTGCTCATCGCTGCAAACCTCAACTGAATCATATAATGCCTGAATATTTGATTGGAATACCTTTCTTTTAATCATCCTGACCGTATCATCTTTTTCTATCACTTCATGTATTTGCTTAACAGGTTCGATTACTTCCTTTGCCAGGTGGATTTTCATATCTTGGAATCCCTTATAACCTAAGCGCTTACATAACCGAACAACAGAAGATTCGCTTGTTTCACTACGCTCTGATACTTCCGTAATCGAGAGATGGATGATTTCTTCCTGGTTATTCTGGATAAACTCAACAATCTTTTTTTCTGAATCCCTTAACTTAGGCATCGCCGCATTCAGCCTTGTAAAGAACCCAGGATTCGGATTAACATTTAATTCACTCATTATTGCCTCCTAAAATATATGTACAAAGAATAATTTTATTTTACTATACCTGTTTTATATTTAACTAGTACAATTCTTGAGAAAACATGATTGACCGTTAGCTCTGGCATTACTTTGCAAAAAATCAATCTACCCACTATTGTTTACATTAATTCCGGTTTCCAATGGCAAAACAATAACCGTCTCAATTCTATCTATGCATATTGTGACCATGTACCTCCCAGAACCTCTTTCTTGGGGCGCAAGATTATCTGTATTAGAAGAATAATTATAAGGGGGCTGCATCTGCCTGACAAATATCCCGATGACGGAGTTTGTCTGATGAAAGTTTACTTACCCATGCATAGGTTTGAAGAATTCCCGATTTTCACTCTGTTAAGGAGAGTAAATGGATCAACTTTTTGGGTTTCAGGTTTATCACGGGATTTTCATGCTTGTTGGATATGCTTGGTGTCTTTTTAATATTGCTTTTTCCATTAGCTCCTGTCTTTCGTGTCTGGTTATCTGATATTCTTATAATTCTAGAAGACTATCCCTGAGAATTATCTGGCGGACAAAAGCAGCGTGTTGCCATTGCCAGGACACTTGCCATAGAACCAAAGGTCATGCTGTTCGATGAACCTACCTCCGCCATCGAACCCGAGATGCCAGAGAAGTCCTCAAGGTTATGAAAGATCTCGCCTAAGAAGTCATGACGATGGTGGTCGTAACTCATGAAATGAGATTTACCCGTAAATTCGGCGATCACATCATCTTTATGGATGGCGGGTATACTGTTGAGTAGGATGTACCTAGCGAATTATTTGGCAATCCAAAACATGAACTTACTAAGGCATTCCTAGGACAGGTATTATAAGTGAAAAGAAGGATGAAGCAACATCGATATGCTTCATCCTTCACATTTCATTTTTCATCTTTAACCTATTCATGCTATTAAATTCCCCTACTCCAAGCATAACACATAAACCGAGCATCAGAAGTAAGCCACCTTTGTGCATAGGAGAGCTCATACAACTCTTTGTGCTCAAAAAAAAGCTTCTTAGCATATGGGAGTTTGACTTCCCTGACCGCTTCATTTAGCAAATTCAGTAAACGCTTTTCCTTTTCACTCAATTGAATAAAATCAGCATCTTCCTTTTCTTTAGCAATAACTTTTACCAACTCTTTGGCTTCAGCACCTAGCAACTTAAAGTTTAAAGGCTCCGTTATACGATTCCATTCCTTAAGAATCATACTCCTCGCAGAACTATATTGCTGTTTTTCCATAAAATTATTCAAGCTATATACAACACTCTCAATTTTCACAGTTCATCCCGTCCACCTGATTATTATATATCTACCTATTATATTAATTTAGGACTTAAGGACTAGTCAATATTATTCTAAATATTCACAAACTATTTCTGTTAATATATATTTCTACATTTTCTTCTCTGGTTTCACTAGGTCCCTACGACTGTCGATTCATTTGCCTGCCTTTCCCCAATGATCAGTTATCCCCCTCAAATTCATACTGAATAAGAAAGCCGTGGCACATGGGGCAAAAGTGCAAAAAAATACTGGCGCCAAACTCATAGGCAGCCAGTTTTCATCCGGTGATTGTTTTTAGATCAATAATCAAATCGTCCATCAGCTTTTGAATTGTCATTTCCTCACTATTCGTTCCTTTTTCGAAAGTCCTTTTCATTACATCGAAAAAGAGCTCCTGATTCCATTCTGTCGGTTTCTCCTGAGTGTCCATTTTAAAGCCTCCCGATTGATCTACAATGACATCATTCTATTAAACTTAATATAAATTGTAAATAGATTTCCAAAAATAAAATGTTAATTATGGAACATCCTGCTATTAATTGTCAGAAATTCGTACCATTTGTACCTTTTTCTATGATAAAATACTAGTAAATATTACAAGAATTGGAGTGCTGTCGAAAAAATGAAGAAACAAGCCGCTACTCTTATGACTGCTGCCCTTCTGTCTACGACGTTTGCCGGAATTGCCTCTGCCGATACATATACTGTTAAAAAAGGGGATACCTTATCCCGAATTGCTTCTACATATAAAACTAGTGTTTCAGAATTAAAAAAGACAAATAAACTGTCTTCAGATTTAATTTATGCAAATCAGAAGCTGGCGGTTCCTCCATTCGCCCAGAAAACAACAATCTCTGCTCCGACAGTGGTTAAACCAACTGCCGCTCAAAAAGCTGCAGTTAATAAGGCTGAAGTGTATACCGTAAAGAGCGGCGACACTCTTAGCAAGATTGCTGCCAGCCACAAAATCAAGCTGGCTGACCTGATGAGCTTGAATGACATCAAGGGACACCTCATCTATCCTGGACAAAAACTGAAAGTTTCCAACGGAACAGCTGTGAAAGGAGCAGTACAGACCGTTACAGCAAAGAAGGAACCGGTGAAACCGGCTTCACCTGTACATACTCCGGCAAAGACCGAACAATCAGATTACATTATTAAGTCCGGTGATACATTAAGCAAAATTGCCTTCCGGTATGATATGACTGTCAAGCAGTTGAAGGAGCTTAACAATCTTTCTTCCGATCTTATCTTTGTTGGCCAGAAACTGAAAGTCAACAAACAGACTGAATCTAAAGCCAAAGTATCAACCGAGCAAACTGTTCAACAGCCAACCTCAGCTGCTGAGTCAAATGTGATATCCATTGCCAAAGAATACATGGGCGTCCCTTATCTCTGGGCAGGAAGCACACCTGATGGATTTGACTGCAGTGGATTCATCTATTACGCCTACAACAAAGCTGGAAAGCAGATGGGACGTTATTCATCAGAAGGATATTACAACCGCTCTTTCTATGTGAACGAGCCGCAGCCCGGAGATCTTGTATTCTTTGAAAACACCTATAAGAAGGGCATCTCCCATATGGGAATCTATCTTGGGAACAACGAATTCATCCATGCTGGCACTTCAGGCGGCGTCATGATTTCCAGCTTGAGTGAGACCTACTATGCTAAACATTTTGAAGGGTTTAAGAGATTCTACTAAATCAATGTCTTTGTATTTACCACAGTCATAAAGCAATAAAACATGGAGCAGGAAATTTCCTGCTCCATGTTTTTCGCCTATTTATTTTACTGCTTCATTTCTTTCAGCTCTTAACTCCATTTTTTCCTGAGACGTTAACAGTACGGTACCTGCATATACAAAGGCCGCGACCGCAAAAATAGCCATGCCAATGAAAAACCTCTTTGAAACACCTGTCATCTTGATTCCCCCACACTAACTCAAAAGTATTCACACTCTTAGTCGTTATGGAAGCTTGTCTCGTTTCAGTTTTTTGTTCGACAAAAAACACAATCCATCATTATTTAGACAGACTTTCTCCATTAAGAAGGTTGCTTTTCATCACGGGATAAACTCTGGTTCTTATCCAGAGGACAAATAAGGTAAATGGAATAGAAAAGAGCAGTCCTAATAAGACAATCGGACCGTAGAAGAAGACGCCGGCTATAATGACGAAGGAGAACAAAATAGGGATGACATAGACAATCAGGAATAAAACATTCAAGTACACCAGGGACATGTATTTCCCTTTACTTGCGGCATTCTTGGTCTGTTTTGCTTGATGATGTAGTTCTTTGATTTCACTTAGGGCTTCTTTGATCACCTTGAACAGAATTTCTCCTCCTAACAAAAGCTATATTAAAAACGGGCTGCCTTCCTCTTTTTGTTGCGTTGGCGGTTTCTAGGGGGAACAATAAAGGGTTTAAATTTAAACTTGCCGTATATCAGCAAAATGAATTCTGGCAAAGCAATGGCCACGGAATATTGTATTGTGATGCAAAGGAACAGAATGAAGAACATTCCGATGCTTCCCTCCATGTTGGATATGGAGCGGGCTAGAGAGCCTGCAATCATGACAATCCCGAACACACCTGCACCTGTCAGGTAATTTTTCGTTTCTTTAA
The DNA here is from genome assembly GCF_018613355.1 of Bacillus sp. ISL-35. Lineage (NCBI taxonomy): Bacteria > Bacillati > Bacillota > Bacilli > Caryophanales > Bacillaceae > Bacillus > Bacillus sp. ISL-35. Next base: position 117,541 of record NZ_JAGGQK010000004.1, on the reverse strand, counting down.
AATTATAAAGGCCTTCGCCTTCTTTTCTTAGTTCCCCTTGCTTAGCCCTTTTGAAGGCCCTGACTGTCATCAAGATTAATAAGAGAATCCCGCCTGCCATTAAGAGAAAACCAGTATTAAATATATACTGTGGTGCATCCTCCAAATCAGCGACCGTAAAAAAGAACAAGTAATAATCAATCGAAAATTTGAACGCTACGAGTGTAGCAAAAATCAGCTGCAATTTTTGAAGCGCATAGGAAATAGGAGTGATTGAAAATAAAATCGATAATAGTAACTGGGCTCCAAAAATCACTGTCGCGACTTTCACTGAGGTTTGAAGTAAAGAGCTCGCCAAATAGGTACCGTTGATTACTCCAAATAATGAGACAATCCAAGCCACTCCTCCAAATACAATCGCACCCCAAAAGAAGCCAGGAACACTGTCCGGTCTCAAGCGGCCATAACCAGCCATTTTGATTTTGAAAAGATCCTCTTCTTTGACTGACATTTTACTCTCCTTAAATCAGGGATGGGAGCCTTAGCTTTTAAAAAATTAAGTACTCCCTCTATCTTATTTAAAAAATCCAACCATCACTTGTTTGAACAGATTACGTTTTCCTTCTTCCTTGAACGTCTTTTTAGCCAGTGAGCCTGGTTTCAGTTTACTGAAGAAAGGGCTGTCGGCTTTTTGGACGTTTTCCGGTTCGCGGACAAAGAGTTCGCCTGGTTTGGCTCCCTTTTTCACCTCGGTCTTTCCGCCGACTTCTAGACCCTTTTTGATTTTGCGTTTTTCTACTTTTCCTACTTCATTCAGGATATAGACATAACTGTTTTTCTTGCCTTTATCTAATGAACGTTGTGGAACGACTGCCGCATTGACCACCTGGTTGGTGACGACTGAAACATCGACATGTGTGCCGTGTACAATCTCTTCCTCTTCTAGTTCAAGTTGAATCTCAAACGGAAATTGGCTTTCTTTTTTTACCGAAGGATCAGAATCTGGATGTTTCGCAATTTTAGTGAGCGTACCGCCGATTGCACCTTTGAGCATATCCGATTTTACGTACACTTCCATGCCTTCCTGGACATTTTTCAGGTCTCTTTCTGAAAAGGTCCCTTCAACCTTTGGCGTGTCTGAAATGATCGTCACGATTGGATTATTCAGTTCGTAATCGATTTTCTTCACCGATCCAGCGACTTCGCTGCTGATTTCAAGCTGGTCGCTGCCGTCGTATGAATCGATCAGGTCATCGTACTTGTCGATTTCTGCTTCCACACGGCTTTTTTCCAGTTCCTTGTCATAGATTTCTTTCTCGATTGATACTGCCATCAGATCGTTTGACGAATCGGCTGCTGTTCCGTTGCCGGCAACAGGCAGACTATTGTCAGTTGTGGAGGCGGAAACAGTCTGCAGGTAGGAAAGCTGCTTTATTTGTTCATCAAGCAATGTCGCCTCTGTTTCCAGCTGGTCTTTCTCTGCCTCGAGCCTTGCCAGCTCCTTGTCGATGTTATCAGAGGAATATTCAAAAAGCGGAGTTCCGGTATCCACCTCGTCGCCTTCTTTTACAAGAAAGCTTTTAAACTCGCTGGAATTGGGATCATAGTAAACATGATGCTCCTCCTCAGGAGTGACGACACCTTCTGCATGAAGGGTTTCTGTCAGCGTCTCCTTCCCGATTTTCGCCCAGTTATTGATATAGGAGGAGCGAACCGCCTTGCCGTCATCCTTGAGTGCCAGATAGAGATTGCCTGATACGAATAGAATTCCTGCGGACAACAGGATGACCGTCTTCTTTTTCATGGTTATTCCCCTCCCTTAAAGGATATTTTCCATTCGAACAAATGAAATGAGAGCCGCAAAAAGCCATATGACAAGATGAATGACGATCACGAGCAGCAGGATGATCTTCGGATTTTTGTCTGTCATTGCTTTTAAATACTTGTATTCTATGAAAATAGCCCAGATTTTAAAGATTGATATGTAGGCAAGGAACTGGATGATGAAATCATTTCCTGTTATGTATTGAGCGATTACACCTAATGAAAACGGTGAAGATATTTTTGTCAGCCCAAGATATATTGCCATCGGCACAATCAATAATTTTTCCAGAAGCAAGATCGGCATAACGAACAGTTGGATGGTGAGCAATCTCTTGAACTCCAGGTCTGTCAACGTCCAGAAAAACAATGCCGGCAGGAAGAGCATGATAGCGCCGAAAAATAGTCCCTGGATGATCTGCCCTGCAAGAAACAGGGCTTTATTCATTTCATATTCTGCCCTTGGGATCGAGGTCAGTTTTTTTGATAAGTATTCGGAATCCACTCCAAAATAGGCGCTGAACCCGAAAATCAATCCGCTCAGCAGGATGAACAGGATCGTTTTTTTCCAGATCCCCGGAAACCGTTCTGTATCTCTTAGCTTATATGTATAGTAGTTATAGTTAAAAAGTCCGCGGATTACTTCTATTCTGTTCTCCATTTCTAGGCCCCCAGATTGTAGTTGCTTGTCTACCTTCTATTTTATATGAATGATTTCCATTATTGAAATATTAACCAATACCTCTATGAAAGTTGGACGATTAGTCCCATGATTTTGTTTCATCTTACTTCCCCACTCCTCGAATGGCTCTTTTTTGGGTATAATAGAAGAATATGTTTTTTTCTTATTTTGATTTTAACAAAGCTTGTCCGATGTACTTGTCGAATTATGCCATATATTTTGAAAAAGAACGAACGATGCTGCGTGAACGGGGGAATCGCTGTGGCTGTCATACCTGATAACCAGGCACCGATTTTTAAAGAAGCTGCCGCAAAACTGAATACGATCCTTAAATCCGAGGTCGAGGAGGACGCCCGCCTTGTACAGAAAGGGCTGATGCTCTATCGCCAGGGGACAGTCCACCACCTGAAATACATGGTGAAATCGATCTGGGCAACAGTCCAGGACGTGACACCGGTCCGTGTGTACATAAATGTTTCCGATCCTGAGGAGAGCAGCTGCACCTGCCCTGCCGACTCATTTTGCCGGCATCGGCTGGCTGCGTTTTTCCAGGCATACAGCGATGTCGCGAGTGTATCCTACTGGGTCGAAGCCTGGCGCAAGCCTGCAAAGGAACAGCTGAACGCCGAAAAATGGGGACTGCAGCGCGCGAAGGATCTGGTGAAAAAGAACAACCGGACGGATCATGATTATGACAGCTGGGCCGCCTCTTTCCGGGAAAACTTCGAGGAAATCGTCCTTGGCCAGGGCGAACCGCGTGCTTATGTTGTGCCCGGGTTATTTCGCTCGTATATTCGCCGCGTGGAGGTCTCCGCACCGCTTGAATCTGTATGGAAAAACCTCTATCTGATTGCGGCGTCGGTCCATTCATTCAATTTGCTCACCGATCTGGCTATTGATTCCGGCCACGACGAGGAGGCGACGATGGACCGGTATTACCGGCCGCTGTTTGAGGATTTGTTCCATGACGCCGAGGAATACATCGAGCGGCTCGCTTACGGAACGATGCCATTTTCGTTTGATACATTCCTGGAGCGCTTGAAGGATGATGCCGTCAGATTGACAGAGCCTGACGCTACTGGGGGCTATGACCGGATTGATTTATACCGCTTGCTGTGGGAAAAGCTTTTTAAAAACACTGGGTGGCGCGAGGCTGAGTTAGCAAGGCTTGAAGCGTTTGGCGATGGCAAACGGGATCGGGTTGAGGAAGTCGCCTTGATTCACCAGCTTGTTTTAGCAAAGCAGGACGGGGAGGCACTGAAACGATTCACTGCTCTACCTGTTAGCTCCCTTCCTTTTATGTTTTACTGGCTGGACGGTTTCCGTGTACAGCGCGAGTGGAACCGGATGGCACCGTTCATCGATTACCTCGTCCAGCAGCTGCGGAATTATCTGAAGCACCTGGGTGAGTATTACACTTGCAAGAAATTCACACGCTATGCGTTGAAGCTTGTCGGTGCTTACACCCGAGAGATTGGCCGCGGCGAACTGTATGACCGAGCGCTGGCACAGGCGATGCCGTACAGCTTTTACGAATATGAAGATTCTTTGTTTGAAAAAGGCCAGTACGAACAATGGGGCGAGCTCCAATCGTACTTTGGCTTTGAATATAATTCGATTTCGAACGACCGCCTTAAAGAATTACAAAAGGCGGCGCCTGAGGTTTTAATCCCCTTGTACCACCAAATGGTCGGGGACCTGATCGACATGAAAAACCGCAGCAGCTACAAGCAGGCCGCACGATTGCTGAAAAAACTGCGGACAGTTTATAAAAAACTGAAGCGTGTGCCCGAGTGGGAAGAGTTTTTCGCGAAGCTGCTCGTGAAAACGAAGAGACTGAGGGCGTTTCATGAAGAGCTGACACGGAGCAAGCTGATTGAGGTAGAGTGATGGAAATCGGGGACTGTTCTTAAGCGCAAGGTCAACTGAACCGTCCCCATGTCCCAAGGAGGTGTTTTTTGATGCTTGAGATCAAGCAGATTCATATAGATGTGGTACCGGTTGTGGGCGGTCGTTATTTTTTGAGAGCCGAGGATTTTGATGGCTTCGAGCTTAAGACCGCTGAATGGAAGAAGCTGCTGTTTTTCCGTCATAAGGAGAGTTATTACGGAACGATGGTGGAGTCTGACAAGTGGGGCGTTTCTGAGGGAGTGACCCTTAGCGCGTGGCAGCTCGTGACGCTGTTCGGCGAGGAAAGCTTCAACCGGCTTGTTGAGTGGGAATGGGACGATGTTGGCGATATCTGTCTATCCACGGCCCATGCGATTTTTGATGCGATCCTTGCGAAGGAGTGGCATCCTGATTTTACCCAGCTTGATGGCGAGGATTTCCGATGGAAGCTTCCAGAGAGCGTGCTTGATGAATTCCATGAGCCGTTCTGGGAGGAAGAACTTGTGATTGGTGACAAAAAGCTGCTGGTGCGGGAGTTCGTAGCGGAGTTGTTCCATCACAGTTTGGAGTCATACTTCCATGAAAATGAGACGATGAAATACCTGCTTGGCGATAAGCTGGATGTGCTGCGGAATAAGCAGCTTTCGGCCACGCAGTTGGCAGCTTATTTTGATGAGGATCGCTGGCTGGAGTGGATTGGCCTCAAGGAAAATCCGGCGCCATTTTCGATCGGGATGCGCCTCGAGGAGCCGATGGATGATTTCGGTGATTGGAAACTGGGCTTATTTTTACGCGGAAAAGAAGAGCCAATGATGATTGAAGCCCGTGATTATGGGAGCTACCCTGCCGGCTGGGATGACTTCAGTGATAAGGTTGAAGACGAAGAAAAGCGGCTGGCGTCAATTTTTCCATGGATTGAGGAAGATGGCCGTTTGAAGTCGACCCTCACCGAGGATGAAGCCTGGATGTTTTTAACCGAGGCGAGCGAGACGCTGATTGCGCTCGGCATTGAAATCCTCCTCCCTTCCTGGTGGGAAGCGATCAAGAACGCAAACTTGAAGGTGAAGGCAAGATTGAAGGGCCAGACTGGCTACCGCCGTTCGTTCGTCGGCCTGAACGCGATGCTCGACTATGACTGGCGTTTCTCGATGAACGGAGTGGACTTGAGCGAGGATGACTTTCAGCGCCTTGTGAATGAAAAGCGCCGGCTCGTTTATCTGAAGGGCCGATGGATCAAGCTTGACCATGGCTTTATCCGCCAGATCCAGGAAATGATGAAAAAAGCAGATAAAGAAGGCTTGCACATCCGTGACCTTCTGCAGCAGGAGCTTTCCGATGAGGAAGAAGATGGCGAAGCACTTGATGATCCGCGCGCGTTCGCGAAAATCCAGATCGAGCTGAATCGCCACTGGAAGCAGATGATGAAGCAGCTGTCGGAAACGAAGGAAATCCCGGATTCACCGGTGCCTGCGGGCTTGCACGGTGAGCTGCGCCCGTACCAGAAGCTCGGCATGAATTGGCTGCTGTTCCTGCGGAAGTATGGGTTCGGCGCCTTGCTTGCCGATGATATGGGCCTCGGGAAGACGATCCAGCTGATTTCTTATATCCTGTCGGTAAAAGAGCAGGAAGGTGACGGGCATCCGTCGTTGATCATCTGCCCTACGTCCGTGCTTGGCAACTGGCAAAAAGAAGTCGAGCGCTTCGCCCCGGACCTGCGCGTCCATCTGCATTACGGACCGAACCGCCTGAAGGGTACTCTTTTTAACGAAGAAGCGATGGCATCGGATATAGTGCTGACTTCCTACGGATTGACGCACCTTGATTTTGATGATCTTGAGAGCGTTGAATGGAGCAGCATTGCGATTGATGAGGCGCAAAATATTAAGAACGCCGATACAAAGCAGTCGCGCGCAGTAAGGAAGCTGAAGGGCAAGCACCATATCGCCCTGACCGGGACGCCGATGGAAAACCGGTTGTCTGAGTTGTGGTCGATCTTCGACTTCACGAATCGAGGCTACCTTGGCAGTGCAGGACAATTCCAGAAAGAATTTATTTTGCCGATTGAGAAGGAAGATAAAAAAGAAAAAATCACCAAGCTGCAGTCATTGATCAAGCCGTTCCTGCTGAGACGGACGAAGAAGGATGAAGAAGTCGCACTGAACCTGCCGGACAAGGTCGAACAGAAGGAATACTGCCCGCTGTCTGCCGAGCAGGCTTCCTTATACGAGCAGCTCGTCAAGGACACGTTCGCACAAATCGAAACATTGTCCAGCTTCGAGCGCAAAGGCCTGATTCTGCAGCTGTTGAGCAGGCTGAAGCAGCTGTGCAATCATCCAGCACTTTATTTAAAGGAAGAAAATCCGAAGCATTTGATTGACCGGTCTGCGAAGATGGAGAAGATGATCGATCTCGTGAGCGCAGTCCTCGAACAGGAAGAAAGCTGCATCATTTTTACCCAGTATATTGGAATGGGCGAGATGATACAGGCTGCACTGAAAAAGAAATTCGGCATCGATGTACCGTTTCTGAACGGCAGCCTGCCAAAGACGAAGCGTGATGAGCTGATTACGAAATTCCAGAATCGTGAGTTCCCTGTGTTCCTGCTGTCACTCAAGGCCGGAGGAACCGGGCTCAACCTTACCGCGGCGAACCATGTTGTCCATTACGACCGTTGGTGGAATCCAGCCGTCGAAAACCAGGCAACCGACCGCGCCTACCGCATCGGACAGAGCCGGTTCGTGCACGTGCACAAGCTGATCAGCACCGGCACGCTTGAAGAGAAAATTGATGCTATGCTCGAGAAAAAACAGTCATTGAACGACCAGATTATTCAGAGTGACAGCTGGATCACTGAGCTTTCTACGGATGAATTGCATGATTTGGTGTTTTTATCATAAGTAAAACGGAGCACAGGGATGTTACCCTGTGCTCCGTTCGTTTAGCGAAAGAATGGAATTTTTTGATACTCCTCTTTGTTTATAGCATTAAAGGTCAGCTGTTTATTGGCTTTCCAGAACGACAGGTCGAAACTTTGAGCATCGTCATGAAAATCCCCTGTCATTTTGATCTTTTTATTGTCCACGGTGGTGTATAATTCCACCATCTGTCCGTCTGTTACTCCATTCAGAACATACTTGCTCTCTTCATACGGCTGATTTTTATCATCGGTGGCCTCCACCATAAAAAGAGAGCCTGTCAGTTCACCTTCAAGCAAGGCTTCATCGATTTTGATGAACAACTGGTATGAGCCGTCCTCTGAGGTGTGAAGGTATCCGAATACCTGACGCAGGTCCGAGAAGAACTTTCTTAATCGTTCATTTTCTTTTTCTTCTGCGTGATAGTTTAGCAAAGCATCAACATATTCAGCAAGTTCTTCTTCACTAACAGGATTGTATAAATGACTGTCTTTTTCCTGAAGCTTTTGTACGGAAAGGTGTGGCCCGGAAAAGAAAGCATGATATGCTATTCTTTTTCCATCTGCATTTACAATGAATTCATACCCCTTCTCAGTCGATTCTCCAGTCAGCGGAAAGGTTTTTTCTTCGATATAAGGCGATTCACTATACCCATCCATCAGCTTCTGCTGGTGAAGACTTCCTTCCACTTTCCCTTTTCGACTTGTCAGTTCAAACCAATAAAGCATGCCGTTATCCGTGTACACAAATGCGTCAGCTTGATTCAGCGGGTCTCTTCGGTCTTTCATCTCTGTTATTGTCCACCAAAGTCCAATACCAATCAGTAATGCAGTTAATAGCATAGCTCCCCAAAGCTTATTTCTCTTCATTTGGAGTCTCATCTCCTTTACGCCTTATCCAAATACAAAAGCTCCCCATCATAGGTAGTCATGGCTTGATTTTATCGTACATCGCCTTTTAAAAATATTATACTAACTTTTCATAAATCTAATATTGATAAAATACAAATATGAATTTAATCATAAAAAAGCCGGCTAATCAGCCGGCATCAAAATTGAGGGTATATTGGAGATACGGTTATTGAATTTCTCTCTTGAAGGTCCTTAGTGAGGTGTACCGAGGAAATTCTTATGTGTATTTATTTTTCTTCGTTATGTTCTGGCATATTCTTTCCGGCTGGAATTTGGTCGTGGAGGCTCGGCTATGAAGGAGTAGACGCGATTGACCTGCTGTTCTTTGGAGGCAATTTCTAGCTGGCGGACTCGCTTTGTGAGTTCATCGATCTTCTCATTGTTTTTTCCAACCATTTTAATCAGGCTGACTAGCAGCTTTTCGATTGAGTCGGATTCGCTATACAAATGGAAGCTCCTCTCTTTGAGGCACAGATGGGACGGGTTGTGGCGGCGCCTGGGACGGTTGCTGGGATTGCTGCGGCGCTGCCGGTTTTGAACTTAGAAACCTGACTCCATCGGCAACGACCTCGGTCACATAGACACGCTTCCCTTCCTGATTGTCATAGTGCCGTGTCTGGATGCGGCCAGTCACTCCAAGAACAGCACCTTTTTTACAGTAGTTGGTCGTATTCTCGGCCGTCTTGCCCCAGAGGATGCAATGAACGAAGTCAGCCTCGATTTCGCCGCTGGCATTTTTATAATGGCGGTTAACCGCGAGCGTGATATTCGACACCGCCTTGCCTTCAGGCGTATACCTGAGGTCCGGATCTCGCGTCAGCCTGCCTACTAGCGTTACTTGATTAATCACCTTTTCATCTCCTTTCTCCGTTATAGCCTGATGATATTCCTTTTTAAGGTGGGTGTAAAATGTCGAAAATGGCTTTTTTTCTGGAAAAATAATGCTGACTGCATAAAACTTGCCCCCATAAATCAGTTTTCAGCTATACTGAACCAGTCAAAAGTGAATTTTGCCTATTCAGAAATTTTTCTTTCGACAAACGGTGTTTTTTTCGTTTTCGAGTTCCTCTGTGTTATAATTTGGACAAGTATACGGGAGGTGGTTGACATGAAGACGTTCAAGTTGATTTCAATGCAGCTGGCTGATGAGGATTCTTTAGTAGATATCGAAATGGAAGACGGCCTGATTATCAACAAAGAGGATGACAAAGGCACCTGGCTTGTCGAGGCTTTTACTGACCATAAGTATATACCGTATTTTCAGGACGCATGCGACAATGACAAAGAAATCATCGTCCAAGTCGTCATCACCAAACGCGAGAACGACCCGGCAGCATTCATTACGAAGGTTTGCTGCGTAAAGAAGCTGAAGAACCATGCCAGCATCCTTTTAACAGGAAAGCTGACTAAGCCGAAGAGCGATTATCCGGAAAAGCTGCTCGAGTACCTGCTTGATAAAGGATACAAAGGCGAGGAACTGCTAACCGAATTTAAGGACAAAATTATTACACGGCCGAAGATTTTGCAGCCGAAAAAAGTGTAATCGAACTCCCGCTGACTTGCTGGAGTTTTTTTAATTAACGGAATGCTGGAGTCTTCAATGCAATATAAATGGGCAGGAATTCAATCCCTGCCCTTTTTGTTATTGGTCCTCTTTATCCTTATCATTCATATCGATGTTGTCCTCAACAGCATCCTCACCAGGCTCGTTGTTGTCCTGCATCATATCGCCATCGTCATCAGTGTTGACATCCGGAGTGTCAGGAACATTCTCATCGTTATTATCGATTACGCCATCGTCATCGACATTTCCGTTATTATCGTTCATGTCACCGTTGTTGTCTGCTGGATTCTCGATGTTATCATCCGGCGGAGGATTTTGATCGTCATCATTCGCGCAGCCAGCAAGGAACATAGCTGACAGCAAAGATCCACCGATTAACATTAACAGCTTTTTCTTCATAGGTAAAAGCCCCTTTCATAAATAGGTATTTTTGAGACCTGTTGCACGGGTCTGCTGTTAGATTGCCCACCTATGAAAAAAACTTGCATTAATTTGTAAAAAAACAATGATACATTTTTGATTTTGTTAAAAGGCGATACTTTATATACAAAATAAATGCTGAAACAGTTAAAAAAGAATCCATAAAGTTTGTCATACTCTTACCTTATGGTCTACCTCATCCAAAAAGGCGATAATCTCCCGTCTTCCTCATTAATCACTCCAAAATCGGTGTCAATCACTACATTTTCTTTATTAATTACTACGAAATCGAAGTTAATCACTACACTTTCTTCTTTAATCACTCCAAAACAAACTATAATCACTACTTTTTACTAATTATGTAAAAAAAGAACCCGATAATACATAATCCGGTCCTCTGACAAAACGCTAATATGTAAAAAAAGAACCCAATCTCAATTGGGCCCTCTAAATGATTATTTTATCGCAAATGTAATCTCAGCTTCACAAGCCAGTTCGCCATCAACCGTCGCAACTGCTTTCCCTTTGCCGATCGGTCCGCGCAGCTTCACCATTTCAACTTCAAGTCTCAATTGATCGCCTGGTTTTACCTGTCTTTTAAAACGGCAATTATCGATTCCTGCAAAAAAGCCAATCTTGCCGCGGTTTTCTTCAAGCTTCAATACTGCAACTGCTCCAACCTGCGCCAGTGCTTCAACGATCAGCACGCCTGGCATGACTGGGTAATCCGGAAAATGCCCGTTGAAGAATTCTTCATTCGCCGTCACGTTTTTGATGCCGACCGCCCTTTTGCCTTCTTCAATTTCAAGGATTTTATCGACTAGTAAAAATGGATAGCGGTGCGGGATGATTTCTTTGATTTGGGTAATATCAAGCATATTTTTAGTACCTCCTACTAATACTTACTAACCATTGTACTAAAAAACTCAATTAAAAAGGAAGGGAAATCTCCCTTCCTTCCGAAAATTTATTCTTTATTAACCAAATCCACTATATGAGTCCAGGTAGACTTCTCAAAAACATCCTTCACTTTGCCGTTGCCCATGATTGCATAACCGAACATGGCGCCAAGCAAAATGCTGGCAGCAAAAAGAATGATTACAATAATAATCCGAAGCCAGATCGGAATAAGGCGAACCCGGATTCTTTTCTTTTTTTCACGTGATTTCTTTTCTTGTTTCACTTCTTCACGCGTTAATGCTTCTTGATTATTCTTGTTTAAAGCCATTGATTAGTTCTTCCCCTCTTAACGGATTCCATTCACAAGCCCGAGCATTTGATCGGCCAGCGTTATCGACTTCGAGTGGAACTGGTAGCTCCTCTGTACATTGATTAAATCCGTCATTTCTTTACTCATGTCAACATTTGATTGTTCGAGCGTACCTTGTTGGATTGAGACCATGTTCCGTTGCTGACCATTGAGAGCGGTCAGGACATCTGTCTCATCCACTCCAAGTTCAGCTAAATTGTCAGGCAAGCCAAGCAGATTGTCGCCTTTTTGCTCCAAAAACTGCGGCTTCTCTACCAATACTACACCAAGATTGAAATTCTGGCTCGTCCCATCGTACATTTCTGCTGAAAAAGCGCCTGTTTCATTGATTCGGAAATTTTTCACATTGCCGGAAATCGTGATGGGCTGGCTGTTTTCATCCAGAATAGCATGACCGTCGCTATTGACCAGCATGGATTCATTATCAGATAGCGGTGTAAGATAAAGTGCACCGTTGCGAGTCAAGCGCATAGCCGAGCTGCCATCCTCATTCCGGACCATTACCCGGTAAAATTGGCCTTCCGATGTGAAGGCTGTATCAAGTGAACGGTCAGTTGATTCCAGGCTCCCCTGGGACAATGTCAATTGAACCTGGCCAAGCCTCGCACCCGTTCCCTGGCGGATGTTAAAAGGTGTCATTCGGTTCTGCGGCTCCAGCGCATTATTTGGCTGGTTGCGGTATTCCTGGACAAGCAAATCAGTAAAAGACGCATCCCGGCGCTTATAACCAGCAGTATCAACATTCGCCAAATTATGGCTGATCAAATCCATCTGCTTCTGAAGCTGGGATAATGTATTTGTCGCGGTGATCATGGTTCTGTTCATATTTTATACCTCAATGCGTGCCATGTCAGGCACGGAATAGTTTGCACCTTAATTCTTATCAGGTCCTAAATACAAGTTACAGCCTTCCAATTTCAGTCGCAGCCTTCTCCATGCTTTTATCATAGGCCTGAAGAATCTTCTGGTTTGCTTCAAATGCGCGATAGGCAGTCATCATGTCGGTCATTGTCTTGCTGATGTCGACATTGGACTGTTCGAGGAAGCCCTGCTGCGTCCTGAATTGGACGACCTCAGCACCAAAAGCATTCGGCAGCTGACCGCCATCTTCTGTACGGAATAGGCCGTCGCCTTCTTTGATCAGCCTCTGAGGATTGTTTGCGTAGGCCACTCCAAGTGTAGCAGTCTCGCCATTTTCACCTGACAGTACGCCTCCCTCACTAATCGTAAATCGGTCGCTGGATAACTGGATTTGCTGTCCGGCAGAATCGAGGACATAATGGCCGCTCCCCGTCGTCAAATTTCCCTGCGCATCGACCGTGAAATTTCCGTTCCTTGTATAGCGGACAGATCCATCAGGATTGCGCACCGTAAAAAATACCGAGCCATTGTCGGGCATATTTGTATCCAGCAGCGCGACATCCGTCTTCCTTCCAGTTTCACGCAGGTCACCCTGGATGAACTTCGGGATTGCTTCCTGCATGTACACACCTGTATTGATTGTGCCAATCTCCTTGTTAAACGGCAGATTCAGGCCGTTTTCTGTAGGGATTTGCTGCTTATCGAAACGCTGGAGCAGCATTTCCGGGAAAGCCCTCATCCCCGCCTGGTCCGCCTTATAGCCTGGCGTATTGGCATTCGACATATTATTCGTCAGCATTTCCGTCCGGCGCTGTTGCGCAAGCATCCCGGAAGCGACTGTGTAAAAGCCTTTAAACATATTTCCACCTCATACGAAAAGCGCAAGCGACTTGGTCAGCCCCGACAAGCGCTGGAGGGCCGACCAGTGAAGTCGTTCTTTGACTTCATTGGGCGGACCGAAGCGACTCGAGGGGCTAGGCGCTGGAGCTAGACAGTTATCTAATTTACAATCAAATAAGGAAATTTTTTCACTACTCTCTATTATAAGAAATATATCGGCAAGAAACATTAAAAATTTGCAGGAAAATGTAGGATTTTGGGTTTTATTCCAGAAAAATTGGGTAAAACATAAAAAAATCTGGAATCAAGCGGTCTTTAACCGGGGGATTCCAGATTTTTTGTTTTATACAATTCTGCGGCGACCCGCAATTTTATCAATATTATCAAGCATGATGCCAGTGCCTATCGCAACACAGTCCATTGGATTATCAGCTACGAGTACAGGCACTTTCAACTCTTCCTGCATCAACTGGTCGATACCGTGAAGCAATGCACCGCCGCCAGTCAGGATCACGCCACGGTCAATAATGTCAGCGGACAATTCAGGAGGAGTTTTTTCCAGAACGGTTTTTGCCGCTTGGACGATAACCGCAACGGATTCCCTCAATGCCTTTTCGATTTCTTCTGAACGGACCGTAATCGTGCGTGGAAGTCCGGATACCATATCACGTCCGCGGATTTCCATTTCCTCACTGCGGCCGCCCGGGAAGACAGTCCCAATTTGAATCTTGATATTTTCAGCTGTACGCTCACCGATTAACAGCTTATATTCACGTTTGATGTAATTTAAAATTTCGGCGTCGAATTTGTCTCCGGCCATTTTTATTGACTGGGATGTAACGATGTCTCCCATTGAAAGAACGGCAACATCCGTTGTCCCGCCACCGATGTCAACAACCATATTCCCGCTTGGCTGGAAGATATCCATGCCTGCGCCGATGGCCGCAACCTTTGGCTCTTCTTCAAGATAAATCTTCTTGCCGCCGCTCTTTTCAGCCGCTTCCTTGATCGCCTTTTGCTCGACGCTTGTGATGTTCGTCGGACAGCAAATCAGGATGCGCGGTTTTGACAAAAATCCTTTTACATTCAATTTATTGATGAAATGTTTAAGCATGGATTCCGTAACATCGAAATCCGCGATCACCCCATCCTTCAATGGACGGATCGCTACGATATTGCCAGGTGTACGCCCAACCATTTTGCGCGCCTCTTCCCCGACAGCCAAAACCTTATTCGTATTCTTATCAATCGCCACAACAGACGGTTCATTCAAGACAATTCCACGGCCTTTAACATGAATCAACACATTGGCAGTACCAAGGTCAATCCCAATATCCCTAGCAAACATTCTTCTTTTTCCTCCTTGACAAATGCGCTGGCTGCGGCGGACTTTAGCCTCGTATATCTCAGCTGTCGAAACCCTCATCTATGTAAAAATAGACCACGATGTCCAAGATTATTCAGACGTTGCCGCAATCTGCGAACCATATTCTACCCTAATTGTTTATTTTATCACAATTGTAATAAAGAAGTAACTAACTGTTAATAAATTTGGTGTGTTTTGTGGAAATTTGTCATATTAGCAAAAATACACGGTCTTTTTGTAAAATGGTAAAATAGAGTAAATGCAGAACGGAGGTATAACATGGGCTTAATAACTGCAGCAGTCGTCGTTATCTTATTTCTTTCCTATACAGTCATTAAAAATTTGCGTCAATCCGCGCAGCGAGGCGAGGCCCCCGATATCAGCAATCCATCTTCAGCACCCGACAGCATCGGTGGAGAAGGGCATGATTCGGATGATGATGGGGATGGGGATGGGGATGGTGATGGAGGAGATAGCGGTGATTGAGTCCCAGATCAATCACATCCTTAAAATTTTAAAAAGAGAATCCAAAGAGCATTTTAATATGCTCTTTGGATTCTCTACCTGCTTTATTCTTCTTCCACTTTCAACTTGCGTCTTCTAACCATCATAGTTGCTGCAGCTCCGATTAATCCTACCAAGCCCGCAACCGTCCCGCCCAGCAAAGGTTTATTTTCATAAAACTTCACTAAAGCTCCTTTTTCAACGATTTCGAATGAGATGACAGTTGTTTTTTCATTGCCTGCCTCATCAGACGCAGTTACTTTGATTTCATATGACTTAATTTCAGCCAATTTGGTCTTGATGACCTTGAAGCCATTTTCTTCAATTACATCGCCATCGAACATTTCACCGTTGATCATGACCGATTTTATTTTGTCATTTGGGTTATCAAGGCGAATCGCGATGTCAATTGGATCATGGTATTTCCCTTTATTTTTTACACCTTCATACACTACCTTTGGAGCGGTTTTGTCGATGATGAATTCGACGCTCAGCTGCTGGATGTTGCCTGCCTTATCCTTCACCTCGAAGAACATGACGTGCTTTCCTTCTTCCTTGATTGGATCGCCTTTTTCATATGGTTTTCCGTCAAGCATCATGGCGATGATATCGTAAGAACTCATGTCATCAATCAGCAACTGCGGGAGGAGATCGGTGTTGAAATACTTATTTGAAATTGGCTCTTTGAACTTGATGACTGGCTTTGTTTTATCAATTGTGAAGACGATTGTTCTTGATGAAACATTTTTCGCCAGGTCTGTGATAACTACTTTTAAAATATAATCCTGTTCGTATTCAAGCTTTGTTCCGTTTTCGAATGGCTTACCGTTCAAAGTAACGGATGTCTTGCTGCTATCCAGGTGGATGTCTGAATACGTCACTTTCGGCGTGATGTCTTTATTGAAAAAGCCATCAAGTACGCCGGAAATATTCAGCGCTGGTTTCGTTGTATCCAGCGTGAAGCTGATTTCCAGTGTTGATTCATTGCCTGCTTTGTCGCGAGCGAGAACTTTGTAAATATACTTCATTTCCCTTGCGGCAACCGGAATGTTTTTACCAAGATTCGCACCATTGTTCAATGTCGCAGAAACGATCATATCCTCCGCTTCATCCAGGGCAAACTCAGGTGTGAACACTTCATTGATATACTCGCCATCTTTAATGACACGATTCTGTCCTTTGAACTTCGGCATGATGACAGGCTTCGTTTTGTCAATGGTGAACGTCATCGTTTTACTGAAGCTGTTGCCCGCTTTGTCAGTTGCTTCAACCAGGATGTTGTACTCCCCTTCTCCGCTGAAGTTGTGGCGGAAGGAAGCAAGATCTCCATTTACAGAGAAGCCGCCGGCGTTATATCTTGCACCGTTTCTTGTAACAGTGATTCTGTTGATATCCAGGTTTACATCTTTGATTGTAGCGTTAACAGGTTTATCAACATTGTAATAGGCGTTATTTTCGACACCTGTAATCTCGATTTCTGGTTTGGTCTTGTCGATGGTAAAGGTCCTTTTTTCAGTGATTGGACCATTACCGGCCTTGTCCTCTGCAGTCGCGAGGATGGTGTATAGGCCGTCCCTGGTAAAATTGTAGCCCAGCTTCGAAAGTTTTTCTCTGTTTTTCCAAGTTCCGATCGAGAATGCAGCTCCATCTTTCGTCGCGCTGACGCTGACATTGTTCGTTTCAAAATTCAGTTCATCAATCGAGATGGTGACATTTTTGTTTTCAGGATTGAATGAGTTGTTATCGACTCCATCAATTTTGACTACTGGGTTTGTTTTGTCGATGATGAAAGCAAGTTGCTCATGTTTCTTTGTGTTGCCAGCTTTATCTGTAGACTTAAGATTGATTTCATATTCGCCTTCTTCAAAGAATGTGTAGCTGTTATAAGCCTTTGTTTTTGAATCTCCGAGTAATTTCAATTTACCTACATTATAAGTTTTACCATCTTTCTTAACCTCTAAATCTGTGTTTGATAGATTAATATTCCGGTCTTCAACTTTCATTTTGACCAGCATGTTTCTCTTGTAGTTGAGACCATTTTCTATTTCTGTCTCTAGCTCCACTTGAGGTTTTGTCATGTCAATTGTGAACTGATGTTTCTCTGTTTTCGCTGGGTTGCCTGCTTTGTCTTCTGCTGTAACTTTGATTTCATAATCGCCATCAGCATCAAATTCATCTACAATAAAACTTCTAATTCCCTCTCTGTTCCAATCACCTTTGAATAAAACTGGTTTCCCATTCACTTTTAAATCGATGTCCACTTTATTTTTCACAAAGTTAAGTTCATCAACTTTGATTTTGATCTCTCGGCCTTTGTTACTGTAGTACTCCCGAGAAGTATCTGTAATTTCAATTTTCGGTGGAGTATCATCTATAGTGAAAGTTCTTGATAAAGTTGAACGGTTTTCTGCTTTGTCTGTAGCTACCACAGTAAATACATACTGACCATCGCCATTGAATGAGTAAGGATTTTCGGAACTTTCACCGTTGTCCATCCATTCAAGTTTCTTTTCTTTTCCTCCATTCACTGTGTAATAGACTTCCACATTCATGGATTCGTGATTATGCTCTTTGATCAGAACATCAATTATTTCATCACTTGTTACAAAATCACCTTCATTAATGCCACTAAATTTAATTTCAGGACTTGTTGTATCAATCGTGAAATGAATTGTCTTGATTGAATAGTCATTTTCTTTTTTGTCAAAGCCTTTGAACTCTACCTTATAGTCTCCTTCTTCTTCAAAATCAATAGTTTGATAAGCAGTCTTCAATCTGCCTTTGTTTCCCTTTTTCCAATCCTTATATTCCGTAATAGTTCCATCCTCTTTGGTCACTGTTACAACTGACTCTTCCCAATCCAGGGTTAAATCCTCGATAGTAAAAGCGACATCCTTTAAACCAGGATAATGACTGTTATCTTCAAGCCTTTTATCCAAAATCAAATTAGGACTTTCTTTGTCAATAGTAAATTTGATTGCTGAATCGTTTACAGGCCTGTTCGTTGCTTTGTCCTGGATGTCAAAATTAATTTCATAGTTCCCGTCTATATCATAACTAAATTTAAATAAGGCACCATCAAGACCTTCTTCTTTGATTTTTAAGATTTCTGGCTTTTCCTTTTCTCCCGGTTCCATCCCATCACGCAAAACTGTTATCTTTGTATTTTCGAAATCAAAGTTCTCATCTTTCACCTTGATTGTAAATTCCTGTTTTCCACCGTACTCTCCACTTTCCTCAAAATTAAAAATTTCTAGTTTAGGAGGATTTTTATCAATTGTAAAAGTATACGGTCCTTTTGAGCTGGGATTATTGAATAAATCTTTTGCATTCATTTCAACAGTATACTGGCCATTTTCAGTAAAAGTCTGATTGGTATTAGCCCAGAATAACCCTTTGTTTAACGGTATATTTTCGGGCTCTGAATCTCCCTTCGTTAAACTTAATATCGCTTCCGTCAGAGTAATATCTATAGCTTTGAAATCAATTTCAGTATCATTATTGAAATATTGTCCATTAATCTCTTCATTTGCGTATGTTTCTCCGCTCAGAGTTTTTGCCTTAATTGTAATATCAGGTGCTGATTCATTTTCAACTTTGAACTTAATAGGGTCAGTATCTATTAAAATATTTCCTGCTTTATCGCTTGCTTCTAATTTAATTGTGTATTCGCCTTCTTCAGATGCCGTGAAAGTTGCATCTCCATTCTTGCTTTCAACAATTGGCACTACTGTCCCATCGACCTTCTGCATTGTAACAGCTATAGTGGATGATTGTATGTTTTTTTCCTCTAACTCGATTGCAACATCCTTTTTTTGTTTAACAACTTCATCATTGTCCACATTATAAGTAAACTCAGGAGGTGTATTATCAATAACAAAGGAATATGTCGCAGGTTCTAGAATGTTACCACGTTTATCCTTAACTGTGACTTTAATTTGGTAATTCCCATCTGGATTTTCCAAACCATTTTGACTTAGATCATATTCTAAACTTGTTGTTCTTCCTTTTACCTCGATCACCCTATTTAAGACTTCAATGTTATCTTTTATAAGGACAAAATTTGCTTCACTCATGGAAACCTGGCTGTTTACATTTATTTTAATATTATTAGAATGGGCAAAATTCTTGATAATACTTCCACCGTCTGTCAAATTGAGGATAGTTACATCCGGTTGATTTCCTTCTTTTGAAATCGTAAATTCGTAGGTATTATCTACTTTATTCCCTGCTTTATCTGTCGCTTTGATATTAACTATATAATCGCCATTTTCTTTGAAGGAAAGGTCCTTTGTATACTCTCCACCTTCAGCGGCATCTACCGTCAAATATTCTTCCGCTTCATCATTCTTTTTCCTGTAAATCTTTATTGAATTTGGTGAAAGGTTTGTTTCATTTACCACTGCTGTTAAAGTGACATCTTCTGTGTAATAATCACCATTTACTGTTCCACTTTTTCCAATTAAATCTGCCGTTGGATCAGTCTTGTCACGAAGAATGTTAAAAGACCCTTCTGAAGCAGGATTATTCCACTTTTCATGCTGTGCAATCTCAACATTTATCATTACGGCTCCATCAGCTGTTACAGGTACAGTGACGTTATATAATCCAGTAAATACCTCACCTATCACTTGAGGAGTAATAGCTACATTATCAATTGTATTTTCTCCTTGTTTAGCTGAAACCGAAATAGGCTTATCAACTTCTGGATTTATTTCAGCTTTATTCTCAATTCTTCCATAATCGTCTTCCAAATTAACAACAAAGGAAATGTTATCTTTGTTAGTCCATATTTCCTCAGATGGTTGTGATTCCATCTCCCATTGCTGGTCATTATAAGAAATATACCTTTTAGGTTCTGTCTGCTCAGATAGAACTTTTCCATTTAAAACTAAAACCGAGGATATTAGCACTAGCACAATTGGAAGAGCGATTGCCCACTTTTTACGAAGCTTCTTTTTCTTTTTCCTAGGTTCGAGCATTTTTAATTCTCCTTTTTAAATGATAGTTTCTGAGTGGACAATCATGATATCCACTTGTTTCTGAAAGCGTGGTTCCTCTTCTGTCAGTAGGGTGGTTTCATCGTTGTCGTCCAATAAGGTTGTTTCACCCAATAATGTTGTTTCATCCGGATCTGCTGTCAGGACGGTTGTTTCATTCCAGTCTGACAGGATAGTCGTTTCGGTTGGTGATTCAGATGGATGGTTTCTGCTGGCTGAGACTGCGGCTACTACTGGTTCCCGTTTTGGGGTTGCGGCCAGAAGACCTGTTGCTTCATGTCCATCTGGCGTGAGCAATGCTGTCGGCTCGAGCCCATCCGGTGTGAGCAACGCGGTCGGGTCAAGTCCCTCCTTTTTAAGCAAGGCTGTCTTTTTGAAGCTCTCCTGGCTCAAAAGCGCGGTCGGATCCATCTGCCCGCTTGCCATCTTCTCCGTCGGCTCCACATATTCACCTGCCGCCACTTCCTTCTCGACATTTTTGCGGACATGGATTTCCTTTGTTGTCGGCTTCGTGCTTGTGTCGATGTTCTTGCTGGCCGTTTTTCTGGCTTTTCTCCCCGCACCAGGCCAATTCCATCCTGTAAGGTCCGTAATCACCTGGGCAATATTGAGTTTTATATAGACAGTGATGGCAATCACCAGCGTAATCGCTGCCCCTGCCATACCGCCGTAGAACATAATCTGGTATGCCATTCTCTTCAACTGCCTTTCTTGGGAAGAGCCCCTTTACTATTGGGGATCATCCCTTTGCCCCCTAGAGAATATTCAAGTTTTCCATGCGTCTGCTGAGTTTTTTGTATCCTTCATCGTCTTTGGCACCAGGCAGGCTGCCTGCTTTTTCATAGACTTTTTTCGCCTCGGTGTAGTTTCGCTTGCCTTCTTCTTTGTTTTGTTCGATGTCGAGGAGCAGGTTCCCGAATTTTACATGAGCGTCGATGCTTTCAGGGAATTTTTTCAACGCACTGTTCCTGAAATGTTCGACTGCCCGTGAGAATTCACCCATCTCCTGATAAATGACGCCAATTTTGACGTAAACCTCTTCCTGGTCAGCTACATTCAAATCGAGCAGATTGTTATAATGCTCGATTGCCTGTTCAAAATCGCCGCGGGCACTCGCTTTGTCTTCGGAATTGACGCCGCGGCTGTAGTACGCCTGGGCCAGCTTTTGTTCAAATTCCATTTCGTACTTGAATTGGAGCTGTTCGTTTTCAAGCTTTGCCAGCACTTCTTTCGCTTTCTGGACAATCTCGATTGCCTGGGTGTTCGCATCTGGAATTTGGCTTTTATAAGAAATGTAGATATTTGCAAGAGAGTTGTAGTTATCGATTTTCTTGCTGTCGTTAGCCAGGCCATCATTGTACTCATGGAACTCCTGAAGGTCCGCGGCGAACTTCGTATAGTCGACATTTAGACTGCTCATAGTCGTTGCCAGCGACTTGTAATACTTCGCATCCGGCAGTTCTTTTTCATCGATCTGCTGGAAGTATTTCAGCGCATTGTTATAGTCCCTGTTTACATCAAAATAGGTCATCCCCATTTTGAAAAGGACCTCGTTATTTTTGTGGACTCCTCCGTATTCATCCTGTATGTATGATTCCAGCTTGGCGAGTCCTTCGTCTGTCTGGTTTCTATTAATATATAAATCAAGCAGATTAATATAAGCCTCGGGGCGCTCCTTGTCGACACGGGTCGCGCTTTCGAGCAGCTTGATTGCTTCCGTTTGCTCCCCATCCATCAACGCGATGCTCGCCTGGTTGACAAGATTCATATAATCCTGGAATTGTTCATTTTTCATACCTTTATAGCCTAAGGCAGAAGTTGTTGAGAACCCGAGGAACAGTACAGCCGGAACGAGGAACATCGCCAGCTTCTTGATCAGCATGTTCTTATAGCCCTTCGTCAGCCTGTTGATGTGTTCAAGGTCATAGCTAAGCTCCTCGCAGTTTTGGTAGCGTTTCTCCGGCTCGGCCTGGGTACATTTTTTGATGATATGCTCGAGACCTTCCGGAAGTGACGGGTCCCATTCGCGGATCGGCCTGATCTCAAACGGCGGCTCGCTCAGGCTTTTCCCGGTGACGAGATGGTAGAGCGTGATTCCCAAACTGTAAATATCCGTTTTCGCGTCGGTCTGCCTCCCGGAAATCTGCTCTGGTGCCGCATACCCCTTCGTTCCGAGATTCGTAGTGTCAGAGAGATTCTCGGTTTTGAATTCCCGCGCAATCCCGAAGTCAATCAGCTTGATTTTCCCCTCGGGCGTCAGCATGACATTGTCCGGCTTCATATCGCGGTAAATGATCGGGTACGGCTTGCGGGTGTGCAGATAGCCGAGGACATCGCTCAGCTGCCTCGCCCACTCGATCACTTCTTTTGCGGGGATCTTGCCGTCGCGCTTCAGCCTTTCCTTCAGCGACTCACCCTCGATATAGTCCATCACCACATAAATGTCGCCTTCGGACTCGATGATGTCATAGATTTTCGGCAGCGAACCGTGGTCCAGCTTTTTCAGCATGTTCGCCTCGACGACCAGGCTGTTGATCAGCAGCTCGTTATTGCTATTGCTGCGTTTACGGATATCCTTGACGACGAGCGACTTGTTGAGCCGGTTGTCCATCGCCAGGTAGACGACACTCATCCCGCCGCGCCCGATTTCCTTCAATATTTCATATCTGTCATCGATAATCGTGCCAATTTGTATCAAAGTCATTCCTCCCAGAAACGCGGGGATTGTTCTAGCAATCCTCATTATCGAGGCGCGAGAACCGTACCCATGTCTCGTTTTGCCAGCAGAATCTAGATTCCCTATGCTTCCTTTTTTGCCAAAAGAATCGAGATATTGTCCGTTTCCTGGCGTTCTTTTGCGAGCTCGACGAGTTGAACGAGCTTTTCTTTCATGGTTTTTTCACTGGTAAAATGTTGCGGGTTCAGGTTAGTGAGCATTTCATCATCTGTGATTTCATGGTAAAATCCGTCGGTGCAGAGCATAAACATGCTTCCGCTTTCGAGTTGGCCTGAAGTGGTGACGACGTTGATTTCCTTTGTTGCGCCAACGCACTGGAGCAGCACATTCCTTCGCGGGTCAATCCTTGCCTGTTCCGCGGTGATGTTGCCGCGCTGCAGCTCGCGTTCGACGAGCGTCTGGTCCTCGGTCAGTTTTACCAGATGATCATTAATGCTGTATGCCCTGCTATCACCAATCTGTAAAATGTAATACTGCTTTTGGAGGATGAGCAAGGCCGTGATCGTTGTCCCGAGCTTGATGTTCGAAGCCTCGCCATATTCAAGAATTTTAGTATTCAGCTCGCGGACACGTTCCTCAAGCTTGCCGGGAATATCGTTTTCAGCGATGCCGGCCTCCAGTAGCTCCGGCAGATCGTTGTCAAACCAGTCGGACACGCCCCTGATTACCGTCGCGCTTGCAAGCTCCCCGTGGGAAAGGCCGCCCATGCCATCGCAGATGATGAACAGGCCAATCTCCCCGTCAGGTGTCTTCGCCGTTTTTAGCAACAACCCATCCTGGTTCGTTTTCTTCTTGATTCCTATGTCGGTATGATAGGCCACTTGAAATGCCATCCTGGTTCCTCCTATCCATCAATAAAGCCTGAAGATGAACTCCTCGTTCGCGAGCTTGATTTTGTCTTCATGCTTGATTTTGACTTTTTCCTTAGGCGAGACCTTCACGCCATTCACAAAACTGCCGTTGGTCGAGTGATTGTCTTCGAGGAAATATTCGCCGTTCGATACAATCACATGGGCATGCACCCGGCCGATCACTTTGTTTTCCGATGCAAAGTCCGCCCTCATCGGATCACGGCCGATTTTGAAAAGGTCCTTGGCAATCGTGATTTTTTCATTCTTTGATACTGCCAGTAAAAATGGCCTGCGAACCGAATGGCCGAGGGTTGTTGTCCCCTCATCCTCATCGGCCATGACACCAAGTACTGTCGTGCCTTCATCCTCGTGTTCACTGCTGGCAATGGCCGGCTGGATGTTGATTGACGTCCCTCCGCCGAGTGCCGAAGCCTCTTTTAGCAAGGCATTGTTGTCACCAAGCTCTGCCCTGGTGATGCGCTTGTAATTGACCTCTTCCTCGATTTCGAGCTTGCGCCCTGTTTTTACATCCTTCTTCTGGCTTGTATACTCGGAAGTCAGCACGCCATTGTCGACGCTCGTTTTCATGGTGTGAACTTCACTGCCCGGGCTGTAGAAATTCGGGTTGATGGCCGGCGTTTCAAGCTCTGATGATTCCAGCAGTGGTTCTTCGACCGGTATTGCTTGTGGTGCCGCTTCCTGTTTCGGTTTTTCCGGCATTTTGTAAGGCTGGCGGACGAGCGTTTCATCCCCGCCCAGCTCATTCATTTTTTCCAAAAGATGTTCTGGCGTGATGTCATCTGTCTCGACCAGATAGTTATGGAGTTTGATGAAAAATACGGCATCATCATTTTCGTCGTAAGGAGCCGACAGCAGCAATTCCTGCAGGAACTCTTTAAGTGATACCTTTTCAAAAATATTATTTTTTACTGGGAGGTAGATAAAAACTAATCTGTTTGAAAAATTATCAATAAAGATGTCACGCTGGCTGAGCACGAAGTTCGCGATATCCAGGCCGCTGGCTTGAGCATCCACCAATGTTTCCGCAATGTTGAGGAAGCTGTTGTACAGCCGCTCCTTCGTCGCTGGTGCGGAATTCAGCATTTCAAGCGTGTTATCGGAAATCATGTCATAGCGAAGAAAGCAGTTCTCTCCCTCTAAAATCGCATGGCACGGCAGAATGCCCGGAACCCGGCTCGCTCTAAGCAGCTCCACCTGGCCGCCATCGATATCCGCCTTGCTTTTTGCATGAAAATAAAGGAATTTTGATATCCCGTAGCTTTCCAATTTGAATTCCACATGTTTGATCATCGCACTTCGACTCCAATTTTGAATTTATGTATGATTTTAGCCGGCCTACCTCGTTATTTAAGGTTGAGACCATCCTTTGAAGGACGTTTATCTCCAGTTGGGACGATTTTATCTCCAGTTAGGCCCATTTTATCTCCAGTTGAAGAGCTTTTATCTCCGGTTTAGATCATTTTATCTCCAGTTGGGGCAGTTTTTTTACAGTAAACCCCAGTCCGTCGCATTGCAGAGGCAAAACAAAAGCTTTCCAACCCGCTAAATCATGGATATTCCCGGTTGGAGTGCATTTATTCCCGGTTGGTCGACAGATATTACCGGTTGGAGCACTTTTGTTCCCGGTTGACCCTCATATATTCCCTTTTTGGGTAATTGCCCTTAACCAGGAGTAAATTTTACAGAAGGGCAAACTGCCAATGCCGCTTGCCCCCTACCCTCTGTAAAAAGTGATTACTTAAAAGAGCTGGCGTTGTTGTTGATTGCTGTTTCTGCGGTGTTGTAGTTTGTGACAGTGTTATCCAAGAATTTGGCGTAGCTGTCGACGACCTGGCGATATTCTTCAAATCGTGGTGCCAATGAGTTGAAGTTGCCGCGGATTGTGTTGGATGCATCAGAGTTCCATGATGACGCTAGAGCGTTCATGTCCTTCTTGATTTCTTCCAATCTAGTGGATAGTTGCTGGTTCAGCGTGCGGATCTGGCCCGCCGTTTTGCTAACCTCGCCGAGCGAAATTTTGATTCCATCTCCTGCCAATGTATTTCACCTCCTGCGTTATGTTATGGATTAGTTGCTCAATCTCTTAGCCTGGTTAATGACTTCAGATTGAGTGTCGCGGTATGTCTTCGCGCTCATCTTCAGGAACTCAGAGTATTGTCTCATCAACTGAGTCATCTTCTGGAAGTCGTCCATGAAGCCTTTGATCTGTGCAGTGTATGCCTGGTTGTCGGCACCCTGCCATGCTGCAGCCATACCTTCGACTTCGTTGAAAAGAGCTTTGTAGTTTCTTTCGTAGTCAGCTGCCTGTTGTTCAATCTTGTTAGCAGTCGTTTCAAGCTTTGCTGGTTCAACAGTGATTGATCTTGCCATCATTTTTCACCTCCTTTCAAGTCTGATAGAGTCATATTCTTCTTAACTTGTAGCTTACGTAGCGATATTTTTCTGCTGAACGCCGCAATCCCGAGGCCGCTTTTACCGAACCAATTCCTTTGAATTCGTGACTGATACCATTCGAAATATCCTCCAGCTCCCTGGCGATTGCATTCGCTTCGTTGGCAATCCTGTTAATCTTGCTTCTCACTTTCGCATCCATTGTTTACCCCCTGATCGAACCGGCTTTTCCGGCGAGATACCTTTCATTCCTCTGTAAAAGTTCTGCCGTGGTGTTCAGGTAATTGATGCTTTCCGGAATCCGGAAGTCAAACGACGTGCTGATATCGGCAGCCAGGACATTATCCAGACCAAACACTCCCGCTTCCCAGTACAGATCATCAATCATGTCATTAAGCTGGGCAATCCGCCTTTGAACCGAGCGGAGCCGGTTGGCGTAATAGAACAGCCTTGGGATGTCGACTTTTATATAGGGTTCGATAGGGAAGTTGTTGCCATTCAGGCCGTCTAAAAAATTGCCGATTTTAACTGCAGCCTTAGATATAAGCTCGGCAAAGAATGAATTCACCTTTTCCTCGAACTCTTTTTTGGCTTTTGCCAGTCCCACGACAAGCTTCACCGTTTGTTCTCGTATTAAATGGGCAGCTGCTGTCATCGCCTTGGCTGTATAATGCATGACATTCACCGCGGCATTAGCGACTACGTAAGCTGCCTTATAAGCCCTGATCGGAGTGGAGTTAGAAAGTTCACGGAAGATGTCTTCAAAGATCATATTGTTTAGAACCGACCTGCCAAAAGATTGACCATTCTCATAGACTTTGAAGTTACCATTTTCATCAAATCCAGCACTGCTCGTCAATGAATGAGGATAGAATGGTTTTCTAATATCATAATCTTCCTTAATACCAATCGTTTTATCAACATACGGTACCTTGCCAAGCTGCGAGACAGGATCATATGCATAGACGATGAAATCATGCCGGTCTCCCATCAGCGCCTCTTGTTCCTTCTTGGATAGAGACCACCAATATAATGGGGCAGCATTTATTACATATGCCTTGGTGTTATCATCAAGGTTGTTGATAAAGACGTAATCCGCCAGGTTGCCACCCTTGGAATGGCCAAGCAGCAGCCTTTCCCCCGATGCATCTCCAAGATATTTTTGATAAAACTCATCAGCTTCTTTCTGTTGCTTGATTTCCACACCCATTGAAGCTTCAAAGTTGGAGGTCCAATCAGTCCTTAAGTGGCCCATATCCCCCATCGGCTCACTTCCCCTGAAGACTGCTGTGGCATTGCCTTCATTATCTTCAAAAGCATATCCTACAAAACCGGAATTTGATTCCCCTTTTACATTATTCCCTTCATTAGGATTAAAGTTTTGATAACCCTTCAAGGTAATATTATTTAGGTTTGACGTGTCTAATTTGTTTCCATTTATAAAAGCATCGATTTCTATAAAACTTGCTTCATCTGGATCCGCATTTCTTTTAGCAAAGTCCCATACTTGCTTAATAGTCAAATTATCGGGAAGTTTTTTTGGCGGCAAATCATAATAAGATAGCATCAACAATATGTTTTTTTCTTCTTCGGTTAATTTGTCGATAGACAATCCTGATCACTCCTCAAACTTTTCGTAATAATCAGCTATGTCTTGAGGCGAATTTATTTCACGCAGATTATCTACCAGAATTGCTCCATATACTTTAGCATCAAGATTTGACCATGGAAGGTTGTTTACATTGGCCGTCCTGATATAATCAGAAATGTCTTCAGACTCATCTACAAATCCCACCGCAATACCGTAGTACTCTGTGTTTTCTTCTTTTAACATGTTTAATAGGTTGTATACGGGTTCATAATATTCTTCAACATTTGGTTCACCTGCTGTTTTGACAGCAATATCAATTGTGACATCAACATTTTCAATTCCCTTTTGCATAAACTCATCGAATGAAATATTTCCCTTGATTGAATCGTACGTATCTCTTTCAGCCGAGACAATTGTCTTGTACTCGATTTCTTTTCCAAACTGCTCCAAAATTTTGTCTTTATACTTTTTATCAAGCTCAGCCGACCACTTGGAGAGAGGATAAGTATCGTAGTACACATCGTCTTTACTCCTGCTTTCGCCGGCAAGAAAAACTAATTCTGATTTCCCATCTGGAAATGCAATAACCTTGTCTTTCCCGTACATTTCCGGAAAAATGACACTGCCTTCTTTTATACTTTCAATTTCAAACTTCTCACCATATTTCTCTTCCAAATGCTCCATAACCTTACTCTCCGAACTCATACACCCCGCACCTCCCATTACTACGAATAAAATCACTGCAGTCAGCTTGATCCACTTCTTCAAGTTCTCCACACCTTCCGTATTTAAAAACAGGAGCGGTCCGGTTTATGATAACCGCCCCCAAGGTCATATGTTCATATTCTGTGAGACGTGCATCGTACCTGCGTCGCACATTACGAGACACAAGAACCGTCACTATGTCGTGTCGCTGTCGCGGGACAAGAGAACCGTCCCCATGTCCCCCATCTTCTAAATCAGCATCAACTTAGCCCCGTTCATCAACCCATGTTCTTCGACGGTCTGGTTGATGTTCAGGATGGTGCCGGTTTTGCGGTCACAGAGGATGGTGTCGGCTGTTGCTGAGAAGTATCCTTGTGACAGTTCGGTCATGGTTCCTGCGAGCAGGTAGACGACTTCGTGCAGTTTGCTTTCGGGCGGCAGGAAGACGTCGTATGATTTTTCCGAGGCGGGGATGAAGACCTCTACGAGCACCTTATCCATGGTACGCTACCTCCTCTTGCATGCTCTCGACTGAGGTTAACAGCTTTACGAGTGTTGCTTTTCCTTTTGTCACGACGTAACCGAAGCCTGGCGGGATTTCCTGGTACATATCGTTTGTCACCTTGCCGATCTTCATGATGTACTGATCGGTGATGCCGTTGCCTGCCCAGAGGAAATCGCTTAGCGATACGTGCTGCTTGAACCAGGCTTCGAATGAAACGGAGCTCAGTTTATCGGCGCTGTCGGAGATGATCAGGTTCACATTCAGGCCGTTGCCTTTTTCAAGGAAGACTTTGAGTTTATCCTGGCCGTCCGGCGACAGATACATCATCAGGTCGGTAAAGGAATCGATGATGCAGGTGATGTTGCTGAATACTGGCGGCTGTTCGCCCGCTTCGATCGCGTCCTTCGTCGTATTGTTGCGGTGGACGAGCGTATTGAACAGGTAGATGATCGTGTCTTCGAGTTCAGCAGAATCAGCAATGTACTTGTAATCCTGTGTGCGGCCCGCCGCGAAGTGCTCAGTAGGGTCGATGACGATCAGCTCCCTGCCTTCAGAAGCGTTGAAAATTTCAGCGACGCCCTGCATGAAGCTTGAGCACTGGTCGTTTTGCGAAGCGGTCACGACATTTATATAATTGCCAAGGAAATCGAAATAAGCTGTCTTCAGCGAGTTTTTCTCGATGCCGACTGGTACTTTGTTACTGGTCATATTTTTTGCTTCATCACGCAGATAGTTCAGATCCACTTTTTCCGGAAGGATCGGGACGCGCATTGCGGCCGGCTGCGTCCAGGTTTCGCGCAGGTCCTTGCAATAGTCGGTGATGAAGGTATACATATTGTCTATATCGCTTGTGATATGGGCCGTCTGGAATTCATATGTGGTATCACTCTTGAATATGCCGCGGCCCTTCGATTTGGATGGATAAACTCCATCTGTATTGCCCAGTACGCCGGAGTATTCGGATTGATCATTCAGCTGGAGCACATACATCTGCTTGAAGTTCTGCAGCAGCCTGTAGCGTATCGCTCCCGTATTGATCGCGGTGACGATGAAGTAAATGCCATACTTCAGGCCCTCGCGCGTCAGGAATGATATCCCTTCCTCAAGCTCCTCGAACATCTCTGAGAACGCGGCATAGTTGTGGATCGCCACAATGATCGATGGCAGGCTCTCGCCCGACATCTCGTTGTAGGTAATAAAATCGCCGCCGTAATTCGAAAGCAGCTTCTTCCTCCGTTCAATCTCGCCTGACAGCATTTTGAACAGGTTGTGGATCTTCTCGCTTTCATGCGACAGCATGACATCGCCGACGTGCGGTGCTTCGCGGAACCAGACCATTGTCTCGGAACCGAAGTCAAGCAGGTAAAAGTTCACTTCGTTCGGCGTGTGCTCTTCCATCAATGAGTAGAGCATCGTCGTCAGGAAGGTCGTCTTGCCGCTGCCGGCGATTCCGTAAATGACGGCATTTCCGTCCTGTGTGATCGGCATCCTCATGACCATCTGCCTCTGGTTCGCTGGATCATCGTATTCGCCGATGATCGGATTCAGATGGAAACCTTGCTGGTCAACGCCGTACTTCTTCTTCAGCTTATCTACGTAAATCAGTTCAGGAATCGGCTCAAGCCACAGCTGGCGGACCTTGATGTTCTCCTGCAGCGCCATTTTCGCCAGGTATTCGGTAATCTCATCGATTTGCTTCGGCGGATTCTTCACTGCCGACTTGCGCTTATCAATACGGGCATTCTTAATGACGCGGCCAAGGTCATCGATGACGACGACGCTGTCATCCTTATGCTTTTCAACTCTGTCGGACGGGTAGTAAGGTGCACCCGCCCATGCGGACTGCCCCAGCTCGAACAATTCGTTGAAGCCGACCTGAAGGTAGAAACGTCCGGTCTGCTTCAGCTCCGCGGCGTCAGGACGCTTGATGACTTCCATACTGTCCGCTTTTTCCTGCACCTTCAAGCTGATGCGGAATTTACTGTTACTCCAGATCTGGTCATCAACAACACCTGATGGCTTTTGTGTCGCCAGGATCAGGTGGACGCCAAGGCTTCGGCCGATACGCGCCGCACTGACAAGCTGCTCCATGAATTCAGGCTGCTGGGCCTTCAGTTCGGCAAACTCATCGGAAATGATGAACAAATGCTGCAGAGGCTCTGTTACCATGCCTTCACGGTAAAGTTTCTGATATTTATAGATATCGATATTGCTCTGGTCAACAACCCGGCTCGTTTCGCTAAAAATGGCCTGTCGGCGCTTCAGTTCACTCTGGATAGAAATGAGTGACCGGTTGACGGCAGCTCCGTCAAGGTTCGTGATTGTCCCTGCCAGGTGAGGCAGATCCTCGAACGCATTCGCCATGCCGCCACCCTTATAGTCGATCAGGATGAACGCAACTTCATCTGGATGGTAATTGACCGCAAGCGATAAAATGAACGTCATGATGAATTCACTTTTACCGGAACCGGTCATCCCGGCAATCAGGCCGTGCGGTCCGTGATACTTTTCATGCAGGTCGATCATGAACGGGTCGCCCTGCGTATCGACACCGATTTGCGTTTGAATCGTATGGACCGGATTATTCTCCTTCCATTTTGTCAGCGCATTGAGATGCTCGATTTTACCGACGCCAAACATTTCCAGGAATGTCAGCATATCAGGCAGGGTATATGCCTTCTGTGAGGTATTCAGCTGGATATTGGCCAATTTCACTGCCAGTTCTTCAGCATTCTCCTCCAGATAGCTGTCAGCGTTGAAGCCTACATATTTCCCGGAAATATCGTCCTTGTCATAGATTTTCGAAAAACTCTTGTCGAGCTCGATGACATTGCTGCATTCCTTCGGCAGGTTTTTCAGCTCGTCATAAAGTGTGACCAGGCTGAATCTGATATTCTTCTTTTCTTTTAAAATAAGATTAATCATCTCAGCCTTTGAAGCGAGGCTCTTGCTCATTGAGAACACGATATAATGCTGTTCGATTTCCGCAAGGTCTTCTTCATCAAGCGCCTGGCGTGCGGTGATTTCTTTTTCAAAGTAAGCCGAAAGCTCCTTGATTTCATTGGCGTCTGTGGCGACGAAGCGGATTGTCTTGCCGTCATCCCAGACATGCGGCAGCCACTTCACAAAATTCCATGTATCATGTTCATGTTCATCGTAAATGAACACCAATTTCAGCTCGTCATAACTATGCAATGCTGTCAGCTGGAAAATCAGCCCCTGAACGAAGCTCTTCACTTCTTCCCTTCTGCCGATGATCCCGCTGATCCTTTCATCCGTCAGGTCTACCGTGACCGGAACATTCTTTAAAATCTGCGGCTGTTCTACGATTTGATACAGTTCATCCTGAAGATTATCATCCTCAAGCATAAAGCGCTTTTCTGGATATTTGATCTCCGCATTCAGAGGCAAATCGCCGATCCCAAGACGCACTTTTAAAAAGTCATTCTGCCCGATCCCGCGCTCCCATAGATTCCGCTGGCGGCGCTTGATCCTTGTCAGGCAGTTTTCCAGCGTGACATGGTTTTCTAAAAGAATTTCACTCTGGTGCTTGCACTCATCCGCGATTACCTGCTTCATTTCCCCAAGATATTTCAGATACTTCTCCTGGCGAATGCCTTCAAGCTTGATGCGGCGCTTTTTCTCGTATCTTTTTGTTAAAATCGGCCAGAGTACGGTACCGATCAACATGCTGAACGACATAACAAGCATTGGCATCGCCGACATGATATTGTCGCCCCTGTTCATTACGTTTTGTAACATCAGGAGTCCTGTGAACAAGGATGCCATCCCCATCGTGATTGACGGTCCCAGCAGCAGCATCAGCGGAGTTTCATCCACATTCGGCTGCGGTGGCGGCGGATCGATTTTTATCGTTGTATTTTCAATATCCCGCTTGAAGCGTGGCGAACGGTAAAACAACTGATCATTTTCTTCTTCAATATGTATTTCATCGAGGTTGATTTCTTTCTCTACTACAGGCTTTTCAGCAATGAAGGAATTGAACGCGTTCCGGTCAAGGAACACTGATTTATGTGGATTATTCAGCGACAACAGGCGGCCGTTGAAGATGATTTTTAGGCCCATGATGAAAATGACATCACCAACAGTCAGTGGCTTTTCCTTTATTCTTTCGCCATTGACATATGTACCATTTGAACTGTTGAAGTCCTTGATCACAGCATCGCCCTTACTGCTGTATTCGATGACACAGTGTGAACCCGATACGAGTTTGTTCGAAAAGCAAATCTGGCTGTCCTGGGAACGCCCTATTTTTATGACATTGCTTGTTGCGATATGTTTTGTGAATTCATTGCGGTCCGCTGTTTGCGGCTCGACATAGACTAGCGCGGATTGATCATCGTTGCGATGAATACTATATGTTTTGAATGGTTCGATGAGGACCTTTGATTGTATTTCGTTGGCGGTATTCTTTATGAATGCATGTTTATTGGACTTCAGGTACCACTGGCCATCTTCCGCTTCCACTGCCAGCATATCGACCGGATTCTGTTCCTGATCTTCTGTGTTAAGTATGTATCTCCCGGTGACTCGTTCAGGCAAAACGAGATCGAATACCCGATTCCGGTCAAAAAGTGTTAAAATCACCTCAAAACCTCCCCAGCCTAAATATTTATATTCCTACAGTATGTATAGTGGTAATTTCATATTTTTTACCATTTTAGCTCAAAAAGTGTAATTTTACATCAAACCTAAGGTGCATCTCTAAATATATAAATATCTTACAATATTAGGAATTATATTCAACTAATTGCCCCCTCAATTGGAAAAATAGGGATATTGGTCCTAATTTTGCTTACTATATGTAAGTATCTAGGTGTGTTAAAGGTGCCAACCTGCTCTATACAATCATAAAACTAGTCCTTTTTACCCCAATTAGATGTAACTTAAACCCTAATTCAACTAAATTAATCCATTTTTATTTTTATAAATCATTGGGATTTTTTTCAAAAACATACTATAATCAAAGAATCTAAAAATATGAGCAGGTGATCCAGATGAAAATCAATGTCGGTCAGGCGTATGCACAGGCAAATAGAATCAGTGATTACGCACAGGAATTGAATGAGATCAAAAGCAGGCTGCAGGACTTCAAGGGGAATATTAACAGCGGCTGGCAGGCCCAGGAAATGGTGTATATCAATAACGCGATCAACAGCATAAGCAGGGAAATTTCCGAATTGCAGACATTGCTGTTCTCCATCGGCCCGGATATCGTCGCAGCAGCGAATGAAATCAGAAGGGAAGAAGAGGCTCGGGAAGCAGCGGAAAAGGCAACAGCTGAACGCGCAGCTGCCGAACGGGAAGCAAAGCTGAAGAATACCGGCTTGCGGTAAGACGAACAAAGGGCAGGGATGGATGGATTCCGCTGCCTGTCCCTTTTTCCCCATAATAAAAAGGCGGCAGCCTCCGCTATGTATCAAAGCAGAATCATACACGCCTTTTGTGGCGATGCCCGGCTTTTCTGGATCTAAGCTGGGCATTTTTCTTTGATATGTCGGCAGTGATTATAAAGCTGAATTACGGTCCCTCCCATCTGCTTCATTCTGATTTTTTTCACTTCACAGGTTCTTCTTCCCTTTCCTCTTTGCGGTATTTCATTTTGGTGGCTTCCCCGCCTCTAAGATGACGGATGGATTTATGATAATCAAGGATCTCTTTTACTTCGTTGGCAAGGTCAGGGTTGATCTCAGGCAATCTTTCTGTCAGGTCTTTATGGACTGTACTTTTGGATACGCCAAACTCCTTCGCTATGACGCGAACTGTTTTTCTCGTCTCCACGATATACTTTCCAATCTTGATTGTTCTCTCTTTGATGTAATCGTGCACACCACTCGCCCTCCCTAAATTGGATGTGAAAAGTGTGAAATGAGACTCGCTTTTATCGGCCAATATTGTATTCCGCAAATGATTTCCCATCGCGGCAGAAGGATGCTCCTTCTGGATATTACTATGATTAATCATGTCCCCGGCTGAATCCTCATATTGTTCAAACGACTCCTCACCTCAAACACTCTCTTTGTCAGGTTTGTAACATTTTATTAGCTTGGTTGAGGATATATGCACGAAAAAAGCAATAGGGACAAGGTTTAGTGAAGTTTTTTGAAAAATTCAACTATTTGATGCAGAAAAACTTTCCTACTTACCCATTTTTATGTACACAAAAACCTGTTCCTTCCCGAATTTTTGTAAAGGAGTTATTTTTCATTGGGGGAGAAGTAGACTTGATTACCTACAGACAGACTAGAAAACAGAGAATCAGAGAAGAAAAACGCAGAACAACCTTAAAAAGGAACAGGAAATTGATTGGTGCAGCAGTAGCCGCTTCGGTTGCGGCAGGATTGCTGCTTGGCTTTGCACAAAAGAAAACAGATGCAATCGGGGCCTTTTATACCGTAAAAAAAGGTGATACCCTCTACAGCCTGGCGAAGCAATATGATACTTCAGTTCATATGCTGAAGGAAGTTAACTCATTATCTTCCGATTTCATTAGAGCCGGCCAGAAGCTTGAGGTACCTGTAGCAGAGGCTGGAGCAGGAGTTTATATTGTCAAAAAAGGAGACACATTGTTCTCGCTTGCGAAAAATTATGGAGTCACCGTGAAAGTTTTCAAAAAGGAAAACAAATTGGCCACAGACTCCATCTATGTTGGACAGGCTTTATCCGTACCCACCCATGTTTATGATTCAAATGAAGGAATGTATGTGGTCAGCGCTGGTGACACATTATTCAATATCTCTCAGCGTTTTGGTGTGTCGATAAAAGAATTGAAGGCAGCAAACGGGATGAAGCAGGACATGGTGTTGATTGGACAGCAGCTGACCATTCCGGGCGAAATCGAATTCATGGAAGCCACCGTTTCCGGTGCAGCGGATAATTTTACAGTTGAGTTTGAGACCGATGGGAAAGCGATTCCATTAAAGGTATCTTATGGGGCAGCGAGAGAATATGAAGAAATCGCAGGCCGGCGGGTTTTCGTTGCTTATAGAAATGGTGCTTTGGTCAATATTCATTAATGTTAAGGAGCATATTTTGCTCCTTTTTTTATTTAAAAAATCCGTTTAACGCTCTTATTTTGAAAATTTCGCAAATATTCATTTTTCGACAAAATACACTCTTGTTTTACCCCATATAGTACTGTACCATTAGTTTATGGATAATATTGGAGGTATTTTGAGTAAATATGACTAATTTCTCAAGAGAAATGAACACCTATTTGTTTATTTTCCGGTGGATTTTGTTGATAATTGGCTTTTTAACATATTCCACATTTGAATCCAATGAATATGGGTGGATCATTGTACTCATTGCAGCAAATTTTATCTACACATTAAGTATTTTCTTTAACAATAGCAAAAAAATAATCGTATTCTTAATCACTTTCGATCTTATATATAGCCTGATTTTTTTGTTTGTTACAGAACAAGGTATGAATCCAGTGATTCTATATTCACTCACTACACTTATTTGGTTAAAAACCATCACAGACAATAAGTATTCAATACTTACCATGATTGGATACTTTCTGGCTGTTAGTTTTACTTTTTTCCTTACCCAGCAGGACGGGTATAGTTTTTGGAGCAATCAAGTTGAATTCACCATTTATTTCTTTTTCTTCATGTGGTTTATCCTCTTTATGAATTATTCTTCTTGGTTAATCAAAGAAAACCATCGGATATTATATTCAATTTTTCAATTTATACGGAGCTTAACTTATGAGCAAAGTTTCTCTACTGTACAAGTGAAAGCAGAGAAATTAATGGTCAATGTATTTAAAGCAGATGATGCATTCATTTGCTGGACAAATCAAAAAGGTACTCATAAAGACTGGGAAAGACATTACATAAATAGACTATATATGGAAAAACAACTTTTTTTATTAAAGAAACCCGAATACATAGAACTACAATCATTCACCGGAAAAACCACTGATTTCTTTTACTTTCCAATACATAATGAAAAGCAAATTAATGGTGGAATCCTTTTAGCACTTCCAAATAAGGGACGGATAAAAAGATATCAATATACATATCTCTATATTCTTACTGTCTTTCTATCACTCTATTTATCTAAAGCGGATCTTAGAAATGAGGTATCTGCTTCTTTAAGAGAAACCGTAAGAAAGAAAATGGCTCAAGATATGCATGATGGATTGGCTCAGCAGCTATTCTTTTTATCCGCGCAAATCTTTCACTTAAAGAACAACATGCCCGAAAATATCAATCCAGAGTTAAAAAGTGTAATTACTAATATGGAAGACCAATTGAAATCATCCCACCTTGAGGTCCGTAACTTCATCAGGGATTTACGAGATGAGCATAACCAGTCAAGCAATCTGGCAGAAGCCATTCAACAGTTGATCAATCGTACCATAAATGAAACATCTATCCAGGTTTATTATGAAAATACTGGTAATTTAACAGCAGAATCGATAGACTTTGAAAAATCTATCTACCGAGTTATGGAAGAAGCAATAAACAATGTCAAGAAACACGCCAATGCTTCTAAACTATACATTTCCCTTAACGTTACTTCTGTGCAATGGACTATAAAAATAGAAGATAATGGAGTTGGCTTTAATCAGGATAGCAATAAGAAAGGTTCTTATGGATTAAGGGGAATCCGAGAACGCGTGGAACAATTTGGCGGAAATCTTTACTTGAAAACTGAACCATTCAAAGGTACAGAAATCATTGCAGTCATACCTAGTGAAAGGGGCCAAGCATATGCATAACGTGATCCTTGCAGATGATCACCAAATTGTAAAAGATGGACTGAAACTAATCTTAAAAAGCACTTCTCAATTTAACATTATTGGGGATGTCGCAAATGGTGATGACTTACTGGAGGCTGCCTGCCTTAACAAGCCAGATTTAATCATATCTGATTTAAAAATGCCAGGTGTCTCAATTATTGATAGTTGTATGAAAATTAAAAGTGTAACACCTGATACAAAAATCATCGTCCTTACAGCTTTTGATGATAGCGAAGACATCTACCTTGCACTTGACCGGGGAATAGATGGTTATATTATGAAAGATACATTACCCGAACAAATTATTAATACCATTAATATGGTCTTAATGGGATACTCCTGCTTTCAACCGAAAGTCGAACGAATTAGAACTGCAAAAGAAGAAAAGAAAGAAATTGAATCAGTTCTTTCCTTTACTGAGCGAGAAAAGGAGATTTTCCAGCTTATTGTCGAGAATTTAAGTAATCAAGAAATTGCGAATGCATTATTTATATCCGAAGCTACAGTAAAAACACATGTAAGCAGTATATTAAGGAAAACCGGACAGTCTAATCGGTCACAAGCTGTTCTGTATGCGTTAAAAGAAGGACTAGTAACCATATAGAAATGGAGGGACCTAAATGAAGTATTTAGCTGACCAAAAAAGTGTAGGAGGCCAAATCTTGTTCATAACCTCCCTGCTGATGACCAGCGGATCACTAATCGGTGGGATATGTTGGGGATTTTTAAAAAACGAATTCACACTCTCACTTTTTCTAGGATTTTCCGCAAGTATGGTTTTTCATTGGAGCTTTTACTTTCTATATAAAAAATCACTGTTACCCAAAAGACAATCTGATCACTTAATTGCTTTTTTCTCATGTTTATTGTTTTTTTTTATAGCATTTTATAACCCGCTCCTTTTTTCCGACATATGGATTGTTTTACTATACTACCCTCTCATATTAGGGATTCTGGCTAGTGAAGAGGTGTTTAAAGTTTGGGTAAGCATTTACCTGGTTCTCTTCCATCTTTATTATTTTATCGATCCCAGTATTATGAATGAGGAGACACAAGCATCCTTTTTAATGATTCTAGGCAGAAGTTTCTTTTCATTTTTCAGCTGCGCTGCAGGTTTAATCATTTTAACCTATCTGCATAACATGAATAACAATAACGAAGCGATGGTCAATGAAAAGAACAAACGATATATATTTCAGGTTTTACATACGTTGACACCAATAGTGGAAAGAAAATCGCATACAACACGAAATGAGATTGAGGAATTTCGTTGTCTTATGAAGAGCCTGGCCAAGTACTTTCCACAAGAAAAAATAACAGATTGGGAAATTGATTTAGTTTCTCTCCTTCATTATGTCAGCAGAATCAATTGGCCGGATTATATGTTTGAAAAGAAAGACACACTTACTCGGTTTGAATATGAAATTATTCAAGAGCACTGCTTTATGGGTGCAGAATTGATTAATGGCTTTTCAGATTTGGAACATATTAAAACCGCTTTCATGCATCATCACGAAAGACTAGATGGGACAGGATATCCTGAACAGCTTTCCGGCAGCCAAATTTCCTTCTTCTCGCAATTAATAGCCGTTACTGAAAGTTACGTGGCAATGACAACATCGAGATCCTATCGACAGGCACTATCAAAGCAAGAAGCTTATCAAGAGATTTACAAACTTAAAGGGCAAGCTTATCGTGAAGATATTGTAAATGTATTAGCGGATGCACTCGAAATCGAGACTTCTGATTTACACGCAGATAAATTGGTAGGTTAGCTCTTCACTCCATCCTACTTCGGTATGAGCTGAATTCATACTCCAGATGATAGAAAATCCTATCACCCGTTGATATGATGAAGAAAAAAAGTGGAGGAGTAGACTTGTATCAGAAGAAATGTCCTAAATGCAATGGGTATTCATACAGCAGTATCCAGCGAGGGAAATGGCAATGCCCCTATTGCAAAGCGGATTTAAGCACCAGGCGAAAACGAATCCATCATATTAACCAAAAACTTCCGGTTCACCACTTAAGACTGGTTTCTAAGTAAAAAGAACACATAATCCTGTGTTCTTTTTTCTTTTCTCCAAAAGTCGTACCCCCTCTCATCCTTCAGTATGACTTTTCAAATCATACCGACAGCAACGAGATTCAACCCCATGCAGGATACAAACAATTTCTGAAAGAGACTACTATTAGATTAACAGCAACGAGGACAATGAAAGGAGGTTGAAGATGAAAAAATCCTTTAAAACTTTCGCTGTTACAATGACTGCAATTTCAACGATCTCAATTGGTACAGCATTCGCCAATACGAATACAGGAGAAAAATTAAGCAGCTGGTATGATGAATTCTATCAAAAAACTACCAAGCAGGTTCAAACTTCCATAAAAGACTACGCTGTTTCCATTCTTCCTTCTCTTGAAGCAGAACAGGAAAGGTTGACTCAGGAGACAAATGAGGATATAGAGAAGTTTGCAAACAGAACCTTCCTCAAGAAATTCTCACAAATTACTGTTCATAGCAGTAATTACTTAGAGCAGTTATGGAACAAGACGGATTTTCTCACCGGCGAAGGAGAGTATGCATCGAACGGATCGCAAATTAGTAAAGACTTCGATACATTTGTCAGCAGCAAAAACACAGAAGTTAACAACTACATAAATGATCAAGCAGAAATATTCATCGAAGAGGTCACAAATGAACTAGATGGTGTCGTTAGCGATTCATCATCTTCTATGGAAAGCACCAAATCAGATGCTATCCAGGAACTGGATACCAAAATCATAAGTTCTAAAGAAGACCTTGAATTGTTGATAGCAGCTGAAAAAGAAGCAGCAAGTGATGCTATGAAGGCTAACCTGGACCAACAGATTTCTACAAAAAAAGCTGAAATCTCGAAGGAAACTGAAGAATTGGAATTGTTGTTAAAAACTCAGATCACTGATGCTGGAACAACAATTGAACAGGATGCCAAAAATGAATTGAATTCGGTAATAAGCTCATTAAACTAATATAACTTTTTAAAATTGAAAGGGGAAAAACAAAATGGTATTAAAAACAGTTAAAGGTAAAGTCGTTGCAGGAGTAGTAACAGTTGGATTATTAAGTGGAATGGGAACAGCATTTGCTAACACGGATGCTGGAACACAGTTGCAGAATTGGTACAGTAAGCAATTCAATACTGCAAAACAACAATCAGCAATCGAAGTTTACAACTATGCAAGGGGCCAGAAGAATAGTTTAATGCAAGAAAAAGACAATCTAAAGAATGCAGCTGTAACAAACGTTGCTACAGCAGGAAAAAATGAAGTTGATCGTGCAAACGGAGAAATTAATTCAGCATTAGCAGGTCATGTAGAGGCAATCAATACTAAAGAAGCAGCAATCACAGCTGCTATGCCAGGACAATTTGACCAAGCCGTCTCCAGCCTTAACAGAACGGTTAATTATTATGTGGGACAGGAAGCTAATAGTGCTAAAAATGAAATCACTACTGCTGTAAATGCTCAAGGTGCAGAGTCAGTCGGCTACGTTAATACAGAAGTAACAGAAACTAAAACTGATGCTGTTGCTGCACTCGAAGCTGAAATCACAGCCGCGAAAGCAGAATTAGAACGATTAGTTGGTGAAGAAAAAGCCGCTGCTACTTCGGAACTTAAAGCTAACTTCGATGCACAAATCGTAAAAGTTCGCGGTGAAATCACAACATTAATTGAAGCTTTGGAAGAAGCTAATACAAAGTTGATTATTGAAAAAGGTGCAGAAATCGAAGCAGCTGCAAAAGCTGACCTTGATGCTCTAGTAAACGGAATTAATAATTAATTAAATGCTGTCTGGGGCCATCCTTGGCCTCAGACACAACCTTTTTTAATGAGGAGAGATTGAGATGATGCCAAGAAAGAAGACACATA
This sequence comes from Bacillus sp. ISL-35, assembly GCF_018613355.1. Classification (NCBI taxonomy): domain Bacteria; kingdom Bacillati; phylum Bacillota; class Bacilli; order Caryophanales; family Bacillaceae; genus Bacillus; species Bacillus sp. ISL-35. The sequence goes on along the minus strand of NZ_JAGGQK010000004.1, from coordinate 76,029 downwards.
GAAAAAAGAATAAGAAATTTCTAGTTGGACTTGTCTCCTTAAGTACGATGGCGATTTTAACCATGAATGTTTCGTTCGCAGATGAAGATATTCAAGCTAAGCTTCAAAACTGGTATGAAACAAAGACCCAGGCTGCATTAAAGAATATTGACCTGTCTGTAAGAACCGAAGTCGAAGTTCAAAAAGAACGCTTGAGGGAAGAAGTCCAATTAAAAATGAAAGAATCCTCTAAGGATATGGATGAGTTTGCTGAAAAGCAGAAGCAAACCCATATTGAAGCAGTTAGAAATTATAGCGAACAATTAATGAACAAAATACAGTTTTCAAATGAAGAAGAAAAAAACAATTTACTAAAACAGCTTTCTGAGATTCAAAAAAACGCTGAGCAGGAAATGCTTAATGTTGTTAATAGTCCTGGAACCTATAAAGAGAAAACAGCAACTGAAAATAATCAGCAAGAGACAGATGAGCTTCCAAATAATGAAACTAAGACAGAAGAAAAACAAGCAACTGTAACAAACGAAGAGCCAACGGAAGAAACAAGCACAATGATCCAACCTAGCAATCAAACCGTTTCTGAAACCGACGTCAAGAAGGAAGGCAAACCAGAATGAGAATAATTATGGGGGAAGGTGATACGATGCCTTCTATAGCGGAGAATTCTACAAATAAAACTAAAATTAAAAAGAAATTTTTGGGATTAGTTCAATATGTTATTTTTCTCATTGTCTTTTATATTATCTTTTCTTTTGGCATCGGAATCGTTCAGGTCAGTGGATATTCAATGGAACCTTCGTTAAAGGATGGAAGTTATTTATTAACTAATAAATTGGCTTCTCACATAACAAAAGCATCATACGGTGATGTAGTTGTAGTGAAAGAAAATCATCAACAATTTTACATTGTTAAAAGGGTTATAGGCGTACCTGGTGATACCATCTCTATAAGCGGCGGTAAGGTTTACGTAAATAACTTAGCAATCCCAGAATTATACGCCATGGGCATACCCAATGACATGGATCCCATCATTGTACCAGAAGATCATATATTTGTTATGGGGGACAATAGGACACCTGGTGAGAGTCTTGATAGCCGGGACCCCACAGTAGGACCAATTCCTAATACAAGTGTAAAAGGATATCCAATTCTATCATTATTCCCTTTTTACAAAATAGCAGGTCCTTTGGATCTTTAAAAAGTGCAGTATTCCACTGCACTTTTTTCTATACTCAAAACTGCATCGACCGCATCTGGCTGTCAGTGGCTTTGATCAGCTCACCCCAGGTGGAGTGTCCCCTGTCCTTGAACTGCTGCAGCAGCTCGGTGAACAGGTATGCTGTCGTCAATGCGTCGCCGATGGCGCTGTGACGGTCATAAATCCTTGTCCCGAATGCCATAGCGTATCGTTCCAGATCGCGCATATCATAGGACGGGGCAATGAAACCGATCAGGTCGAGTGTATCGATGGTGAACAGCTTTTTCAGCGCCAGCTTTTCCCGTTTCAGTTCACTTTTCAGCACGAGATGGTCAAAACCGACATAGTGGCCGACAAGGCAAACTGTTTCATGGGATTCGACGTAATCAAAAAAGTCAGAGATCGCTTCAGACGCCTTTGGAGCGCAGGCCACCTTTTCATTGGTAATCGACGTCAACTCAATTATTTCCCGAGAAATTTGTCGCTCAGGGTTCACATATGTCTGAAAACGGTCATTTTCCATCACCTTCAGGCCCTTTACTGGAACCGCGCCAATTTCAATGAGCCGATCAGTAGTCGCCACCTGAAAACCAGTTGTCTCCGTGTCGAAAACAATAAAAGCAAGATCATCGATTTCAGTCGATAAAGGAATTTTCTCGTACAAAAGCGGGCAGGAAATACTCCTTTTTTGAAAAAACATGCCAGCCTCCTTTCCACTTCGGTGCCTGTCATCACCCGAAATTTATCGTTCTCAACCTGAGAATCTAGCATATACCATTCCCTGCAGTTCGCGGAGTGTGCGCAGGCTCAGGATGAGTTCATCTTTTTGTCTGGTGGACATGGTTGCGAATGATAGAATGGTGCTGCCTTCGTTATTTGTCCATCTTTGCCTGATATAGAGGTCGAGTACATGGCTGATGGCTTCTTTTAGGTCTTGTGTGAATCCTTCGGTAAAAATGCCTTTCTGCTTTAATGCTTCAATTTTCTCGATGGGCATTCCTGGGATTCCGCCGTGATAGAGAGAGAGGATCTGCAGGCTATGATGGAATGGGAACAGAACCTCTTTTTTCATGTCGATGCTTTTACGGCCAAGCCTGAACAGTGCACGGATCGGTTCATCGAGCGTCGGTATTTCCTGCTCTTTTTCTGCCTGGACCATGCGATACAGGAAGATTTTAGAGCGGTCGAGCAGCTCGGTGATTTTTGCTTCGAATTCTTTGTTCAGTTGTTCGCTTCCCGCCGCAAAACGGTAGGAGAAAAAATTCTGGGCCAGCAGGATGTTTTCATTCGTCGATTGCAGCATCCACTTCCGGACACGGTCCTGCCATTGCAGCACACTTCCCCTCCACTGCTCTTCACTCGACATCATCAGGCCTTTGCAGCGGGCATAACCGGCGGCTTCGAGCTTTGCGGTAATTTCCGCGCCTAATTTTTCAAAGTACACATGCTCCTTCGTTTCGCCATACACAAGAAAATGATCCTGATCTGTCAGCATGAACTGCTCACCGCGGCCGGCCGACCCCATCAAGTAGAACACAAAAGGCACAGGCGGCTCCCCCAGTGCTGCAACGGATAGCTCGACTGCCCTGCCTATCAATCTGTCATAAAGCTTCGTTACGATATCAAGCAGCACCAATGCAGGGACAGAGTCCCTAAGCAGTGTATCGGTAATTTCATAGATTGCCGCTTTGACTTCAGGCATGCTCGCTTCATTTGCTTCCTCGATTTTCTTAATTGTCCTCATCACACTGTCATTCTTTTTCCGGAGCAGGTCCGTCAATGTCACGATACCAGTTACCTGGCCATGGTCAACGACTGGCAAATGCTTGATACCGTTCAAAAGCATTTCTGAGAAAGCATCATAATAATAAGCGAACCTGGAAATCGTCACCAGGTCCTCAGTCATCACGAGCCTTGATGGTTCATTAAATGACAATCCCTTCGCCACCACCCGGCCGACGATGTCCCGCTCGGTGATGATTCCCTTCAGCTCTTGCTGTTCCAGGACAAGCACAGAGCTCGTTTTAAGCTCGGACATTTTCCGGGCTGTGTCCTTTATGCTTGTTTCCGGGGAAACCGAGACGATGCTTTCCGACATCATTTCCTGTACCCTCGCTAAAATCGCCTTGCCCTCGCCGATTCCCCTGGCCCTTTTTACCTGTTCGGCAAGCGACCCATACACATCTTTTAGCCGGATGGACACCTGTGTCAGCAGATAGTCATGGACATCCTGGTCATCCCATCTTTTTGCCAGAACGGAAAAAGGAATGAGCAGGGCCCAGACATCATCAACTGCCCTGACTTCAACATTGGATTGTGTTTTATCGGACTTTACGAAACCAAGGAATTCTGCGAGGCTTGAAAAACCGACGATCTCCCCTTTTTGGATGACCTCCAATACTTCCTCCTGCCCGGCGGCATTTGTCACGAATACCTCGGCAATTCCTTGTAAAATCAACAAAAGCCCCTGGCGTGGTGTATCCGCCTGGAGCATCATTTCCTTCTTCCCATAGGAAAATGCTTCGCACTCCTCGACAAGGGAAAGGGCCGTGCGTTCATCCAACCCCTGAAACAGGGGGTGGAACTGCACGGCCTTCCAGATTTCTTTATAGCGCTTTGTTTCCATCATCATTCATCCAGACTTCGCCGTTCTTGTAAGTCATCTGTTCAGGATAACGAAGGTCGAGGACTTCTTCCTGAATTTTTTGCGATGGAGCCGGAGTCGCAAGCGATACGATGACGTTTGCTAAAATCGCTGCTGAAGCGCCGAATACACCAGCACCGGTGTCGATGATGCCAAGAATCGTGTAGCCGCCGTACTTGGCCGCGAAAATATATCCCAATGTCACAGCCAGACCGATAACCATTCCGGCGATGACACCCTGTGCATTTGAACGCTTCCACCAGACACCCAGGATCAGTGCCGGGAAGAATGTACCACTGGCAAGCGCAAAGGCCCAGGCAACGATTTGCGTAATTGCTCCAGGAGGATTAAGGGCAATCAAGCCAGCAAATAAAGTCGCTACAACGATCGAGATACGCGCTACGTTCAGACGAGTTTTCTCTGTAGCGCTTGGTTTCATGACACGGTAGTAGATATCGTGCGCAAATGCTGATGAAATCGCGATCATCAAGCCGCCAGCTGTAGAAAGGGCCGCGGCCATAGCGCCTGCCGCTACGAGGCCGATGACGAACACGCCAAGATTGGCGATTTCAGGTGTTGCCATAACGACGATATCGTTGGAGATGATCAATTCACCCCACTCAAGGATTCCATCACCGTTTCCGTCGGCCACTTGAAGCTTGCCAGTATCGACCCACGTTTTTGTCCAGGCAGGAAGCTCGCTGATTTTGCTGCCAGCTACCTTTGTCATCAGGATGAAACGTGAGAATGCTGCATACGCAGGTGCAGACAGGTAAAGCAAGCCGATGAAAAGAAGTGCCCATGCGCCTGACCAGCGAGCCGCTTTCATCGTTGATACAGTATAGAAACGTACGATTACGTGCGGAAGGCCCGCCGTACCAGCCATCAAGGTAAACATAAGGGCAAGGAACTGCCATTTCGTGCCGTTCGTGAATGGCGCAAAGTATTCGGAAATTCCAAGCTCACGGTCGAGCTCACCCATTTTCCCGACCAGCTCGCCATAAGAAAGCCATGGAAGCGGGCTGCTTGTGATTTGCAGGGACATGAAGATAACCGGAATCAGGTAGGCAATGATCAAAATGATATACTGGGCAACCTGTGTCCAGGTAATTCCTTTCATACCTCCGAAAGCAGCGTAGAATGCAATCAGGACAACCCCGATCATCGTGCCGAGCTTCGCATCGATTTCGAACAGCCGCCCGATAACCACTCCGGAACCGGAAAGCTGGCCGATCGAATAGGTAAAACTGATGATGATTGTGGAGATTGCGGCGATAACGCGTGCTGTATGGCTATTGTAGCGGTCACCGATGAATTCAGGAACCGTGTAGCGCCCATACTTCCTGAGCTGTGGCGCCAGCAGGAAGGTCAGAAGCAAATATCCGCCCGTCCAGCCCATGATATACGCCAGGCCGTCATAGCCGAGCAGCATGATCGTACCGGCCATCCCGATGAAGGAAGCAGCACTCATCCAGTCAGCTCCGATTGCCATGCCGTTGAAGATTGGCGGGACGCCGCGGCTGGCAACATAGAAGTCAGACGTTTGTTTAGCAGTATTGTAAATCGCAATCCCGATATACAAACCGAATGTAGCTAAAATAATAGATAATGAGACCAAGAATTGTGTATCCAAAGTTCTCCCCCTTATTCAAACGGTCTTTTTGTCTTTTCCTAAGGCTTAATGATCCAGGCTCTTTCCTTCGCTCAGCTTGACGTTCTTCTCTTCGTCGATTCCATACTTCTTGTCGATGCTGTCGCTAAGCTTCGCGTTGACAAACAGCAGAATGATGAACGTCACAACCGCACCCTGCGCTCCCATGAAGTAGTGGAACGGGAAGCCGCCAATTGAAATCTCGCTCAGAGGCTCGGCAATCAATACTGCGCCGAACGAAACGAGAAACCAGATAGCGAAATAAACGATCATGTTACGGGTTTTTTCACGGAAATACGCGTCAGCAACTGACTTATCAATTTTCTTCACATTTACACCCCTTTGGTTTTGCTAATCCCCTTTGTATAATCCTTTATGATTGACGGACACAGCCTAACATTCTAAAAGCTTCCCCACTCCTTTTTTAAAATTTTAATTATATGAACCCTGCGCCAGGCAAGGTTGATACCAATTTAATTCCGGGAAAAAATTTAGCTTAGACTGAAGATGAATTTTAATGTTTCGAAAAATGGGGCCGGGACCATGATGATCTGGATGAGGAAGTAGAGAAAGATGCTCAGGAACGGGACTGCCAGAAAAATTACCTTGTTTTTCCTTAAGCCCAGGAACAAGCTGATGCCAGTAATCACCAGCAGTCCGATTAAAATAATCAAGTTGATTCCTCCAATACTAAAATTTTGTCATTTAACAAAATCTTTGGAAAATTTAATTTAATTATCCATATAATGTCCAGGCTGGTCAATACATTATGTTTAAAAAATGTAATCGCTTACTATGTCGATATTTTACATACCGTGGTAAATTCGTCAGTAACAGTAAGGGTTTATAGGGATTGCAGGTTAAGGAGATTGTCGAAAAAAATTTTTTCTCATTGCTTCCAGAGAAATGGGCTGTTTGTAATGATTTTACAGAATAGCAAAAAGGAACACTCGCGATGGAGTATTCCTTCAATAGAATATAATGTTACCAGCAGGCAATGGCGCCGTCGGTTCTCATTTCGGTTCCGCCAGTCAGGACTCCGGTCTTCGGATCACGGATAATGACCTGTCCGCGGCCGAAACCACCGCCATCGTACGCCACCTTCATTTGATGCCCGCGTGCGGCGAGTTCCTTAACGATATGGTTCGGAAAATGATGTTCAACTTCAATCTGCTTTCCGCTGATCCACTGCCAGCGAGGCGCATCAAGCGCAGCCTGTGGATTCATACCGAAATCGATCATGTTCATCGCAACCTGGACATGTCCCTGCGGCTGCATATAGCCGCCCATTACGCCGAAAGGACCAACTGCCTCGCCGTCCTTCGTGATGAAACCAGGAATGATCGTATGGTATGTCTTCTTGCCAGGAGCAAGCGCGTTCGCATGATTTGGGTCAAGCGAGAAATCATGTCCGCGGTTTTGCAGGCCGATGCCTGTTCCCGGAACGACCACACCAGAGCCGAAGCCCATATAGTTGCTCTGGATGAACGATACCATGTTGCCTTCATCATCCGCAGCAGATAGATAAACAGTTCCGCCTTTAGGAAGAGTACCTGGTTCAGGCATTCTTGCTTCATCGGAGATTTTAGCTCTCGCTTCCTCACCATACTGCTCTGATAACAGGTTCGCTACCTTTGCCTGCATCGTCCTAGGGTCGGTGACATATTCCTTGCCATCCGTGAACGCCTGCTTCATCGCTTCGAGCTGACGGTGGACACCCTGGACATCATCACGATGTGTAAACTCGTACCCTTTTAAAATATTCAATGCCATCAACGCTACGATCCCTTGGCCGTTCGGCGGAATCTCCCAGACCTCGTGCCCTCGGTAGGATACTGAGATGGGCTCAACCCATTCCGGATGATAGTTTTCAAGATCAGACTTACTTAAGAATGCGCCCGCTTTTGCGGAGGCTTCTGCGATTCTATCAGCAAGTGCACCCCTGTAAAAGCTTTCTCCATTCGTTTCAGCGATTTCCTGGAGGGTATTCGCATGGTCCTCCGATTTCCACATTTCGCCCGCTTCAGGAGCCCTGTCTTCAGGAGCGAAAACACGGAACCATTCATCGTATTCCTCGCCCTGGAAACGACTCTTGTAAGCATTGTAAGCACCCTTCCAATATTTTGCGAGAATCGGAGTCAGCGGATAGCCATTACGGGCATAATCAATTGCCGGCTGCAAAACTTCCGTAAGCTGCAGACGGCCGAACTTTTTCGATAGTTCTGCCCAGGCAGATGGCGCCCCCGGAACCGTGACCGGAATCCAGCCATGTGAAGGCATTTTTTCATGGCCAAGCTCTTTCAGCTTTTCAATCGAAATCGATTGCGGCGCAGGACCGCTCGCATTCAGGCCATATAGCTTGTCTTTCACCCAAACAAGTGCGAATGCGTCGCCGCCAATCCCGTTCGAAGTCGGTTCAACGACCGTCAGGCATGCCGCTGTCGCAATCGCCGCATCAATCGCGTTGCCGCCCTTTTTTAAAATATCAAGCCCAGCCTGCGCAGCAAGCGGCTGTGATGTAGCGACCATCCCATTGCGCGCCACCGCCGCCATTCGCTGGGACGGATATGGATATGTATGCAAAGACATTCTGATTCCCCCAATATTTTTTTCGTCTTGCGAAATATTATACCAAAATAATTGAAAATTCGAAATCAAAAAGTTAATTATCAATGAGTAGAGTAAATGCTGCTAATGTCATTACCAATCCACCAAGATAAAAGAAAATCAGAAATAAAAGAGGAGGGGCATCAGTATTAAAAATTTGCAATACAATATTTCCATTTTCATTTACCAAAAAGAATGAACCTATGAATAAAACGAAGGTTATCCAAATCATCTTATGCCTATTCCTTGATAATCCAGGCACCGATACACCATGAAAAACATCTAAATATCTTAAAATAAAGTTCACTATGTAAAGTAGGTACGCTGCTAGCAAAATCCAAAAGATTGAAGTCTCTACAGCAATCCTTAAAAAAGGAGTAACCATAAAGAATCCCATTAGCATGAATAATACAAAACCAACCCGGTTCCACATGGTTCTTGCATCGGAGACTTTATGATAGATAACAATAGAGACGATTGTTCCTAATAAAATGAGTGCCATGTTCACTTTAAATATGAAAGGCGACCACTGCGGCATTACGCTGCCAATTAAGTTGAATAGGAAGGCTAAAAATAATCTGGAGAAAATTTGACCTATTAAATCATCATTTTTTTGCTTCAATTAATTCAGTCCTTATTCTTTTAAGATGATTTTACTAGGTATTTATCACCTATTTGGTTTCATAAAAAAGCCCGGCCAATTTCGGCCGGACTTCCTATTGTCCCATTTTTAGCTCATAAAACGCCTTCACTCTCGAAACAACATCTTTGGATCCAGAGTCCTCGATCATCATTGCGACGATCATATCGGCTGCATTCGGATTGTAGGCGACGAACCATCCAAGTTCTTTGCCCTTTTCACCCTGCTTCTCTTTGATTTCTGCGGTGCCCGTTTTACCCGCGAGCGGATAATTGGCAATCAGTCCGTTGTGTGCGGTTCCTTTTGGATCGGTGATGACCTTTGTCAGCATGCTGTTTATCGTGGCAGCATTTTCCGCGCTGACTATGCCTTCCTGCCACACCTGTCCCTGCTCATCCTCCATATTCAAAATCGGCTTGATCAGATTGCCCTTGTTCACGAATGGCGAATATGTGGTTGCTAGATGGAGGATATTCATTTCAATCTGTCCCTGGCCATAGGCAGAGTCAGCTAACCTCATCTCGCTGTCGATTTTGCCGATTTGTGACGGCTCCATAGGGTATAAATATTCCGGCTGATCTTCAAAGCCGAACTTCTTCAGTCCTTCTGTAAAAGTATCCTGTCCCATTCCAAGCGCAGCACGCGCGAAGTAAATATTATCTGAATAGACCAGCGCTTTTTCAAGGTTGATATTCCCTACCACATTTGAATACCTGGTCACTTTGTACCCGCCCCAAGAAGCGTCTTTTTGCCATTGTTTCTCCGTGATTTCAAACGCAGTATCCGTCTTGAGCTTGCCGCTCTCAAGGCCGATTGCCGCGGTGATCGGCTTCATCACTGACCCTGGTACATAGGTCAACTTGAAACGGTTGAGGAATGGCTTGAGCGGGTCTTCCTCTAGTATTTTCCGTTTGCTTTGCGAGATTCCGAGCGTCATTTCATTCGGGTCGAAGCCTGGTGCGCTGACAAGGGCCAGGGTTTCGCCAGTAGCCGGATTGATGGCTGATGCCGTACCGGCTTTTCCTTTTAGCTGATCATACAATTGCTGCTGTGCGACTACATCGATGGTCAGCTTGACGTCCTTCCCGTTTTCCACTTGTTTTTCGGCAAGTGTCTTGGCCGTGCCGTCTTCCTTCACGATTGAAATCCTGACACCGTTTGTTCCTTTTAATTGCTCCTCCAGAACCTGTTCAAGTCCGCGGCGGCCAATGAGATCGGTTGCGGTGTACCCCTTGCCCTCCAGCTTTTCAAGGTCATCGGCTGTGATTGGGCCGACGTAGCCGATCAAGTGGGACAATGCTGCTCCGTATGGATATTCACGAGCCCCCACCTCCTGGCTTCTCACGCCATCCATCGAAAACAGTTTTTCATGCAGACTTTTGTCTTCCTTGGAAATTTTCTTCAATGGAACAAACAGGTCATCTTTTACCCAGCCGGCGCTCATCGCCTTGTTGATTTGCTCTTCGGACATATCGAGCAGTTCCGCCACTTTTGTGATTGTCTGTTCTTTCTGCTCTCCAAGCTCCCCCGGGACTACTCCGACCTGGACAGCCGTGCCGTTGATCGCGAGTCCGTTTCCATCACGGTCAAGAATACTGCCGCGTTCAGCCTGGACATTCTTGAAGCTGATCTTATCTCCTGCTCCAAGCTCAGGAAAAATATAGGTCGTGTTCCAGTCCACATACCAATTTGTATCATCATCACGTTTTTCTTTTACAAGAGTGGCATTGTGGTCGAATTCAATCGGGCCAGCCGCACTTTCCATTTTTGCCGAAAAAGGAAGCTCCGCGTTCTCTTCGTGTTCCTTTTCTTCCTCAGGTTGTTTGTAGCTGACCTTGAGCTTGTCTATCTCCAAATCCTGATAAATTTTATTATAGCGAGAGACGAATTCCTCTTTTGTGATGGAATCCTTCGCTTCCGCTGATAAAAATCCATACATCTCATCAAACTTCTGGTCATTCCATAGCTTCACATACTGTGAAAACCGTTCTTCGGGAGTCGGTTCCTTGCTGCAGCCTGAAATGATAGCGGCGATCAGGACCGACATGATAATCAATAAAGTCCGTTTCATATGTATCCCCTCCTCCTGTCTGATTTTACCACAGAATTACCATTTGGATAAGCTTGGAGTATTTCTTATTATTCCAATAAAAAAACCCGCCTTTAAAACCAGGCGGGTTCCAAAATTTTTGATTTTATTAAGAGTTGCTTGAAGTGTCAGAGTCAGTTGAAGAGTCTTTGTCTTCGCCTGCATCCTTGTCTTCATCTTGTCCAGCGTCTTTTTTATCAGAGCCATCTTCAGCAGGCTTTTCTTCTGCTGGAGTTGTATCCTCTACACCTTCTTCAGATGGAGTGGTTCCTTCAGCATCTCCCTCGACAGCATCTTCAGACTTTCCTGCATCTGCATCAGATGAAGCCTTCTCTTCTGTCACATTGGCATCCTGCAACGCGCTCATCGGCTTGTTGAAGTACTCATGCGGATTGACAGGTACATTGTCCTTGCGGATTTCAAAGTGTACGTGGTTGCCAGCCTTTTCATTGATCAGGCTTGTACCGGACTTCGCAATGACTTGTCCTTGCTCAACCTCGTCGCCAACCTTAACTTCATAGTCTTTTACTGACTGATATTGTGTTACAATACCCTTGTCATGCTCGATTTCAATGACATTTCCAAGTACAGCATCTTCCATGACATTCTTGACAGTACCGCTAAGTGACGCGATTACATCAAATTCCTTGCCGTCTTTTGCTGCAATGTCCAGTCCAGTGTTCGGATGGTAAGTATTATCATAGAACACTAGAGCTGCTTCTTGCTCTGCCGAGTCGCTGTCATTATCGTAGAATCCCATTTGGATGACAGCATCGTCTTCACTCACCACTGGCATTACGAAGTTCTCCATCGCGCGGTTTACTTCAACTGCAGGCTGGTCATTCATCTTTTTGCCAGGCATGTCAGTCGCTTTGTATTCCGACTGATCCAGTCGATCGCTCGCGCTGTTTTGATACCAAAGGACACCAGTTAGAATGATTGCGGCACTAGCAATATAAACTGTTGGATACACCCACCGCTTCTTGAAAAAGCTGTTCTTGCTTTTGTCTTGAGAAGATCTTTTTTCTTCCTCTCTCATTTTCATCACCTCAGCAATCAGTTTGAACAGAAGCGAAAAAATATATACATAGAGTTGAAAAATTTTTTACTGCTTATTTTTCGACAAAGGTGATGATTTTATGCAAAAAAGTTTTTTGGCGGGTTTTTAGCGGCTAAATATCGGGTGGGTTCCGCTTTCCGCTATGTTGGGGTTACCCTATAAAGTGAGGTTTTATCATGAAAAAGTTATTTGTATGGATTTTACGCATTCTTCCTTTTGCCTATATGGCAGCGATCTGGATTATGTCCAGCCTGCCTGATACCGCGGTCATCGAGCTGCCAGACCGGGGCGTCGACCGCTTTTTAAAAGAATCACTCCATCTCGTTGAGTTTGGCATCCTGTACGTGCTGCTCGTCCTGGCCGTGCTGACGACCGGGCGCTTCACCCCGGCATTAAGCTTTGCCTTCATGGGAGTTGCGATCCTGTACGGCCTGCTAGACGAAATCCATCAAAGCTTCGTCCCATACCGATCCGCCACCGTCATTGATTTTATAAAAGACGTAATTGGGGTTTTAGCGGCATCACACTTCATTCATCATGCCTACTTCAGCGGCAAGTTTGTGAAGCTGGGAAGGGTTTTGCGCGGGATTGAGGCGAGAGTTCGGGGAATTTAGGTGGGGTTATTATTAAGATGGTTATTAATTACGGTTTTTAAGGGGCTGGCCTTTGGATTGGGGCTGGCTTCATGTTTTTAAGTAGTGACTTCGCACAGGCATTTAATCCAACCGTTAAATTTTTTTCCTCAACCGTTAAATTATTTGCTATAACCGTTAGATTATTGGCTGCAACCGTTAAATTATCGCTCCCAACCGTAGAATTATAATGTGGTTAGTTACTTCGGACATAAAACTTTCATAATAAAACCATTATATCCGCAGGTATTCGGAGTGAAAATAAAGAATGCATATAAAAACTAATAGGGAAGTGACCAATTTGATTGAAAAAGAAAGACCATATCCCATCCGTCTTCTCATGTATGAGGCTTTAATGGAAAGAATCATACCAAATCATCCTAAAATCCCAATCATTGAACAAGATTACAAAGCCTGGCGTGCTGGATACAGAGGTGAACTGCAAACGGATTACCGCTTAAGTTTTCTGCCTGAAAAAGGTTTCCATATATTCAGGGATTTACGCCTTCAAGATGAAAAGTGGCACTTCCAGATTGATACCCTCATTTTAACTCTTCGTTATATCCTCCTAATTGAAACCAAAGCCTATTCCGGCACCCTTTTCTTCGACAAACATTCTGAACAAATGATTCAAACAAAGAATGACCAAGAGAAATCATACGATAACCCCATTAACCAGGTTCTAATGCAATCCTGGCATTTGAAGAGATGGCTGAAGAGCCGTAAATTCAGTGTTCCACCCCTATACCATCTCGTTGCAATCAGCAATTCCTCAACCATTATCAAGGTAAGTGACCGATCCCTGAATAACTTAATAGTAAAAGGGGATGTATTATTAAATCGCGTTCTTCAGATCGACGATACCACCACAAATCCAAATTTTACTGACAAAGAAATAAAAAAGTTATCCAAGTCACTTGTAAAGAATCATTCTCCACACCACCCTGACCTTCTGAAACAATATTCCCTCACTCCAGACGACCTTCAAAAGGGGGTTCAATGCCCGTCTTGTTTAACATATGGGATGAAGCGCGAAAAGTGGGTCTGGCGTTGTCCTGTGTGTGAACATAAATCCAAAACAGCTCACCATAAAACTGTAAAAGAGTTTTTCCTCCTCATTAGTCCAACAATTAAAAATCAGATGTGTAGAGAATTTTGCATTGGTATATCTTCAAAAACAGCCAGTGATCTTTTGATTTCATTAAATCTCCCCTTCACTGGCACTACTCATGGCCGCACCTACCACATGCCTCCAAATATCGAGACCTTTTTCGATTCCGCGAAAAAATAACATTCTGGAACTCGGCATAGAAAATTGTCATCCTAAACTCGCGAAGAAATAATAAGTCAAACCACCACCCCAACCCGCGCTAAAAAGCCAGGGTTGCTCTTCGCCCTGGCCTGGTCATTATTGTGTTTATCGCTGCGGCAGCGGTAACCTGCTCTTATTTCTTCGCCGTCACCTTAGCCAGCATACTATCCGCTTCACTAATCTCGACGCCTTTGTAGTAGTGCTTAACAATATCCTGATAGTTCTTGCCCTCTGTGGCCATGCCGTTGGCTCCGTATTGGCTCATGCCGACGCCGTGGCCGAAGCCTTCGGTGGTGATGATGACGTTGTTGCCTTTGAGTTCCCAGCTGAAGTCGCTTGAACGCAGGCCAAGTTTATCACGAACCTCTTTTCCGGTCAGGACCTTGCCTCCGATATCAATTTTTGCAACGCGATTCCCGGTGGTCCTGGAGATGACTTTGCCAATTTCCGCAGAGTTCGGCAGCTTGACTCCTAATTTAGACTCAACCTCGGCCACTGTCTTCACTTCCTGGCTGCGGAACTTCGGAGACTTCAAATCCCAAGGACTTTCTACGCTGCGCAAGTATGGCAGTGAATTTGACCAGTATTCCTCTGAGTTCTCTGTGAAACCGTTCGATGTTGAAAAAAAGGTGGCGTCGATCGGTGATCCATCGTAGGTAAGCACCTGGCCGTCAGTGGCTTTTACTGCCTCGGCAATTTTCTTCATCTTCCATTTATAGTCGGTACCCCACTGCTTTTTCAGCTCTTCTTTATTTTTAAAAACCTGATGGATTTCGGTATCATTCAGCTGTGCACCCTCAGGAACGCCAACTTTATTCGGGCTCAGCATTTGTTTTACATAATAGGTCCTCGCTGACAGTGCCTGTGCCTTCAATGCCTCAAGCTCGAACTCGGCTGGCATTTCAGCGGCTACGACGCCAATTAAGTAGTCATCAAGTGGAAGCTTTTCGGTTTTGGATAGCGCTGTCCGGTAGACAGCCACCTCGATTGCTGAATCTGCTGTTGGCATAGCGGCAGCCTCCTTTGCTTCATTTTGCAGCTCTTCTCCAAGCTTCCCGCCTGCCTTATCTTCCATAAAAGGGAGGACGAGCAAGGATGGAATCAAGAGTGTGACCGCGAAAAGGATTGCAGCTAGTACGATGATTGGTTTGAATTTTAACATAGAAAAGCCTCCATTATGAAATTTTACGGCCGTTAACCGTCTCATTCCATTCATATGGAGGCGGACAAGCTTTTATGACAGAAAATGAAAAAGCTCGCAATTTGCATATTTTCTTTTAAAAAGTTCATAATAAGTCGGTCGAAATTGGACAAATATTTTTTGAAAGGCTGTTTTCGTAAAGATGATTGTTAAAATCCTAAAGCCGATTTTAACGTGATAAAGCCATTTTGTAGGTCGGTACTAAGTTGGCAAGCTCTTTTCTCTTAATAAGCATTTCTTTTGTGGAGAAACTTAGGTAACTCCATCCTATTTGTAGTCAATAGCAACAAGGTTAGAGAAAAGAGCCCTTAAAAAACCCAATCAAAAATCAAAAAACCGCAGAACTATACGTTAAAGCATAATTCTCCGGTTTTATGAGCAGTATTATTTATGCGTTCATGTCTGAGACTAATTTTTCAGTTACTGGCTGTTCTTCTACTTCGCTGACGCGTTCGATGTCTGCGCCCAGTGCTGCAAGCTTATGATGGAAGTCCACATAGCCGCGGTCCAGGTGATACAGTTCCGTTACGCGTGTAACTCCATCTGCTACAAGGCCAGTCAGGATGAGTGATGCCGCGGCACGCAGGTCAGTTGCTGCCACTTCGGCTCCCTGAAGGTCAGATGGTCCGTTCATGATGACAGAGCGGCCATCGATTTTGATGTTTGCGTTCATGCGGCGGAATTCTTCCACATGCATGAATCGGTTTTCGAAAACAGTTTCGGTGATCATGCTTGTTCCCTGTGCACGCAATAGCAAGGCCATCATTTGTGACTGCATATCCGTCGGGAATCCAGGATGCGGCATCGTCTTGATGTCGACTGCTTTCAATTTTTCAGGCCCGATGACACGAAGACCATCTTCTTCCTCGATGATGGTAACGCCCATTTCTTCCATCTTCGCTACTAATGAAGAAAGATGCTCTGGGACTGCGCCTTTTACAAGCACGTTTCCACCAGTGATGGCAGACGCAACCATGAAAGTTCCTGCTTCGATTCGGTCAGGAATAATGTTGTGGTCAGCACCAAACAGTACTTCAACACCTTCAATCTTGATCGTGCCAGTGCCTGCGCCTTTTACCTTCGCTCCCATTTTGTTAAGGAAGTTGGCAAGATCGACGATTTCTGGTTCTTTTGCGACGTTTTCAATGGTTGTTGTACCCTTTGCAAGGACAGCAGCCATCATGATGTTTTCCGTAGCGCCAACGCTAGGGAAATCGAGGTATATTTTAGCTCCGTGCAGACCATCGACTGCTTCGGCTTCGATAAAACCGTTGCCTACCTTGACTGTCGCACCCATTGCTTCAAAGCCTTTAAGGTGCTGGTCGATAGGACGGGAACCGATTGCACAGCCGCCTGGCAGCGCTACGCGAGCACGGCCGTTCCTGGCAAGCAGGGATCCCATAACCAATACAGAAGCACGCATTTTACGAACATACTCAAAAGGTGCTTCAATTTTTAACTCTCTGGATGCATCTACTGTAATCGTGTTATTTTCAAACTCCACTACGGCGTTTAAAGAACGTAATACTTCGTTGATGGTATATACATCGGAGAGAGTTGGCACATCACGAATTACGCTTTTTCCGTCACTTGCTAATAATGTTGCAGCGATAACAGGCAAGACGGCATTCTTAGCTCCTTCAACCTTTACAGAACCGCTTAGCCTTTGTCCGCCGCGGACGATGATTTTTTCCAAGTGTATTCCCCTCCGCGTCCAATTTCTCTATATTAATATTCAATCGTAATGATGGGTGTGCCAACTACGACGGTAGTCTTTGCGCCCAATCGTTCAGTTTTCCGTAATCCAAGCTGCATATTCATCTCATGTTCATTGCTCAGTGTTTTGTCGAACAAAGGCGAAACGGCGGAAGAGGAAATGAATGATCCTTCTGCCAACCCTTCAACTTCACGAGCATTGAAAGCCTTAAGCAATTTACTTTTGTAAACAGGTAAAGCCGATTTTATCTTACCATTGATTTCGCCTTCAACACAAGAGAAAGTTGTGGCGTTTCCTCGAAAAATGTCAAATATTCTGCCTGGTAAATTTTTGTTTAAAAAGGTTTCTGTATTTTTATTCCAGTGCTGACCTCTGACCTCATACATCACATACGTATGTATAGGGCCTTTTGTGTCGGTAGAAACAATTTTAATTTTTTCCTGAATCTCAGAAGAATTCATAACAGCTGTTAGTTCTCCATTGTGTCCTGACCATGTCCACTCTGGAAGCTGGACTTTCAGGTCCTTCACCAACGATTCGACATTTTCTTGTTCCAATGTTTCCCTTGCATATAAAGACCAACCAGTGATTAAAATATCTTCGTCCTGTAAAACCGAGGCCAGAGTTTTTATTTCATGATCAGCGTCAGCTACAGTCGTCTTATTCCCAGCTTGGAACACAATAAAACCAATAATGCCAAAAATTGATAAAATATATGGAATCTTCTTCATATCTGTTTCACTCTCCCCTTATTACCATTCTTACCAGGAGAGCGAATCACATACTTGGGAATTCTCGTCACTTTTTGACATCATTCTATGTACCAACTTGCCCGGGTGTTCATAGTTTGTGAAAAAATAAACATGCTTGTGCAAAAAAACAAACACAAAGAGTATAATACTTGATATTCTTCGTTTTGAAAACATGTATGAAGACCTAATTTTTTACCAATTCGGGTATGACTTAACAGCTACTGAAAAATCATCGGAAGCTGCTGCGACCATTGGAGGTAATCAAGGAAGAAATTACTGACTGTGGATCCAAGTGCGATGGATAGCAGGATATATAACACGCGGGCTTGAAGAACATGATTCGCCCTCAGCAGTTTATCAAACTGGAGTGCCTGAAGAGCCCACCATGAAAGAGCAATAAAAACCAGATGTGTCAGAATACTGGTCAGCGCAAAGCCGCCAAAACCTGTTAGCATATACTCTCCTCCCTTCACATGCTATTTTACCATAAACGTGTTGAATACCCTTCTTTATAGACGTTTTACTTTTGAAAAAGTTTCAAATAAAAAAACCGGCCCGCAAAATTGCAGGCCAGCTGAATTTACCCCTTTGTTTCCATGAATGGATTTTCCCCAAAACCGATTCATTTTATCTCATAAAGTCTCCAAACTGGTTGAAGTTATTTTGCATGAAGTCGATGGCCAGGTTTGGCATGACTCCGAACAGGATTGTTCCGATTACTGCTACCAGGATGACGACAATTGTTCCTGCTGGCAGCTTGATTTTTTCATCACTTGCTGCCGGGCGGAAGAACATTTGTGTCATGACTCCGAAGTAGTAGAAATAGGAGATGACGGTTGTTGCGATCATGATTGAAACGAGAACGTAATGTGCCTGGTCAACCATCAAGGCTCCCATGAAGATGTTCAGTTTACCAATGAAGCCTGCTGTACCAGGAATTCCTGCGAGTGACAGGATGAAGATTCCCATTCCGACTGCCAGTAATGGCGAGCGGCGGTAAAGTCCGGCAAAATGGCTGATATCTTCTGAGCCGGTTTTTGCTGTGATCACCTGGATCACCGCGAACGCACCCAGGTTCATTAACACGTATGCCAGCAGATAGAACCAGATGGCATCGAAGGTCACGAATGACATGGCTGTCAGCGCGACAAGGATGTAACCGGCATGTGCGATACTTGAATACGCGAACATGCGCTTGATGTTACGCTGCCTTAAGGCAATGACGTTACCAATAATCATCGTGGCTCCCGCAAGGAATGCAATGTAATCCTGTACTGCGAACAGCAGCGGAATTGGCTGGCCGTCTTCCTGTGCGACCGGTACGTATCCGAAGATCGATAGCAGGATGCGCAGGATGATGACAAAGCCAGCTGTTTTGGAGACGACGCTCAGGAACGCCGTCACTGGAGTTGGTGCTCCTTCGTACACGTCAGGTGCCCACATATGGAATGGAGCAGATGCCAGCTTGAAGGACAGGCCGACAAAAATCATGAAGAATGCCAGTCCAAGAATGTAAATATGCTGAGGGTCACTCAAGCCATTGAAAACCTGGGCGATTCCTTTTAAATTCGTTGTGCCTGCAATCCCGAACACATAGCTCATACCGAACAAAGTGATGGCAGATGAAATGCCGCCGTTCAGGACGTATTTCATCGCGGATTCATTCGATCTCAGGTTGCGTTTGCGCATACCTGCAAGGATGTAGGACGGAATGGACAGCAATTCAAGGCCGACGAACAATGTGATCAAGTCGCCGCTTGATGCCATGAACATCGTTCCAAGCAAGGCAGTGAGGAACAGGTAGTAGAACTCACCTTTGTAATCCTCAAGCCCATCATTTGCTCTGAAGTCAATCGCCAACAGCATGACAAGCGCCGCTCCAAGAAGGAGGAGCAGCTTGAATGCGATAGCGAATGAATCAAGCCTGAATGTATCGTATAAAATTGATGTTGTCTCGGTACCTATCAAAGTTACCAGTGAAACCAGCGCCATTACTACCCCAGCAAAACCAACCCAGCCAAGGATCTTCCGGTCGACATGCTTTGGCATGAATAAATCAGCGACTGATAAAAGTGCAATAAAACCGAGGAGGATGAATTCCGGAGCCATCGTTCCCCAATCAAATGATAGAAGTGTATCTAGATCCATCCTTCATCACCCCCCTATTCCCATCAAGATAGTCTCTAATGTTGCCTGAAGCGGTTCACTAAGAACGGCCGGATATACACCAATCAGGACGATCAAGCCGACAAGCACCAGCACCGGTGCCCATTCGAATGAACGGATGTCGGTTACGCCGACAAATTCACGTTCTGCTTTGCCATACGTGATGGCCAGCACTGCTCGCAGCAGGTAAACCGCCGTCATGATGATGCCTAGTGTACCGACTGCAGCCAGGACTGGCATCTCTTCGAACAAACCGAGGAATGCCATGAATTCGCTGACGAAGCCTGACATGCCAGGCAGTCCAAGTGAAGCCATCGCACCTGCAAGCAGGAATCCTGCAGCAAGCGGCATTCCTTTTGCCATACCGCCAAGATTGGCAAGTGTGGTTGTGTGTGTGCGTTCATAAAGTACACCGACAAGGAAGAACAGTAGTGCTGAAATCAGACCGTGAGATACGACCTGGAAAATAGCACCTTGTATTCCTGCCTCATTTAATGCTCCAAGTCCGATTAAAACGATCCCCATATGGGAAATAGAAGAGTAAGCAAGGACCATTTTGAAATCTGTCTGGATAAAAGCAAGGAACGCTCCGTAAAGCAGGTTAATCACACCGAGTACTGCAAGCAGTCCGGCTAATTCTACGAACTGTTCAGGGAAAATGCCCATCCCGAAGCGGATTAAACCGAATGCCCCGATCTTCAGCAGGATCCCTGAGTGGATCATGACGATCGATGGCGGTGCTTCAACGTGGACGCGCAGCATCCAGCTGTGCAGCGGGAAGATTGGCAGCTTGACACCGAAAGCGACAAGCAGGGCAATCAATAATCCCATCTTCAAGGACTCAGACACAGGCGCGAACAGCGGCGCATTGTCTGTGTTCATCATGACTTTCAGCATTTCGATATTTGACGTGCCTGTTCTTGAGAACAATACCATGATGACAATCAGCAGGATCGCTGAGCCAAGGCCGTTATAAATCAAGAAGCTGTAGGCAGCCTTTTCTTTTTCGTAATAGCCCCATTTCCCAATCAGGAAGAACATCGGGATCAAGGTGATTTCAAAGAACAGGAAGAACAGGATCAAGTTTTGCGATGTGAAGACTCCAAGCATCCCGATTTCGAGAAGCAGGAACAGCATGTAATAGCCTTTCCATTCTTTTTTGATATGGAAGGATGCGATTGCCGCAAGCGTCGCGATCACCGCTGTCAGTACCACCATGATCAAACCGAACCCATCAATGCCGAGTTCGTAGTTGACTGAAAACATGCCCTGCTGCTCGGCACCCTGCCCGCCGAATTGAATCCAGCGGAACTTTTCTGAAAAGCCAGCGAGATCGCTGCCGCCGCGATACGAAAAGTATGCGATCAGCGCAAGGATCAAAGATGGCAGTGTTGCCAATACGCCAAGCATTTTAATGCCTGATTCGTTCGCTTTTGGCATGAAGACCAAAAGCAGGATTCCTAGTAAAGGGGAGAATACCAGCAAGGTAAGAAAATAGTTGAAATCCATTATAAATACCCCCCTGTTAACGCATAGATGACAATCAGGACTGCAAGGCCGACGAAGGCGATTGTGCCGTAAGTCTGTACCTGGCCGTTCTGGATTTTCGCACCGGCTTTACCAAGGCCCTGGACAGTCGCCGTTGTCAGCTTCACGAGTCCCTCAACAAGGAAGAGCTCGATGAAACGCAAGAACAAGCTGATTGCCTTTACGCCAAACACGATGCTTTGATTGTAAATTTCATCGATATAGTACTTATTTTTCACAATGCCATAGGCAATTGGCGCCCTGCTGGACAGCCAGTCACGGGAAATCGACTTCTTGCTGTACATCATCCATGCAAGCAGGATGCCGAGCAAGGAGACAAGCGTGGCAACAATCATGATCCAGCCAGGTCCTTCGATATGGCCATGTCCGAGTGCTTCGTTGCCTTCGACAAGCCAGTCACCAAGGAAAGTGCCGAACCAAGGTGTATTCACATAACCGGCAATGACTGCCAGTACTGCGAGGATAACCATCGGCATCGTCATGACGGATGGTGATTCATGGACATTCT
Source organism: Bacillus sp. ISL-35 (assembly GCF_018613355.1). Taxonomy (NCBI): domain Bacteria; kingdom Bacillati; phylum Bacillota; class Bacilli; order Caryophanales; family Bacillaceae; genus Bacillus; species Bacillus sp. ISL-35. Next base: position 54,307 of record NZ_JAGGQK010000004.1, on the reverse strand, counting down.
TCATGTCGCTGCGCGCTTCACCAGTGAAGACCATGAAGAACAGGCGGAACATGTAGAATGCTGTAAAAAATGCCGCAATCACCGCCAGCCAGAACAGAATGTAATTGCCATGTGCCCATGCAGCGATCAAAATTTCATCTTTACTGAAAAAGCCTGAGAACAATGGAACACCGCTGATGGCCAGCGTTCCGATCAGGAACAAAGGTCCAGTGAAGGACAGCTTTTTCCATAGCCCGCCCATTTTTTCAATATCCTGAGTATGTACAGCATGGATGACGCTACCTGCTGCAAGGAATAACAACGCTTTAAAGAAAGCGTGGGTCATCAAGTGGAATACTCCGGCCACATAACCGGCAGATCCCAATGCGAGCATCATGTAGCCAAGCTGGCTGACAGTCGAGAACGCAAGCACTCGTTTGATGTCAGTCTGGACAAGGCCGATCGTTGCCGCAAAAATCGCTGTGAACGCTCCGATGATCGCTACCGTCAGCATCGCTGTTTCACTCGCGTTGAACAGCGGGAACAGTGAAGCGACCAAATACACACCAGCCGCAACCATTGTCGCTGCGTGGATCAACGCAGAAACTGGCGTCGGACCTTCCATCGCGTCTGGAAGCCATGTGTGCAGCGGGAACTGACCTGATTTACCAACTGCCCCGATGAAAATCAGGATCGCAGTCAAGGTAATCATCGTTCCGGAAATCGCGCCTTCTTCTACTGCCGCAAAAATTTCATCATATTCGAAGCTTCCAGTTTGCCAGAATAAAAGAATCATTCCGATCAAAAGTCCGACATCCCCGATACGGGTCATGATGAAGGCTTTCTTTGCAGCCGCTTTGGCGCTTTCCTTGTAAAAGTAAAATCCAATCAACAGGAATGAACCGACACCGACCAATTCCCAGAAAATATAAGTCTGCAAAAGGTTCGGCGAGATGACGAGACCAAGCATTGCAAAAGTAAAGAGTCCAAGATAAGCATAGAAAACCGGGAATCGCTCATCACCATGCATATATCCTTTTGAGTAGGTATGTACAAGGAAGCTGACAAGAGATACGATTACCAGCATCAATGCGTTTAATTGATTTACTTCAAAACCCGCAGTAAGTTCCAGATTCCCAATTGTGAGCCAAACGGCTTCAGCTTTATGTGTCGGGCTCTCCAGGCGCTCAAGGAGCACGAGGATGGAGTAGACAAGTGAAGCTAGCGTCGCAAGAATACCGACGAATGCGCTCGCTTCTTTAAGCTTTTTTCCGAACAGCAGAAGGAATAGAAAGGATACAAGCGGGAACAGCGGAATGAGCCAAGCATTCTCCATTAATATCACAATCCCCTTTTTTGAACGCGCGCGTGATCTATCATGTGTACGCCCGTCAGATTGAGGCCCGCATCATGCGGGGCAGTCCAGCTACTAAAAATCTTCTGATTAACACGGCCGTTGCCGCTTATGAAAGGTTCCATTAATTTTTCAACTCATTCATTTCATCGATATTAACACTTCTGCGGTTGCGGTAAAGCGAAATCAGGATCGCCAGTCCAACCGCTACTTCAGCAGCTGCCACCGCGATGGAGAACAGCGCGAACACCTGGCCGGTGATCGATGGAGCCGCTCCATATTTGCTGAAGGTTACGAGATTGATATTGACCGCATTCAGCATCAGTTCGATTGAAATCAATACAATGACTGTGTTCTTTTTTGTCAGGGCACCGTAAAGTCCGATGCAGAAAATAATAAGCGCAAGCGCCAGATAGGCTGAAACCGGAACAGAACTCATTCCTGATCACCCTCCTTATCGTCATCCTTGCGCGCGAGTACAATTGCGCCGACAAGCGCAGCGAGCAGGATCACGGATGTCAGTTCAAATGGGATGATGTAATGCGAGTAAAGTGCAACCCCGATTTGTTCTGTGTTGTTTTCGTGCAGAGTATTCGGCAATGCTTCAAAATCCAGATCGTAGATTCCGAAATAGACTGCTGCGCCAAATCCAAGGACACCAAGCAGCAACACAAGCTTGCGCAATCTTCCGCCCTTTGGCTCCTCTTCATCGCCATGGTGGCGGGTGAGCATGATTCCGAACAGCATCATGATTGTGATGGCGCCGGAGTAGATCATGACTTGGATGACCGCCAGGAATTCAGCGGACAAGAGCACATAAATACCTGCAATACTGACGAATGTAAAGACCAGCGCTACGACCATGTGGATGACCTTGGTGAGGTTCAATAAAAGCACGCCGCCGATTACCGCCACTAAAGCAAGTGACATAAACGCAAAGAATTCGCCTGTTAACGTCATGCTTTATTCACCTTCCGTATATTCTCATCATTTTCGTCCAGCCATTCCAGGTTCTTGAATAAGTCATCCCGGCTGTATTCTGCAAGTTCAAAGTTATTCGTCATGATGATCGCTTCTGTCGGGCACACTTCTGTGCATAGGTCACAGAGGATGCAAAGTTCGAAGTTGATATCATACGTATCAATGATTTTGCCTTTTTTCGTTGGATCAGGATGCTTTTTACCAGTCAAGTTAATGCAATCTGTCGGGCAAATATTGGCACACTGGTTGCAGACGATGCATTTTTCAGGATAAAACTTCTGGATCCCGCGGAACCTGTCAGGAAGCGGAATCGGTTCGTTCGGATAATCGTAAGTCACCTTTTCGCGAGTCAATTGTTTAAGGGTATAAGCTAATCCTTTAGTCCATCCTAGCACGTAATTCACCCCTTTAATGCAGGAAGCCATGCTGCTTCCATTCCTATTTTAGAAAAAATTAGTGAAAAGTTCTTTGATCAATGCCGACAGGAAGATGTTTGCCAGTGCAACCGGCAAAAGCACTTTCCAGGCGAACTCCATCAATTGGTCTGCGCGGATACGCGGGAACGTCGCACGGAACCAGATGAGGATATAAACCACTAAGCTGAACTTGAGCGCGAACCATACAGCTCCAGGGATGAAGCCAAGGAACGGCAGCGGCAGCCAGCCTCCAAGGAATAATACAGTGATCAAAGCAGACATTGCGAACATATACACATATTCAGCCAGCATGAACATCGCCCAGCGGAATCCGGAATACTCTGTGTGGAAACCGGCAACAAGCTCGTTCTCCGCCTCGGCAAGGTCGAATGGCACCCTGTTCAGTTCTGCGGTAGCGGCAATGAAGAACACGATGAACGCGATCGGCTGCCACAGGATGAACCAGCCGTTGTGCTGCTGTGTTTCAACGATCTCATTCAGGTTAAGGCTTCCTGATAGCAGGACAATCCCCAAAACGCTCATGACCAGCGGGATTTCGTAGGAAATCATCTGGGCCGCGGCACGCATACCGCCAAGCAGTGAGTATTTATTGTTGGATGCCCAGCCTGCCATCAGCATCCCGACGATCGTCAGGCCTGAAATCGCGATATAATACAGAAATCCGACATTCAGGTCGGCAAATTGCAATTTATCTGTCAGCGGGATTGTCGCCATGACCATGAAGGACGGCGCGAACGCGATGACCGGTGCGATGATGAACAGCGGCTTATCCGCTGCTTTTGGAATTAAGTCTTCTTTTACAAGAAGCTTTACGACGTCGGCTACGGATTGCAACAGCCCCCACTTACCGCCGACATGAGCTGGACCATAACGGCCCTGCATAAATCCGAGCACTTTCCTCTCTGCCAGAATCGCCATTGTTACGAATCCAAGGATTACGAACAAGAGGACGACAGCCAGGATGAAGAAGATGCTGAAATTCATAAGGCCAGCACTGGATTCTAGTAGCTCCTGAACCATTATCCGTCTACCTCCCCAAGAACGATATCAACCGCTCCTAAAATTGCAATCAGATTTGAGATGCTTTCACCTTCGAGCAGTTTAGGGAGGATTTGCAGATTATAGAAGCTAGGCCTTCTGAACTTGAGGCGGTACGGCTCTTTTTTGCCATCGCTGGAAATATAGCAGCCGATTTCGCCTCGGGAGCCTTCGATCCGGACAAACGCTTCCCCTTTTGGAGCCTTGATGATCTTTGGAACCTTGGCCATGATTTCTCCCTCTTTCGGGAATTGCTGCACAGCCTGTTCAATGATTTTCAGTGATTCTTCGATTTCGCCCATTCTTACATAGTAACGGGCAAGCGCATCGCCTTCGTCACGAGTGACAACGTCGAAATCGAAACGGTCATAGATTGAATACGGCTCATCCTTGCGCAAATCCCACTTGACGCCGGTTGAACGAAGGTTCGGGCCGCTCAATGAATAATTGATTGCGTCTTCCTTTGTATATGTACCAATATTCTTCGTACGGTTCAGGAAGATTTCATTCCCTGATACAAGCTGGTGATAACCCTTCAGCTGTTCCCTCAGGTATGGCACGAATTCCGCTACCTTTTCAATCCAGCCTTCCGGAGCATCCCATTTGACGCCGCCTACACGCATGTAGTTGAACGTCAGACGAGCACCAGACAGTTCATTCAGCAAATTCAGGATCATCTCCCGGTCACGGAATGCGTAAAGCAATGGGCTTGTCGCACCGAAGTCGAGGATGAATGTTCCCCACCACAGCAGGTGGCTGGCAACCCTGTTCAACTCCATTGCAAGTACCCTTAAATACTCGGCGCGTTCCGGAATCTGGACGCCCATCATCGTTTCGACAGCATGGACGATGACATAGTTATTCGTCATCGCTGATACATAGTCCATTCTGTCTGTGTACGGGATGATCTGGGTATATTGCAGATTTTCCGCCAGCTTTTCAGTGCCGCGGTGCAGGTAGCCGATTACCGGCTTCGCTTCTACAATGATTTCCCCGTCGATTTTAAGAACGAGGCGGAACACACCGTGTGTACTAGGGTGCTGCGGGCCCACGTTCAAGAGCATTTCTTCTGTGCGTATCACGGGCTACACCTCCACATCATACGGTTCATAGTCTTTTCTTAACGGGTGGCCTACCCAGTCTTCACCAAGCATGATGCGATGGAGGTCAGGATGGCCTTCGAATTTGATGCCAAGCAGGTCGTAGGCTTCACACTCTGGCCAGTTCGCACCTGCCCACAGGTTCGCCAATGACTCGATGGCCGGCTGATCACGATCAAGTTTTACTTTTAGCGCAACTGACTGTCTGTTCTTGTATGAGTACAAGTGAACATACACTTCCATATGTGTCTGGAAATCCGTTCCGTGCAGCTCTGACAGATAATCGAATCCAAGCAGTTCATTGTACTTCAGGAATTCAGCCAGGCGATAATAGGATTCTTTCTTTGCGACAAGCGTTGGCACATCCTTTGAAAGAGGGTTAATATACGAATCTTCCAAAATTTCATCGCCAAGATTGTCAGTGATTGCTTTTACATATTTATCAAGGTAAGGCTGGTTTGGAGATGGCTTCTTCTCTTCGACAGGCTCTTCTGCTCCTGCTTTCGCGCCAGCTGCTGACTTCGCCTTCGCTGCTGCTGCGGCTTTTGCCTTGGCTGCGGCAATCGCTTTCGCTTTCTCGTCGTCCGCTGATCCTCCGCCTGCTGCTTTTGCCTTTGCTGCTGCGGCCGCCTTTGCTTTCGCTACAGCTGCGGCTTTTTTCTTCGCCAGATCATCGTCACCTGCTGAAGCGTCTGCTCCTCCAGCTGCCTCCTGTGCTTTCCTTTTTGCTGCCGCTGCTGCCTTTGCCTTCGCTACGGCTGCGGCTTTCTTTTTCGCCAGGTCATCGTCATCGCCTGCTGGAGCATCTGCTTCTCCGGCTGCTTCTGCCTGCGCTTTCCTTTTTGCTGCCGCTGCTGCCTTTGCTTTCGCTACGGCTGCGGCTTTCTTTTTCGCAAGGTCATCGTCGTCTCCAGCTGAAGCGTCCGCTGCTGCTGGAGTTTCAGTTGCTGCTGGAGTTTCAGTTGCTGCTGGAGCTTCGGCGTTTTCCTCTGTCTGGCCAGTCGCTTTCATCTTTGCGAGAGCGGCTGCCTTTGCTTTCGCGGCTGCTGCAGCTTTCTTCTTCGCCAGATCAGCATCCTGTCCTTCGACCGGAGCCGAAACCTCTTCTTTCGCGTCTGGAGCTTCCCCAGATTGCTCTTTCGCTTTCATTTTCGCGAGTGCAGCTGCCTTTGCTTTTGCTGCGGCTGCGGCTTTCTTTTTCGCAAGCTCGGCATCGTCACCTGCAGGTGCTTCCGCTTTTGCTTCGGTTTCCTTCACTTCAGGTTCTGCGACTTTGTCGGCAACCTCTTTCGGGTCATTTCCTTCCCCTGCTTGTTTGGCAGCCTGACGCTGCTTTGCAAGCTCCTTCGCCTTTTCGGCTGCTTCTCTTTTTATCTGCTCTAAATCCTTTTCCCCGCTCATCGGTTAGATCACCTTCTTCCCGGTTTTCGCCTCATAACGGATTTTCTCTTTCAATTTATTAATCCCGTAAATCAATGCTGCTGGGTTCGGCGGGCATCCCGGTATGTAAACATCAACCGGTACAATCTGGTCGACTCCCTTTACAACTGAGTATGATTTTACATATGGACCGCCTGCTGTCGCGCAAGAACCCATCGCGATTACCCACTTCGGTTCTGCCAGCTGGTCATACAGCCTGCGGACAGTCGGAGCCATTTTCTTCGTAACGGTACCAGAGACAATCATGACATCAGACTGACGCGGTGAATTCCGGTAAAATGTCCCGAAACGGTCAAGGTCATAGTGAGCCGAGCTGGATGCCATCATTTCGATCGCACAGCAGGCAAGTCCGAATGTCATCGGCCACATCGAGTTGCTTCGGGCCCATCCTTTAACCTGCTCAAGAGTTGTTACGAATACGTTCCTTTGGAGTTCTGCCACTTCTTCAGGTGAGAAATCATCCAATTTTAAATCCATTTTAGCACCTTCTTTTTCCATGCGTAGATGAGTCCGATCAGAAGCATGATTACAAAGATCAGCATTTCAATCAGTGCGAAAATCCCCAGCTTCTCGTAGGCAACAGCCCATGGATACAAAAACGCTGTTTCTACATCAAAAATAACGAACATAAGGGCAAACACATAATAACGGACATTAAACTGGACCCGAGCATCGCTGAACGGTTCCATCCCGCTCTCGTAGGTGGTATATTTCCGCTCGTCGTTCTTGTATTTCGGCCGCAAAAGCTTTGCCGCAAACAAAGCGACGACTGGAAGCAATACCCCGAGACATAGGAACACAAAGACTATCAAATAGTTATTTTGATATAGATTCAACTGTTCCATGCCCATCCCTCCAATGTTGTAAAATTTTCATACTTTTTAAACTTGTAACCGATAACAATTATACCATTGTTGCAATAGTGTGTCGACAAGGCTTTGAACAATCTGGCAACCTTCTTCCATACACTTTTTGATAGAAAAATAGTATCTTTCTTGGACTTGTTGAGACAGCGGAAAAGAGTCGTCCCCTTCCATACTTAGTTGTCCGGAAGGCAAATTATTCTCATTGTTTTTACCAGTCTGTCTTGTGTTTTGGCTCGGCCGCGTTCTGGAGGGTGCAGCCTCACATGCACGCGCTTAAATCAAGACAATCGGTTACATTTTATATTTAAAACAATCCAGCGGTGATTGTCAGTGACGTTTGTCAACATTTATGAGTTCTGATACTGCATTGAATTTATGGCAGAAATGTGGATTTTTCGCTTGGCGGGAGTTACTGGAGATTATTATTGGGGAATTGAGCGAAGAATTAATCTCTAAACGAGAATTATATCGATAATATAGCAGTTTTTTGATTTCTATCATGATTTATCAGCATAATTACTTGGATTAATACAAACCTATTTTGATTACATAAAGTTTTATAGCGAAAATTTTAATTTTATAGCGAACTTCTTAATTTTATAGCGAATTTTTGATTTTTATAGCGACTTTAATGATTTTATAGCGAGTTTTTCGTTTTTATAGCGAAACGGAATCTGCTCCCAGATTTGCTAATCAACTGGATGGCACGCAGCACGTTCACCACATTCAATCGACACCAAAAACAGATTCATCAAGTATAAATCGTTGTCCACAAATACCGCCATAAAAAAAAACACCCCCCAGCATCGCCGGAGGGTGTTCATTGATAATTAAATTCTGCGTTCAGCAACTGAAATACGGTTGATCGCACGCTGAAGGGCAAGTTCTGCACGCTTGAAGTCGATGTTCTCCTGCTTTCTTTCATGCAGGCGCTGTTCGGCGCGTTCTTTTGCTCTTAATGCACGTTCAAGATCGATTTCAGATGATTGTTCTGCAGATTGAGCAAGGATGGTTACCTGCTCTGGACGGACCTCAAGGAAGCCGCCGCTCACTGCAATGAACTCGTTGTTGCTGCCATTTTTCAAACGGACAGCGCCAATTTGTAGCGGTGCAACCATTGGAATGTGGCCTGGCAAGATTCCAAGCTCGCCTGTGCTTGCTTTTGTGCTCACCATTTCAACATCTGATTCATACACCGGCCCATCGGGAGTAACAACACTGACTTTAATCGTCTTCATTTTTTACCCTCCTGGTCCGTTATTAGACCTCTACACCCATACGTTTTGCATTCTCGATAACTTCTTCGATTCGGCCGACTAGGCGGAATGCATCTTCTGGAAGGTGGTCATATTTGCCGTCAAGGATTTCAGCGAATCCTTTAACTGTTTCTTTAACTGGCACGTAAGAACCTTTCTGACCAGTAAACTGCTCAGCTACGTGGAAGTTTTGTGACAGGTAGAACTGGACGCGGCGAGCGCGGTGTACAGTCAGCTTATCTTCGTCAGAAAGCTCATCCATACCCAGGATCGCGATGATGTCCTGAAGTTCTCTGTAACGCTGTAATGTTTGCTGTACGCGGCGAGCTACTGAGTAGTGCTCTTCGCCAACGATTTCAGGTGTCAATGCACGTGAAGTCGAAGCAAGTGGATCCACCGCAGGGTAGATACCCATTTCAGAAAGCTTACGCTCAAGGTTCGTTGTTGCATCCAAGTGAGCGAAAGTTGTAGCCGGAGCCGGGTCAGTGTAGTCATCGGCTGGTACATAGATCGCCTGGATGGAAGTAACAGAACCTACGTTAGTAGATGTGATACGTTCCTGCAATTTACCCATTTCTGTAGCAAGAGTCGGCTGGTAACCTACCGCTGATGGCATACGGCCAAGTAGGGCGGAAACCTCAGAACCTGCTTGCGTGAAACGGAAGATGTTATCCATGAAGAAAAGAACGTCCTGTCCTTGCTCATCACGGAAATATTCAGCCATTGTCAAACCAGTCAGGGCAACACGCATACGTGCTCCTGGCGGCTCGTTCATCTGTCCGAATACCATCGCAGTTTGCTTGATAACGCCAGAGTCAGTCATTTCGTGGTATAGGTCATTACCTTCACGAGTACGCTCACCAACACCTGCGAATACGGAGATACCGCTGTGTTCTTGAGCGATGTTGTTGATCAATTCCTGGATAAGAACGGTTTTACCTACACCGGCACCACCGAACAATCCGATCTTACCACCCTTGATATATGGAGCAAGAAGGTCAACTACCTTGATGCCCGTTTCAAGGATTTCTACCTCAGTTGAAAGCTGTTCGAATGTTGGAGCTTCCCTGTGGATTGAATCGCGGCGTGCTTCAGCTGGCAGTGGAGCGTCAAGGTCGATTGACTCACCCAATACGTTGAATACACGTCCTAGTGTTACGTCCCCAACCGGAACGGAGATTGGAGCACCTGTATCTAATACTTCCACGCCACGCTTAAGGCCGTCTGTGGAAGACATCGCGATTGTACGTACTGTGTCATCGCCTAAGTGAAGGGCTACTTCAAGAGTTAGTTCGATGTTCACATCCGCATCGCTGGTAACAATTTTCAAAGCGTTATAGATCTCTGGAAGATTGCCGCTTTCAAACTTAACGTCAACAACCGGACCCATAACCTGGAGAACGCGTCCTTTGTTCATCTTGTTCCCTCCTATCGTACTAGTTGAAATATATACATCATGATGGGATGCGGCTTCACGCCACATCCCCGATTGTCATCTTGAAAAGCGCAAGCGCCTTGTCCAGCTCCGACAAGCGCTGGAGGGCCGGCCGGTGAAGTCGCTCTTTGACTTCATTGGACGGACCGAAGCGACTCGAGGAGCTAGGCGCTGGAGCTAGACAATAAATCTATTCGAGCGCTGCAGCTCCACCGACGATTTCGGTGATTTCCTGGGTAATCGCAGCCTGACGCGCGCGGTTGTAGCTCAAACTGAGTGAATTGATCAGCTCTTTCGCGTTGTCCGTCGCGTTTCTCATGGCTGTCATACGAGCAGCGTGTTCACTTGCTTTGCTGTCAAGCAGTGCTCCGTAAATCAAGCTTTCTGCGTATTGCGGCAAGAGAACTTCCAGGATCTCCTCAGCGTTCGGCTCAAATTCATATGAAGTAAGCTTTGTTGAAGCTGCACCAATGTCCGTTAACGGAAGCAGTTTCTTATCGGTTACTTCTTGAGCGATCGCGCTGACGTAATGACTGTAGTAAATATATAATTCATCAAATGTTCCGTCCGAGAACATGCCAACTGTATTGCTGGCAATATCCTGGATTTCAGAGAAGGACGGCTGGTCAGCGATGCCAACGATGTCAAGGACAACGTTCATGCCACGGCTCTGGAAAAAGTCACGGCCGACACGCCCGATCGCGATGATCGCAAACTCGTCATTTGATTTATGGCGTTGCTGGATTGTCTGGTACAGCTGGCGAAGGACGTTACTGTTGTAAGCCCCTGCTAGTCCGCGGTCAGATGTAATCACTAGATATCCCGTCTTCTTGACTGGACGGCTGTTCAGCATTGGGTGGTTGGAATCCTTGCTGCCCATTGCGATTGAGGCAGTCACTTCCTGGATTTTTTCCATGTAAGGAACGAATGCTTTCGCGTTCATGACCCCACGGTTCCATTTAGCTGCGGATACCATCTCCATTGCCTTGGTAATCTGGCTCGTCTTTTTAGTCGAAGTAATACGGTTTTTTATATCGCGTAAAGATGCCATTTCGGTTCTCACCACCCTTTTACAAAAGAATTGTTAGTCCAAGGTCAGGCAGGACCAGCCATGGACTGGCGCTGCATCACTTATTATTCAGATACTGCAAACGTCTTTTTGAAAGCGTTTAGTGCAGCAGCCATATCGTCATCGGAAGGAAGTTCCTTCGTTGTGCGGATATGGTCTAACACTTCTGTATGGTTGTGGTCTAACCATGAAAGGAATTCACCTTCGAAGCGGCGGATATCCTGCAATGGAATATCATCAAGGAAGCCGCGAGTCAGTGCATATAGGATCGCAACTTGCTTTTCAACAGCAAGCGGCTTGTTAAGATCTTGTTTAAGTACTTCTACCGTACGTGCACCGCGGTTAAGTTTCGCCTGAGTTGCTTTGTCAAGGTCAGAACCGAACTGTGCGAATGCTTCCAATTCACGGTATGAAGCAAGGTCAAGACGAAGTGTACCAGATACCTTCTTCATCGCTTTGATCTGAGCGGATCCACCTACACGGGATACAGAAAGACCTGCATTGATCGCTGGACGTACGCCAGAGAAGAATAGGTCAGACTGCAAGAAGATCTGTCCGTCTGTGATCGAGATAACGTTCGTTGGAATGTAAGCAGAAACGTCGCCTGCCTGCGTTTCAATGAACGGAAGTGCTGTGATTGAACCAGCGCCTTTAGCGTCGCTCAACTTCGCAGCTCGCTCAAGTAAGCGTGAGTGCAAGTAGAATACATCCCCTGGGTAAGCTTCACGGCCTGGAGGACGGCGAAGCAGCAAGGAAAGTTCACGGTATGCTGCCGCTTGTTTTGAAAGATCATCATATACTACAAGCACATGCTTGCCATCGTACATGAAGTCTTCAGCCATTGTAACACCAGCGTAAGGAGCAAGGTATAGCAATGGAGCTGGCTGGGAAGCAGAAGCTGTAACGACGATAGAGTAATCTAACGCGCCGTGCTTACGGAGAGTTTCAACTGCATTACGTACAGTTGATTCCTTCTGGCCGATTGCAACGTAGATACAGATCATGTCCTGGCCTTTTTGGTTAAGGATTGTATCGATCGCTACAGATGTTTTACCAGTCTGGCGGTCACCGATGATCAATTCACGCTGTCCGCGGCCGATTGGCACAAGAGCGTCGATCGCCTTGATACCAGTCTGCAATGGCTCATGAACAGATTTACGGTCCATAACGCCTGGTGCAGCGTACTCGATTGGACGAGTTTTCGTTGTGTTGATTGGACCCATGCCATCTACTGGCTGTCCAAGAGGGTTTACGACGCGGCCGATAAGCTGTTCCCCAACAGGAACCTCCATGATGCGGCCCGTACGGCGTACCTCGTCGCCTTCGCGGATGTCCGTGAAAGGTCCAAGGATGATGATACCGACGTTATTTTCTTCCAGGTTTTGTGCCATACCCATAACGCCGTTTGAAAATTCAACAAGTTCTCCAGCCATGACATTGTCGAGGCCATGAGCACGGGCGATACCGTCACCAACACTGATAACTGTACCCACATCACTCACTTGAATTTCCGACTGATAATTTTCGATTTGCGATTTTATCAGCGCACTGATTTCTTCAGCTTTGATGCTCATGAGTTTCACCCCTATCTACGAATCTTAGCCTAGCAATTTACGTTCTAAACGATCGAGCTTGCCACGCAAGCTGCCGTCAAAAATGCGGTTTCCAATACGAAGCTTTACGCCTCCAAGCAAATTGGAATCTACAATGTTTTCAATTTGAAGTGACTGTTTGCCAACCTGTGGCGCGAACGAAGCTGAAAGAGCTTCAGCCTGCTCAGCCGAAAGTGGCTGGACACTATAGACTTTTGCTTCCGCCACGCCTTTTGCATCATTTGCAAGGGCGATGAACTGGTCAGCAACGTCTGCGATCTGGTCTTCGCGGTGGCGGTCAACCAAAATCATCAGAGTGTTAAGGACATACGTGCTTACAGATCCGAATGCTGTTTTCAAAACCTCTTTCTTCTTCTCATTAGGAAGTTTTGGAGACTTTAAAAATGCAGTCAATTCCGGATTGTTCACAACAACTTCTTTTACTGTGCGAAGCTCTTCCTCAACCTGTGGGAGAGCCTGCTTTTCAGAAGCGAGTTGAAAAAGTGCCAGGGCATAGCGCTTTGCTACTGTCGAGTTGCTCATCGGGCATTACCCGCCTCTTGAATGTATTCATTGATGAGCTTTTCCTGGTCAGCTGCAGAGATTTCCTTCTCGATTACTTTAGAAGCGATCAAGACAGAAAGTGAAGCAACTTGCTCGCGGATTGCCGCAACAGCCTGCTCCTTCTGCTGTTCGATTTCAAGCTTCGCAGATTCTTTGATTCTGTCAGATTCAGTGCGTGCCAGTGCAATGATTTCATCACGCTGAAGGTCGCCCTGTTTCTTTGCGTTTTCAATTAGGCCCTGTGCTTCTGTGCGTGCCTGCTTAAGCATGTCACGCTGTTCTTCCAAAAGTTTTTGTGCTTCAGCACGGCTCTTTTCAGCCGCTCCGATTTCGCCAGCAATATGCTCTTCACGTTCCTTCATGATGCCCATCAATGGACCCCAAGCGAACTTTTTAAGCAATGCTAACAAAATAAGGAACATTACAAGCTGGAACAAGATGTCTCCAGTGTTAAGGCCGCCGTGTGATGCATCAGCAGTTGCTCCCAATACTAAAAAATTTGTCAACACCCTCGATTCACTCCCTTCAAGAGTTGTACCATAATTAAAAAGGTCCAACATGCGTCATCTGGCCGGAAGCCAACGCTAGGGGGCTGCCCGCACCAATTTCCGGGCTTACCCGATTTTATCTCAAACAATTGCTTACATTCGAATTCAAGTATGCTCCTGCCGGATCGAACCGGCACAAAGCCTACATAATAGAATGGCGAAGGTTCGCGCGGAATGATCTTCGCCATTTGAATTTAGTTAATTATTCTGCACCAATAACCATGAACGCGATAACTACAGCGATGATAGGAATCGCTTCAACCAACGCAACCCCGATGAACATTGTAGTTTGAAGCATACCGCGAGCTTCTGGCTGACGAGCGATACCTTCTACTGTACGTGACACGATCAAACCGTTACCAATACCTGCACCAAGTGCTGCTAAACCAATTGCGATTGCTGCTGCTAAAAGACCCATTATAAAGTTCCTCCTTTAATGTATGAAAAAATGTTTTTTAAAGTTTTGTCCATTAAATGAACAGGGTATATATTAATGGTCATGGCTCACTTTATGAGAGAGATAAACCATCGTTAACATAGTGAAGATAAACGCCTGGATTGCTCCGACGAAAACGGAGAATCCTTGCCATACAAGCATTGGAACAGCTGCGGCCAAATGTCCGCCTACTCCGGTTGCGAGGCTGGCTGCAAGCAGACCCAAAAGAATCTCACCTGCGTAAATGTTACCGTAAAGACGAAGACCAAGAGTGAGCGTGTTCGCGAACTCTTCAATGATCTTGATCGGGAACATGAACCAAAATGGCTTAAAGAATTCCTTGCCATATTCAGCAGTGCCCTTTAGCTTAACGCCATAATAATGGGAAAGTCCAACTACCATGACTGCAAGAGTCAGTGTGATGACCGGGTCAGCTGTCGGTGATTTCCACCATAGTTCATTATCGACAACGACGGAGAACGGCAGTCCCAGCATATTGGAAACAAACACATACATCAGCAATGTGATTCCAAGGACGTGAAATCTTCCCCCATCCTTCCAGTCCATCGTGCTGTTGATGATTCCCTTGACGAAATCCATAATCCATTCCATGAAGTTCTGCATTCCTGTCGGTTTCATCGCAAGCCTACGAGTCGAAAGAACTGCAATGATGAATACGATCGCGGTTGCTACTGTAATCATCAGCAAATTTGCTAAGTTAAAAGTAAGCCCAAATATTTCTTTTAATGGAGCTTCATGATGCATCAATTATTCACCTCTCTTCCCCGCTATTTACGTGATTGAAAAGTCTGGACAAAAAAATCTATCATAATGACAATATAAGCTGTCATTAATCCCAAAACCGTAAATACAAGGTTTATGCGATCTGGATATTCCATCGCAATGATTACGGCAAGCGCACCGGTCGCAAGTCTCGACATCGAGCCAAGTGAGCGAACCTTCTTCCCCTGTACCACCGAATCCCCGAAGCTGTTCATTTTCCTCGCAAGCAGCCATAAATTAAAAAGGCTCAGGCTTGTACCAAAGATCAATCCGGCAAAAACAGATTGATAGGTTGTAAACCCATATCCAAGTACATATAAGGACAATAATGTAAATATGTATTTTCGCTGGCGAGTAAACATATCCTTGATTTCCATTGGTGGCTAGTCTCCCGAAAAGAAGTGTTGGATGAGGCGAAGCATGGCATACACACCTGCCGCCAGTCCGATCAGCAATCCGAATATTAAGAAAAGTGGCTCTGTACCAAGGGTACGGTCCAGCCATCTTCCGGAAAATATGCCAATTAAAATGGAGCCTACCAATTGAGATAGTATAGCGGACATGAGTGCCATCGCTTGTAAAGGGTGGCGGTTGTTTCGGCGCATAAAAACGCATCCTCACTTTAGAGAATGGACATTCTGGGGAGTGAGAAATATTTTTGAAAAAACAATATTTTCACATAAAAAAAAGCTTGCATATCAACATTGAAAACCTTATCATTTTATGCCCTTTGTAAGCATACAATAGGCAAATGTCAATGTCAATCGATTGGGGTGAAAAAATTCACAAAGTTTCCACTGAGAAAATATACCATCAACCCTATATCAGTATTATATTATTATAACAGAAAAAACAGGACCGGAGGGAGAATTCACCTTTTTCCGGTCCTGTTTTCGTTAGATGCTTTTTCAATATAAATCATCGTTTCAATCATGCTCTCGCGGCCGGCTTTCTTCGCGAATACTTTTGCCAGATACACCCCATCCTCCGGCAGTTTTTCAAGCGGTATTTCCTTTTCGGCCATCCCTTTTTTCAGCTTCCTTCCCCAATCGAGAAAACCGAGGAACCGGAATTGATCCGGATCAAAAAGGGCAATCCCAAACTCGTCTGCTCCTCCGGGGAGGTATACTTCATACCGGTAGGCATTCCCTGAGTCGGCTGGCGCGAAACCGAAGCCCATCACCCGCGGATAATCCGGTTCTTCAAGGACATACAGATATGGTATGCGGATCTTATTTTTTCCGTCGTCCATCACAAGGCTGCCGTCATTGATTTTGTCATCCAGCATCTCCGGTGTTACCTTCATCGCCACTTCTACATCCTTACTGTCACCCGGCTTGAGTGTAAAGCTCAGCGGCAGCTCCCATTCAATCCCTTTTTGCTTTTTCGGAATCGAGAAGGAATAGGACTTCTCGGCGGAGCCCGTATTTTTCACTTTCAATCGAGCGCTATGCCGATGCATATTATCTGCCAGCTGGAATTTCCCAAATTGCAGCGATCCTGGAACTACCAGACTCTCGGTCTCGATTGCCGCTTCTGTCTGGATCCGGCCCGCCCCCTGCTCGAATGTCCTGTATGTTTTTCCGGACTGATCCTGGATTTCTCTGGCGGTGTTCATGAGTGCCGCCTTGATTTCAGCAGGAGTCCAATCCGGGTGCGCTTGCTTAATGAGCGCCGCAGCACCAGCGATATGCGGCGCTGCCATGCTCGTGCCCTGAAGAGGCAGGTAGCCTCCAGGAATCGTGCTGTTAATCGCAACCCCCGGCGCCACGATATCCGGCTTGATTTCCCATGTGACCGTCACCGGGCCGCGTGAACTGAAGTCTGCCAGGATATCTTTTTCTTCTATTAAATGGACGCGAATCAGCATTGAATTGTTTTTCAGTTGTTTTTTCAATGCCAGGCCTGCTTTCTTGCTGATGGCAGCTACAGGGATTGGCAGGGTCTCTTCAAGGTTGCCGAAGAATGTACCATCCGTATTGTTGTAGATGATGACACCAATCGCACCCGCTTCGAAGGCATTCTTCGCTTTTTCGGTAAAAGTCAACGTGCCCCGTTCGACAAGGACAAGCTTATCACTGACGTCCTTCATGTCTTCTTTTCTGCCAAGTCCTGCAAACACCAGGTTCTCACTCTGGGTAATCTTCCAATTGTCCGAGCCCTGTAAAAGCTCGAGCCTGATTTCTTCCGTGTTGCCTGTGGCGGTGATGTACGGTACCTGGATCGGGGGAGTGGAAGCACCGACCGATATCGCCTTTGAAGCGGTCCCCGGCGACCCGACTGTCCAGCGGTTGGGACCTGAATTCCCTGAAGACGTGACTGCGACGATTCCCGAATCCACCGCTTTGTTAAGCGCTAGACTGATCGGCAGGTCGGGACCATTCACATCATTGCCAAGCGATAGGTTCAGGATGTCCACCTTGTCCTTGATCGCTTCATCGATCGCCGCAATCACCTGCTCGGTCGTCCCGCTTCCGCCCGGACCAAGCGCCCTGTAGGCAACGATTTTCGCTTCGGGAGCCATGCCTCTCATCCTCCCATTTGCTGCAATAACGCCAGCCACATGCGTGCCATGAAGCGTGCTTTTGAATCCATGGCCCTTTGTTTCCATCGGATCATCATCGCCATCAACGAGGTCATGGCCGCCGGCAAAACTTCTCCTTAAGTCCGGATGCTCGTAATCGATTCCCGTATCGATCACCCCGATGGTAATCCCCTTCCCCGTCAAATGGTTTCCCTTTTCATCAAGCAGCCCATGGACCGCTTCCGTTCCTATCAGTTCAAAGTTATCAATGAAGCTTGAGCTGGATTGATAGCGCTTCGGCTGATGAAGTTCTGAATTCTCCACTTTGTACGTATTGACTTCGGAAACACCCTTTACTTCTTCTGTCCCTTCAAGCTGCTTCAGTTCAGAAGCTGGCCCTTGCACAGAATATCCATTGATCGCATGCTTGAACACGCGGCGAAGCTTCGTATTTTCGAGGTTTTCCAGTGCCTTTTTGATTTGCTGTTCTTCCACAGGCTGCTCCGTCATCACAATGGCGATTTTTTCAGCATGGGGATCTTCACGCGGAATCGGTGGATGCTGCAGTTTTTGGTGTTGGAAGGCGGTGAGGATGACTAATGAAAGGAAAAAGAATAAAATATTACGGATTTTCATGAAATACAGCCCTCCCTTTTTAGCTTAGAGTGTCATTTTAGGGAGAATAGTATTCAGATTACATTTATTCCGCGAAAACTGCCGGGAATCCCGCGAAATTAGCACTGGTTTCCGCGAAAAATTACAATAATCCCGCGAAATCATGATGGAATTCCGCGAACTAGAATGATTATAAAATACAAACTTTAAAGAAAAGAAAAACACCCCTTTTTTAAAAAGAGGTGTTGTAAATAATATTATTTATATTGCTCCGGGCGGTTCTCTGTTCTGTTAAAGTAAAAACGGATCGCTTCGCAAATTCGTTCAGAAGCCCGGCCGTCTCCGTACGGATTTGAAGCTTTGGCCATTTTTTCATAGGCTTCGCGATTTGTCAGCAATTCAGTCGCCATATCATAGATTGGCTGCTCTTCGTTCCCTGCTAGCTTCAATGTACCTGCTTCAATCCCTTCCGGACGCTCCGTTGTATCGCGAAGAACAAGAACGGGCACACCGAGAGAAGGTGCTTCTTCCTGCACTCCGCCTGAGTCGGTCAGGATCAGATGGGCGCGTGACGCGAAGTTATGGAAATCAATGACGTCAAGCGGCTCGATCAGATGGATGCGCGGGTCGTTGCCAAGCACTTCATCCGCAAGTTCACGGACCGCCGGGTTAAGGTGGACTGGATACACCACTTGTACGTCTTTCTGCTCATCAACAATCCTTTTAATAGCACGGAACATATTGCGCATTGGCTCGCCAAGGTTCTCGCGGCGGTGCGCGGTCATGAGGATCAGGCGGTCATCGCCAAGCTTGTCGAGCACTTCATGCTGATAAGCTTCTTTTACCGTCGTTTTCAATGCATCGATGGCTGTGTTGCCAGTAACGAAAATATTCTCTTCCGGCTTGTTTTCCTGCAGCAGGTTTGCCGCGGACTTTGAAGTCGGGGCAAAATGAAGGTCTGCCATGACGCCTGTCAGCTGGCGGTTCATTTCTTCAGGGAATGGGGAATATTTATTCCACGTTCTCAATCCTGCCTCGACATGGCCGACGACAATTTGATTATAGTAAGCCGCAAGACTTGCCACAAAAGTAGTGGTTGTATCACCGTGCACCAGCACGATATCCGGCTTCACTTCTTTCATGACTTTATCCAGGCCCTCAAGACCCCGGGTAGTTACATCAATCAAGGTCTGACGATCCTTCATGATGTTGAGGTCATGGTCTGGCGTGATATTGAAAATGTTCAGTACTTGGTCAAGCATTTGACGATGCTGAGCAGTTACCGTAACAATCGATTCAAAGTGTTCAGGGTGCTTCTGGAGTTCAAGAACAAGCGGAGCCATTTTGATCGCTTCCGGGCGTGTCCCAAAAATAGTCATTACTTTAATAGGCTGACTCAAATCAAACACTCCTTACTTCGTTCCAAATAAACGATCTCCTGCATCTCCTAGGCCAGGTACGATGTATCCGTGGTCGTTCAGCTTTTCATCAAGCGCAGCGATGTAGATATCTACGTCAGGATGTGCTTCTTTAATCTTTTCTACGCCTTCTGGTGCCGCGATCAGGCACATAAATTTGATGTGCTTTCCGCCGCGTTTTTTTAATGAGTTGATCGCTTCGACCGCTGATCCGCCTGTTGCGAGCATTGGGTCAACAACGATGAAATCGCGCTCTTCGACATCGCTTGGAAGCTTCACATAATATTCAACCGGCATCAATGTTTCCGGATCGCGGTAAAGACCGATATGTCCGACCTTCGCTGCCGGAATCAATTTCAGTATACCGTCAACCATGCCAATCCCCGCACGCAGAATCGGGATGATGCCGAGCTTCTTGCCTGAAAGTACTTTCGATTTTGTCTTTTCGACTGGTGTTTCAATTTCAATTTCCTCAAGTGGCATGTCACGCGTGATTTCGAACGCCATCAGCGTTGCGACTTCATCTACAAGCTCGCGGAACTCCTTTGTGCCTGTGCTTTTTTCGCGGATATAAGTAAGTTTATGCTGGATCAATGGATGGTCAAATACGTATACTTTTGCCATGATTATCGCTCCTTTTAAAGGTAAATGAGTTGTGAACACCGTCTGTTATATGTAAGATCTGCTGAATCACACTTCGTTTAATTTTACAGAAAAACCTCTTTACAAGCAACCGCAACAGCGTAATGATTTTTCCCTGAAAAAGCGGCCCTCATTCATGAAGGGCCGCCGGGGTGTCATTTTATCTCTCAGGGTATAATTCGAACTTACTTGTCAGGTCTTCGACGCGTTGGCGCGCTTCTTCCAGTTTCGCTTCATCTTCATGATTTTTCAGGGTGAATGCAATCAATGAAGCAATCTCGTCCATCTCTTCATGTCCGAAGCCGCGGCTTGTGACTGCCGCTGTTCCGATACGGATTCCGCTTGTGACGAATGGGCTTTCCGGATCGAATGGGATCGTATTTTTATTGACAGTGATGCCGATTTCATCCAGCACCTTTTCCGCTACCTTTCCAGTCAGGCCAAGTGAGCGCAGATTAACCAACAGCAAATGATTGTCTGTACCGCCCGATACAAGGTCGATTCCTTCCTTGTTCAAGCCTTCTGCAAGGCGGTTGGCATTGGAAATGATATTTTGTGCGTATTCTTTGAAAGAATCCTCCAGCGCTTCGCCAAATGCAACCGCTTTGGCAGCGATGACATGCATAAGTGGGCCGCCCTGGATACCAGGGAAGATCGACTTGTCGATTTTCTTCGCAAATTCTTCTTTGCAAAGGATCATCCCGCCGCGCGGACCGCGAAGTGTTTTATGGGTAGTCGTCGTGACAAAATCAGCATAAGGAACCGGATTCTGGTGCAGACCTGCTGCAACTAAACCGGCGATATGCGCCATATCGACCATTAAATATGCGCCTACTTCATCTGCAATTTCACGGAAACGCTTGAAATCGATCGCTCTTGGGTAGGCACTCGCACCGGCAACGATCATCTTAGGCTTATGTACGCGTGCTTTTTCAAGAACCACATCATAATCGATGACTTGAGTTTCCTCATCGACACCGTACTCGACGAAATTATACTGGACGCCGCTGAAGTTGACCGGGCTGCCATGGGTCAAGTGACCGCCGTGTGACAGATTCATCCCGAGGACGGTATCACCCTGCTCAAGAACGGTAAAATAAACCGCCATATTCGCCTGTGCACCTGAGTGCGGCTGGACGTTTACGTGCTCTGCGCCGAAGATTTCCTTCGCGCGGTCGCGGGCGATATTTTCGACAACATCGACATGCTCGCATCCGCCATAATAGCGGCGGCCTGGATAACCTTCAGCATATTTATTCGTCAGCACAGACCCCTGAGCTTCCATGACTGCCTCACTGACAAAGTTCTCAGATGCAATCAATTCAATTTTCGTGCGCTGGCGCTTCAATTCATCCTGCATTGCTGCGTAAACTTGGCTGTCCTGCTGTGACAAGTGCTTCACGTAAGTTCCCCCTCTGGATATGTATTGTCTGGTTTCGTTATTAGAAAATTCATTCTTATTTTAGCTGATATTATGGTGAAAGAAAAGGATGACGCCAGAAAAAACAGAACCATTGTACAGGTTCTGCTTCTTCATCAATTAACATGATTCATTTTCATTTGTTCGTTCGTAAACCGCGCGGGCGCCGCCAATCAGCTTCGGCCTTGTTTTCGCCAGAGTCACATGGGCATGGCCGACGCTTTTCTGCTGTACTCTGACAGGCACGGCGACATGCTTCATTTGCATGCCAATCAAGGTGTCGCCAATATCGATGCCAGCGTCTGCCTTGATGAATTCAACCACAACAGGGTTGCCGAGGTTTTGGTAGGCATGTGCAGCCATTGCCCCGCCTGCATTCCTAACAGGGATCACCGTCACCTCTTCCAACTGCTTCTGCTCTGCCGTATCACGCTCGATGACGATGGCGCGGTTCAAATGCTCACAGCACTGGAACGCCAGCTGGACACCTGTTTGATTCTGGAGTATGCGGAGCTGCCTGAAGACCATTGCCGCGACCGCTTCCGTACCCGCTGTGCCAATCCGCTGGCCGATGATTTCACTCGTGCTGCAGCCGACAACCAGAATCTGCCCTTTTTTTAGCTGCACTTGTTCGTTAAAATCGGTAAGGATGGAGTTCAATTCTGCTTCCCATTGTTGAATAGACAGTGTCAGCGCCTCCTTTTAAAAATCTTACTGCTTATTATTTTCATACTCCTTGATTTTGCCTACACGGTTTTCGTGGCGGCCGCCTTCGTATTCCTCCGTCAGCCATACAGCCGCAATCTCGCGCGCAAGGCCTGGTCCGATGACACGCTCGCCCATCGCCAGCATATTGCTGTCATTGTGCTGTCTTGTCGCCTTCGCACTGAAAACATCATGCACCAAAGCGCAGCGGATCCCCTTCACCTTGTTCGCAGCGATGCTCATGCCGATGCCTGTACCACAAATCAAGATTCCCTTATCAAACTCTCCGTTCGCCACTTTTTCCGCAACCGGAAGCGCATAGTCTGGATAGTCAACAGAAGTTCCGCACTCACAGCCAAAATCTTCGTACTGAATATTCATTTCATCCATCAAACTTTTAATTTCCTCGCGGATATTGACTCCGCCATGGTCTGAAGCAATTGCAACCTTCATTTGTAAAATCCTCCTATGTATTCCCGCTTGCGGGGCGATTAAATCTACCGTTATTTTCTCATATTCGCTCTGGATTATAAAGAAAACGGTTTATTTGCATTGAGATTCATCACGAAAATTTACTCAGGAAAAGATATTATAGCGAGTTTTTATTTTATATAGCGACTTTTCGTTTTTTATAGCGAGTTTCCATCTTTTATAGCGACTTGGAAATTCTGCGTCATTTTTTCCAATTCTAAAAAGAAAACCACAGCCTCCCTCAGCTGTGGTCCAACAATTACTTATAACGAAAACTTCGTGATCGTGTTTTTTAATTTTCCGGCCTGGATTTGCAGTTCGACGGCCAGATCTTCTACATCTGAGATGACTTCTGCCTGCTGCTCTGCTGCTGAGGCGACGCTCAACGCTCCGGCTGAGGTTTCTTCCGCGATCGCAGCCATTTCCTGCGATTGGGTGGATGTGTGCTGGATGGTTTCCATTTGCGTTTCGACAAGTGCGGTAATCGCGTGGATCACATCTGCCATCTCGTGGATGGTTTCCGTCATAGCTTCAATTACCTGATTCGTCTTCTCGCCTTTCTTCGCTTCACCATTTGCCGTATCGACCTGTCTGCTGATCTGGCCGACGACGTTCTGGACCTCAGACTGGATATTTTGGATCAAGCCTGAAATTCCCTGGACGGCATCTGCGCTCTGGTCGGCAAGCTTCCTTACTTCTTCGGCAACAACCGCGAAGCCTTTGCCATGCTCTCCGGCACGTGCTGCTTCAATCGATGCATTCAGCGCCAGCAAATTCGTCTGTGCGGCAATATCGCCAACAAGCTGGATGATCTGCTCCACTTTTGTCGCGTTTTCTTCCAATCGTTTTACTGTGCCAAGAGATTCGCGGTTATCATTCGCAAGCCTTCCAATTCCCGAAATCAGCGAATGGATCGCATCCTTCGATTCCTGGAGATCTTTGACCATTTCCACGGAAATCGATTCAGATGCCCGCGCTTTTTCCTGGACGTCTTCTGCGATCCGGATCACTTCATCAACCGATTCCGCCGTCGTCTGCGTTGATAATGCCGAGGAATCTGCTCCCGCGGCGATTTCCTTGATCGTCGTTGAAATGATCGAAGCCTGCTCCGATGCAGCCGCTGATTGCCCGGAAATGCGGACTACTTTTTCATTCGTTTCGTTGAAATTCTCATCAATCTGGCTGACCATCTCACGCAGATTTGACAGCATATTATTGAAGGCCAGTCCCAATGAACGGATTTCGTCATCCGATTTCGAGACTTCCACATCCTCGCCAATCTCACCCTGTGCCGCATTCAAAGCCGAATGTTCCAGCTTTTGCAATGGCTTGATGATCAAACCGGCAGCCATATACGCGAGCAGCCCGGACCAGAAAATCCCCATTCCAAGGACCGATGCCGTAAAAACGACCGAATTGATTTCAATGAACTTTTGAACGAAAGGATAAAGGAAATAGATAAAGAATGCGCTTGTTGAATACGTAATGATCGCCAACACGGTTGTCAGCATGACCATTTTCTTTCGCAATCCCATTTTGTAGCTTCGTTTTGAACCCACTGACAATCCCCCTGAAAAAAGATGAATTTGCATTGTTCCACTTTTCGAATCAATGCGAAAGGTTTTTCTCAAAGGTATTATCGGATTTTATCGATGATTCTTTCGATACTTTTATGAATTTCTTGAAAAGCTTTCCGATAAATTTGCTCATCCCCGCCAAACGGGTCGGCTACATCCTGGCTTCCGCTTTCCTCCGCAAATTCTTTCAATGTAAAAGTTTTCTCAGCCGCATCTGGATATTGGCTCAGAATCAACCCTTTATGGCTCCCGGTCATTGTCAGGACTACTGTCGCCCAATCGATCATTTCCTTTGTCAATGTCGAGGAGCGATGGTCATGGCTGATCTTGTTTTCCTCAAGCACGATTTTCGCGTTGACCGAAGCATCCGCGCCGTTTGGGGCATACACTCCCGCTGATTTTACTTCGACGCCAGGCAGCTGCTTGCTTTTTAAAATCGCTTCCGCCATTGGGCTTCGGCATGTATTTCCGGTACAAACAAATAAAACGCGCGCCATTCGTTTCCCTCCTGTGTTGAACTTTTCTCCATTATAAGACAATCTTAAAGCATTTTCATTTTTGCCATTTGGAAACGTGCGCAAAAAAAATACACCCGCTTCACAGGTGCAAAAAAAGTTTAAAGCGGCAGAAGCAATTTCAGCCCGAACGTGAGCAAAATGCTTCCTCCCAATGCTTCGCTGTATGTACCAAGCCATCCCTGTACTCTTTTTCCAACCAGAAGGCCTGCCCATGTCAGGACCATCGCTGCAATGCCAAAGCAGGTAAGTACGAGCAGTGTCCTCGCGCCATAGATTCCCAGTGTAAGGCCGACGGAAAAACTATCAAGGCTGACAGACAGGGCAAAAATCAATAAACCCTTGCCAACCGGAGTAATCAGGCTTGTCTCTTCTTCCTTGAAGCTTGCCCAGATCATCTGGACACCGAGCACGATCAGGAGCAGGCCGCCAATATATCCTGCTATGGCCCCGAATTGCTCGGACAAAAATCTCCCTGCCACCATCCCAAGCAGCGGCATCCACACATGGAACAAACCAATCGTGACGCCAATTTTAAAAATATGCCTTTTCGTCAGCCTGAACATGCCCATTCCGAGACCTACGGAAAATGCATCCATTCCCAATGCGAATGCCATCAACATCAGTGTGAATAATTCGCCGGCTATTGCTGCCATGTCTTCGCCCCCTCGGACTTGCTAATTCAGCATATGCACGTCCAAAAAGATTTAGAAGCATGGAATTGGGAGTTTATCACTCATGGGGCCACAACAGCAAAAAAGCGCTCCAGGACTAAAGCGCTTTTCTTCTATTTGTTGATAATCGGCAGGCCAGATGCCTTGGATAAGCGATTCATGATCGCCTGGCCAACGCCCTGCTCAGGGAAGATTTCGCCAAAAATGATATCAAGGTCTTCCTGGTTGAAGGCCCGGAGTGTATCATAGAGCGCTTCCGCGACAGTTTCGAGACGGGCTCTTTCACCGCAGGCGATCACGACATTCGCGTCATAAAATTCCTTGTTTTCTTTTGTGGTCATCACGCCGACCCTCTGGCCTTCGTTCCGCTTTTCATTCACCAGCTGCTGGATTTCTTCTTTTGATCCATCAACCAGATAAAAGGGCGAGTTTGGCGCGTAATGGCGATATTTCATCCCTGGTGCCTTCGGTGCCTGGCCTTCATCCGTCAGCGCCGGGTCTGCCGATATTTCTCCAATTACTTCTTCCAGCTGCTCCTTCGTTACACCACCAGGACGCAGAATCACAGGGATATCACCGGTGCAATCGACCACTGTGGACTCAAGGCCAACCCCTGTCGCGCCTCCATCGACAATACCGGAAATTCTGCTCGTCAGATCGTCGGCAACATGAGCAGCCGTCGTCGGGCTTGGCTTACCTGACAGATTCGCACTCGGTGCCGCAAGTGGAAGGCCAGTCTCCTCGATGAGCGCCAGGGCAACTGGATGGTCAGGCATCCTGACTGCGACTGTGGATAATCCGGCAGTTGCTTTTTCAGAAAGAGCCCCTGCCTTCTTTTCGAGGATAATCGTCAGCGGACCCGGCCAGAACGCATCCATTAATCGTGATGCCTGCTCGGGGATTTCTTTTACAAAAGAGTGAATTTGTTTACGATTGGCAATATGGATGATCAATGGGTTATCCCCAGGTCTTCCTTTTGCTCCGAAAATTTTCGATACGGCTTCATCGCTTTCTGCGTTACCTCCGAGTCCATAAACCGTTTCGGTCGGAAAAGCGACGACTTCATTTTGCTTCAATTTTTGTGCAGCTTCCTTGATTTGTGGATATGTTTTTAAATTATCCACATTCTTATCCACTGTCCACATTTGTGTTTGCATGTACATCCACCTTTTACTTCTCGCTATACTAGTCTATTTCTATGAAAGTATAAAAGAAGAATTAGCAGAACTCAAGTTTTTATCCACAAATTGTGGATACTTTTAAAGAAACAGTGGATAACTTTGTGGATTAATCCACAATTCACAGAATTATTTTCATAATTGCAGAGTTATCCACAGTTAAAACTTGTTTAAGATGATTTTTTTCAAGAAAAGACTCAGGCATTGCGGATTGGTTCACCATTTCAAAACCAAGGCTTCCGAAGAAAGAAACCGCGCTCATCTTGTTGGTGACAAGATAAAGCTCCTCCAGCTCCTGACTTTTCGCCGTCAAAAATGCTCTTTTAAAAAGAAGCATCAAATCAGGCTGAGCAATTTGCGGAGAGACGACGAAGGAACGCAGCAAACCTGCCTTGTCTACTGGTTCTACCCCAAGGCACGCCTTAAGTTCCCCTGCCTGATTCTCCATTAAAGAAAAGTTTTCAATTGAATCTCCCAAACCTTCCGGGCTTACACCTGCCTCTGTCAAAAAAGCCTCCAGCTTAGGCAGATCCTCTTTATTTGCACTTCTGATTTTCCAAGTCATAATCTTTCACCTCAACATTTAGATTCTACTAAATGAATATGAGAGGTTTGAAAAAAGTAGAACCAAAAAAACACGGCAGTCTTCACTAATGTGAGACTGCCGCGCTTCTTTTAAATGTAGGTTTCTAAGCTGGATGTTTAGTCGTTGTTGTTGTTGTTGCGGGCATTGCCGCCTTTTTCACCGATTTCTTCATAGAAGCTTCGGTCATGGTTTTCAGAAGTCGCTTCTCCGCCTTTGCGGCCGATCTCCTGATAGAATTCCTTGTCGTGGCTTTCAGATGTTGCTTCGCCACCTTTTTTCCCGATTTCCTGGTAGAATTCACTGTCATGGCTCTCAGCTGTTGCTTCGCCACCCTTTTTGCCGATTTCTTGGTAGAAGTCCTTATCGTGGCTTTCAGCTGTTGCCTCGCCGCCTTTGCGGCCTATTTCCTGGTAGAATTCGCTGCCATGGTTCTCAGCTGTTGCTTCGCCACCCATGCGACCTCTTTCCTCACGAGAC
The DNA here is from genome assembly GCF_018613355.1 of Bacillus sp. ISL-35. Taxonomy (NCBI): domain Bacteria; kingdom Bacillati; phylum Bacillota; class Bacilli; order Caryophanales; family Bacillaceae; genus Bacillus; species Bacillus sp. ISL-35. The sequence goes on along the minus strand of NZ_JAGGQK010000004.1, from coordinate 26,627 downwards.
ATCTTATCATCGTTATTATTGTTTCGATTGTTGTTAGCCATTTTAAATCATCCTCCTTGAAATCTGTGTTTTGATGTTACACTACACTGAATATCCGGAATCTCCCACCCTGAAACTAGTATCACGGGAATGTAATATGCTTGTCTGAAAAATGTAATATTTTTGGTAAATTGTACAGTCATTTTTCCTCTTTTACCAAGTATTTCTTAGAGAAGCTAGCTAATGTTTCCTAGCTTCTCATAGTGAAAAATTCATAAGTGAGTGATTTAGGTCACTATGTCACTTGTTCTGTATGGTTATAATAAACTCATACAAATGAAAACCTTTCTCAAAAAGGGGGCACGGCATGGAAATTAAAACAATCTATCAACAGATTGGCGGAGACGTATCAATCCGCAGAATTGTTGATACTTTTTATCCGAAAGTGTATGAAAACGAAGAGCTTAGTCCGTTGTTTGAAGGAGATATGGCAGAAATCAAGAGGAAGCAGTGGATGTTCCTCACACAGCTGACCGGCGGCGGTGCGCTTTACAGTGAAGAATTCGGACCGCCCAATATGAGGGCCAGGCATATGCTTTTTGAAATTACGCCACGCCGCGCGCAGGCATGGCTGAAGCTGATGCATGAAACCTTGACCGAAACAGGATTGCTGGAAACCGATGGAGGCAAAGCCTTGTTCGAGCGCTTGAGCCAGATTGCGCCCATTATGATCAACAGCCAATAAGGAGGAATTTCACATGGAAAAACAATCATTGAAACAATACCAGGAATTCAGTGAAGAACGGTTTACGAAACGAATTGTCTTTAAAAAAGGTGACAGCACCGTATTCCTGCTGAACTTCATGCCCGGCCAGGAACTGCCGAAGCACATGCATCCAGGGACCGAAGTGTTTATTTTAACAATGCAAGGCGAAGGAACGTTAACGATTGACGGAGAGGAAGTACCAGCAGCTGCCAACGAAACCGTCCATTTGAGCGGCAGCGAAGAACTATCCTATAAAAACACCGGCTCCGAGCCCGTCACTTTATATGTGATGCTCAACAAGATTCCGGATGAGAGATTTGTACAGGATATTTAAGGTAGGACTGACTCAGCTGGTTTCTGCTAGTTGGTTGATATATTGCCGGATTTGGTCGATATATTCTAAAATGTGGTCGATATAATTGAAAATCCGCTGATATATTTTAAAAAGTGGTCGATATATTTTTAAATTCGCCAAATTAATTTAAAATGTGGTCGAATTATTTAAAACTACCAGCTGGATACAGATTATTTTGCTCGTATCCACTTAAAAACAGCCCCTGCATCCTATGCAGGGGCTTATTTTATCCGAAAATCCTATTCCAAATCTCCACCAGGAAGAATGCAACCTCGACTTCTTCTTCCTCGCTGCCTTCGTAGACTGGTTTGTCATCTTTTTCTGATGATTTTTTATCCTTTTTTGATGATTTCTTATCCTTTTCCGCTTCTTTTACAAGATTGTCGTCTACCTTTTCGTCCTCAGCATCGACTTTTACATCGCCTTTGTCACTGTTTTCATCGAAGCCTTCGCTTGTTGCTTCACCGTTTGAGAAATCCAGGAAGCATAGCGGCGGATATAGGACGCACCACCAGTTTGCACCTTCGCCTTCGCCAAGGGTGATGAGGATCGCTTCGTATTCTCCTGCCGGATAGAGGAACTGGCCGTATAGTTTAGTAGGAAACTGGACTTTATCGAACTCAGTTTTTACCGTCTGTGTCGAGCCTTGTTCTGCAACGACCTTTTCGGCAATCTTCTGGATTTCCGGAAGCTTGGATTTGATTACTTTCCTCGCTGCTTCAATCGATGTCAGATCCTGGACCCATTTGGTGATCTCCTTGTTGACTTCATCGCGTACCAGTCGCTTGATTTCCTGGTCCTTTTCGAGGTCACTTTCTGCAAGGATCCTCAGCCGGATCGCTTCGTTCGGTATGACCGTCGCTTCCTGGGCCGCCACTTCTGTTTTCGGTGTATATAAACTTAACATCGTACCTGCACATAATAGGAGTATGTATAATAAAGCTGCTGATTTTTTCATCGTCACCATTTCTCGCACCATCCCTTCACTAGTCACAGTGTGGACAGTTTGATAGATTCTTAAACTAGTAATTTTGAAAAAAAATGGACTCCTTTTGATCAGGAGTCCATTTCAGCAAACACCATCCGGTCCTTGCCATTGATATCAAAAACAACTTCAACTCTGGCGTGCGGGAAGGTTTTTTCCAGAAGCGCACGGACGGCTTCCCCCTGACCTGCGCCGATTTCAAAGCCGACGAGCGCCTTTTCCTTCAACACAATCGGCAACTCGTCCATGAATCGCCGATACAGGTCCAATCCATCTTCCCCGGCAAACAGCGCCATATGCGGTTCATGCTCAGTAACTATATCTGACATCCATTCCTGGTCCGCAACCGGGATATATGGCGGGTTCGAGATGACAGCATCAACCTTTTTCCCTTGTAAAATAAGCGGCTGCAACAGGTCGCCATGGAAGAATTCGATGTCTGCACCCAGCTGGCTGGCATTTTTCCGCGCAATATCAAGTGCGTCCTCTGAAAGATCGACCGCTGACACCTTCAATTTCGGGTTCTCCAGCTTCAAGCTGACCGAAATCGCTCCGCTCCCGGTCCCGACATCGACAAGATCTATCTGGCCACTATCCGGAAAAAGACTGTCAAGCCTCTGTAGTGTGCCGTGGACAAGTTCTTCAGTCTCGGGCCTTGGAATCAGCACATGCTCATTCACTTCAAAACGGCGGCCGTAAAACTCCTCTGAGCCGATGATATACTGGATTGGTTCGCCTTCTGCATGCCTTTTTACAGCGGCCTGGAACTCTGCCCGCACTTCCCCATCCAGTTCATCACGCATCTTCATCAGCATCGAAGTGCGGGACAGCCCCGAATAGTGCCTCAGCAGCAGCTCACCGGCAAACCCCTCACGATTATGTTCTTTTAAAAAAGAAGAAGCCCAGTTGAGGGCTTCATACAGTTTGAGATTAGTCATTGTTCGCACTCTCAAGTCTTTGAGATTGGTCTTCCATAATTAGCGCTTCGATGATTTCATCCATTTTGCCCTGAAGGATCTGGTCGAGCTTCTGGATTGTCAGGCCGATGCGGTGGTCAGTCACGCGGTTTTGCGGGAAGTTGTACGTACGGATACGCTCAGAACGGTCCCCTGTACCAACAGCTGACTTACGGACCTGGTCATACTCCGCCTGTGCTTCCTGCTGGAACTTGTCATAGACGCGGGCACGAAGGACCTTCATCGCCTTATCTTTGTTCTTGTGCTGTGATTTTTCATCCTGGCAAGAGACAACGATTCCTGTTGGAATATGCGTTAGACGTACAGCTGACATTGTTGTGTTAACGGACTGTCCACCGGCACCACTGGATGCAAATGCATCAAAGCGGATGTCTTTATCATGCAGCTCGATTTCTACTTCCTCAGCTTCAGGAAGACATGCAACAGTAGCTGTTGAAGTATGGATGCGGCCGCCTGATTCCGTTTCCGGGACACGCTGGACACGGTGCGCGCCGTTTTCGAACTTCATTTTAGAATAAGCACCATTTCCGTTGATCATGAAGATGATTTCTTTAAAACCGCCTACACCAGTCGTGCTGGCATCGATGACTTCCGTTTTCCAGCCCTGTGATTCAGCATAACGGCTGTACATGCGGTAAAGGTCGCCTGCAAACAGGGCAGCTTCGTCACCGCCTGCAGCGCCGCGGATTTCCATGATAACGTTCTTGTCATCATTAGGGTCCTTGGGAACGAGAAGAATCTTGATTCGCGCTTCCAGTTCTTCAATGCGCGGCTCAAGCTCGGAGATTTCCTCCTTGACCATTTCCCGCATATCAGCATCAAGCTTATCCTCGAGCATCGCCTTCGCATCGGCCAATTGCTCTTTCACTTCTTTGTATTCACGGTAAGCCATGACCGTTTCCTGGATATCAGACTGCTCTTTGGAATACTCGCGGAGCTTTTTGGAGTCATTGACTACTTCCGGGTCACTCAATAGTTCATTCAATCTTTCATAACGATCCTCAACTGCTTGAAGACGATCAAACACGGACATTCACCTCTATTTTCATAATCCTTAATATGGATTCAAACATCATAGTAAAAGTTCATAGCATAACATTCTAATTATAGTATAGGTGCCACTCTCAGTCAAAATCATTCTAAAATGCTTATCAAACGAAAAAGCATGCCCGATGCTGAGCATGCTGTCCCGATTGTGCTTTTATTCAATATTGACTTTGATGTCATAGCGCGGCAACGCTTTAGTCAGCCTGTCATGCAAGGTTTTCCGGGCATCTTCGCGATTTTTCCGGGTTACCCGCCCTTGAAGCTGAGCTGTCACGTTCATCTCCCCGCCGTTGATCCAGATCGAGCCTGGTTCATAGCCAGCATCAGATATGACGTCTTTCGCTTTTTGGACATCCTGGGAAAAACTGTGGTGGTTCTCGTTATCGGTATTCAGCAAATTCGGGTTCTGATCGGTCATCGTCATGCCATTATCCTGGTCCTTTGTAAAATTCGGGCCATCCCCATGGCGGACTCCGTCATTTTCCCTGTTCAGATCTACACCAGCCTGGTCTTCATCTTTGTCATATACAGATTCAGCATTATCCTGGGCACATCCTGAAACCATAACCACCGCGAACATGAGCAATATGAGTAATTTTTTCAAATTATGGCACCTCCCGCGGTTAGCTTGCCCTTTGGAGGGGTCATCCATGCAAGGACTGCGCCTTTTTCAGGGAAATTCGCGGCTGGAAAAATTACACGGCTATAATTGCGTCTTACTGAACAATAATTGCACAGAAAGAAGCATTAATTGCGCGTTCAACCATGATAATTGCACTAAAAAGTTCCCTATTGCACACTCAACCAATATAAAAAAATCCCCCCGCACTCGGGAGGACCAGACATGATTATGTTAAGCTTTCCGTCGTTTTTTCGATTTTCAGCTCATTTGGTGATTTCGGCACTTCGTGGTGATGTCTGCAGCGTGGCTCATAGGCTTCTGATGCACCAACGAGAATGACGGGATCGTCATAAGAAGCCGGTTTGCCGTTGATCAGCCGCTGTGTACGGCTTGCTGGTGATCCGCAGACGGCACATACAGCCTGGAGCTTGGTCACATTTTCAGCAACAGCCATCAACGCAGGCATCTGGCCGAATGGCTCGCCGCGGAAATCCTGGTCAAGGCCGGCAACGATGACGCGATAGCCGCTGTCTGCCAGGTGCTGGACAACCGCAAGGATTTCATTGTCAAAAAACTGGACTTCATCGATGGCAATGACATCGATATCAGGGTTGATATGCTTGAAAATATCAGTAGAGTTGGCAATAGGCTTGGCAGTAACTGCAGTTCCGTTGTGTGATACAACCGATTCTTCGCTGTAGCGGTTATCAATCGCAGGCTTGAAAACAGCAATTTTTTGCTTTGCAAATTGCGTCCTGCGCACTCGGCGAATCAGTTCTTCGGATTTACCGGAAAACATGCTGCCGCAGATCAATTCGATCCAGCCGCTTTGTTTCATAACGTACATGGTCGGCCTCTCCTTCCTCGCTAAACCAAAAATTTGATAAGCTTTTTTCGTATTTTTACGGCTTTTCCATGCCATAAAGGTACGAAAAAAGCCTGGTCAAAGTTCGACACTTTTTTTCAGCTTTTTCCATTATAACAAAAAAATCCGCTGAATCCAGACACAAAAATAAAGTTCATAAAATTAAATTTTCATGTTATATATGTGCCCATTAGCACAGGTAAAAAGGCAATAAAAAACAGGCAAGTCACAAAGCTTCTTGCCTGTTTCGTCATTTCTTATATTACTGGTTGTTTTTAAGACCGTATTTCTTGTTGAAGCGGTCAACACGTCCGCCAGCTTCTGCAAACTTCTGACGTCCAGTATAGAATGGGTGGCATTCAGAGCAAGTTTCAACGCGAATCTCGTTCTTAACAGAACCAGTTTCGAATTCGTTTCCGCAAGCGCAAGTCACCTTAACTGTTTTGTAGTTTGGATGAATTCCTGATTTCATTCTTTTCATCTCCTTCCGCCCTGAATCATATCCGAAACAGAGTTATAATCAACGGTTTAAACCGTTATTGGAAAAACACACTGACCTCATTATAACAAGTCCACCTCTATATTTCAAGTCAGTTTTTCAAGCCAGAATCTGGAATTATGAACGCTTGTTATTGCCTTTCATTTCTTCACCCAGTACAGCGAAGAAATCTTCATTCGACTTGGATTGTCTTAGCTTGCGCAGGAACTTTTCTGAGAAATCCGGTGAATCGGACATCGATTTGCGGATCGCCCACAGCTTGTCCAGATGGTCCTTTGGAATGAGCAATTCTTCCTTACGCGTTCCAGACCTGCGAATATCGATGGCTGGGAAGATTCTTCTCTCGGCAAGTGAACGGTCAAGATGAAGCTCCATATTACCAGTTCCTTTGAATTCTTCGTAAATGACATCGTCCATGCGTGAGCCTGTATCTACAAGCGCCGTTGCAAGGATTGTCAGACTGCCGCCTTCCTCGATATTTCGGGCCGCACCGAAAAAGCGTTTCGGACGGTGGAATGCCGCAGGGTCGATACCACCGGACAATGTACGTCCGCTTGGCGGAATGACAAGGTTGTAGGCACGAGCAAGACGTGTAATGCTATCCATCAGGATGATGACATCACGCTTATGCTCGACAAGGCGCATCGCACGCTCAAGCACAAGCTCGGCGACCTTGATATGGTTTTCAGGCACTTCGTCAAACGTGGAGCTGACAACGTCGCCGGCAACAGAACGTTCGATATCGGTTACCTCTTCGGGACGCTCATCGATCAACAGCACGATCAGTTCTGCTTCCGGATGGTTCGTTGTGATGCTGTTGGCGATTTCTTTGATCAGCATCGTTTTACCCGCCTTAGGCGGCGCGACAATCAATCCGCGCTGTCCAAAGCCCACAGGAGCGAGGACATCCATGATTCTTGTAGACACTTTGTTATGAGTTGTCTCAAGCTTCATCTGTCGGTCAGGATACAGCGGGGTCAGTCCCGGGAAGTGAACCCTTTCTTTTGCCGATTCTGGATCATCACCGTTGACAGCCTCGACCTGAAGCAAGCCGAAATAACGTTCGTTCTCTTTAGGAGGACGTACTTTACCCGACACCTTGTCCCCGTTCCTTAAATCAAAACGTCGGATTTGCGATGCCGAAATGTAGATATCCTCTGAGCTTGGGGAGTAGTTGATCGGGCGCAGGAATCCAAAGCCTTCAGACTGGATGATTTCCAGGACACCTTCCATGAAAAAATAACCCTGCTGTTCTGCACGCGCTTTTAAAATAGCAAAAATTAGTTCTTTTTTCGTCAACTTGCTGTAGTAAGAGACTTTATACTCTTTTGCGAGTTCATAAAGCTCTTTCAATTTCATATTTTCTAAGCTTGAAATATTTACTTCCATAATGAATGTCACCACGCCTTAAAATATTTCGATTTCCCCCATAAAGAAAAGTATAAGAATATAAGCGTATGGATGGAAAAAGAAGAAATGAGTTCCTTTGAAGGTTGTAAGAAGGAATTAATGAAGGTAAAACATTTTGTGATCTATATGCATTATTTTCAAAACAATTTTCATTTTACCCTTAAATATGAAAAATAATCAATCTTTTTATTTACCCGCTGCCTTTAGGTGGTAAAGGCAGCGGACTTGTAAGGGTTTGCAGTTCTGTTTGGACTTTTGAACAAGTCTGTTGATTTTCGTTCCAGGCGCTTCGCTTTCCGCGGGGCTGGCGCTGAGCCTCCTCGTCGTTTCACTCCTGCGGGGTCTCATCTGACCAGCTGCGCCCGCAGGAGTCTACGCGCCTTCCACTACAATCAACAGGTCCAATAATTACATTCAGCTTTTACAACTTCTTTTTTAAAAAATTTTATTATTTCATGACTAAGTGAGGTTTTTTCTTCAGGCTGTGCTGGCCTTCGATGAATCGGACTGTGCCTGATTTTGCGCGCATGACGACGGAGTGGGTTGAGCCGTAAGAGCCTTTGAACTGGACTCCTTTTAGCAGCTCGCCGTCTGTTACGCCTGTGGCTGCGAAGATTGCATCGTCGCCGCGGACGAAATCTTCCATAAGGAGGACTTTATTGACATCGATGCCCATTTTTTTACAGCGCTCTAGCTCTGCGTCATTTTGCGGAAGCAATCTACCCTGGATTTCGCCTCCGAGGCTTTTCAGCGCTACCGCAGCGATGACGCCCTCAGGTGCTCCGCCTGAACCGAACAGGATATCCACGCCGGTAGTATCAAACGCCGTGTTGATTGCGCCAGCTACATCGCCGTCATTGATCAATTTTATTCTTGCTCCTGCTTCACGAAGCTGGGCAATGATATGCTCATGGCGAGGACGATTCAATACCGTAGCCACTACATCTTCAATATCCTTGTTCTTCGCTTTTGCCACTGCCTTAAGGTTATCAAGAACGGAAGCATTGATATCGACCATTCCAACTGCCTCAGGACCTACCGCCAGCTTGTCCATGTACATGTCAGGAGCATGAAGCAGGTTGCCGTTATCTGCTACCGCAAGGACAGCAAGGGCATTCCAGCCGCCGGACGCTACGATATTCGTTCCTTCCAACGGATCGACCGCTACGTCCAAACGCGGGCCATAGCCTGTTCCAAGCTTTTCACCGATATACAGCATCGGCGCTTCGTCCATCTCTCCTTCACCGATGACGACGGTACCTTTCATCGGGATGGTATCAAACACATCTCTCATTGCCGACGTTGCAGCATCGTCAGCTTCGTCTTTTTTTCCGCGTCCCATCCAGCGTGCTGACGCAAGTGCCGCCGCCTCTGTCACGCGGACAAGCTCCATCGTTAAGCTACGTTCCATATGATCATCCCCTAATCATGAAAGGGGCTAATGCCCACCGAAACTGTATACCTCTCTATCCTTTCTATTCAGCCCTTCCCATAAATCAGCATTCTCCTCGTTGCCAATTATGTTGCGGAACTGAGTAGGAAGCGAAAATTTGATGCAGCCTCAATTGCATGGCTTGATGGTCAAATAGGTTATACTACTTTACGGTTTCGATCAGCATTAGCACCACTATTTGTATTGTACAACTCCATTGTACTATACTTTTTATGATTTTTTTACCTCTTCTTGCTCTTCAGAGGTCATATCTTCGCGCCAAATTGTGGCACCTAGCCCATTTAGCTTTTCAACGATGTGGCTATAGCCGCGATCAATATGGTCTACACCCGTCACCTCAGTGACACCTTCAGCCATAAGGCCGGCAATGACAAGAGCTGCTCCGGCACGGAGATCGCTTGCCTTGACCTTGGCTCCCTGAAGCTTGACCGGTCCGCTGATGATCGCAGATCTGCCCTCAACTTTAATATTGGCATTCATTCTTCTAAGTTCATCGATATGCTTAAAGCGTGCGCCATAGATTGTATCCGTGACGACACTGGAGCCCTCCGCCCTTGTGAGCAGCGCGGTGAACGGCTGCTGCAGGTCCGTTGGGAATCCTGGATAAACGAGCGTTTTAATGTCGACGGCCTTGTACTTCTCAGCAGGAGCAACATAAATTTGCTCATCACTCGCTTCAATCTTGGCGCCCATTTCCTTCAGCTTGGCCACAAGTGACTCAATATGCTGCGGAATGACATTATCAATCGTGACGCCATCACCGATTGCAGCGCCGAGGATTAAATATGTTCCTGCCTCGATCCGGTCCGGGATGATCGTATGGCGGCAGCCGTGAAGCTCATCCACGCCATCGATTCGGATCACATCGGTACCGGCTCCTTTGATTTTCGCTCCCATATTGGTAAGCAATGTTGCTACGTCAATGATTTCCGGCTCTTTTGCGGCATTTTCAATGACGGTCCGCCCTTTTGCTCGTACAGCGGCAAGCATGATGTTGATTGTTGCCCCAACACTTACGACGTCAAGATAGATTCTTGCACCGCGAAGCTCATCTGCACGAAGATAAATGGCACCCTGTTCATTTGTCACGCTGGCACCAAGCGCTTCGAATCCTTTTATATGCTGGTCAATCGGCCTTGGGCCTAAATGGCATCCACCTGGCAATCCGATGACAGCTTTTTTGAAACGGCCAAGCATTGCTCCCATTAGATAGTATGAAGCTCGCAGCTTTTTCACTTTTCCATTCGGCAAAGGCATGGAAATCATGGAAGACGGATCTACCGTCATTTCATTGTTCGAGAATTCAACAGAACCGCCGATTTCCTCCATCAAGTCCTTGAGCATATGAACATCGGAAATATCCGGCAAACCTTCTATGGTTACAGGCGATTCTGCTAATATGGTTGCGGGGATCAAGGCTACCGCGCTGTTTTTCGCACCGCTGACCCGAACAGTCCCTTTTAAAGGATAACCGCCTGCAATCTTAAGCTTTTCCATTTTTGACTCCCTTCTAAGCCGTGATGTAAGGTCAAGCTGGAGATGCAAACAATGTACAGCTAAGACCGATATTGGCTCTACGTAGATTAAAATGACCGAAATCAATTAGGTATATTTTTCCAATAAAAATATTCAGATTCCGGGAGTTTTCTATTCCCTTAGTTTACACGATATTCCCAATTTCATGTAATAAAATGCAAAAAAGATTAAATTGGGTAAAAGTTCCTAACTTTACTTAGCCTCTATCAGGCAGACTATGTTTCTGTTGCCCATATGCTGATTTATGGCTCTGTTATTCAAGGCTGTTGACCTTCGTTCCAGGCGCTTCGCTTTCCGCGGGTGGCCCGGGAAGCCTCCTCGTCGTTTCACTCCTGCGGGGTCTTCCCTGACCCATGCTCCCGCAGGAGTCTACGCGCCTTCCACTACGGTCAACAGGACTTAAAGAATCAATTGGGAGATAACAGAGCCGATAACTACCATAATAACAATTACTTCCCGCGAGATTCCCAGTCTTTTAAAAATGCTTCGATTCCTTTGTCTGTCAGCGGGTGGTTGAACATTTGCTGGATGACTTTGTATGGTACGGTGGCGATGTGTGCGCCTCTTAGTGCTGCGTCTGTTACGTGTTGCGGGTGGCGGATGGATGCGGCGATGATTTCTGTGTCGATTCCGTGGATCGTGAAGATTTCGGCAATCGTTGAAATCAGGTCGAGTCCGTTATGGCCGATGTCATCGAGGCGGCCAAGGAATGGTGATACGTATGTAGCTCCCGCTCTTGCTGCCAGCAATGCCTGGTTCGCACTGAAGACCAGGGTTACGTTTGTCTTGATTCCCTCTTTTGAGAATACAGAAACAGCCTTCAGCCCTTCTGGGGTCATTGGAACTTTGATCGTGATGTTCGGTGCGATTGCAGCTAATTCTTTTCCTTCTTTAATCATGCCCTCTGCATCAAGCGCGATGACTTCGGCACTGACAGAGCCAGGGACCAATTCGGTGATTTCCTTCAGGCGGTCCTCAAACTTTACATTCTTTTCTTTTGCCACGAGTGAAGGGTTAGTTGTAACCCCTGATAAAATTCCCAGTGTGTAGGCCTCGCGGATTTCTTCCATATTCGCAGTATCGATAAAAAACTTCATTTGTAAACGCCTCCAGTCGACAAAATTTTCAAACTTATATAAATGGATAAAAACCGCCCTATATAAGGCGGTTTTATTATAACAAATTTTTGCTGCTATTACGCTTTGTTAGAAGAACCGAATTCGCGTATTTTGCCGATTACAGTTTCCTTGATTGCATCGCGAGCTGGTCCAAGATATTTACGTGGATCATACTCTTCCGGCTTCGCAGCAAGAGTCTCACGAACTGCTTTAGCTGAAGCAATTTGGTTTTCAGTATTAACGTTGACTTTAGCTGTACCGAAAGAAATAGCTTTCTGGATATCTTTTGTAGGGATTCCAGTTCCGCCGTGCAATACCAATGGTACGCCAGCAGTCTTGTTGATTTCTTCCATTTCTTTGAAGCCAAGGTTTGGTTCACCTTTGTAAGGACCGTGTACAGAACCTAGTGCAGGAGCAAGGCAATCAATGCCAGTGCGCTTAACTAGCTCTTCACATTCCTTAGGATCAGCATAGATTACGCCAGAAGCAACAACGTCATCTTCCTGTCCGCCGACAACTCCTAATTCCGCTTCTACAGAAACACCTTTAGAGTGAGCGTATTCTACCACTTTTGAAGTGATTTCAATGTTCTCTTCGAAAGGACCGTGTGAAGCATCGATCATGACAGAGGTGAAACCTGCGTCGATTGCTTCTTTACACTTGTCGAAGCTTGAACCATGGTCAAGGTGGATTGCGACAGGAACTGTAGTGTTATAGTCCTCCATCAAACCTTCTACCATTTTGACAACAGTCTTGAAGCCGCCCATGTAGCGTGCAGCACCTTCAGAAACACCAAGGATTACCGGTGACTTCTCGGCTTCTGCAGCCTGAAGGATCGCTTGAGTGAACTCAAGGTTATTTAAGTTAAATTGCCCAACAGCGTAGCCTTCTGCATTCGCTTTTTTCAGCATTTCAGTCATTGAAACTAAAGGCATATCTTTTCCTCCTTCGTAATGATCAATCGTTTTTTGACTATGCTACCCTTTTAAAGGGTTCCCTCTCTGCTTTTGATTATGTACCCGAGATGGCATTCATCAAAACGAAATGATCCTGTGGAATTCATATGTATCATACCAAAAGAAAATCAGAATTGCCATTGTTCAAGCCTTGTTTTTGCAAGTGTCATAAAAATGCTATAAAGCAAGCGCTACCAATAGTTTCACTTGTCTGTAAACTCACTTTTTCCGGCAAGAAAAAACCCCCCGGAGCATCCTGAGGGCGAATTATGTATCTTAATCTTTTGAAACGGTTTGTGAATACTTCTTTACGGCTGCGCGGATATCATCAATGTCGAATGGCTTGGCGAAATGGGTCAAAGCTCCAAGGTCCATCGCTTCCTGGATCATATCCAGTTCGCCATAGGCGGTCATGATGATGACGCGAATATCCGGGTCGATTACCTTCATTCTTTTTAAAATTTCAATTCCATCCATACCCGGGATTTTCATGTCCAGAAGAACGAGATCAGGTGGATGCTTCTTAACGAGCTCCAGGGCCTGGACGCCATTTGCAGCCTGGTATGTTTGATAACCTTCTTTTTGCAGCACTTCATTAAGTAGAATTCTGATGCCAAACTGGTCGTCAACAATAAGTATTTTTTCTTTCATGCCGCCTCTTCCCCCTAATAAAAGTAATAAATAATAAATGATCTTGTCCTGGAAACTGTTTCGTTCTTCCCCATTACACAATTCGTTAAAAAGCTTGAAATTCCTGCCATATTTTTAAACTTATTTTCGACAGATGCTTTTTCATTTCCATTGTAGTACTTTATAATCAGGATTGGCAAAGACGGAGGTGCTGGAATGTTAAAAATGTTTTCGACACAATTGGCCGGATTATTCAACCGGCTGATGGAAAAAGAAGAGTTTCCAATTGAGGATGGCGCACGACTGCTGGCACAGGCTGCTGCTGGTGAAGGCAAAATTCATATTTTTGGTACAGGAGAAATGAAGGCTGTTGAACTTGAAGCAGTTCATGGCGAAGAACCACTTCAATCGGCAGCCATTTTATCGGAGGAAACAGAAGTAGAAGCTGCAGACCGTGTGCTGATTGTCAGCCGCTATGCTGATGATGAAGAGGCAGTCAAAATGGCAGGCATTTTACAGGAAAAAGGGATTCCGTTCGTGGCTATTTCTACCGTCCGGAATGAAAATGAAGGACTGAATACGCTTGCGGACGTCCATATTGATTTACGAATCAAAAAAGGCCTGCTTCCGGATGATGTTGGCAACAGAATTGGCTATCCCACTTCTGTTGCGGCACTATTCATCTACTTCGGCCTGAAATTCACGATCGAGGAAATTTTGGAAGACTACTAACCAGAATACGCCAAAAAAGCAGTAAAAAAAGCCGGTAAATTCACCGGCTTTTTTGCATGTTATTTATTTGTCTTGATGGATGCTTCAATAAAGTCCCTGAATAATGGCTGCGGACGCGTTGGTCTTGATGTGAATTCAGGATGGAACTGTGATGCCAGGAACCATGGGTGGTCTTTCAGTTCGATGATTTCGACCAAACGGCCATCCGGGCTTGTCCCAGAGAAAATAAACCCTTCTTTTTCCATTGCCTGACGGTATTCGTTGTTGAACTCATAACGATGGCGATGGCGCTCATATATCAGGTCATCACCGTAAGCAGCGAATGCCTTTGTATCTTCACTAAGCTTACATGGATATAAGCCAAGGCGAAGTGTTCCGCCAAGATCTTCAATATCCTTCTGCTCTGGAAGAAGGTCGATAATCGGATTTGTCGTGCTTGGCATGATTTCTGCAGAGTGAGCATCCTTCAAGCCAAGAACGTGGCGTGCAAATTCAACGGATGCCAGCTGCATGCCGAGGCAAATTCCGAAGAAAGGCACTTTGTTCTCGCGCGCGTATTTGGTCGCAAGGATCTTCCCTTCGATTCCACGGTCGCCGAATCCGCCAGGAACAAGGATGCCATCAACGTCATTCAGAAGTTCAACGACATTCTCTTCTGTCACTTCCTCAGAGTTGATCCACTTGATTTCAATATCACTGTCGAATGCATATCCTGCGTGCTTCAATGATTCAACCACTGAAATGTAGGCATCCTGAAGTTCAACATATTTACCGACAAGGCCAATTCTCGTTTTGCCGGTAAGATGCGTCACTTTCTCGACCAATGCATTCCACTCGGTCATGTCTGCTTCAGCGCAGTTCAATTTGAAGTGCTCGCAAACAAGCTGGTCCATCTTCTGCTCCTGAAGAGCCAGAGGGATGGAGTAAAGAGTTTCCGCATCTGTCGCCTCAATTACCGCTTCCTTGTCGATATCACAGAACAAGGCAATTTTGTCCTTCATGTCCTGTGAAATCGGCATTTCAGTACGAAGGACGATAATATTTGGCTGGATTCCCAGGCTGCGCAATTCTTTTACGCTGTGCTGGGTTGGCTTTGTCTTCATTTCGCCTGCTGCCTTGATGTAAGGAACCAGTGTACAGTGGATGTACATCACATTGTCTCGTCCAGCATCATTCTTGATCTGGCGGATTGCTTCAAGGAACGGCAGTGATTCGATGTCCCCTACTGTACCGCCGATTTCAGTGATGACAACATCTGCACCAGTCTCTTTGCCTGCACGGAAAACCTTTTCCTTGATTTCATTCGTGATATGCGGAATAACCTGTACAGTTCCTCCCAGGTAGTCACCGCGGCGCTCTTTTTTCAGGACCGTTGAGTAGATTTTTCCTGTTGTCACGTTTGAGTATTTGTTCAGGTTGATATCGATGAAGCGCTCGTAGTGGCCCAGGTCCAGGTCCGTTTCGGCGCCATCGTCCGTCACGAATACTTCACCGTGCTGGTAAGGACTCATTGTCCCAGGGTCTACGTTGATGTATGGATCGAACTTCTGGATTGTCACGCTCAAGCCCCTGTTTTTCAGCAATCTTCCAAGGGATGCTGCCGTGATTCCCTTACCTAATGACGAAACGACTCCGCCCGTAACAAAAATATACTTTGCCATTGTGTAATCCCCCTCATCAAACAGTTTGTACAATATGCACCTGTTTAATTGATTTATTGATTAAATTTTTAACCTTTTTAAATCGCCTGCTTCGGTTTTCGCAAGCGGATTGTACAGGGGGTTATTTTTAGCCTGTAAAAATAAAAAAAACGCCCCGCATACAGAGTATGGGGAGCGTTTTGTGGCTGTTTTACTTAATCGTCCTTTTTTAAGGAGCCCAAAAAGTATTCTACATTCGGTAAATATAAAAGTCAAGTTGTTAATTATAGTTCTTCGTCTTCCTCTTCGTCATCTTCATCTTCGAGCGGCAGGTCTTCGTCTTCTTCCTCCAGCAGCTCATCCTCATCGTCGTCGAAGTCATCGGAATCTTCCAGGTCCTCATCGAAGTCCTCGTCATCTTCATCATCATCTTCGTCGAGAGCATCATCTTCGTCGAATTCGTCGATATCATCGTAGTCAAGATCTTCCTCATCGATTTCATCGAATTCGTCAAGGTCTAGATCGTCCTCATCAACAGCCTTCTTAGCCTTCTTCTTCTTCGGCTTGACTGTCGTGACATTGTCTTCTTCGATCTGGTCGACTGGATACCAGACGCGAAGACCCCAGCGTCCTTCACCCTGGGACATGAAACGTCCATCTATATTTATATCTGTATAGAATTGAACCATTCTTTCAGCAACATCGGCCTCGTCCAATTTAAGGACACTCTTGATTTCAGCCATCAGCTCCTGAAACGTGATCGCTTGCTTCTTTTCTTTTAAAATTTCAAATCCTACTTCAATCAATGACATTTCTTGAAGCTCTTCTTTTGAGTATTGGCTTAAACTCAATTTGCGCACTTCCTTTCTCTATTCCAGGCCTTTACCCGGCCATTCGTCCGAAAACAAGGAAAATATCCCAGAATGCATATTCTACATTATAAACAAATTTTAGACCTTTATGCCAGTTTTATCTGCCGTTTTCCCGGCTTTTTTCGCTTTCCATTTCCACTTTCCCTCTGCCAGCCTTCCTCCTTTTCTTCAGCTGGCCATATGCCAGTAAAAAAAAGGCGATCGATAGAATGAAAAATGGGATAGCGCCAAGCTGACGCTGATAAAGATAATAAATGGCAGCAGCAGCCACAACAGCCCCTGCCGTGAACAAAACCGATTTCACAAAATTCACATCCTGAAGTAGGTCGTATGTATGAACCGATAACTAGATTATATAAGATTATCTCCCAAAAGATAGGTGAAATTTGATAAAAAGTTGTTTTTCAATATGCAGGAATGTCTCATATTGGTTTCTAGTTTACGAAACGAGCACCATAAAATGCAAGATGGCTCATAGATTTTCTATAAGCCATCCTGCCCATTCAGGTCGATTGCAAAGTCTTTTTATGCCCCGCCCTACATTTTTACACCATAATATTTGTTTTTAAACTACCCTTTACATATTCCTGCGGAACTGGCCGCCTACTTCGTAAAGAGCCCTTGTGATTTGTCCGAGGCTTGCGTATTTGACGGTTTCCATCAGTTCGGCAAAAATATTGCCGCCATTGACTGCTGTTTCTTTAAGCCGCTCAAGCGCTGTTTCGGACTGGTCTTGATTCTTGTCCTTGAATGCGCCTAGATTGCGGATCTGTGTTTCCTTTTCTTCTTTCGTCGCACGGGCAAGCTCCATCTTGTCGATCTCTTCCTCTGATGGAGGATTTGGATTCAGGTACGTATTCACCCCGATGATTGGCAGCTCCCCGGAATGCTTCTTCATTTCATAGTACATGGATTCATCCTGGATTTTACCGCGCTGGTACTGAGTTTCCATTGCCCCAAGCACGCCGCCGCGGTCATTGATCCGTTCGAATTCCTGAAGGACTGCTTCCTCAACCAAATCAGTCAGCTCTTCAATGATGAACGCACCCTGAAGCGGGTTTTCGTTCTTCGTCAATCCATGCTCCTTCGTGATGATCATCTGGATCGCCATTGCGCGGCGGACGGATTCTTCCGTCGGCGTAGTGATCGCTTCGTCATACGCATTGGTATGAAGTGAATTACAGTTGTCATGCAATGCCATCAAAGCCTGCAATGTTGTCCGGATATCGTTGAAGTCGATTTCCTGAGCATGAAGTGAACGTCCTGAAGTCTGGATATGGTATTTCAGCTTCTGGCTGCGTTCATTCGCTCCGTACTTATTTTTCATGACCGTCGCCCAGATCCTGCGGGCAACGCGGCCGATCACGGAATACTCAGGATCAAGGCCATTGGAGAAGAAGAAGCTCAGGTTTGGTGCAAAGTCATCGATCTTCATGCCTCTGCTCAAATAGTACTCAACATATGTGAAACCATTTGATAGTGTGAACGCCAGCTGGGAAATCGGGTTCGCGCCTGCTTCGGCAATATGGTAGCCGGAAATCGATACAGAATAGTAGTTCCGGACTTTTTCATCGATAAAATACTGCTGGATATCGCCCATCATTCGGAGTGCGAATTCAGTCGAGAAGATACAAGTATTCTGTCCTTGATCCTCTTTTAAAATATCTGCCTGCACCGTTCCGCGAACTGTCTGGAGCGTCATTTCCTTCACTTGGGCAAACTCTTCATCATTCAGCTTGCGGCCAAGTTCTTGTTCCTTCTTTTCCACCTGCTGTTCAATTGCTGTGTTCATGAACATTGCCAGTATGATCGGTGCCGGCCCGTTGATTGTCATCGACACGGATGTTGATGGATGGCAAAGGTCAAAACCTGCATACAGCTTTTTCATGTCGTCAAGCGAACAAACGCTGACGCCGCTCTCACCGACTTTGCCGTAAATATCCGGACGGTAATCCGGGTCTTCACCGTAAAGTGTGACCGAATCGAACGCAGTACTTAGGCGTTTTGCTGCGTCATCCTTTGACAGGTAGTGGAAGCGGCGGTTCGTACGCTCTGGTGTCCCTTCGCCAGCAAACTGGCGTTTTGGATCCTCGCCTTCACGCTTGAACGGGAATACGCCCGCTGTGTACGGGAAGCTGCCAGGCACATTCTCAACGTAGACCCAGCGTAGAATTTCTCCGTAATCCTTGTATTTTGGCAGTGCAACCTTAGGGATGCTTAAGCCGGAAAGACTTTTCGTCTTTAATTCCATTACGATTTCCTTGTCACGGATTTTTGTGATGAACTGGTCACCACTGTATTTTCCCTTCAGAGATTCCCAGTTTTCAAGGATGTTCCTTGACTCTGGTGTCAGTTTCTTCTCTGTTTCTTCTTTTAACACTTGCAGAGACGAAAGAACTTCACTGTTTGTTTCTTTTTCTTTTACCGCTTCGATTGCCCCTTCAATCTGGAACAGTCTGCGGGCGAGGTCAGCCTGCTCGGCCGCATGCTTATGGTAACTCCGTACCGTTTCGGAAATTTCCCGCAGGTAATAGCGGCGGTCATTCGGGATGATCACATTCTGTTTTTCTACTACTGCATTGGTAGAGAAAGATGTCGTCCAATCTGTGCCTGCTTTTTCATTGATTTTGTTGACCAGGGCCGCAAACAGCGCGTTCGTGCCAGGATCGTTGAACTGGCTGGCGATTGTGCCGTAGACAGGCATTTCATCAAGCTCTTTGTCAAAAAACATATGACTGCGCTGGTACTGCTTCTGCACCTGGCGCTTTGCATCCTCAGAGCCTTTGCGCTCAAATTTATTGATGACAATCAAGTCGGCATAATCGATCATATCGATTTTCTCAAGCTGTGACGGCGCGCCGAATTCGCTCGTCATCACATACATTGAAACATCACAAACATCGGTGATTCCTGCATCGCCTTGCCCAATACCACTCGTTTCGACGATGACTAGGTCAAAGCCTGCCGCTTTCACCACGTCGATGGCATCTTTAATCGCAAGGGACAATTCAGACTTTGACTTTCTTGTCGCCAGGCTGCGCATATAAACGCGTGGAGAGAAAATCGCGTTCATGCGGATCCGGTCTCCCAGAAGTGCTCCGCCTGTCTTCTGCTTTGTAGGGTCGACTGATAAAATCGCTACCCGCTTTTCAGGGATTTCATTGATGAAGCGCCTGATCAGTTCGTCAGTCAATGAACTTTTCCCTGCACCGCCCGTACCAGTGATTCCGACAACAGGCACCGCCTTTGTCATCGTCTTGACTTTTTCCATCAAGCTTTCCACAGCGGCGGCTGTTTCTTTTTCCGAACCAACATGCTGCTCGGCAAGCGTGATCAGCTTTGCGACAGCGTTCGGATCCCCGTCTTCAAGTTTTCCGATTTCCTCAACGCCTTCAGCAGTCACTGTCGGGAAGTCACACTCCTTGATCATCTGCTCGATCATGCCGTTAAGGCCATATTTCCTGCCGTCTTCCGGCGAGAAAATACGGGCGATCCCGTATTCATGAAGCTCCTTTATTTCCCGAGGAATGATGACACCGCCGCCACCGCCGTAAATGCGGATATGGGAAGCGCCTTTTTCCTTCAAAAGATCGTACATATACTTAAAATATTCCACGTGCCCGCCCTGATAGGAAGAAATCGCAATTCCCTGTGCATCCTCCTGGATCGCGGCGTTGACGACCTCCTCGACGGAGCGGTTGTGGCCAAGGTGGATCACCTCGCCTCCCAATGACTGGATGATCCTGCGCATGATGTTGATTGAAGCATCATGGCCGTCAAACAAGCTTGAAGCTGTCACAAAGCGAATATGGTTCTTTGGCTTATACATTTCCGGCATACTCATTTTGTTCCCCCTGTTCCTAATTTCATTTCCGATCCCTTGAGCCCCTTGAAAAGCAGTTCTGTCTGCAGTTCCGTATACTCCTCGAGAGTGTACAGTTTTTGCAGCGCCCAGCGGCGGAATCCCCACATCTGCCCCTGGACGAAAATATCATGGGCGATGATTTTGACATGTTTTTCATCCAGGTCAAGCTCGCCATTTTCGACGCAGCGCTGGATCACATCCTCAAACATCCCCACCATCTCGATTTCTTTTTTCAGCACATATGGGAGTGCATCCTTTGTCAGCGATTTGACCTCCTGGTACATGACGAGCACTTCGTCCTGGAGGTCATCCATGACCTTGAAGTAATTGGCGATGCCGACCTTCAGGCTCTCGAGCGTCCCCTGGTTCGTGTCGAGGTTTTCCTGTAGGCGGTCGCGAACTTCGTCATAAATGCTGTCGCAGACAAGGTAAAGCACATCTTCTTTTGTACGGATATATTCGTAAAGGGTACCGATGCTAAAGCCTGAAGCCCGGGCAATCTCTCTGGTCGTCGTGCGGTGGAAGCCCTTTTGCTTGAAAAGAGTTACGGCCCCTTTGATCATCTGTTCGCGCCTTTTTTTCACAAGTCGCTCATCTTTTACCGACGCCTGCACTTCTCGCTTTTTCATCTCTTCTGCCCCGCCCTGTTATTTCGTCAGCATTCTTGAGATGACAAGACGCTGGATTTCCTGTGTTCCTTCATAGATCTGCGTGATTTTCGCGTCGCGCATGAAGCGTTCAACCGGATAATCCTTCGTGTAGCCGTAGCCGCCGAATACCTGTACAGCTTCGGTTGTCACTTTCATCGCTGTGTCGCCGGCAAACAGTTTGGACATTGCCGATTCCTTGCCGTATGGAAGGCCTTCAGATTCCAGCCATGCAGCCTGGTAAGTTAATAGTCTTGAAGCTTCTACTGAAGTTGCCATGTCCGCAAGCTTGAAGCCAATTCCCTGGTTCGCCGCGATTGGCTTGCCGAATTGCTGGCGTTCTTTTGCATAATCAACTGCTGCGTCAAGCGCTCCCTGTGCGATACCGACTGCCTGGGCAGCGATTCCGTTACGTCCGCCATCAAGCGTCATCATCGCGATTTTGAAGCCTTCACCAACTTCACCAAGGATGTTTTCCTTTGGAACGCGGCAGTCTTCAAAAATGATTTCTGTTGTCGGAGATGAACGGATGCCCAGCTTCTTTTCCTTCTTGCCGACAGAGAATCCAGGGAAGCTGCTTTCGACGATGAACGCAGTCGTTCCTTTGTGCTTGCTTGACGGATCGGTCAACGCGAATACAACATAGATATCAGCTACCCCGCCATTTGTGATGAAAATTTTGGAGCCATTCAGTACATAGTGGTCGCCATCTTCTTTCGCAGTCGTTCTCATTGCACCTGCATCAGAACCGCTGCCCGGCTCAGTCAGGCCGTACGCACCGATGCTCTTACCTTCAGCCATTGGACGCAAGTACTTTTGCTTCTGCTCTTCATTTCCGAACTTGAAGATTGGCCAGCCGGCAAGTGAAGTGTGCGCTGACAGCATTACCCCTGTTGAGGCACAGACGCGTGATAATTCTTCAACCGCGATGCAGTATGCGAGATAGTCAGATCCGATGCCGCCGTACTCTTCAGGCCACGGGATACCAGTCAGGCCAAGCTCCGCCATCTTGTCAAAAATCTCACGGTCAAAACGTTCCTCCTCATCACGCTCAGCAGCCGTCGGAGCCACTTCATTCCTCGCAAAATCACGGACCATTTTCCGGATCATTTCATGTTCTTCGGATAATCGAAAATTCATTATTGTTTCCTCCGTTACTGTTTATTTAATTTATATAGATAACCATTACATTCGACTTGTTACTCTGCAGGTGGGACGATTGGTGACCTTTTTCCGGTATTTCAACCTGAAACCGATCGTTATCTTGACAGCTTTTCGGATTTCACACCTCAACCTGTTATAATAACGAGGTTTTCTTGACAGCTTTCGGCTTCCTCCGCCTAACCTGTCACAATAACGAGCTTTTCTTGACAGCTTTTCGGCTTCCTCTGCCCAACCTGTCAGAATAACGGGCTTTTCTTGACAGCTTTTCTGCTTTTACTGCCCAACCTGTCAGAATAACGGGCTTTTCTTGACAGCTTTTCGGCTTCAACTGCCTAACCTGTCAGAATAACTAGCTTTTCTTGACAGCTTTTCTGCCTTCACTGCCCAACCTGTCAGAATAACGAGGTTTTCTTGACAGCTTTCCTGCTTTCACTGCCCAACCTGTCAGAATAACTAGCTTTTCTTGACAGCTTTTCTGCCTTCACTGCCCAACCTGTCAGAATAACTAGCTTTTCTTGACAGCTTTTCAGCTTTCATCGCCCAACCTGTCAGAATAACGAGGTTTTCTTGACAGCTTTCCTGCTTTCACTGCCCAACCTGTCAGAATAACCAGCTTTTCTTGACAGCTTTTCGGCCACCACTTTCCAACCTGTCACAATAACGAGGTTTTCTTGACAGCTTTTCAGCTTCAGCTGTCCAACCTGTCACAATAACCGGTGTTATAACTGCTTACTAATAACAATCTTCTGGATCTCGCTCGTTCCCTCGTAAATCTCGGTTACTTTAGCGTCGCGGAAGTAGCGTTCGACTGGATATTCCTTCGTGTAGCCGTAGCCGCCGAATACCTGGATGGCTTCGGTTGTGACTTCGACTGCTGTTCTTGAGGTGAACAGTTTTGCCATGGATGCTTCCATCCCGCATTTTTGTCCTTCTGAACGCAATTGAGCCGCGCGGTAGATTAATAGTTTCGCAGCTTCGACGGATGTAGCCATGTCTGCCAGCTTGAAGCCGACGCCTTGCTGGGCTGCTATTGGCTTGCCAAACTGGACTCTTTCTTTCGCATAGCCAGTCGCCGCGTCCAAAGCTGCTTCAGCAATCCCGAGAGCCTGTGCGGCGATGCCAATCCGGCCGGAGTCAAGGTTGCTCATCGCGATTTTGAATCCTTGGCCTTCCTGGCCAAGCAAGTTTTCTTCTGGCACTTTCATGTCCTCGAATGTCAGCTGGACTGTGCGGGAGCCGTACAGGCCCATTTTGTGCTCATCCTTGCCGACGATGAAGCCCGGTGTATCTTTTTCAACGATAAAGGCTGAGACGCCCTTTGGACCTGCTTCAGGATTGGTCGATGCGAAGACAATATAGACATCTGCTTCTCCGCCATTGGTGATGAACACCTTCGATCCGTTCAATACATAATGTCCATCTTTCTTGACCGCCCGGGTTTTCAAGCTGGCGGCATCGGAACCGGCACTTGGCTCTGTCAGGCAGAATGCACCCAGGTATTCCCCCGAAGCTAGCTTAGGTACATATTTTTTCTTTTGCTCTTCCGTACCAAAATACAAAATTGGGTTCGTACCAACGGAAGTATGAACGGATAGGATGACGCCAACCGTGGCGCTGACCCTGGAAATTTCATGGATGGCAATGATATAGGAAATGAAGTCCATCTCTGAACCGCCATATTCCTCAGGTACGGGAATCCCCATCAGGCCAAGTTCGCCCATCTTTTTTAAAATCTCCCTCGGGAACTCGCCTTCCTCCATTTTTTCAACAAAAGGCGCAATTTCGGTCTGTGCAAAATCACGCACCATTTTGCGCATCATTTCCTGTTCTTCTGTGAATCTCAGATTCATGTTTTCACCCTCCAGACGTCCAGACAGTGACTATGTATGGACGCATTTGTCGCCGAATTCTTTACTCGTATGTGTAGAACCCACGGCCAGATTTTTTGCCGAGCCAGCCGGCTTTTACATATTTCCTTAATAATGGACAAGGACGGTATTTGTCGTCGCCAAAGCCTTCATGCAGTGTTTCCATGATGTAGAGGCATGTGTCCAGGCCGATGAAGTCAGCAAGTGTCAATGGCCCCATTGGGTGGTTCATGCCGAGCTTCATGACTTCGTCGATCGCTTCCTTCGTTGCGACGCCTTCATACAATGTGTAAATGGCTTCGTTAATCATCGGCATAAGGATTCGGTTTGACACGAAACCTGGGAAATCGTTCACTTCAACAGGAACCTTTTCCAAAGTCTTGGTGATATCCTCGATGGTCTGATACACTTCATCAGCTGTCGCCAGGCCGCGGATGATTTCGACCAGCTTCATGACAGGCACCGGGTTCATGAAATGCATGCCGATGACCTTTTCCGGACGCTTTGTTGCTGCAGCGATCTCAGTAATCGGCAATGAAGATGTATTGGAAGCAAGGATGGTGTGTTCAGGAGCGATTTCATCAAGCTGGGCAAAAATCTTCGCCTTGATGTCCATGTTCTCAACAGCCGCTTCGATGACCAGGTCAACCTTACCTGCATCCTGAAGTTCAGTAGAGGCAGTAATCCTGCCAACAACGGCGTCCAACTGTTCTGCTGTCATCCTGCCTTTATCTACCTGGCGGTTAAGATTCTTTTTGATTCCGGAAAGTCCGCGTTCCACAAATTCCGGCTTCAGATCGTTCAAAAACACATCATATCCAGCCTGCGCGCACACCTGGGCAATACCGGAGCCCATCTGACCTGCGCCGATTACCATAATCGTTTTTACACTCATTATTACAACCTCCTAAAAAAGTTTGTATCAGTGGAGGGCAGCTCTCGCAATTGCCCTCCTTCCATTTCCTTATTGTTTAGGAACCTCAATCATCACTGCATCGCCCTGGCCGCCGCCTGAGCAGATCGCCGCAATGCCGACCCCACCGCCGCGGCGCTTGAGTTCATGCATCAATGTCAAAATGATGCGCGCCCCGCTTGCTCCGATAGGGTGTCCGAGGGCAACCGCACCGCCATTGACATTGACCTTTTCCGGATCAAGGTTCGCGATGCGTCCGCTTGTCAATGCAACCGCCGCGAAAGCTTCATTTATTTCAAAAAGGTCAATTTCTTCAAGTGATTTACCGGTCTTTTTCAATAATTCGTTGATGACAATTCCCGGTGTTTTCGGGAAGTCCTTTGCTTCTGTGGCAATTGCTGCATGAGCCAAAACCACTGCCTGCGGTGTCTTGCCTTCACACTGTGCGCGCTCTTCGCTCATCAGGACGAGGGCCGCCGCACCGTCATTGACACCTGGTGCATTGCCTGCAGTAATTGTGCCGTCCGAATTGAAAACCGGCCCCAGTTTTGCCAGCTTTTCAACTGAAGTGTCCTTCCTCGGCGCTTCATCATGCTGGACCAAAATCGGGTCGCCCTTACGCTGCGGCACTTCAACCGGGACGATTTCTTCGGCAAGCTTTCCTGATTCAATCGCTTCGATTGCCCTTTGATGGCTGCGGTATGACCACTGATCCTGCTCCTCACGGCTGATTTCGTATTCCTTCGCTACTTCATTTCCGTATGTTCCCATGTGGACACCATTGAAGCTGCATGTCAGGCCATCATGGATCATCAGGTCCTTCACCTGGCCGTCGCCCATCCTGAAGCCCCATCGTGCTTTCGGCAGGATATAAGGCGCGTTGCTCATTGACTCCATTCCGCCGGCAACGATCACTTCCTCATCTCCAGCGCGGATGATCTGGTCGCCAAGTGTCAGGCTTCGCATGCCGGATGCACAAACTTTGTTGATGGTTTCTGTCTTCACATCCCACGGAATGCCTGCCTCCCTTGCTGCCTGGCGTGAAGGAAGCTGTCCCTGGCCTCCCTGCAGCACAGTCCCAAGAATGACTTCGCCGACTTCCTCAGGTTTAACCCCTGCGCGTGATAGCGCCTCCTTGACAGCAATTCCTCCTAATTGACTGGCTGAAAAACTGCTCAATCCGCCGCCAAGCTTGCCAAACGGTGTTCTTGCCCCTGCTAAAATGACTGTTCTTCCCATTGTCATCTCTCCCTTTCAATCTATTAATTTTTAAAACTGAAAAATTCCTGCGACATTGAGTGACTGAACGCTCGCTCGATACTGGTCCAAAAAAAATCTTGTTGTTGATTCATGAGGCTATAAATAGTGGATTCTTGCTGAAGGTAAATGTAAGCGCTTTATCATATTATTCATTTTACTTTAAAAATAGTAGAAATTGAAACACTTTGCTAAAAATTCTGTTATATATCGAATTTTTAATGTGAGTCAACTTCTACTATTTTGGGTTTTAAGTATTTATTTTAGGCTCTGT
Organism: Bacillus sp. ISL-35; assembly: GCF_018613355.1. Classification (NCBI taxonomy): domain Bacteria; kingdom Bacillati; phylum Bacillota; class Bacilli; order Caryophanales; family Bacillaceae; genus Bacillus; species Bacillus sp. ISL-35. The sequence goes on along the minus strand of NZ_JAGGQK010000004.1, from coordinate 197 downwards.
TAAACAAGACTGTTGATTTTCGTTCCAGGCGCTTCGCTTTCCGCGGGGCTGGCGCTGAGCCTCCTCGTCGCTTTGCTCCTGCGGGGTCTCACCTGACCAGCTGCGCCCGCAGGACATTGATTTAGCTTCTTCGAACCTGCCCACGCACGATGGAAATGCGGTAGCATTTTCGGAGGAGTCTACGCGCCTTCCACTAC
>NZ_JAGGQK010000003.1:338-72155 GCF_018613355.1 Bacillus sp. ISL-35 | reverse complement strand
GAGTAGGACGCCGCCGGGCACCAAAAGAACAGCTATAATGGCTGTTCTTTTTTGTGTGAAAATACTGTTAAGTCGACAGAGTGAAACTGTACCATATTGATATGATAACCGTGAAGCTATCTGGGCCCTGAGCGTTCTCGGATAAAATTAAGGAATAGAAAGTTCTCCGTAGGTGAAATACTCCCAGAAAGATAGCTTCATAGCGAAGATGTTCCTCTCCTGCACTGGACTCCGTGAAAAACAGTATTAGATTCCTTGAAACAGTACAGGATCCCGCGAAATCTGTGCTGAATACCGCGAAACCAGAACCGGCCCCCGCAAATCAGTATTGGATCCCGCGAAACCAGTACCAGATTCCGTGAAATCAGTGTTGCATTCCGCGAAAAACCAGATTAATTCTGCGAATTTTACATGCAATTCCGCGACTTGGAAAAAACCCAGGATTTTTACCAGTTAAATCGGAGAAAAAACAGCATGTGACCAGCCACTAAAAAAACCGCACAATAAGATTGTTTATTCCATCCACTTTTTAAATTTTGTCAAATTAATGAAATCCCCTGTGAGGTAATTAAAAAATACAGAAATCTTCCGATATAACCTGAGTATTTATTGTTTCTATCGTTACAAACAATAAAGAGTCAGTTTACATCAAGGGGGAACAAGTATTTTGAGGAAAAACAAGTCTGGATTAAAGTTGAAGTTAGGGACTAAAATCAATTTAATCGTATTGAGCACTGTTCTGTTGCTCTCTGTGATCATTGGTGCCATCGTTACCAGGGAAGTGACGACGGGAATCAAATCTTTTGCAGTGGAGAAAGCAAAAGGGGATTTGGCTTTAAGTGAGCGATATATTAACAATAAATTCCCTGGCGAGTGGGAAATTAAAAATGGAAAGCTATTTAAGGGGAACCAGGTTTTTAATGAAAATTATGATCTCGTCGACAAAATTGGAAATGATACAGGAGATACAGTCACTATTTTTCAGGAAAATACTCGAATTGCCACAAACGTTATGCTCGAGGGAAAGCGTGCTGTCGGGACGACTGTTTCAGAAGAAGTTGCTGATGTTGTTCTGAAGCAGGGGAAGCCTTATTATGGAGAAGCCAATGTGGCCGGGCATTCCTACCAAACAGCTTATGAGCCCATAATGGATCAAAACGGCAAGGCAATCGGGATTCTGTACGTTGGTGCTTCTGAAAAGATCATCGATCACATTCTGTCTTCTTTTATGACGAAGTTTTTGATCCAGGTCGTTATCGTTCTAATCCTCGCATTTATTGGAATCTATTTGTTTACACGTATTTTACGAAGAAGACTTAATGCTATTTCAGCAGCGATGATCAAGGCAGGCGCCGGAGACTTCACAGCTGTTGTTGAAGACAACAGTGGAGATGAGCTAAGTGACCTTGCGGAAAGTTATAATAGCATGAAAGAAAACTTGAGCACGATGCTGCAAGATGTTCTTGAAACATCAGAACAGGTTGCGGCATCATCTGAACAGCTGACTGCAGGTGCTGAACAGACAAGCAGGGCGACAGAGCAAATAACCGAAGCGATCCAGCAGGTCGCCAGCGGTTCTGACACGCAAACACAAGGTGTAGAGGAAAGTGCAAGGGCGTTGGAGGAACTGGCAAGGGGAGTGGCAGAGATTGCGGAAACTTCCTCATTGATTGCTGAGTCAAGTTCAGAAGCAAGTGAACATGCCAAACAGGGTGGTGCATTTGTCGAAGAGACAGCAAGCCAAATGAATATGATTCACACTTCTGTAGAAGAAACTGGAGAAGTTTTCAGTTTGCTGAATGAAAGGTCAAGGGAAATTGACAATATCTCAAAGGTGATTACAGAGATTGCGGACCAAACCAATTTGCTCGCCTTGAATGCGGCCATTGAAGCAGCGAGGGCAGGGGAACATGGCAAAGGATTTGCCGTTGTTGCAGCTGAGGTCAGGAAGCTGGCTGAACAATCACAAAAATCTTCTTCTCAGATTTCCGATTTGATCAGACAGATACAAATTGATATGGAGCAGTCTAACAATTCGATTGAGCATGTCAAAAAAGAAGTGGTAAGCGGCCTGGGAATCGTAGAAGGAACGCAAAAAAGCTTCCAGGAAATCCTTCATTCTATGGAAAATATGAGTGCGCGAATCGAAGAGATGGCAGCCACTGCGGAACAGATGTCTGCGAGCACAGAGGAAATCTCCGCAACCGTCAATGAGGTATCGACGATTTCAAAGGATTCTTCTGTCCATACTCAAAATGTCGCGGCTTCAGCTGAGGAACAATTAGCATCCATGGAGGAAATCACAGCATCAGCCAATAACTTGTCTACAATGGCAGAAACTTTAAAAGAAACAGTTAGCGCATTTAAAATATAATGAAAACCATCAAGCCCTTCCTGGAACGGATGCTGGCTTGATGGTTTTTTTATGACATGTTCATTGCTGTGTCAATTGTGGAATGGATCTTTTCATTCCTGATTTCTAAAAGGTATTCCCTTTTTATATAATCGCGGCCGCCGTGTTCTTCATACCAGTTCTGAATCCGTTGGACATGTTCGATGTCATTCCTGATGTTGTTTTCGATGCTTACGTAGTCCTCGTAGCTGTCATACTCCCAAATCGCGAAAATTTCCGTTGTTTTCTCATCAAGCGGGACCATCCATCTTCCTGTTAATCGGGATCCGTGTTTCAGTTGATTTGGCAGGTTAATCTCATTAAAAAGCCTATTAAATGTATCGACAAATTCATTTTTTACAATGTAAAATTTTCTTCGGTAAAACACTTTTACCACCTCTCCTTTTAACATTTGGTATACTCTTCCATTTTAAACGAATTGTATTGATTTATAAAAATAAATTTCAAATAGTTTCAAAAGGTGTGCTTGAGGAAACCTTAAAATAAGAAATCTTTTTTGTTCGTCATTTTGCAAGTTACTTTACAAGTGATTTGATTAATGCGAACATTAAGGCTTATTAGATGAGATGTCTGGAGGGGTTATTGAATGCTGGAGAATGGGTTTGCCATGGTAGCCATCATCTTAATCATTAATATTGTGTATGTGTCTTTTTTTACAATCAGGATGATCCTGACGTTGAAGGGACAGCGTTATTTGGCTGCAGGACTGAGCATGATCGAAGTGGTGATATATGTAGTCGGACTCGGGCTGGTACTTGAGAATTTGAATCAGATTCAGAACTTGGTTGCCTATGCTGTCGGTTATGGTATTGGTGTCATCGTCGGAATGAAAATTGAAGAGAAGCTGGCGCTTGGATATATTACGATTAATGTCATTACAAAGGAATACGACAGGGACTTGCCTAAAGCTTTACGGGAACAGGGGTATGGTGTGACAGACTGGGCAGCGCATGGGCTTGAGGGCGACCGGATGGCGTTGCAAATCCTGACGCCGAGGAAATATGAATTGAAGCTTTACCAGACGATCAAGGAGCTTGACCCGAAAGCATTTATCATCGCTTATGAACCGAAAGCGATTCATGGCGGGTTCTGGGTAAAATCAGTTCGGAAAGGAAAGCTGTTCTCATGAGCAAGGTTAGGAAGAAACAGATGTATGAAGTTGGCGAGCATGAATCAATCGATGATTGCCTTAATAGAATGAAGAAGGACGGCTTTGCCCCTGTCCGCAGGATGGAAAAGCCGATTTTCAAGGAAGTAGAAAAGAATGGCACTATGGAATATGAGCCTGCTGGAAGGCAGATTATTTTTGAAGCGAAGTTGATTGAAAGCTGAATTGCGTTAGTTATTTAAAGTTCTAAACACGAACGATTTAAAATGGAAATTATATAACGTTCGATTATTGATTGACAAAAAGTCTAAATGGTTGTTAAGATGTAGTTGTCGAAAGTGAAATTCAGTTACTCCCTCGTATAATAATGGGGATATGGCCCATGAGTCTCTACCTGGTAACCGTAAATTGCCGGACTATGAGGGAAAGTAGTTTTTTAAAGTGAAGGGAAAAGAAATCGCATGTACTTGTGGGTTTCTTTGCGTTTGCACCCGGACGGACTACTTTCTCTTCTAACAGAGGAAGCAGTCTATCCGGGTTTTTTGTTTTGGAAACTCCAAAGGGAGGTTTAGGTATATGACCGTTGCAGTTATTATGGGGAGCAAATCGGATTGGGAAACGATGAAGCATGCGTGTGACATGCTGGATCGCTTAGAAATTTCTTATATAAAGAAGGTAGTTTCCGCACATCGGACACCGGATTTAATGTTTGAGTTTGCCGAGAATGCGAGAGATGAGGGAATCAAAGTCATCATCGCCGGAGCGGGCGGAGCAGCTCATCTGCCGGGCATGGTTGCAGCGAAAACCACGCTTCCTGTTATCGGGGTGCCGGTGCAGTCGAGAGCGCTCAACGGCCTGGATTCATTGCTATCGATTGTCCAGATGCCAGGCGGCGTACCGGTTGCGACAGTGGCGATCGGAAAAGCGGGAGCAACGAACGCGGGATTGCTCGCGGCTCAGATTTTGGGTGCATTTGATGGTGAAGTTGCGGAAAGGCTGGCGGATTTACGGGAAGAAACTAAAATGTCAGTGATGGAAAGCAGTGATGAGCTTGTCTAAATTGATTTTACCAGGAGAGACGATCGGAATCATTGGCGGCGGGCAGCTTGGCAAGATGATGGCACTGTCGGCAAAAGCGATGGGTTTCAGGGTGATTGTGCTTGACCCGACCGCGGATTGTCCGTGCGGCCAGGTCGCTGACGAGCAGATTGTCAGCGGTTATGCTGACCTGGAAAAAATAAAGCAGCTGTCTGAACAGAGTGATGTGATCACTTATGAGTTCGAGAATATCGACGCTGATGCGCTTGAATGGTTGAATAAATACGCTTATGTACCGCAGGGGACCGAATTGCTTAGGGTCACTCAGGACAGGATAGAAGAGAAGCGCCATATCGAGGCAGCCGGAGTGAGAGTGGCTCCCTATGTGGCAGTGACAAGAGTGGAAGATGTGAGGAATGGTGTTGAGGAGCTGAGTTTGCCGGCAGTATTGAAGACAGCACGTGGCGGATATGACGGCAAAGGGCAGCTAGTGATCAGGTCGATTGATGATATCCCATTGGCTGAAACACTTGTCAGCCAGGGTGAATGTGTGCTGGAAAAATGGATTCCGTTTGAAAAAGAGATCTCGGTGATCATTACCCGCGGGACAACAGGTGAGACAGTTGTTTTCCCGGTCGCTGAAAATATTCATAAGGAAAACATCCTGCATCAGACGATTGTGCCGGCGAGGATCAGCATGGAAGCTGAAGAAAAGGCAATAAAAGCAGCGAAGCAGATTGCTGAGGGGTTAGGTTTAACCGGGACGCTGGCTGTTGAAATGTTTTTAGCTGCAAATGATGAATTGTACATAAACGAATTGGCACCGAGACCGCATAACTCGGGGCATTATAGTATTGAAGCCTGTGAGACATCGCAGTTCGAGCAGCATATTAGGGCGGTATGCGGCTGGCCGCTTGGCAGCACGAACTTGCTTAAGCCTGCTGTGATGGTGAATATCCTGGGTGAGCACCAGCAGCCATTATTGGATAAAATCGCTGAAGTGCAGGATTGGAAGATTCACTTATATGGCAAAAAAGAAGCAAAGCATAAACGGAAAATGGGGCATGTGACCCTTTTACGAGAGACAGTAGAGAGTGCGCTAGAGGAAGCTGAGGAAAGCGGCATCTGGGAAAGCGCAGCAGAAATGATCGGAGGACAAAAAAGATGATAGATCGTTATACAAGACCGGAAATGGGAGCAATCTGGACGGAGGAAAATCGCTTTAAAGCATGGCTCGAGGTTGAGATTCTTGCATGTGAAGCGTGGGCAGAGCTTGGCGAGATTCCAAAGGAAGATGTGAAGAAGCTGCGGGAGAATGCCTCTTTTGATATTGACCGGATCAAAGAGATCGAGGAAGAGACACGCCATGATGTGGTTGCTTTTACAAGAGCGGTGTCTGAAACGCTTGGCGAGGAGCGCAAATGGGTGCATTATGGCCTGACTTCGACGGATGTGGTCGATACAGCTTTATCGTATGTGCTTAAACAGGCAAATGAGATTTTGCTGAAGGACCTTGAAAACTTTGTTGGGATTTTGGCGAACAAGGCAAAAGAACATAAATACACGGTTATGATGGGCCGTACGCATGGTGTCCATGCTGAGCCGACGACTTTTGGCTTGAAGCTGGCGCTCTGGCTTGAGGAAATGAAACGCAATCTTGAGCGATTCAAAATGGCATCCCGCGACGTCGAATTCGGCAAGATTTCCGGTGCGGTTGGAACGTATGCGAATATCGATCCATTCGTTGAATCATATGTGTGTGAAAAATTAGGGCTGCAGCCGGCACCGATTTCGACCCAGACTTTACAGCGTGACCGCCATGCATTCTATATGGGGACGCTTGCTTTGATTGCGACTTCGATTGAAAAATTCGCAGTGGAGATTCGCGGCTTGCAAAAAAGCGAAACTCGTGAAGTTGAGGAGTTCTTTGCGAAAGGACAGAAGGGTTCATCGGCCATGCCGCATAAGCGCAACCCGATTGGCTCTGAAAACATGACAGGGATGGCTCGCGTTATCCGCGGCTATATGACAACGGCTTACGAAAATGTGCCACTATGGCACGAGCGCGATATCTCGCATTCATCGGCGGAGAGAATCATTTTACCGGATGCGACAATCGCATTGAATTATATGCTGAACCGCTTTGGCAATATCGTCAAGAACCTGACGGTGTACCCGGAGAATATGAAGCGCAATATGGATCGGACACTTGGCTTGATTTATTCCCAGCGTGTACTGCTGGCGTTGATCGATAAGGGCATGTCCCGTGAGGAAGCGTACGATACTGTTCAGCCGCGTGCGATGGAAGCATGGGAAAAGCAGGTGCAGTTCCGCAGCCTGATCGAACAGGATGAAAAGATTTCCGGACTGCTGAGTGAAGCGGAAATCGCTGACTGCTTTGATTACAACTACCATATCAAGCATGTGGATATGATTTTTGAAAGACTGGGACTTTAATACGAACGGGCAAGTTTTCTTGCCCTTCTTTTATCTCTAGGTGACTGAAGATTGCCAATTATCTCAATCGGAGGGCGTTGAAATGGAAGAGCTGTTATACGAAGGGAAAGCGAAGCGGATTTACGCGACAGATCAAGAGGATGTAGTCAGGGTTCAATACAAGGATTCTGCGACGGCCTACAATGGCGAGAAAAAAGCAGAGATTGCCGGCAAGGGCAGGCTGAATAACGAGATTACGAGTCTATTATTTTCGAAGCTTGGCAAAGCGGGGATCCAATCGCATTTTATCGAGAAAATTTCCGAGAATGAGCAGCTGGTGAAGCGTGTACAGATCATCCCGCTCGAAGTGGTTGTCAGGAATTTCGCTGCGGGCAGTTTTTCAAAGCGCCTTGGGATTGAGGAAGGCAAAAAGCTTTCAAGGCCAATCGTTGAGTTTTACCTGAAGGATGATGGACTTGGCGACCCGCTGATTACAGATGATCATGTGGATGTACTGAATTTGGCAGCTGCAGAGGAAGTGGCTGAACTGAAGGCAGCAGCTTTGAAAATTAATGAAGTGCTTGGCGGATTTTTCGCTGAAATAGGTGTGAGATTAATAGATTTTAAGCTAGAGTTCGGCAAGGATACTGACGGAAAGATCCTGCTGGCGGATGAGATTTCGCCTGATACATGCCGCCTCTGGGATATGAAGACGCAACAGAAGCTTGACAAAGATGTGTTCCGCCGGGATTTAGGGAACCTGACAGATGCTTACGAAACCATTTTAACGAGATTGGGAGGACAATTGCATGTATAAAGTTAAGGTGTATGTCACGTTAAGGGAAAGTGTTTTGGATCCACAGGGGACGGCTGTTAAAAAATCGCTTGCGACTCATGGTTACGAAGGCATCCAAGATGTCCGAATCGGCAAGTATATGGAACTTACTTTGGATGAGAGTGTAAAAGATGTTGACGGTACTGTGAAGGAAATGTGCGAGCGCCTGCTGGCAAATCCGGTGATTGAGGATTACAGGTATGAAGTTGAGGAGGTTGTTGCACAGTGAAATTTGCGGTGATCGTATTTCCGGGTTCAAACTGTGACATCGACATGTACCATGCGGTAAAGGATGAGCTTGGCGAAGAAGCAGAGTATGTCTGGCATGATGCTGAAAGTCTTGAAGGCTATGACGCTGTGCTTTTGCCAGGTGGTTTCTCATATGGAGATTACTTGAGATCAGGCGCGATTGCACAGTTCAGCAATGTCATGAAGGAAGTTGTCAAAGCTGCTGAAGCCGGAAAGCCTGTGCTTGGCGTCTGCAACGGATTTCAGATTTTGCTAGAGGCAGGCCTTCTTCCGGGGGCAATGCGCCGCAATGACAGCCTGAAGTTTATCTGCAAGCAGGTCGAGCTGAAGGTGGAGAATAACGAAACAATGTTTTCAGCTGGCTATGAAAAAGGCGAGGTCATCACAATTCCGGTTGCACATGGTGAAGGCAACTATTATTGCGATAAAGAGACGCTTGTTCAATTGAAGTCGAATAATCAAATCGTGTTCACATACGAATGCGAGAACCCGAACGGAAGCCTTGAGAATATTGCCGGGATCATCAATGAACGAGGAAACGTCCTCGGAATGATGCCGCATCCGGAGCGTGCAGTCGATGAGCTGCTGGGCGGAGCGGACGGCCTGAAACTTTTCAAATCAATCGTCAAACAGTGGAGGGAAGCAAATGCGGTTAATGCTTGAACCAAGTCCAGAGCAAATTAAACAGGAAAAAATCTATCGTGAAATGGGACTTTCAGACAGCGAGTTTGCTTCTGCCGAAAAGATCCTTGGACGTACTCCTAACTATACAGAGACTGGCTTGTTCTCGGTTATGTGGTCAGAGCATTGCAGCTACAAGAACTCCAAGCCAGTCCTGAAAAAGTTCCCTGTCACAGGCGAGCGCGTGCTTCAGGGACCGGGCGAGGGTGCAGGGATCGTGGATATTGGTGATGGCCAGGCGGTGGTTTTCAAGATCGAGAGCCATAACCATCCTTCAGCAATCGAGCCTTATCAGGGGGCAGCAACGGGTGTTGGCGGAATCATCCGCGATGTATTTTCGATGGGAGCAAGGCCAATTGCATTGTTGAATTCGCTCCGTTTTGGCGAGTTAGAATCGCCACGGGTGAAATATTTGTTTGAACAAGTTGTTGCCGGTATTGCCGGTTACGGGAACTGCATCGGCATTCCGACGGTTGGCGGCGAGGTTCAGTTTGATGGTGCTTATGAAGGAAATCCGCTAGTTAACGCAATGTGCGTTGGTTTGATCAACCATGAGGACATTAAAAAAGGCCAGGCGCATGGTGTTGGAAATACCGTCATGTACGTTGGAGCAAAGACTGGGCGTGACGGAATCCATGGGGCGACATTCGCGTCCGAGGAATTGAATGAAGCATCTGAAGAGAAGCGTCCTGCTGTGCAGGTTGGCGATCCGTTTATGGAAAAATTGCTGTTGGAAGCTTGCCTTGAGCTGGTGAAAAATGATGCACTTGTCGGCATCCAGGATATGGGCGCGGCCGGTTTGACCAGTTCGTCTGCTGAGATGGCGAGCAAGGCTGGTTCAGGAATCGAAATGAATCTTGACCTCGTGCCGCAGCGTGAAACAGGCATGACTCCTTACGAGATGATGCTTTCCGAATCACAGGAACGTATGCTGATCGTCGTGGAAAAAGGCCGTGAACAGGAAATCATCGATCTTTTTTCAAAATATGAGCTCGAAGCGGTTGCGATTGGAAAAGTAACAGAAGACAAGATGCTTCGTCTTTTACATAAAGGGGAAGTGGTTGCTGATGTTCCGGCAGATGCGCTGGCTGAAGAAGCACCAGTCTATTACAAACCATCCAGCGAACCAGCTTATTTCCGTGAGTTCCAGGACATGGACAATGAGGTTCCAGAAGTTGAAAACTATGAAGCTACTCTATTGCAATTGCTGCAACAGCCGACAATTGCGAGTAAAGAGTGGGTTTACGATCAATATGACCATATGGTACGCACGAGCACGGTTGTTTCACCTGGTTCGGATGCAGCTGTGGTCAGAATTCGCGGTACGGAAAAAGGTCTGGCGATGACGACCGACTGCAACTCTCGTTATATCTATTTAGATCCGGAAACAGGCGGGAAGATTGCCGTTGCTGAGGCGGCGCGCAATATCGTCTGCTCAGGCGGAGAGCCGCTTGCAATCACAGACTGCCTGAATTTCGGGAATCCGGAGAAGCCAGAAATTTTCTGGCAGTTTGAAAAAGCAGTCGACGGCATGAGTGAAGCTTGCCGGACGCTGAGTACGCCTGTTATCGGCGGAAACGTGAGTCTGTATAACGAAACAAACGGAACAGCTGTCTACCCTACGCCTGTTGTCGGTATGGTTGGATTAGTTGAAAATCTGAAGCACGTTACAACACAGCATTTTAAAAATGCCGGTGATTTGATTTATCTATTGGGTGACACGAAGGATGAGTTTGGCGGCAGTGAGCTCCAGAAGCTTATGAACGGCCGGATTTTTGGCAAGGCACCTGAACTGGATTTAGAAGTGGAAGCCAGCTATCAAGCGCAAATTTTAACAGCGATTAGAAACGGTCTTGTTGCATCTGCACATGATGTTGCAGAGGGTGGCGTGGCGGTTGCACTTGCTGAATCCGTTATCGGCAGCAAGAGTCTTGGAGCTGAAGTTGAACTGGAAGGTAATGCTGTATCGGCGTTGTTCAGCGAGTCGCAATCCCGCTTCATTTTATCAGTAAAACCTGAAAACCAGATTGAGTTTGAGAGTTTAACAGATGCGATGCTGATCGGGAAAGTAGCTGAAGCGCCAGTTTTAAAGATTAATGTAAATGGTATGAATGTGATCAATCAAGATGCAGAGGGGCTGAAAAAGGCCTGGAAAGGAGCCATCCCATGCTTGCTGAACTAAAAGGCTTGAATGAGGAATGCGGCGTTTTTGGTATCTGGGGACATCCTGAGGCATCACAAATTACTTACTACGGCCTCCATAGCCTGCAGCATCGCGGCCAGGAAGGCACAGGAATCGTTGTCAGTGATGGCCAGCAGCTTAAGGGCCGGAAAGGCGAAGGGCTTGTGACGGAAATTTTCACTGCCGATGCAATGGATGATCTTCAGGGTGTCGGCGCCATCGGCCATGTCCGCTATGCGACTGCAGGAGGAGGCGGCTACGAGAATGTTCAGCCGCTGTTGTTCCAATCACAGAGCGGCGGACTTGCCCTTGCGCATAATGGCAATCTCGTGAATGCCGATGCATTGAGGAATCAGCTTGAGGCACAGGGGAGCATTTTCCAGACTAGCTCTGACACGGAGGTGCTGGCACATCTGATTAAGCGCGGCGGCTTCAGCCAGCTGAAGGATCGCGTGAAAAATGCCTTGCCGATGCTGAAGGGTGCTTATGCTTTTTTGATCATGACCGAGACAGAATTCATGGTCGCGCTCGATCCGCACGGGCTTCGTCCTTTGTCATTGGGCAGGCTTGGCGATGCGTATGTAGTAGCATCTGAGACTTGTGCGTTCGATATCGTCGGGGCAGAGTTTGTCAGGGACATCCTTCCTGGCGAACTGCTTGTGATCGATGCAGACGGCTTCCATTCTGAGATGTATTCAATGAGTTCTTCAACAGCAATCTGCACGATGGAGTATATCTATTTTTCGCGGCCGGACAGCAATATCCACGGTATCAACGTCCATGCTGCCCGCAAGAATCTCGGCAAGCAGCTGGCAAAAGAAGTGCCAATCGAGGCAGATGTTGTCACAGGTGTACCTGATTCAAGTATTTCCGCGGCCATCGGCTATGCCGAGGAATCGGGCATTCCATACGAAATGGGCCTGATTAAAAACCGTTATGTCGGCCGGACCTTCATCCAACCTTCCCAGTCGCTAAGGGAGCAGGGTGTGAAAATGAAGCTTTCACCGGTGCGCGGGATTGTGGAAGGCAAGCGTGTCATCATGGTCGACGATTCGATCGTGCGCGGCACGACAAGCCGCCGGATCGTGAAAATGCTGAAGGAAGCGGGCGCGACTGAGGTCCATGTTGTCATCAGTTCACCGCCAATCCAGAATCCGTGCTTTTACGGAATCGATACATCTACTCGCGAGGAGCTGATTGCTTCGGAACATTCGGTCGAAGAAATCCGTGAGTTGATCGGCGCGGACTCGCTGACGTTTTTGAGTGTCGAGGGCATGCTTGAGGCAATCGGACGCAATGAACCTGGCGAAACACGCGGCCAGTGCCTGGCATGTTTTACAGGTAAGTATCCGACCGAAATCTATCCGCAGGCAGTACCTGCCGGGCAGAAGTGCTGATGATAGGTTTCCATTAGAAGGATAACGGTGCAATTCCGCTAAAGGCGCACACTTGAAATGTAAAAGTTAATCATGAATTTATGGATGATAGATGAAGAAAAACAGCCAAATCGGAGGTAGTGAACATGGCAAATGCGTATAAGCAGGCTGGTGTGGATATAGAGGCCGGGTATGAAGCGGTCGAACGGATCAAAAAGCATGTGAATCGGACGGTCAGGCCTGGAGTATTCGGGGTGCTGGGCGGATTCGGCGGAATGTTCGACCTTTCAAGCCTTGGGCTGAAGGAGCCTGTACTCGTTTCGGGTACGGATGGTGTCGGAACGAAGCTGATGCTGGCTTTCATGATGGACCGCCATGATACAATTGGCATTGATGCGGTCGCGATGTGCGTGAATGACATCGTTGTCCAGGGGGCAGAACCGCTCTACTTCCTTGATTACATTGCCTGCGGCAAGGCCCAGCCTGAGAAAATCGAGGCGATTGTCAAAGGGATTGCCGATGGCTGCGAGCAGGCCGGCTGTGCTCTTGTCGGGGGCGAAACGGCGGAAATGCCTGGGATGTACTCTCCGGAAGAATATGATTTGGCTGGTTTTTCGGTTGGGGCATGTGAAAAAGCGGATATCATTACAGGACAGCAAATCAAGGAAGGCGATGTGCTGATCGGGCTTGCGTCAAGCGGCATCCATAGCAATGGCTACTCGCTTGTGCGCAAGGTGTTTTTTGAGCAGGCCGGCTGGGAGCTTAACCGACATGTGGAGGAGTTCGGCTGCACACTTGGAGAAGAGTTGCTGAAGCCGACCCGCATTTATGTAAAATCAGTGCTTGCCGCGATGAAGCAATTCGAGCTTAAAGGACTTGCCCACATTACAGGCGGCGGTTTTATCGAAAACATCCCGAGGATGCTGCCGGAAGGACTTGGCGCTGAGATCGAAGAAGGCAGCTGGGACATTCCCCAGGTGTTCAAGACATTGGAATCGTTAGCACAACTTGACCGCCAGGACATGTATAATACGTTTAATATGGGCATCGGCATGATAGTGGCTGTTGATCCGAAAATTGCACCAGAACTTGTTGGATTTTTTAACGAAAATGGTGAGCGAGCTTCGGTGATTGGAACAGTCACTGTTTCTGAAGGAATCCAGATAAAAACGGCTGGTGAAGCAATATGAAGAAAATCGCGGTGTTTGCATCTGGAAGCGGCAGCAATTTCCAGGCGATTGCGGTTGCTGCCCAGTCTGGAAGCCTGAATGCTGAAATCAGCCTGCTTGTATGCGATAAGCCGGGTGCGTTTGCAGTTGATCGTGCTGAAATGCTGGGGATTCCTGCCCTAGTTATCAGCCCGAAGAGTTATTCCTCCAAGGAAGCATATGAGGAAGAAATTTTACAAAAACTAACCAGCCTGGAAGTAGACATGATTGTTCTTGCCGGATATATGCGGCTGATTGGCTCGATATTGCTGAATGCGTTTGAGGGGAAGATCATCAATATCCACCCGTCGCTGCTGCCGGCTTTTCCCGGCAAGGATGCAATCGGCCAGGCGCTGGCAGCGGGAGTCGAGACAACGGGAGTGACGATTCACTATGTCGATGAAGGAATGGATACCGGCCCGGTTATCGCGAGTGCGTCAGTGAACATCATTGCTGGTGAGACAAGGGAGTCGCTCCAGAAGAAAATACAGCGAATCGAACACAGCTTGTATCCAGAGGTTTTGGAGGAGCTGCTTAACGGAAAAGAGGAGGCAGTACAATGGGAAAAAAGCGTGCACTGATCAGTGTTTCGAATAAAGAAGGAATAGTGGAATTGGCAAAGGAGCTTGTTGAGCTTGGATTTGAAATCGTCTCGACTGGCGGCACGAAGAATGCTCTGAAAGAAGGCGGAGTTCAGGTCATCGGCATCAGCGATGTCACTGGTTTTCCGGAAATTCTCGAAGGCCGCGTCAAGACGCTCCATCCAAAAATTCATGGCGGCTTGCTTGCGAAATATGACGACCCTTCACACCAGGCTCAGCTGTCTGAGAATGAAATCGAAAAAATTGAACTTGTCTGCGTCAACTTATATCCTTTCAAAGAAACCATTTCAAAGCCAGACATGACACCGGAAGATGCTATTGAAAACATCGATATCGGCGGTCCGGCGATGCTGCGCGCCTCAGCAAAAAACCATCAATACATAACCGTGCTCGTCGATCCTGCCGACTACAAGCAGGTCATCGAAGAATACAAAAATAACAATGAAACCACTCTGGAAACTCGCCGCACCCTGGCTGCAAAGGTGTTCCGCCACACTGCAGCATACGATGCGCTGATTGCTGAATACATGACAAATCTCGCAGGCGAGGAACAGCCGGAGAAAATGACGGTTACTTACGAGTTGAAGCAAAGCCTTCGATATGGCGAGAACCCGCATCAGAAGGCTGCTTTTTACAAAAAGCCGCTTGGCTCAGCATTTTCAGTTGCCGCAGCTGAACAGCTTCACGGAAAAGAGCTCTCTTATAACAATATCAATGACGCTAACGCTGCCTTGCAGATTGTAAAAGAATTCACTGAGCCTGCTGCGGTTGCCGTCAAGCATATGAATCCATGTGGTGTCGGCACTGGGAAAGATCTATTTGATGCTTTTGGAAAAGCATTTGAAGCGGATCCGGTTTCAATTTTCGGCGGCATCATCGCGCTGAATCGCGAGGTTGATGGCGAGACGGCACGCAAGCTGTATGAAATCTTCCTGGAAATCATCATCGCTCCTTCTTTTAGCGACGAGGCTCTTGAAATTTTAACAGGTAAGAAGAATCTTCGTTTGTTGAAGGTTGCCTTTGATGGCAATGGAGCAGGGGAAAATACCCTTTCCTCGATCGAGGGCGGCTTGCTTGTTCAGGAGCAGGATGCATTCGGATTTGATGACGCTGAAATTTCTGTGCCGACGAAACGCGAACCAACGGAAGCTGAGTGGGAAGCGTTGAAGCTCGGCTGGAAGGTTGTTAAGCATGTTAAGTCAAACGCAATCGTAGTAGCCGATAAGGATATGACGCTCGGAATCGGTGCCGGGCAGATGAACCGTGTGGGAGCTGCGAAAATCGCCCTTGAACAGGCTGGTTCGAAAGCGGAGGGAGCGGCGCTTGCATCTGATGCCTTCTTCCCGATGGATGACACCGTCGAAGCAGCGGCGAAAGCAGGAATCACGGCCATCATTCAGCCTGGGGGGTCGGTCCGTGACGAAGATTCCATTAAGAAGGCTGATGAATACGGTATTGCAATGGTGTTTACCGGAGTAAGGCATTTCAGACATTAATTTTAGGTGAATTTGACAGGATGCAGGTCAGTTCTGAACTAAACGGAGGTGCATGTTATGAAGGTTCTTGTGGTGGGCAAAGGCGGCCGTGAGCATGCAATTTGCAAGAAGGTCAGTGAGAGTTCGCTTGTGACGGAGGTTTTAGTGGCTCCGGGCAATCCGGGCATGGAGGATTGCGCGAAGCTGGTCTCGATAAACGAAAGTGATACAGAGAAACTTGTTTCATTTGCGAAGGAGCAGCAAATCGGGCTGACGATCATCGGTCCGGAGGTTCCCTTGCTGGAAGGGCTGGCTGACAGATTCATCGAGGAGGGCCTAAAGGTTTTCGGGCCGCGAAAATCAGCAGCGATCATCGAGGGCAGCAAGTCGTTCGCAAAGGACCTGATGAAAAAGTATGGCATTCCTACTGCCCAATACGAAACATTCACGGATTATGCCGAGGCAAGGGACTATTTGGCCAGGGTGGGCGCGCCGATTGTCATCAAAGCGGACGGACTGGCAGCGGGAAAAGGTGTCGTTGTAGCTATGACGATTCAGCAAGCGGAACAGGCCCTGCAGGAAATGATGCTCGACGGCAAATTTGGCGAAGCGTCCGCAAGCGTGGTCATCGAGCAATTTTTAACAGGAGAAGAGTTTTCGCTGATGGCGTTCGTGAACGGAGAAACTGTGATCCCGCTTGAAATTGCTCAGGACCATAAGCGTGCGTTTGACGGTGACGAGGGTCCGAACACTGGCGGAATGGGTGCCTACTCCCCGGTTCCGCATATCAAAAAGGTTTCGATCGAAGAGGCAGTCCAGAAAATCCTTACTCCTGCTGCGATTGCGATGGAACTGGAAGGCAGGAGCTTTACAGGTATCCTTTATGCCGGACTGATTGAGACGGCAGAAGGTCCAAAAGTGATTGAATTCAATGCAAGATTCGGCGACCCGGAAACACAGGTAATCCTGCCGAGGATGAAAACGGATTTGGTCGAGGTGATCCTCGGATTGCTTGAGGGGCGCAAACCTGAAATTGAATGGCATGAGGAAGCGATGGTCGGCGTAGTGGTTGCGGCCAATGGCTATCCTGAGGAGTATGATAAAGGGGCAGAACTCAAAGGCATTGAGAGCATGTCAGATGTTTTCCATGCCGGCACGGCGAAAAACAGTCACGGTAAATTCGTAACAAACGGCGGAAGGGTACTGCTTGTCGGTGCAAAAGCGGACTCGTTAAAAGAAGCGCAGCAAAAAGTATATGCTGAACTACAAAAGCTGGACTGCCCGGAAATCTTTTACCGAAAGGATATCGGCAGCAAAGCTATCGGGCACGTCTCTTGCTAGACCCCTTCATATAGACAAGAAGCAGGGCGATGATGCTTCCAACCAGTGCGATCCAGACGAAGCTGACGTCCATGATATATTCCCAAAACATTGAATCATCTCCTTTTTGGAAGCCCCCCGGGTCTGGGGGCTTTATTTTATTGCTTTGAACCACACAACAATCAACTAGGGTTATACTGGATCCATCCCTCAGAGTCCTCATCCTCAGAATTCTTCTGTTCCATCATGTCCTGGCCTTTTTCATAGGCGGCAGTGAGCGGACAGTAGCGGACAATTCCCTCCCCGACTTTCATCGCGCCAAGCATCGCAACAAAAAGGTAGGAATCCTTCCATGGCCGTTTCACCATTTTGGAGGTCGACCATGCCAGGATCGTCAACCCCGCCGTAATTCTCACAAGTGCATTGATGATGCCGATATTCGGACGCACCTTCATGTTCCATCGCTCCTTTTTATATCGATTTACAGTTAATTTGAAATTCTTTAGTGCGTTAAACAGCGAAATATGTTACGATAGTACAATAATGTAAGGGCTTTCTTTTGAAAAAAATTGAGAAATGCCCAGCTCCAGCGCCTAGCCCCTCGAGTCGCTTGTCCAGTTTCGCCTCCTAGAAACTCCGAAACTTCAACTCCGCCGGCAGAAGCAAAAAGCGCTTCTTTGTCGGAGTCTCCAGTTTCTGCGTTTCTGGACAGTCGGCTATACTTTTCGATTTCGGTCCGACCAATGAAGTCAAAGACCGACTTCACTGGTCGGCCCTCCAGCGCTTGTCGGGGCTGATCAAGGCGCTTGCGCTTTTCGTTTTAACATAGAGAAAAGGGGAACATGGTATGGAACAACGTTATCGATGGAAAAACAAGCAATTGCGCGACCATGCTGCTGTTTTGGACGGCACCCTTTCACCGACGATCTTATTGAAAAATGCAACGTATTTGAACCAGACATTCCGCAAATGGATGACTGCGAACATATGGATTTACAATGACAGGATTGTGTATGTTGGTGAAAACCTGCCTGAAAATACGAAGCGGTGCGAAATAGTGGATTGCACCGGATTGAAGCTGGTGCCGGGTTATATCGAACCCCACGCCCACCCATTTCAACTTTATAATCCCCATTCTTTCGCTGCCTATGCATCGCAGACGGGGACGACCACACTGATCAATGACAATATGGTGCTTGCTTTACAATTGGGTAAAAAGAAAGCGTTTTCTTTTATCAATGAGTTGAATGACAACCCGGTCACCATGTACTGGTGGAGCCGTTTTGACGCGCAGACCGAAATCCAGCATGAGGAGGAGGTATTCTCCAACGGCAATGTCAAGGCGTGGCTTGAGCATGAGAATGTTGTCCAGGGCGGCGAGCTGACCTGCTGGCCGAAGCTGATGAACGGTGATGATATGATCCTTCACTGGATGCAGGAAACGAAGCGGCTGCACAAGAAAATCGAAGGACACTTCCCGGGTGCATCAGAGAAAACACTGGCAAAAATGATGCTGTTCGGCGCGGATTGCGACCATGAGGCGATGACAGGCGAGGAAGTCAGAAGAAGGCTGATGCAGGGCTATATGGTGTCACTAAGGCATTCCTCGATCCGTCCTGATTTACCGAAGCTGCTCGATGAAATCCATGAGCTGGACATCGCGGTATATGACCGGTTTATGATGACAACGGACGGGGCATCAACTGCGTTTTACGAAAATGGTGTCATCGATGAATTGATCCGGATTGCCATCGATCATGGTGTTCCGGTTATTGATGCCTACAATATGGCGACCATCAATGTAGCGCGTTATTATAATTTCGAGCATCTGCACGGGAACATCGCGACCGGCCGGATCGCGAACATCAATATCCTTAACGATGAAATGAATCCCACTCCTGTTTCGGTGCTGGCGAAGGGCCAATGGGTGAAGCGAGATGGTGAGGCAATTGATGCAGCCAAAGAACTGAATTGGCCGGAGATGGGTTTCGCTCCGTTAAAAATGGATTGGGATTTAACGATGGACGATTTGCAGTTTTCCATGCCATTTGGAATCAAGATGGAGAACTCAGTGATCACGAAGCCTTATTCCATCTCGATTGATGTGTCCGAAGAGCAATTATCCTCAAACCATGATGAATGCTTCTTCACACTGATCGATCGCAATGGGAACTGGCGCATCAATACGGTCCTTAAGGGGTTTGCCACCGATTTGCAGGGGCTTGCGAGTTCGTTCTCCAATACCGGAGACATTATTTTAATCGGTAAAAACAAGCAGGATATGATTGCTGCTTTTAACAGGATGAAAGAGCTTGGCGGAGGAATTGTTGCCTGTGAAAATGGGATTCCTGTCAGGGAAATCCCGTTGAGACTCCAGGGAATCATGTCGAGTCATCCTGTAACAGAGCTGATGGCGGAGGAAAAGCATTTGCTGGAATATTTGAAAGACAAAGGTTACAAATTTGCCGATCCGATCTATTCCCTGCTATTCTTCTCATCAACGCATTTGCCGTACATCCGCATCACCCAGCAGGGCATCTATGACGTAATGAAAAAAACGGTACTCTTTCCAACGATAATGCGTTAAAATATAAAAGTGCATCTAGAGATAGACAGCCATGAATGAACTCGGTTCAAGGGGTGGCGAAAATGAGAAAAACATGGATCGCTGCGCTGGTTGCGGCAATGGTGCTTGCAGGCGGATGCAGCAGTAAAGAGACAGAGAAAAAAGAAACAGTTAAAGAACATAAAGAAAAAGAAGTGGAAACAGTTGAAAAGGAAACAGAAGAGTTTCAGTTCCAATTTCCGTTAACTGGAGTAGGCAGCAAAGAGGAATCCCCGGACAGGGCAGTTGCAGTGGTTGTTAATAACCACCCGAAAGCAAGGCCACAATCTGGCCTTAATAAAGCAGACGTCGTGCACGAGGTTCTGGCTGAAGGCGGAGTAACAAGATTCGTGGCGATTTTCCAGAGCGAGAAGCCTGAAAAGGTCGGTCCGGTCCGCAGTGCAAGGGAATACTTCATCGGATTGGCATCCGGTTTTGACAGCTTTTTTATCGCCCATGGATACAGTCCTGAAGCGAAGGAAATGCTTGAACACGGCGAAATTGATAACATCAATGGAATGCAATATGACGGAACATTGTTCAAACGTGCCGACTTCCGTAAAGCACCACATAATTCGTATATCACTTTTAAGAATATCGTGAAGGGTGCGGAGATGAGAGGCTATGGGATGGACAAAGCTCCTGAACCTGCTGTATTCTTGAGCGGTGAGGAAGCCGATCAGCTGGAGGGAACTTCGGCCGAAGACTTCATGGTATCCTACGGTTCGCCGTCATTCGATGTGATTTACGAATATGATGCTGACCAGCAGAAGTACCACCGTTTCAATGGAAGTGAAGAAACAGTCGACCTTGAATCGAAGGAACCCGTTCTGCTCGACAACATCATGGTCGTGCAAATGAACCACAAGATCGTCGACAATGCCGGGCGCAGGATAATCGACATGAAATCCGGCGGCAAGGGCTATCTGTTCCAAAAAGGCAAAGTGAATGAGATACAATGGAAAAATGAAGCTGGCAGGATCGTCCCTTATAAAGATGGGTCAAAAGCTGGTTTCGTTCCCGGGAAAACATGGATCAACATTGTCCCATCAATCAGCGATGTCTCATTCGACTCTCAACAATAAAATTCTGAGTGAATTAAGGGGTAGAATATATGCAAATTGATAAATTAAGAGGCAAGGAACTAGACCAATTATTCAAGGCGATTTTATCGCTGAAGGATCTTGATGAAGCATACCGTTTCTTCGATGACCTGGCAACAGTGAACGAAATCCAGTCACTCGCACAGCGTCTTGAGGTTGCCAGAATGCTTCGTGAAGGCAAGACATACCATAAAATCGAAACAGAAACAGGCGCAAGCACGGCAACGATTTCCCGTGTCAAACGCTGCCTGAACTATGGAAACGACGCCTACGAAATGGCGCTTGAAAGACTGAAAGAACAGGAAAATGCCGAAAAAGCGAATTAATTATGACTGAGCACGGAACCAAATACGGTTCTGTGCTTTTTTGTGCGCTGAGAAAAATGGAAAAAACCACGGATAATTTCCAATTCGCTATAAAAATGAAAAAATCGCTATAAAAACGGATTTTCCGCTATAAAAATGAAAAATTCGCTATAAAAATGACTTTTTCGCTATATAAAAAAATTTTTCGCTAAAAAAAGGATTTTTCATTATAATACGAAACCCGTCAACCCGGCTTTAGCTTAACTTTCTCGTATAAGATGACCAAATCAGTAAAAAACTAAATAAAAATACGGGTAAGGGGTTCGTTATGAAATCGATTAAGCCGATTCAGTTTGATACAAGCAAAGTCAATCCCAATGAAAAGTTCACCAGCGTCGAAATGGCGAAGCTGTGGGCGACTTATATGGGGAATAGTCTTTCCAATCATATTCTCAGGCATTTTCTTCAGCATGTTGAGGATGAAGACATCAAAACACTGGTTGAGAATGCTTATGGCCTTACCGAAGAATTCATGAGCAAAATTAAAGGATTCATGGAGAAGGAAAACTTCCCTGTACCACAGGGATATACGGATGACGATTTCAACTCGGCTGCTCCGCGTTTATTTGAGGATGAGTTTTATGTTCATTATTTAAAATATGCGGCAAAAGCTGGTTTGAGCATCTATGCCATCGCCCTTCCGCTGGTGATGCGGCTTGATATCAGGGAGTTTTTTGTTCAGTGCGGGATGGTCACGATAGAGCTTTTGGAGCAGATTAACGGCCTATTGATGGACAAAGGCTTAATTATCAAACCGCCTGTCCTGCCGATTCCGGATAGGATTGATTTCATTAATCGAAAAAGTTACCTCGACGGATTTGGCCGTAATCTACGGTCTCTGCATGCGCTTGAGGTGACACATTTATATGACAACATCGAGAATAATGTCACCAGCAAAGCGTTGCTGATCGGATTCAGTCAGGTGGCCAGGAGCAAGCAGCTGCGTGATTTTTTCATCAGGGGGATTGAAGTAACCGATAAAATGGTAGAGCAGATGAAAGCCAAGCTTCATAAGGAAAATTTGCCTTCACCGGCATTATTGGATCACTTGGTGACCAATTCAACGATTTCTCCCTATTCAGATAAACTCATGCTTAGCCATAAAGCGGATATGTTCTCGATGAAGATCAGGTCGATGGGGAATTCGATGGCCGTCAACGGTCGTAAGGATATCGGCCTTTTATACGGGAAAACTCTTATGAATGTGGCCCTATACGCGGAGGATGCTGCAGAGATCTTGATTGAGCACGGCTGGATGGAGCAGCCGCCCCATGCTGCTGACCGGGATAAACTAGCATCTGAATAATAATAAAAGCTTGCTGCGGCAGGCTTTTTTATTTTCAAGAAATGTTGATTATTATGCTATTTTCAGTAAATTTCGAAGTGAATATGCGTGAAAAATAGATGACCGTTTACTATTTTTGCTGAGTAGAAGGCAAAAATCACGAAGAGAGTGTGTGAGAGCTTGGTATCCATAAATCGCATCCCCGCTTTCCTTCTTGATCACTACGAAATTGAACTTACTCACTACGCTTTCCCTCTTAATCACTACGTTAAGGGGCCTAATCACTACGGTTTTTCCCCCAATCACTACGATAATCGGCATAATCACTACTTTTTCCAAATAATTGTTAATTTTCGCCGCGAACTCATGATAGATCATCTTTTTTTAAAGAAGAAAGAATTTTCATCAAAATGTTTCCCCTCAATATTGGTTAATGGCTTGCTTTTAAGGGTAGGGGGTAGATAACAGAAAAAGGCGTAAGTGCCTTGGAAAAGACTTGGAGTGAGTTGATGGGGGCAAGCTTGACGGTCATTGCGATTGTGATTATTTATTTAGGCATCATGATCATGATTGGGTACATATCTTCGAAAAAAATCAATGATAATGAGGACTTCCTGGTTGCGGGCCGTAAGATGGGGCCGTGGCTGCTGGCGGGAAGCCTTGCAGCGACTGAAGTGGGCGGCGGATCGTCGCTCGGGGTGGTTGAAAAAGCGTATGGTGACTGGGGGCTGTCTGCCGTCTGGTATGTCATCACGATGGCGATTGCCTTCGTCGTGCTTGCGTTCCTGGCGCCGATGCTGCGGGAAGCGGCTGTAAAAACAGTACCTGAGTACTTCCGCAGGCGATATGGAGAAGCAAACTCACTGGTAACGTCGATCATCATGCTGCTGCCGATGGTCGGTCTGACCGCGGTGCAGTTCATCGCATCGGCGACAATCCTGTCGGTCATGACGGGCTGGAGCTACACGGTTTCGGTCATCATTGTCACCGTTGTTGTCACGTTATACAGTGTGATGGGCGGCATGTACAGTGTTGTTTACACCGATGTGGTCCAGTGGATTTTCATCATCGTTGGGATGGGGCTGATCATTCCATTCACACTTCAGGCAGGCGGTGGTTTCGAGCAAGTAACGGCGAATATACCGGAGGCAAAGTGGAATCTGGTGGACGGTGCCGGCTGGGGAACGATCATTGCGCTTGTCGTCATGTATATCGCGTCCTTCACAGTTGGACAGGAGGCAGTCCAGCGCTATTATTCCGCCAAGGATGGCCAGGCGGCGAAGCATGCTTCCTATATCACTTCTTTCGTCTATGTTCTGTTCGCGTTCATCCCTGCGATGATCGGTCTGTTCATGTATGGAATGGTCGAGAACGGCCAGATCGACGGTGGCATGCTGATGGAAAGAGGCGCGCAGTACGCTTTGCCGGTGCTGGCGATGGAGGTGCTGCCGGATGTGGTCACAGGCATCCTTTTCGCTGCGCTGATTTCGGCAACGATGTCGAGCGCATCTAGTAATCTATTGGCGGCCGGCTCCATTTTCACGAATGATATTTATCATCAATATATTAACAAGGATGCAGCGGATAAGAAGCTGTTAAAAATGGTCCGCTACACGATGTATGTCGTTTCCGGCTTTGCCTTGCTGACGGCAATCTGGAATGTCTCGGATATTATCACGCTACTAATGTTCTCTTTTACCTTGAGAGCGGGAGGCGCCTTCATTCCATATGTGCTCGGGCATGTCTGGGAAAGAGCGACCCCGGCGGGCAGCCTGGCGTCCTTGTTCCTTGGGAGTCTTGCAGTCTATCTTGGCGAAAAGGAGTTCATCAGTTTCTTCGGGCTTGATCCTATTTATCTCGCATTGATTGTGAGCGGCATCAGTTTCTATGTTTTTTCAAAACTGTTCAAAGAGCAATACGAACACCGAGATTTGTAAAAATCGCTGAAAAGCGTTCCGGAGGCGGGACGCTTTTTTCTGCATATATAGGAGTATTCATCAATTTTTCACTTTGAAAAAGCCTGGCGCCAGCACTTGCGGATTTCTCGCAAACAACCTTATGTTTCCTTTTTTATATACCAGCAACAAATGCTATAATGGTGGAATGGATAGATAGAATGGGGGCAATTCTGGGATGTACGATGTTCGCGAGTGGAGACATGTGTTCAAACTCGATCCAAATAAAGAGATCACTGATGAAGAATTAGAAAGAATTTGCGAGTCTGGAACCGACGCAATCCTGGTTGGAGGAACGGATGGAGTCACGCTTGAAGGCGTCCTCGATTTGATGGCCCGCGTCCGCAGGTATACGGTTCCGTGCATTCTCGAGGTTTCGACGATCGACTCGATCACGCCGGGTTTTGATTTTTATTTTATCCCGACGGTGCTGAACAGCGGCAATCCAGAGTGGATTACCGGGCTGCACCATAAAGCGGTCAAGGAATATGGCGACCTGATGGACTGGGACGAACTGAAAATGGAAGGCTATTGCATCCTCAATCCGGATTGCAAGGCAGCCAAACTGACCGAGGCGAAGACCGAGCTTTCAGTCGAAGATGTACAAGCCTACGCGATGATGGCGGAAAAAATGTTCAACCTGCCGATTTTCTATTTGGAATACAGCGGCACGTACGGCAATCCTGAATATGTAAAAGCTGCAAAAGATGTGCTCGACCAAACGGTCCTATTTTACGGGGGCGGGATTGAAACGGCGCAGCAGGCAGCGGAAATGGCTGCACATGCTGATGTCATCGTTGTTGGGAATGTAATTTACAGCAACCTGAATGAGGCATTGAAGACAGTTGCTTCAGTAAAGCAATAACCCAGTTGTATAGAAATATATTATGAGATAAAATAAGAACAAATGTTTGTATGGTGGTGAAGAGTGTGCAATTTTTAACGGATAAATTATTGAACGGCCTGAATCCGGAGCAGCAGAAGGCTGTCAAGACAGTCGATGGACCGCTTCTTCTGATGGCAGGAGCAGGCTCTGGTAAAACAAGAGTTTTGACACACAGGATTGCGTATTTAATGGTGGAAAAGGGGATAAATCCTTATAACATCCTGGCGATCACGTTTACGAATAAAGCGGCGCGCGAAATGCGCGAGAGGATCCAAAAGATGATGGGCGGAGCGGCAGATGATATCTGGATTTCGACGTTCCACTCGATGTGTGTGCGGATTTTACGCAGGGACATTGACCGTCTCGGTTATAACCGGAACTTCACGATCCTTGACTCGACGGACCAGCAATCGGTCATTAAGTCGATCTTGAAGGACAAGAATATGGATCCGAAAAAGTTCGACCCGCGTGCGATTTTAGGAACGATCAGCTCGGCGAAGAACGAATTGATCACGCCGGAAGAGTATGCAAAAACAGCGGGGGATTATTTTTCACAGAAAGTCAGCGATGTGTATGAAGAATATCAGCGCAGGCTTCGCAAGAATAACGCGCTTGATTTCGATGACCTGATCATGTCGACAATCACGCTGTTCATCCGCGTGCCTGAAGTGCTTGAGTACTATCAGCGCAAGTTCCAGTACATTCACGTTGATGAGTATCAGGATACGAACAGGGCGCAGTACATGCTGGTAAAATTGCTCGCGCAGCGATTCCAGAACCTTTGTGTCGTCGGGGACTCCGACCAGTCGATTTATCGCTGGCGCGGTGCCGATATCACGAATATCCTTTCTTTTGAAAAGGACTACCCGAGAGCGAGTGTTATTTTGCTGGAGCAGAATTACCGCTCGACGAAGAAGATTTTGCTGGCGGCAAATATGGTCATCCAGAACAATATGAACCGTAAGCCGAAGAATCTTTGGACGGAAAATGCTGAGGGCAATAAAATCATGTACTATCGTGCGGATAGCGAACAGGGAGAGGCGCAGTTTGTCATCGGGAAAATCCAGGAGCAGCTTCGCAATGGCCGCAAGCTGTCTGATATCGCGATTCTCTATCGTACGAACGCCCAGTCCCGTGTGATCGAGGAATCTTTCTTGAAGTCGAACATCGATTACTCAATCGTCGGCGGAATCAAGTTCTATGACAGGAAGGAAATCAAGGACATCCTTGCGTATCTTCGTCTGATTTCGAACCCTGATGATGACATCAGTTTGCAGAGGATCATCAATGTTCCGAAGCGCGCAATTGGTTCAACTTCGATTGATAAAATCGCCAACTTTGCGACCATGCATGATCTGTCGATGTTCCAGGCGCTAGAGACAATTGAAATGATCGGACTGAGCCCGAAGGCAGAAAAAGCTGCGGCAGAATTCCGCAACCTGGTCAGCAATTACACGCACCAGCAGGAATACCTATCGGTCACTGAGCTGGTGGAGGAAGTCCTTGATAAGACAGGCTACCGCGATATGCTGAAGGCGGAAAAATCGCTGGAATCACAGAGCAGACTTGAAAATATAGATGAATTTTTAACCGTAACAAAAAGCTTTGAAGAAAGCAGTGAAGATAAGAGTCTTGTCGCGTTCCTGACGGATTTGGCGCTTGTTGCCGATATCGACCGTCTTGACGATGACGGCGAGAAAAAAACAGATTTCGTCACATTGATGACATTGCATTCAGCCAAGGGACTCGAGTTCCCGGTTGTGTTCCTGATCGGCATGGAAGAGGGAGTATTCCCGCACAGCCGCTCCTTGATGGAGGAGGATGAGATGGAAGAAGAACGCCGTCTTGCCTACGTGGGAATCACCCGTGCTGAAGAAGAATTATTCATTACAAATGCACAGATGCGTACCCTTTTCGGGCGCACGAATATGAATCCGGAATCACGGTTCATCAAGGAAATCCCGGCTGATTTGGTTGAAGACGCCGTGCCAAAAGTCAGAAGACCTGCTCCAACCAGCGGTGGAAGACCAACACCAGCCAGCGGCGGCAGACCAGGTACTTCAGCAAGACCGTCAATGCCGACCCGCGGAGCTGTGACCCGTCCGGCTGCAGCTGCAAGCGGCGGCGAAGGCATCGACTGGAAGGTTGGCGACAAAGCCCAGCACGGCAAGTGGGGAACAGGAACGGTAGTCAGCGTGAAAGGCTCCGGTGAAGGAACCGAGCTGGATATCGCCTTCCCAAGCCCAACAGGAATCAAGCGTTTGCTGGCCAAGTTTGCGCCGATTACGAAGGCTTAGGCTCTATGAAAGCCCAATGTTGTTTTTACACCTGTTGATTTTAGTGGAAGGCGCGTAGACTCCTCCGAAAATGCTAACGCATTTCCATCGTGCGTGGGCTGATTCAGGAAGCTAATCAATGTCCTGCGGGCGCGCAGCTGGTCAGGTGAGACCCCGCAGGAGCAAAGCGACGAGGAGGCTCAGCGCCAGCCAGGAAGAATTGCCTTTTGAAAAAGCCGGCAGTTGGGCTTTTTCATTATTCTTCCAGCGGAAAGCGAAGCGCCTGGAACGAAAATCAACAGTCTTGTTTAACAGAGCTAAGGCTTAAAGTAACTCATTAAAAATAACAGCGTGGTATGACACAGGCTGATATCCTTCATCTTAATTTTGAAAGGGTTGGATTTATGGATTTTCAAAGTGCTGAGAAAAAAGCCAAGGATTTGCAAAACCTGCTGAATCAATATTCTTATGAATATCATGTTCTGGACCAGCCATCGGTTCCGGATGCGGAATACGACAGGCTGCTTCGGGAACTGATTGAAATCGAGGAGCAATTCCCTGAATTGCAGACTCCTGATTCTCCTACACAGCGTGTTGGCGGAGAAATACTAACGATGTTCAACAAGGTGCAGCATGCGATTCCAATGTTAAGCCTTGGAAATGCATTTGACGACCAGGACCTTCGCGATTTTGACCGCCGGGTGCGTCAGGGTGTTGGCGACAATGTTTCCTATGTTTGCGAGCTGAAGATTGATGGACTTGCCGTTTCGCTGATTTATGAGGATGGTATGCTCGTACGAGGTGCGACTCGCGGCGATGGAACGACAGGCGAGGATATTACGTCTAATCTGAGGACAATTCGTTCTCTGCCAATCCGCCTGAAGGAGCCGGTTTCGATTGAAGTCCGCGGTGAAGCGTTCATGCCGAAAAAATCTTTTGAAGCGTTAAATACGAAGCGAAAAGAAAAAGAAGAAGAGCCATTTGCCAATCCGCGTAATGCGGCGGCAGGCTCTTTGCGCCAGCTTGATCCGAAGATTGCTGCTTCAAGGAATCTTGATGTTTTCCTTTATGGAATTGCCAATGTCGGTGATACAGGAATCCGGGCTCATAGTGAGGGACTGGATTATCTGGAGCAGCTTGGCTTCAAAACAAATCAAGAACGCCGCAAGGTTGACAGTATCGAAGGTGTGATTGAGTATGTGAACGGTTGGGTCGAAAAACGCCCGGACCTTCCGTATGATATTGATGGCATCGTCATCAAGGTCGATTCACTCGACCAGCAGGCAGAGCTGGGAACGACAGCAAAAAGCCCTCGCTGGGCAATCGCTTATAAGTTCCCTGCCGAAGAAGTCGTGACGACTTTGAAGGACATTGAATTGAGCGTCGGCCGCACAGGGGTTGTCACACCGACAGCCATCCTCGAGCCTGTTCAGGTAGCAGGTACAACCGTTGGCCGTGCTTCCTTGCACAACGAAGACTTGATTCGTGAAAAAGATATCAAAATTGGCGATAAGGTTGTCGTAAAAAAAGCGGGCGACATCATTCCTGAAGTCGTGAATGTTCTTGTTGAGCAGCGGACAGGCGAGGAAGTCGAGTTCCATATGCCAACCTATTGCCCTGAATGCGAAAGCGAGCTCGTCAGGATTGAGGGTGAAGTCGCGCTTCGCTGCATCAATCCAAAATGTCCTGCGCAAATCAGGGAAGGCTTGATTCATTTCGTTTCCCGTGATGCGATGAACATCGACGGCCTTGGTGAAAGAGTGGTCAGCCAGCTGTTTGCCCAGGAACTGATCAAGGATGTAGCCGACATTTACAAGCTGACCCGTGAGCAGCTGCTGGCTCTTGAACGGATGGGCGAGAAATCCGTCAATAATCTGCTGTCTGCGATTGAAACCACGAAGGATAATTCATTGGAGAAGCTATTGTTCGGACTTGGGATCCGCCTCGTTGGCGCTAAAGCAGCGAAGACGTTGGCCCAGGAATTTGGAACGATGAATCACCTAATGGAAGCATCGAAGGAAGAACTGACTGCCATCAACGAAATCGGCGATAAAATGGCCGACTCCATCGTCACGTATTTTGACAACGATGAAGTGAAGGAACTGATCTCCGAACTGAAGGCTGTTGGCGTCAATATGGAATACAAAGGACCTAAGAAAGTGACCGCAGAAGAATCGGATTCATTTTTTGCCGGTAAAACAATCGTGTTGACCGGAAAGCTTGAACAAATGGGCCGAAACGAAGCGAAAGAAAAGATCGAAGCGCTTGGCGGCAATGTATCCGGCAGCGTCAGCAAGAAAACCGACCTGGTCATTGCCGGCGAAGATGCCGGTTCAAAACTGACAAAAGCAGAAAGCCTTGGGATTGAAGTGTGGAATGAGGAGAAAATGCTTGAAGAATTAAATAAATAAGAGGTGTACACGCCATGAGAAAACTCTCAATGGTCGCACTGTCTCTTGTCCTTTTGCTGACGGCCTGCGCCCCTAATTTTCAAAAACAGGAAGAGGTCGTCCAGAAGAAGGATGATGATACAAAAGAAAAAGCGATTATCCCGAAATACAAAATTTCAGACAAATATTACCGTACCATCATGCCGTTCGAGCCAGGGGAAGCCCGCGGTATGGTCGTCAATAATTTGAATACCCGCTATGACATCACGGAATTCGAAACCGGACTGATGCGAATTGCTCAAAACTCTTTTCCAACCGACAAATACGTGTTCAAGGAAGGACAGTACCTTGATGGAGGCACCGTGTCAGCCTGGCTCGAACGCGAAATGACCCCGGCTCAGGTCAAGGCGAAGGAAGAAGAGCTCCGGGCCAAAGAGGAAGATAAAAATAAGAGAGCGAAGATCAAAGTGAAGAACCTTGGGCTGAACCCGATTGACACAGGCAAGGGAGATGTCCACAAACGGAACGAAAAGAATCCGATTTATCTGGCACATATCCTCGAGCATAATTATCTCGTCCAATCCGGGAAAAAGGATACGTACCAGCTTGGCGGCATTGCTATCGGGCTGGCGTTGAATTCAGTCCACTATTATCGTGAAGAAGCATTTGGAGCTGTGTTCGAGAAAAACATCTCCCGTTCCGTCCTTGAGGCAGAAGGAAAGAAAATCGCCCAGCAAGTCCTAAAGAGACTCCGGACCATCGACGAGTTAAAGAATGTGCCAATCACGATCGGACTGTTTGAGCAGGAAAGCCGATCATCGGTCGTACCAGGGAATTTCTTTGCCTATACCGAAGTTTCCCAGGGAAGCAACGATATCGGCAGCTGGAAAGATGTTAAAGAAGAGTATATTCTCTTCCCATCCGACAAAGCCGAGAAGGAACACAGGGATGATCTGACATTCTTCCAGAACTTCAAACAGGATGTCGAAGAATACTTCCCTAACTTCAACGGAGTCATCGGCAAAGGCTTTTATGTCGATGGCCAGCTGCAGGAACTGAACATCGAGATTCCTATCCAATTTTATGGAAAAGCTGAATCAATAGGCTTCACCCAGTACGTGACCGGCCTCGTCATGGAGCATTTCCCTAACTATATCTCCGTACAGGTAAGCGTCTCCTCCGTCCTCGGCCAGGAAGCGCTGATCGTCAAGAAGCCGGACCAGGATGAACCATTTGTCCATATTTATGAGTAAAAGCGAAGCAAAGAGCAGATTGGCTCTTTGCTTTTTATATGCATTTTTTTAGATTAAGTATTGTTTGAAGATGCATGCCTTCATGGAAAATCGTCCGGATGAGCACCTGCTCGATGGTGTGCATGCCCATCTCAGTTGGCGGGAATTCCTCTTCAAGGCGCTCGCCATATGATTCTTTGATTCTCGCAGGCTGGATTTGGAGCAATTCCTTTAGCTCAGTGACGGAAGGGGTCTCTTCGGTAAAATTGGCTGGCGAGGTGCCATAGCCGAACCACTTATTGAAATTCTCAGGAACATCAGCGGTCTCCTTTGTCACCGCCTGGATCCATAAATATTGGTCAAGATAGAGATGTCCGAGGTTCCAGCGGATATTATTATTGAATCCCGCCGGAATTTTCTCCGCGTCTTCTTCTAAAATGGTATTCACCGCACTTAAAATCTCGCTGCGATAGGATTCCAGTTGAGTAAACAGCACTTGGTGGCGTTTTTTCATGTAAAATAGACTCCTTTTATAAATGATAGATAATTATTCGCTAGATATAGGGGATTCCCTGCCGATATTTAGTGTAGTTTTCTTCCTCTGATCATTTTATTGGCGAAAATCAAATTATATCAACCACATTTTTGAATATATCAGCGGAAAATGAACTATATCGACCACATTTACAATTATATCGACCACTTTCCAAAATATATCGACCAAGTCCTTAAATCTACCCCAATTACAATATTGCCATAATAAATATCAAGAAAATTCGCAATCCAAGACTTGCTAGTACGTTGGCATTGAACACTATGAGACTCTCATGATAGAATGGGAAAGGAATGAAAACGTTTTAATACATAGGAGGGGATAGAATGGTTCAGGCATACAAACACGAGCCTTTCACGAATTTTAAAGTTGATGAAAACCGTGAAGGATACTTAACAGGACTGAAAACTGTAGAGGGCTATCTTGGCCAGGATTACGATTTGGTAATTGGCGGAGAGAGGATCTCAACTGAAGACAAGATTGTATCTTATAACCCATCCAATAAAGAAGAAGTTATTGGCCGCGTTTCAAAGGCAAACCGCGAGCTTGCTGAAAAAGCGATGCAGGCTGCTGTCGAAGCGTTCAAGACTTGGAGAAAAGTAAAACCTGAGACACGTGCAGATGTATTGTTCAAGGCTGCTGCGATCATTCGCCGCCGCAAGCACGAATTCTCAGCGCTTTTAACAAAAGAAGCAGGTAAACCATGGAACGAGGCAGATGCTGATACAGCAGAAGCAATCGACTTCCTTGAGTTCTATGCTCGCCAAATGCTGCGAATCAAAGACGGTGTGCCAGTAGAAAGCCGTCCAAATGAATATAACCGTTATGACTATATTCCTCTTGGAGTTGGAATCATCATCTCTCCATGGAACTTCCCGTTAGCGATCATGGCTGGTACAACTGTCGCAGCCATCGTAACAGGAAACACAGTTCTATTGAAACCGGCTTCAACTACTCCAGTTGTTGCGGCTAAGTTCGTTGAAGTCATGGAAGAAGCAGGCCTTCCTGCAGGCGTCCTTAACTTCGTGCCAGGAAGCGGTGCAGAAGTGGGCGACTACCTAGTTGACCACAAAGACACTCGTTTCGTAAGCTTCACAGGTTCACGTGACGTGGGTCTGCGCATTTACGAGCGCGCTTCAAAATTGAGCGAAGGCCAAATCTGGCTGAAGCGTGTCATCGCTGAAATGGGCGGAAAAGATACTATGGTGGTTGACAAAGATGCTGATCTTGAATTAGCTGCCCAAGCCATCACTGCGTCAGCTTTCGGCTTCTCAGGACAAAAGTGCTCTGCATGTTCACGTGCTGTCGTCGTTGAGGATGTTTACGATCAGGTTCTTAACCGTGTCGTTGAACTGACAAATGAGCTAAAGCTAGATGATCCTACAGACCAGAGTACATTCATGGGTCCTGTAAACGACCAGGGTGCGTTCGACAAGATCATGAGCTACATCGAAATCGGCAAAGAAGAAGGCCGTTTGATGACTGGCGGCGAAGGAGACAGCTCTAAAGGCTACTTCATTAAGCCAACAGTATTTGCAGATCTTGATCCAAAGGCTCGCATCATGCAGGAAGAAATTTTCGGACCAGTTGTCGCATTCGCAAAAGCGAAGGACTTCGACCATGCGCTTGAAATCGCGAACAACACTGAATACGGCCTGACTGGAGCAGTAATCACGCGCAACCGTGAAAACATCCAGAAGGCACGCGAAGATTTCCATGTCGGAAACCTTTACTTCAACCGCGGCTGCACAGGCGCAATCGTTGGATACCAGCCATTCGGCGGCTTCAACATGTCAGGAACAGATTCAAAAGCTGGCGGACCTGACTACCTGATGCTTCACATGCAAGCAAAAACTACTTCTGAGATGTACTAATACAGATTAGAGATCCCCTTCTCGTCGAGAGAAGGGGATTTTTTTGCGTTGGAAACATTCATTGCACGATCAAGGTCAAGAACAGGAATTGCACCGTCCCCGCTATTAAATGCACCGAAAAGAGGAAGAATTGCACGTACTGACTCCCTAATTGCATGCTTCATAAGTAAAATTGCACTCTTTACCTATTTATGGATAAAGGGCTATAGACCTATTTTAAAAATTTTTCAGAAAAATCTCGCAAAATAGTTGCAATCTAAAAACTCTGTTATATAATACATATTAGAGTTATTGATACTGTACTATAACAAAGGGGTGAAGACAGTAAATGTCGACACAAACTACAGGAATTGAAATTGTGGGCAGCATGAAAAGCGGATACGAAGAAATTTTGACACCAGAGGCTCTTGATTTTGTAGAGCGGCTTGAACGGCACTTTGGTGAGCGTAGAGTAGAACTTCTGGCAGCACGTGAAAAGTGCCAGGAAGAAATCAATGCTGGCAGGCTTCCGGATTTCCTGCCAGAAACAAAGCACATTCGGGAAAGCGAGTGGACAATCGCGGCGCTGCCGAAAGATTTGCAGGATCGACGGGTGGAAATCACAGGTCCGACAGACAGGAAGATGATCATCAACGCACTAAATTCCGGAGCGAAAATTTTCATGGCAGATTGCGAAGATTCAACTTCGCCGACATGGGAAGCGATTGTGGAAGGCCAGATCAATCTGAGGGATGCGGTCAACCGGACAATCTCTTTTGAAAATCCTAACGGAAAAAAGTATCAATTGAATGAAGAAACAGCTGTTTTAATGGTTCGCCCAAGAGGCTGGCACCTGGAAGAAAAACATGTATTGCTCGATGGCAACCCGATTTCCGGCGGATTATTCGATTTTGCGATGTACTTTTTCCATAATGCAAAAAAGCTGGTGGAGCAGGGCACAGGCCCATACTTCTACCTTCCTAAGATGGAGAGCCACCTTGAAGCGCGCCTATGGAATGATGTGTTCGTTTATGCACAGAACCATCTTGGCATTCCACAGGGAACGATTAAAGCAACTGTTTTGATCGAAACGATTTTGGCTTCATTCGAAATGAATGAGATTTTATATGAACTGAAGGAGCACTCGGCTGGCTTGAACTGCGGACGATGGGATTATATTTTCAGCTATCTGAAAAAACTGCGTTCACAGGATGATGTGATTTTACCGGACCGATCACAAGTGACGATGACGGTTCCATTCATGAGGTCGTATTCCTTACTGACCATCCAGACTTGCCACCGCCGCAAGGCACCGGCGATGGGGGGCATGGCGGCACAGATCCCGATCAAAAATGATGAGGAAGCAAATGCTGAAGCATTCAATAAGGTCCGCGCTGATAAGGAACGCGAGGCCCGCGATGGCCACGACGGCACATGGGTCGCACATCCAGGGCTGGTACCAGTTGCGATGGAGGCATTCAATAAAGAGATGCCGCAACCGAACCAGATAGAATCTGGTAAGCAAATGGATGTAGAGGTTAAAGCAGCTGATCTGCTTGCTGTACCAGATGGCACTATAACAGAAGCGGGCGTCCGCATGAATATCAATGTCGGCATCCAGTATGTGGCCAGCTGGCTGAACGGCCGCGGCGCAGCGCCAATCCATAACCTGATGGAGGACGCTGCTACAGCGGAAATTTCCAGAGCCCAGCTGTGGCAATGGATTCGTCATCCAAAAGGAGTTCTCGATAATGGCCGAAAAGTGACGGTTGACATGTACCATGAGCTGAAGGATGAGGAGCTTGAGAAAATCAAGCTGGAAGTCGGCGCAGCGGTATTTGAAAACGGAAAGTTTGAGCAGGCAGCAGGGCTGTTTGATCAATTGATTTTAAATGATGATTTTGTTGAGTTTTTAACATTGCCTGGCTATCAGGCTTTAGCTTAATAGATTGATAGATTCATATAATACAAACATTAGGAGGAACAAAAAATGACTCAAGATCGTGTAAAGCAATTGCAGGAAAGTTGGGAATTGGATAGCAGATGGGCTGGAGTGGAGAGAACGTATTCTGCGGAGGATGTCATTAAGCTTCGCGGTTCGATTGATATTGAGTATACACTGGCACGCCGCGGTGCGGAGAAGCTTTGGAAGCTTGTAAATGAAGAAGACTTCGTCAATGCACTTGGCGCTTTGACTGGCAACCAGGCAGTCCAGCAGGTAAAAGCAGGCCTGAAGGCGATTTACTTGAGTGGCTGGCAGGTAGCAGCAGACGCGAACCTTTCCGGGAATATGTATCCTGACCAGAGCTTGTACCCGGCGAACAGCGTACCGGCTGTTGTTAAGCGCATCAACCAGGCTTTGCAGCGTGCTGATCAAATCACTCACGGTGAGGGAGACGATTCAATCGACTGGTTCGCACCGATTGTGGCGGATGCAGAAGCAGGCTTCGGCGGTCAGCTGAATGTGTTCGAATTGATGAAGGGCATGATCGAAGCGGGTGCGGCAGGCGTTCACTTTGAGGACCAGCTTTCTTCGGAAAAGAAATGCGGACATCTTGGCGGAAAAGTACTGCTTCCGACACAGACAGCAGTACGCAACCTGATTGCCGCCCGACTTGCGGCGGATGTCATGGGTACGCCAACCCTGATTGTTGCCCGTACGGATGCGAATGCGGCAGATTTGATCACAAGCGATGTCGATCCATATGATGCACCGTTCATCACAGGTGACAGGACGCCTGAAGGTT
Organism: Bacillus sp. ISL-35; assembly: GCF_018613355.1. Lineage (NCBI taxonomy): Bacteria > Bacillati > Bacillota > Bacilli > Caryophanales > Bacillaceae > Bacillus > Bacillus sp. ISL-35. Next base: position 35,982 of record NZ_JAGGQK010000003.1, on the reverse strand, counting down.
TCTTCCGTGTGAAGGCTGGCCTCGACCAGGCGATTGCCCGCGGGCTTGCCTACGCTCCATATGCTGACCTTGTCTGGTGTGAAACTTCCGAGCCTGATCTCGAAGAAGCTCGCCGTTTTGCAGAAGCTATCCATGAAAAGTTCCCTGGCAAGCTGCTTGCGTACAACTGCTCACCATCATTCAACTGGAAAAAGAAGCTGGATGACGAAACAATCGCGAAATTCCAGGTCGAGCTTGGCAAAATGGGCTACAAGTTCCAATTCGTTACACTTGCAGGCTTCCATGCACTGAACCACAGCATGTTCGAACTGGCTCGAGGCTACAAAGAGCGTGGCATGGCTGCATACTCCGAGCTGCAGCAAGCTGAATTCGCAAGCGAGCAGCACGGCTACACAGCAACAAGACACCAGCGCGAAGTCGGAACAGGCTATTTCGATGATGTATCAATGGTCATTTCCGGAGGAACCTCCTCAACGACCGCGCTAAAAGGGTCTACTGAAGAAGCGCAGTTCACTGCTTCTTAAACGAATCTGTCAGCCAGTTCCATCGGCTGAGGTTAACGGGTTTTCTCCCTGCCTGGGCCCTCCAACTCAGGCAGGGATTTACCATACTAGTTATTGATTTTTTCACCTTGCATTCTCCTATTTGTGTCCTTCTCTTCGCTGCGAAGAGAAGGTTTTTTTTGCTCAAAATAGGTTAACCTTAAACTAGCACAGACAAATGGGCGGGAACATACATAGTATTAGTGGAGGATGCTTCTGTTTCGTTTCGGATGGAAAACGAAACAGAAGCATGGTTTTTGGCGCTCATTAAAAACATGATGGACAAAATTGAGATGAAAATGTCAAAACTGTCCATCATCAAGGCTATGATGAACAGAAATCCAGTGGATAGTGAAAAAAGTGTCCGTCATCGGGACTATGACGGACAGAAATCGAAGCAAAAGCGAAAGAACTGTCCGTCATCAAGGCTATGATGGACAGAAATTCAGTGGAAAACGAAAAAAGTTTCCATCATCAAGGCCCTAATGGACAAAAATTGAAGGAAAAGCAAAAGAACTGTCCATCATCGATGGATGGGGAAAGTAGAAGGTTAGCCCCAGTGGGTACGAAGGAGTAATATAAAAGGAAACAACGAAACATAAACGATAGTTACAATAAGTTGGAGGTGGACCGGTTGAGCAACAGCAAGCTGGATGATTATTTGCAGCAGGGGATCCATGGTGCGAAGCAAACGAAACCTGATGAAAGAAGAAGGTTCCTGACGACTTTGCGAGAAAGGGTTGTCATCGCACTTACTCAGGGAGAGGTTATGAGGAAGGGCGTTGAACCGGAAGTTGAGCAGCTGATGGATGAAAACTGCGATGCCCATCTCTTTTTAAACGGCAATATATCATATCGATATTTATCGGAATACATTAAAGCGGCAGAAAAACGGGGTATCGAGTTTACGATCGTGACCAATAAGGATTATGATTCTGAGTTGGGACTTGTTTTAGCACATGACCATGCCATCGATAAGGAGGATATTTATCTCGGTAAAAAGAAACCTGTGATCCAAACAGCGCCGGCCAAGAAAAAGGGTTTCTTATCTGGTTTTGGTAAGTTATTTAGGAAATGAGCAGCCTTACATTAGGTGGCTCTTTTTTTTGAGTATTATTTTTTCGAAAAATTCACAAAAATCCATTCTAAAACGACGTGTGTGTCGTTATAATGATAATAAGTAAAACGACACTGATGTCGTTTTAATCTGGGGGGATGATGATGGACGGTCTTTTAAAGAATAAGGGCTTTATCACATTAATGCTGGCACAGTTAATATCAAGTATTGGTGACTGGTTGAGTGTTGTGGCGATCATCACGATGGTAGGATTGAAATGGGAAGCATCACCAATGGAGGTTTCTTTTATCATTCTGTGTCTTGCAGTTCCTATGGCACTTCTTGGCCCATTTACCGGAACGATTGCTGACAGGTTTAACAGGAAGTCATTAATGATCTTTTCAGATTTGATCAGGGCCGGACTGATTCTTGCCCTCGCCTATGCTGAATCTTTATGGACTGTGTATATTTGTTTGTTCATCGTCGGAATGCTCTCGGCGATATTTGTCCCGGCAAAGAACGGCAAGCTTAAAGAACTGGTACATCAGGAAAGTATGAAAAGCGCAATGTCCATCACCTCCATGATTGATTCCGGTACAAAGGTGCTGGGCCCATTGTTAAGCGGCCTGTTAGTCTCGGCTTTTGGAACACAGCTAGTGTTTTTTATCGATTCCGGTACCTTTATCATTTCGGCGCTGCTGCTGTTTGCTTTGCCAAAGGCAATTGCAAAGCCGATTGAGTCTGAGACTAAGGAGGCTTCTTCTTTTAAAAAAGATTTCATGGAAGGAATCAGGTTTATCAAAGGCAGTCGTTACTTAATCGTCGGTATGATTGTTTTAGGAGTCAGCCTGCTGATTCTGCAGCTGTCCGACTCACAAATTATTGTTTTATTGAGGGAATTATCGAATGCTTCACCTGATTTGTTTGGTTATATTGTTACAGCATCTGGAGTCGGGATGTTCCTGACCGGACTGCTTTTGGCTAAAAAAACGGACTACAATGCGCTAATCCTGTTGTTTATTGGTGTTTGCGGAATTGGTGTCAGTTTTAGTATGATGGCTGTATTGACACGATTGGATTTAGCGCTGCCAGCTTTATGGGGCCCTGCATTAGGGATGTTAGCAGGATTTTCAGCCGGTTTCGTCTTCATTCCGTTTCAGGCTGCGGTCCAGACAGAAACTCCTGTTCACATGACAGGCAGGGTATTCGGCGTTTTGAATAGCGTGACCACAACGGCAACGATCATTGGCCCGCTGGCTGGCGGTTTGCTTGCTACCGTGCTGGGAGTCATCCCGACATTTGTGATTACCGGCTTTTTGTTGATTGCAGTCTCAATCATTGGGTTAATCTTTAAAAGCAGCATTGAACGGGGGAGAACGAATGTCTCCGAAAGTAAGTCAGGAGCACCTGAAACAGCGTCGAGCTGATATTTTGCAGGCGGCCAAGGAGGTTTTCATCGAGCATGGTTACGAGCGGGCCACGATGAAGCACATCATGGATGCTGCGAATGTAAGCAGAGGGGGCCTGTATCAATATTTTTCTAGTAAAGAAGATGTGTTTGAAACATTCCTGGAAGAAGCATTAGACATAGAATTAGAGGATACGCTGGAAATGGTAAAACAAAATGCTACCTCTTATTGGAATATGCTCATGAAAACCATGTTTGGAGACGACGGAAAGCCTGATGATGAAATGGATCCTCTGGCGCCGGCAAAACTTGAGTATTTTATAATCGGAAGAAATGATGTACACAGGAGAGAATACGGAGCAACTCGATATGGTAATGGTTTGAAGATATTTGCGAATATTATTGAACATGGCCAAAAAAGCGGTGAATTTAGCTCGAGGTTTGATCATGAAATCATTGCCCGTTCGATCATTACGTTCATCGACGGCTTAGCAGTAGATAATGCCATGTTATCGAAGGCAGATCTGAAAATCAAAGAGCAGTCGATAGTATTTGTGGAATATTTAAGAATGGCACTAGAAGTCAGTGGTAACTCCACACAAGAGTTATAAAAAACGAGTTGGGCGAGTTCAGACCTTAATGTGACAGTGAGAGATGGGAATGGTGAGATCGCCATTCTCTTCTTTATTCAAGTGATTCAATTCAGAGAGTGGAAGAAATTTTTCAGTGTTAAAACTTAACTCTTTCAAGGTAAAACCATCATTTTCACCTTATCATTCATGCTTTTCATTTAAATATCCCACAAAATCGTTTTCTTTCCTGCGATCACCCACCTCTCATGTTAAAATAGTACAAACAGCAAGGCTTGTATTGCTTTAACGCGGAAAACTTTGCTATGATCATTATTATTGTCTGACGATTTAAAATGGAGGTGCTATTATGTCAAGGATTTCAGAGGAACAAGTAAAGCATGTCGCACACCTGGCAAGACTGGCGATTACCGAGGATGAGGCGCAAATGCTGACAGACCAGCTGGACAAAATCATTACCTACGCAGAACAGTTGAATGAGCTGGATACGGATCATGTGGAGCCGACTGCTCACGTGCTTGAAATAAAGAATGTTATGCGCGAGGACCGCGCCGAAAAGGGCCTTCCGCGCGAAGAGGTTTTAAAGAATGCGCCTGAGCACCAGGATGGGCAGATCAAAGTACCTGGAATTATGGAGTAGGAGGACCAGCGATGAGTTTATTTGAACATAAGATTTCGGAGCTTCATGAGCTTTTACATAAAAGAGACCTTAGTGTTTCCGACCTGGTCGACGAATCGTTCAAGCGAATTGGCGAGGTTGAAGGCAAGGTACAGGCGTTTTTGACATTGGATGAAGACAATGCCAGGGCAGCAGCGAAGGCTTTGGATGATAAGGCCGTGCAAAACGCTCCAACCAACGCATTATACGGCCTGCCAATCGGAATCAAGGACAATATCGTCACAAATAGCCTGCGCACGACAGCAGCGAGCAAGATTCTCGAAAACTTCAATCCTATTTACGATGCGACGGTCATCCAGAAGCTGAAACAGGCAGATACGGTGACGATCGGCAAGCTGAACATGGACGAGTTTGCGATGGGGTCATCGAATGAAAACTCTGGATTCCAAAAGACGCTCAATCCATGGAACCTTGAGCGTGTTCCAGGTGGTTCTTCCGGTGGTTCCGCTGCTTCAGTAGCAGCAGGTGAAGTGCTGTTCTCTTTGGGTTCTGATACAGGTGGATCAATCCGACAGCCGGCATCATTCTGTGGAGTGGTTGGCATGAAGCCAACATACGGACTTGTTTCCCGCTTCGGATTGATCGCGTTCGCGTCTTCTTTGGACCAGATCGGGCCAATCACACGAAATGTTGAAGACAATGCCTATCTGTTAAAAGCAATTGCGGGCCACGATGAGATGGATTCAACTTCTGCAAAAGTGGATATCCCTGATTATATCGGTTCCCTGTCTGGCGATATAAAAGGAATGAAGATTGCCGTTCCAAAGGAATATATCGGAGAAGGTGTCGACGAAGAGGTGCGTAAATCGGTAATGGACGCACTTGAAGTCCTTGAGCGACTTGGAGCGAAATGGGAAGAGGTGTCCCTGCCGCACTCCAAGTATGCTTTGGCTACTTATTATCTTTTATCTTCATCCGAAGCGTCCGCGAACCTGGCGCGCTTTGATGGCGTGCGCTACGGCTACCGTACACCAAACGCGGAGAATCTGATTGAAATGTATAAAAAGACTCGCGCAGAAGGCTTCGGCGAGGAAGTCAAGCGCCGGATCATGCTTGGCACGTTTGCGCTCAGCTCTGGTTATTATGATGCTTATTACAAAAAAGCCCAGAAGGTCCGTACTCTGATCAAGCAGGACTTTGAAAAAGTATTCGAACAATATGATGTCATTGTTGGACCGACAACACCGACGCCAGCATTCAAACTTGGCGAGAATACACGGGACCCGATGACGATGTACGCAAACGATATTTTAACGATCCCAGTCAACCTGGCAGGGGTTCCGGCCATTTCGGTTCCGTGCGGATTTGATAAAGGGCTGCCGCTTGGATTGCAAATCATCGGACGCCATTTCGATGAAAGTACAGTATATAAAGTTGCCCATGCCTTCGAGCAGGCAACAGAATTCCATAAACAGCAACCTGAACTGTAAAGGGGTGAATATGATGAAGTTTGAAACGGTAATTGGCCTAGAGGTCCATGTTGAATTGAAAACAGATTCGAAAATCTTTTCGGCGAGTCCGAACCATTTTGGTGCTGAGCCGAATACAAATACAACCGTGATCGACCTTGGCTATCCGGGTGTACTGCCGGTCGTGAATAAGAAAGCAGTCGATTACGCTATGAAAGCCGCTATGGCTTTGAACTGCGAAATTGCAGATCACACGAAATTTGACCGCAAGAACTATTTTTACCCGGACAACCCGAAAGCCTACCAGATTTCCCAGTTCGATAAGCCAATCGGTGAAAACGGATGGATCGAAATCGAGGTTAATGGCTATAAAAAGAAAATCGGCATTACCCGCATCCATATGGAAGAGGATGCCGGAAAACTGACGCACGGCAATGGGTATTCACTAGTGGACTACAACCGCCAGGGAACGCCGCTCGTGGAGATCGTATCGGAGCCCGATATACGCACTCCGGATGAAGCATATGCATATCTGGAGAAGTTAAAGTCTATCATCCAGTATACGGGTGTATCGGATTGCAAGATGGAAGAAGGTTCGCTCCGCTGTGATGCGAACATTTCAATCAGGCCGGTTGGCCAGGAGGAATTCGGAACGAAAACCGAGCTTAAGAACCTGAACTCCTTCAACTTCGTTCGCAGAGGCCTTGAGTACGAGGAGAAGCGCCAGGAAGAGGAAATCCTGGCTGGCCGCGAAATCCAGCAGGAAACACGCCGTTACGATGATGCGTCGAACACGACCATCTTAATGCGTGTAAAAGAAGGATCGGATGACTATCGTTATTTCCCTGAGCCTGACCTGCCTGATCTTTACATCGATGAAGAATGGAAAGCGAGAGTACGTGCAGAAATTCCTGAGCTTCCGGACGAGCGCAAGAAGCGATATGTCGAGGATATGGGATTGCCGGCTTATGATGCTGAAGTCTTGACTGTTTCTAAGGAAATGGCTGATTTCTTTGAGTCGGCTGTGAAAGCAGGAGCAGACCCTAAGCAGGCATCCAACTGGCTGATGGGCGAATTCTCAGCTTACCTCAAGGCTGAATCGAAAGAGCTGCATGAAACGGCATTGACTCCTGAAGGTCTTGCCGGCTTGATTAAGTTGATTGAGAATGGCACCATTTCTTCCAAGATTGCCAAGCAGGTATTCAAGGAATTGATCGAAAAAGGCGGCGACCCCGAGCAAATCGTCAAAGAGAAGGGTCTTGTGCAAATCTCCGATGAAGGTGCGCTGCTAAAAATCATCACCGAAATCATCGACGCCAACCCGCAATCTGTTGAGGATTTCAAAGGCGGCAAGGACAAGGCGAAAGGCTTCCTTGTCGGCCAGATCATGAAAGCGACAAAAGGCCAGGCAAACCCTCCGCTAGTAAACAAATTGCTTGTTGAAGAATTGAATAAGAGATAATAGCGAAAGCTGGCGAACCAATCGCCAGCTTTTTTGTCGATATTTCCCGGGAAAGAGGGAATCTGTTCGAGGACGGCTGGCAAGACTGTAGACAATCCGGGTTTTAATCGAGTTTGTCTACAGTCTGAGGCTCTTCTATCAGAGCTTAATTTGGATTATTGCCGGTCACCATACTTTAGTATTCTGATCAATGATTCTTTATCCTCGACCGTCTGCTGAAGAAATTCTGTATTAAAGATCAAGTATATTGGTGCTGTATATAAGTGAAGCTCTGAATAATGTGTCTTTTTCAATTCCTCCAAATCATCTGATATCTGAAAGGAATCAAGCTTTTCCTTTACCTCATCAGGAATGTCAAACTTTTCTGACTCTCCACGTGGAACAATCGCAAGGACAGCAAGCTTTTCAGGATCCTTTGATAAAAAATCATATAGGGGCGGAAGTTCTTCGATATCCAGCTTCACATAGTAAGTACTAAATTCCTTTCCCCATATCGCTTTTATCTTAAAATAGGTTCTTTCCATGTAAGGATTTTTTGGAATGGGAATGCTGGTCCCTTTAACAGTCTTCTTTTCCATGCCTGGTAATGTATTTACCTGGGTGATTAAAATGGAATCAGGGACTATTTCTGGAGGAAATGAGACTTCTAGTGTTTCTCTTTCCTTCACCCTGGATGGATTCATGCCAGCCATGGCTTTGAGCGGATTCATTTTCTCCGTTTTGGTACCATGCCAATTATATTGGCCGAGAATTTGTGGAATCTCCTGTCCATTCACCGTTACGATTGGTACAGGCGGCTTTTCCTCTTTATATAATTTATAGCGGTCCATGGCGATCAATACAGTCAAAAGCAATACTGCAGCTGTTCCGTAGATTAATAGCTTTCTCTTCATCATTTGCCCCTCAAGTTTAATTGTTTCTATATGAATTCGAGTATGCAGATGTAATTTCCTGTCAGATTTTATCGGTTCCAAAATAAAATACCACAGAGAAAGGATCTCTGTGGCACCTGTTTTAAGACTTTAAGTTTTCTACACTCATATCAAACTCTTTTTCAATCTCAGGGTTTGGTCTATAAGTAACAAGGCTGACAACTACGGAAACAACCAGGTTGATAATGAAGCCTGGTACGATTTCGTACATGACATCGCTCAAGCCGACATTGCTCCAGATGACTACTGTTGCAGCACCGGCAACCATACCGAGGATTGCGCCCCAGTTGGTCATCTTTCTCCAGTATAGGCTGAGCAGGATGATCGGTCCGAAGGCTGCGCCGAAGCCTGCCCATGCGTAGGCAACGAGGCCAAGGATTGTATCGTTCTGGACCCAGGCAAGGGCAGCAGCGATAATCGCTACAACGAGTACCGCCATACGTCCGAAAAATACGTATTGCTTATCAGATTTTTCTTTTTTGAATAAGATTTTGTATAAATCCTCAGTGAGTGCGCTGGACGTTACGATCAACTGAGACGAGATTGTGCTCATGATTGCAGCAAGGACAGCTGCCAGCATAAGGCCAGCGAATAATGGATGGAAGAAGATTTGACCGAGCACGATGAAGACTGCCTCAGGGTTATCGAGTTTAACATCTGGATTCTGTGTAAAATAAGCAAGACCGATCAACGCTGTTAGTATGGCTCCCAATAAGGAGAAAATCATCCATCCCATACCGATTCTTCTCGCACTCTTTGTTTCTTTTATCGATGTGATTGCCATGAAACGGGTGATAATATGTGGCTGTCCGAAGTAGCCAAGGCCCCATGCTGCAGTTGATATGATTCCGAGCACAGTTGTACCTTTGAATAAATCAAGCAATGCAGGGTCAATCGAACGGATGGTATCAAATGTCTCCGCCGGGCCGCCGGTTTTGCCGAAGCCGATAATTGGCACGAGAAGCAGGGCGAGAAGCATCATCATTCCCTGAATGAAATCTGTGTAGCTGACAGCAAGGAATCCGCCGAATAGTGTGTACGCAACAACTACTGCAGAAACAAGCAATAAGCCGGTATGGTAGTCAAGGCCGAATGAACTCTCGAAGAAAACAGCTCCGGCGACCATTCCGGAGGAAACGTAGAAAGTAAAGAATAGAAGAATAACAATACCGGATACAATTCTTAAAAGCTTTGTATCATCTTTAAAACGGTTTTCAAGGAAGCTAGGAATCGTGATGGAGTCATTCGCCACATGTGTGTATGAGCGAAGTCGAGGTGCTACATAAAGCCAGTTGAGATACGCACCGACGGTCAATCCGATGGCAATCCATGCATTCGCTAAACCGCTTACATAAATTCCCCCTGGAAGACCCATCAAAAGCCAGCCGCTCATGTCAGCTGCTCCGGCGCTTAGTGCTGTTACTGCCGGACCGAGCGATCTGCCGCCGAGCATGTAGTCAGTCAGATTGCTCGTCTTTTTGTAGGAATACCAGCCGATATAAAGCATCGCGGCCATATAGATCCCGATGGCAATGATTTGGTACATTTCATTGGACATAGTCTTTCCCCCTTTATTATTGTGAAAGAATATTAAAAAAATATTGCTAATACAATTAATATTCTATCATTTTGCATAAATGATTAACAATCTATTTTTTCGCTAAAAAAGTTATTCGATAAATAGTAATTTACTTTATTAATATATTTATAGAAAATAAGAAAACCATGGATTGATAACCATGGTATTCGTCAAAGTCTTTTAGGGGGAAGGCGGTCTCCCTTCACTTTTTTATCATTGATCTTCGGTTCTATGCCATTGAAAAAGTTCTGCAAATTTGACCGGTGCAGAAAAATTAAAAATATAATAAAAGCGGTGAAAATAAGTACTTCATTGATGTCGGGTGAGAAGAACGAATAGACCAGCATCGCGATTCCAACCGAGATGGAGCCCATAAATACATATTTGGTCAGGAAAATGACGGCGAAAAATGTTACATAGACGGCCAGGAACATCCCGATATCAACAATCAGCAGAGCGCCGGCTGTCGTGGCGATTGCCTTTCCGCCGCGGAATCCTGCGAAAATCGGGAAGCAATGGCCTATAACCGCAATCAATCCGGCATACAAGGGTTCAACCGGGACATTGAACATCAGCGGGAGTGAGGCAGCCAGCATTCCTTTTGCCACATCAATCAGCAGGACAACGATGGCAGCTCTTTTGCCCATCACCCGCAGTGTATTGGTAGCGCCCGGATTTTTGCTGCCATGATCCCTAATATCTACATGGAAAAAGTATTTGCCGACCACTAATGCTGTCGGAATCGAGCCAATTAAATAAGCAGCCAGGAGAATCAGCCAGATCATAAAAAGTCACCCTTTTAATCTAGATTAGAGGTTCTGATGGTTTTGTCTTCGGGGGTATTGCCAAATTATGTAACCACCCTCCCTGTATTGTAAAAAATAAATGGTATGATTGAAAGAGTTTTTCTGAAAAATACGATAGTTAACACTTTGATTAAATACTGAGTTTCTTTTTGGCAAATAGGTGTAAAGTAGTTTATGATATATCCGGGTCATTGCTTGGATTGAAAATATGAGCTATGATGTAAAATGATGGAATCAAAAACCATATTAAGTAGGATGATGGGTATGAAAAGAGCAAGAATCATTTATAATCCGACTTCAGGCCGTGAAGTTTTTAAAAAGCATCTTGCGGAAGTGCTGGTGAGGCTGGAGAATGCCGGCTATGAGACATCATGCCATGCAACGACATGCGAGGGTGATGCGACGCAGGCTGCGAGGATTGCAGTCGAGCGCAAGTATGACCTGGTGATTGCGGCAGGTGGAGATGGAACGATCAATGAAGTGGTCAATGGAATCGCCGAGCAGGAATACCGCCCAAAAATTGGCGTCATTCCAGTTGGCACAACGAATGACTTTGCCCGCGCACTGCATATTCCACGGGATATAGAGGCAGCGGTCGACATCATTGTAAAAGGGCAAACGATCCCGGTTGACGTAGGCCGGATCAACGATAAATATTTCATAAATATCGCAGGCGGCGGCAGGCTGACTGAGCTGACATACGAAGTTCCAAGCAAGCTCAAGACGATGCTCGGCCAGCTTGCATACTATTTAAAAGGAATCGAGATGCTGCCATCGATCCGAGCATCACATGTGACAATTGAGTATGATGGCAAGCTGTATGAAGGTGAGGTCATGATGTTCCTCGTCGGGCTGACGAACTCGGTCGGCGGCTTTGAGCGACTGGCACCAAACTCTTCAATCAATGACGGTATGTTCTCGCTGTTGATTTTGAAAAAGACGAACCTGGCTGATTTTATCCGGATTGCTTCACTTGCAGTTCGTGGTGAACACATAAATGACCCAGGCGTAATTTACACGCAAGCAAACCGGATTAAGGTACATTCGAAGGAAACAGTCCAGCTGAACCTCGACGGAGAATACGGCGGAAACCTTCCAGCCGAATTCGAAAACCTGTTCAGGCACATCGAAGTCTACGTGCCGCTCGACGAAATCCGTCCAGAAGACCGTCCGGAGAACCTGGAATTGAACTTCAAAGCAGAATGATCGGAAACCACTCCTGTGCTGGAGTGGTTTTTTTGCGTTTTGAAATAGGGTATAGAAGGATATTCCTTAAAAAGGGATTATATTCTTTAAAAATTAATTATATTCCTTAAACCTACAGATATATTCCTAAGAATTTGAATATATTCCTAAACCAAATTTTTTTTGAAATCAGCAGTGACAAAGGTAAAAATAAATGCACCAAATCATCGGCATTTGATATGAAAAATTTGCCTGAAAATCATATTTGGAAGAAAATAATAGATAATAAGATAAAAGGATGTGGATACATAATGGGGAAGAAGGCGTTGATCAATATCGACTATACATATGACTTTGTGGCGGATGATGGGCGGCTGACTTGCGGGGATCCTGGCCAGGCAATTGAAGAGAATCTGGTTGGCGTGACGAAGGAATTCATCAAAAATGGTGATTATGTTGTTTTCGCGATCGATGTCCATGATGAAGGGGATGAATTCCATCCGGAGACAAAATTGTACCCGCCTCATAATATCCGCGGGACAAGGGGAAGAGATTTGTACGGCAGCCTTCAAGAGGTTTATGAAGAAAACAAGCATCTGGACCATGTGTATTATATCGACAAGACAAGGTATTCAGCGTTCGCCGGTACGGACCTGGAAATAAAGCTGCGCGAGCGGGGCATCACGGAGGTGCATCTTGTCGGGGTATGCACGGATATTTGCGTGCTGCATACAGCGGTTGATGCTTACAATAAGGGCTTTAAGGTTATAGTGTATAAGAATGCGGTAGCTTCTTTTGACCAGGTCGGCCATGAATGGTCGCTCCGTCATTTCGAAAGCTCGATCGGGGCAGAAGTCAGATAGGATCATGATTACGTGGCTATGACTTGGAAAGCAGTAAAAGGGAAGTCGACTTTCCATGTTTAAGATTGATAACGAAATCCATGCAGCAGCCACGATGAATTAGATGCAGTTAATTTGGAGGTTTTTTGATGAGTACGAAATTCACAGATGATAGCTTGATGCTCCATACGGACTTATATCAGTTAAATATGATGGAAACATACTGGCGTGATGGCGTCCATAATCGCCGCGCGGTGTTTGATTTGTTTTTCCGCAAGCTTCCTTTCGGCAATGGATATGCCGTGTTTGCAGGCCTTGAAAAGATCATCCAGTACATCGAGAACTTTGGCTTCACAGAGGATGATATTCAATATTTAAGAGAGGAAGGAAAGTTCGGTGAAGATTTCCTTGCCTTTTTAAAAGACTTGAAATTCACTGGCTCGATCCGTTCTATGCAGGAGGGAGAGATTGTTTTTGCTAATGAGCCGCTGATTCGGGTGGATGCTCCGCTTGCTGAAGCCCAGCTGATTGAGACAGCGCTGCTGAACATCGTCAACTACCAGACATTGATTGCGACAAAGGCTTCCCGTATCAAGCAGGTGGTGAAGTCTGAAGTGGCGATGGAGTTTGGTACGCGCCGGGCGCATGAACTGGATGCGGCGCTCTGGGGCACTCGCGCTGCCTATATCGGAGGCTTCGATTCGACCAGTAATGTACGTGCGGGCAAGCTTTTCGGAATTCCAACCGCCGGGACTCATGCGCATTCCATGGTACAGGCCTACAAGGATGATTATACCGCTTTTAAAAAATACGCTGAAACGCATAAGGACTGCGTATTCCTCGTTGATACGTATGATACGCTAAGGTCCGGTGTGCCGAACGCAATAAAGGTCGCCAGGGAATTTGGCGACAAAATCAATTTCATCGGGATCCGCCTCGACAGCGGTGACCTTGCATATCTTTCCAAGGAAGCGCGCAAAATGCTGGATGAAGCAGGTTTTAAGGATGCAAAAGTTGTGGCTTCCAGTGACCTGGATGAATACACGATCATGAACCTGAAAGCCCAGGGCGCAAAAATTGATATTTGGGGAGTCGGCACGAAGCTGATCACCGCCTATGAACAGGCTGCGCTCGGTGCTGTTTATAAAATTGTATCAGTCGAGCAGTCTGATGGAAGGATGGAGGACACGATCAAGATTTCCTCGAATCCTGAAAAAGTGACCACGCCTGGAATCAAAAATGTGTATAGGATCATCAACAAAGCCAATAATCGTTCCGAGGGGGACTATATCACACTTGAAGGTGAAAATCCGCAGCAGGAAAGGCGCCTGAAGATGTTCCACCCGGTTCACACCTTTGTCAGCAAATTTGTCACCAATTTTGACGCCAGGGATTTGCATCATGACATTTTTAAGGATGGCAAGCTTGTGTATGAACAGCCAAGCCTGGATGAAGTCCGCAAGCATTCAACTTATTGCCTCGGCGTTCTTTGGGAAGAATACACACGCATGCTGAATCCTGAAGAATACCCTGTGGACCTCAGCCAGAAATGCTGGGACAACAAAATGCGTAATATAGAAGAAGTGAGAGAAAAGGTCATGGAGATGACTGGAGAGAATATGTAATGAAAAGGTCATGGAGATGACTGGAGAGAATATGTAATGAAAAGGTCATGGAGATGACTGGAGAGAATATGTAATGAAAAGGGCTGCTTCCTGAGAAGAGGCAGCTTTTTCATGTGTCTGCAAAAATACATATTTTTTCCAAAGGAATTCCCCTTGAAAATAAAGAATTATTAGGGAACGAATTTATACTATAAGGGTGTTGCCGTGTGAATGATCAGAAGTGCAAGGTGGATTATGAGCAGTTCATTCCAAGAGAAACAGGCTTTATTTTCAAGTTCGAAAAGAAAGACAACACCTTCATCCATACATTTATTGAAGGCAAACTGATTGAAAAAGTCGGTCTTTGCCCTGAATTAATTGTGGGGAAAACCTTGTTTGAGTTCCTTCCGCCTGAACAGGCTCTCCGTAAGGCAGCTTTTTATGAAGAGGCTTGGAACGGGGAGCATGTCAACTATGAAGGCAACATGGGTGATGTCCACTATCTGGCTGTCTTGAATCCCGTCCGGCAAAACGGAGTGACAGTGGAGGTAATTGGGACGACCATAGACATTACAAAGGAAAAAGCGCGGGAAAAGCAGGTCCAGCAGATGGAGAAGCTTTCCGTAGTTGGTGAATTAGCGGCAGGCATCGCACACGAAATCCGGAATCCGCTCACATCACTGAAAGGTTTTGCGAAAATCGTCAAAGAAAGTGTGGCGGACCCGACTTTAGTGCCGTACCTGGACATCATGCTGGATGAGATGGACCGGATCAATGAAATCGTCAATGAGTTCATGTTCATTGCGAAACCAAGTGAACATGTCAATTTTCAGCAAACAAATTTCCATAAGCTATTACAGGAATGCATTCACTTCATGGCACCTCAGGCCAACCTTAAAAGTATAGAAATAGGATTGGAGTCCGATTCGGAAGTTTTCTTGAATTGCGACCGCAAGCAAATGAAACAGGTACTGATTAATTTGCTGCAAAACTCGATCGAGGCAACCGAGGATAACGGGCATTTTATCGAAGTAAGGCTTGAAGAAAATGGCTCAGATTCTGTGATGGTGACAATCATCGATAAGGGCTGTGGAATCGCGGAATCTAGGTTCAACCGGTTGTTCGAACCATTTTATTCAACAAAGGAAAAAGGGACCGGGCTGGGGCTGATTACCTGCAAGAGAATCATCGACCTTCACCATGGCCGGATTGATATTAAGAGTAAGCCTGGCGAAGGTACAACGATTAAAATTTGTCTGCCAAGATTACTGGAAGAAGAATCGTAAAATAAAGTGCTTTGCTCCTAATCGGGGCAGGGCATTTTTGCTGTATATCTGTTACAATGGAAGAGTATTTCCTCAACATTCCCCCACTTTTTCTCACTGAAAGGAGCCACCATAATGCTGCAAAAAGCCCAAGAATTATTGCAAAACCATTTTGGCTATTCCTCATTCCGCCGAGGACAGGACCAGGCGATCACGTCTGTGCTTGAAGGAAAGAATACGGTCTGTGTCATGCCGACAGGCGGAGGTAAGTCAATCGTCTATCAAATCCCGGCACTCGTGCTGCCAGGGACGACCATCGTCATTTCTCCGTTGATTTCTTTGATGAAGGACCAGGTGGACACGCTCATCCAGCATGGAATTCCGGCAACGTATATCAACAGTTCGCTGACGGCCGGCGAAGCTGCCAGCCGGATGGATGACGCCAGGAATGGAAAGTACAAGCTGTTGTACATCGCGCCCGAGCGGCTTGGATCCTGGGAGTTCATCGATGACCTGCAGGACATGGAAATTCCGCTGATCGCCGTCGACGAAGCGCACTGTATTTCCCAGTGGGGGCACGATTTCCGCCCAAGCTATCTGCAAATATCCGGACTTGCCGATCGTCTGCCGAGAAAGCCGATCGTGCTCGCGTTGACGGCCACTGCGACACCAAAGGTAAGGGAAGACATTTGTGCCTCGCTAAAAATAAACCCTGAAAATACTGTAATTACAGGGTTCGAGCGCAGCAACCTGAGCTTTTCCGTCGTAAAAGGCCAGGACCGCCAGGCTTATTTAAAAGACTTTATCAAAAAGAATGAAAAGGAAGCAGGCATCATCTATGCGGCGACACGGAAGAATGTCGACCAGCTTTATGAGTGGCTGCAGAAGGAAGGCTTCAATGCCGCCCGCTATCACGCAGGCATGAATGATGAAGACCGGAACCGCGAACAGGAACGTTTTTTACAGGATGAAGCCACTGTGATGGTCGCGACTTCGGCGTTCGGGATGGGCATAGACAAAAGCAATATCCGTTATGTCCTCCATTTTCAGCTCCCGAAGAATATGGAGAGCTATTATCAGGAGGCAGGCCGTGCCGGTCGTGATGGCCTGGATAGTGAATGTGTCGTGCTGTATTCGTCCCAGGATGTCCAGGTGCAGCGCTTTTTGATTGACCAGTCCGCGGATCGCGAGCGGATGGCGCCTGAATTGGAAAAACTGCAGCAAATGGTCGGCTACTGCCATACCGAGGAATGCCTGCAATCCTATATCCTCCATTATTTTGGCGAGAGTGAAGCGGAGCCGTGTGGACGCTGCGGCAACTGTACCGACTCCCGTGAAACGGAGGAAGTCACGAAGGATGCGCAAATGGTGCTGTCGTGCATCATTCGGATGGGCCAGAAATACGGCAAGGCAATGACAGCGAACGTTTTGACCGGCTCGCGAAATAAGAAGGTGCTTGAGTTCCGGCTTGATAAACTGCCGACATACGGATTGATGAAGAACCGGAGCACAAAGCAGGTGAATGACCTGATCGAGTTCCTGATTTCACAGGAACTGATTGGTGTCGAGCACGGCACCTACCCGACGATTTTTGTCCCGGAAAAAGGGAAGGATGTTTTGCTCGGCAAGACGAAGGTGTTCAGGAAGGAAGCTGTCCGGGTCAAGCAGGTTTCGAACGATGATCCGTTATTTGAAGAACTGCGAGAGTTGCGGCGAGAAATTGCAGCTGCGGAAAAAGTGCCGCCATTTGTGATTTTCTCCGATTCCTCTCTGAAGGATATGTGTCTGAAGCTGCCGCTGACAGATGGTGAGTTCCTGGGTGTGGCTGGAGTGGGAGAGCATAAATTGCAGAAGTATGGAGCCCCATTTATTCAGAAGATCATCGAGTTCTGCGAGGAGCACCCCGAGCGTCAGCCCGTGGTGAATGCTGTAGCTGAACCGGTGAAGAAACCGGCGAAAAAAACTGTTGGTGATTCTCATCTCGAAACCTACAAGCTGCATCAGGAGAAACTGACCGTGGCTGAGATTGCCGCCAGGCGCGAGCTGGTGGAAAGCACAGTCGAAAATCACCTGATCCAATGCATTCAGCAAGGAATGGAAGTAGACTATGAAGTGCTGATTCCTGCCAAGTTCATCGATGACCTGGAGCGGGCCGTAGCAGAAGCCGGCCGCGACAGGCTCAAGCCAATCAAGGAACTGCTGCCAGATGAGGTCAGTTACTTTATGATCAAAGCATTTTTGTATATGTCCAAAAAGAAGGTACATTAAGAAGAAGAGACGAAGCCGGGGGCTTCGTCTTTTTTGATGTTATCCACTTTGGCCAGGGGGTAGTTGCCAGTTCGGTCACATGAAGAAGGGATATGTTTCCCGTTGGGTGAAGAGAAGAGGAAACGGTCACATATAAAGAAGGATATGTTCCCGGTTAGGTGGGGAGAGGAAAAAACGGGTCAAATATAGCAATTTATGCACTAACTCTTGGCCTCGCAAGTAGACGGGGACACATAAAACCGGGTTATCTTCAGAAAGTCTTACTCTCCATCTGCATAAAATCCTATAACTCTATCAAGGTCAAATTAAAATAACACTTTTCAGAAAAATTAAAAATGGTAAAATATAACTAGTGCTAGAAAGAGGGCTGGTGTAAGAATGCATCCGATAACGGTTATTGAGATATTGATGGCTTTGGGTTTGCTCTTGTTAATTTTGATTGTTGGTTATTTTTTGCCGCACAGAAGGAGAAAAAATGCGATCAAGGTGGTCTTGATTGTATTAGTGCTGGAGCTGGCTTTCTTTGGGATCCGTCCTTTATGGATTGACTATCAGCGTGAGGTCAAGATGGAACAACTGACTGAATACCTAAACAAAATGTATCCGGGAGAAAAGTTCGAGATCAGTTACCCGACGAGCAGGAGCTATAGTCCATATCAGCTGCAAGTCAGGTTCGCCAATGAGCCGGACTGGATTTACTCTTATTCTGTTAATGAGAGTGAAATCAAGCAGGTGGATATTGGGGTGCCGGATGCGAAAATGCCCGAAGAAGGCGACCATTATGAGGATTTGGGAGATTGAGAGAAAGATAGTTGTGCATAAAAAAATTATATTAAAGTCCATCAGGAGGCTTCATGGTTCATTTTAAAAGGGCAATCGAGCAATTTGTGTTATGGATTGTCTGTGTATTTTTGTTTATCGGGATTTTGTTTTTGCCGGTTACGACGGAATACCAGACTGGTCAGGGCGGACAGTTTGAATCCGCAAGCTATCATTATGAATTGGACAAGCATATTGACAATATCAAAGGTTTCTTTGCTTTTATTAAAGAAAATCCTGATCTCGGGGAGTTTGTCCCTGGCGAATCGTATGCCCACCGGATTGCGGGCAAGGCCTGGAAGAGTCTGCTTTTGATCGTTCCGACTTTAATTTTCGCTTATATTTTTGGCGTCCTAAAAGGAATCTTTGATTTCCGGGTGCAAAAAAGAAAGCTGAACTTTCTTGGGAATGGGACGACGTGGCTGTTCATCTCCATGCCGGATCTCTTTTTTATCATCATCATCCAGATTGGATTGATGTTTCTATATGAAAAAGGCCTGTTTTTTCATGTGACGTTATATGGCAGTGAAAAGCTGGAAACCTATGTGGTTGGCATTCTGTTTTTGCTTATTTATCCTGTATTCTACCTGGCGAATATTACGAACGTGAGCCTTCAGGAGCAGTCCGGGAATGATTATATCCGGACGGCAAAATCCAAAGGGACATCCGGTGCGAAAATACTGTTCATACATATTTTGAAAAACTCATTTCCAAGGATTCTGGCGCATGCGAATACGATCACACTCTATGTATTATCGAATCTATTTATTGTTGAAAAATTGATGAATTTTCAAGGGGCGGCAGATGGACTGTTTAATGCTGTCCTGAGGGGCACAGGCTTCAAGGTTGGGATGGAAATCATGGTGGACGGGATTTCAGCAGCGGGTTACACGGTCTTTTTTGCTTCCATCATTTTGGTCTCGAATCTGGTCACCCAGATTTTTAAAAGTCTGGTCACTCCGGTTTCGCAGGAGGTAGACCATGAATAAATCACTACTATTTGGCTTACTCATTTTGTCTTTTCTAGTAGTCATTTCATTGATCGCGTCATACCTTCCATTCGTGGACACCTCGTTAAAAGAAATGGTGATGAAGCAAAAGGAAGGCGGCGGGTTTGAGCTCCCTCCATTCGCGCCATCAGCAGATTCCCCAATCGGCTCGGACGCGAATGGCGTGGATTTATTGAGCCGGGTGCTGCTGGGTACGAAAGAAACGCTGTTAACCATCCTCGCGATTGTGCTGATCCGATATATCATCGCGATTCCGCTGGCGATGGCGAGTTTTTATTCGCGATTTTTCCGGAGAATCCTGATTCTTTGGAATCGGTTATTCTCCTTCATGCCGCCGATATTCTTTGTAATCCTGATTCTCGGCACTCCGTTTATTGTGTTTTCGGGAAATCGATACCTTTGGATCATGCTCGTTCTCGCGATAATTGAAGTCGGGCGGGTTGCGGATATTTTTTATCAGGGGATGGTCGACATCTCGAAGAAGCCTTATGTAGAAGCGGGAATCGTCTCGGGCTCTTCACCGCTGACGATGCTGAAAAATTACTACTGGCCGCCGTTAAGACCATTTTTTATCGTCCAGTTTTTCTCTGACCTTGGAAGAACATTGTTTCTCATCGGCCAGCTGGGCATCGTCGGAATCTTTCTTAGTGTCGAATTCGTTTCCCAGCTCGATGGTGGCTATCAGGCGATGAACACGTCCAATGTCTGGCCAACTTACTTTGTGAACATTACCAACCATATCTGGTCACACCCATGGCTGCCGATTACCGGAACCGTTGCCATCGGGATTACCATTTTTGCGTTCTCCATGACGAGCAGCGGTCTGCAGAAGTATTTTGATAAAAAGTATAAAAGAGGTTAAAAGAGGGAGGGGTGCCCATGCACTTCTCTTTTTGTTTAAAATGGGTTCATTAAGTTAATCAAAGAGTGTAACCTTTTTAACCGTTCTCCTGACAAATAGATAAAGAGTTTCTTCAACAGGAGGATCGGACAATGAAAAAAATATGGATGATAGTGCTGATGGGTTTGCTGGTGACCGGCTGCGGTACGGAGAACCAGGTTTCAAATAACAATAATCAGGAAAAAGGGGGTGCCGGAATCGTGGCGGGAGAAATGGCTGCAAGTATGAAAGAGGAGAGTCCGCTCGTTTTTCAATATGAAGTGAAAAATCAAACGGAACAGGAAGTGAACTTGGAATTCACGAGTTCTCAACGGTATGATTATTCGGTCGAGACAAAGGATGGAAAGGAAATCTTCCTTTTCTCAAGTGTCGCTAGCTTTTTACAGGCTTTAGGAGAGGAAAAAGTAAAGCAGGGAGAGGCGTTGAGCTATGAAATCGATCTTCATGAGCTTTCCCTCGATAAAGGTGACTATGTCCTTTCTGTCTGGATGACGCCGAAAGAAGGAAAAAAGTTCAAGGTGACAAAGGAATTCTCCGTTGAGTGAGGAATCTCCAAGTTACATTAAAAATTGAATCATGGCGAAAGTGATGGAGATGATGCTAATTCCAGTTCCAACAATCCATTTGATCAATTGGATCTGGTTTTGGCTCAGTCTTTTTTCAGGTTACTGCAGGGACGACTTCCTTTTCAGCGAGGATCTGGTTTATCAGGGCCCGAACATTATCATGGTCCATTTGTGGTTGAGAGGAGTCTTGAATATGATCGAGCAAGGCTTCCAGTTCCTCTATTTTCAGCTCTAGTTCTTTTATTTTAAGTTTCATATTATCCATTGCCATCATCCTTTATGCTTTTTCCATATTCTATTCGTAAAAAGAAAGAAAGACGGGGCTTGTACCGAAATTGACCGTTTTATAGGTGCCCAAACTGGCGGCCTTCAGAAAAAAAGGGAGTATCGAAATGAGAATAATAAAAAGAGGCATGCTAAGCGTATTAATGCTGATTTTAGGCCTTGCAGCCTGTTCGAATGATCAAGTTTCGGGAGAGGGCTTTATTTTAGAGGTCAATGATGATTCAATTCTGGTCGTCCAAAACATAAATCAGGAAAGATATAAGGAAATCAAAGATGTTCCCGGTGATGCATTAATTGATCAAGGAGGACTGGAGTTGATCTGGCTGGTGTATGATGATACGGATAAGCTAAAAAAAGGCGACCATATTGAGTTCTGGACTGACGGCAGTGTCAGGGAAAGCTATCCCGAGCAAGCCACAGCAAAAAAAATAGAACATAAGTAAAATTTAGGTTTCGAAAGCTGATCAAAGTATTGGCTTTCTTTTTTATGGGAGGAACGATTCAGTTGCTTCCTTCAGAACTTTGATTCCACCCGCTCCTTCTATTGCTGCACCGAGTGATTGAATAAAGTCAGAAGAGATGATAATTTTCTGCAGCTCCCTTAGCTCCTCCTGGTTTAAGGTGGAAAGTTCTTTGCTGACAGCTAAAGCTTCGATTGTCTGGCCGATTGATTGGAGCCATACACCTGCAACAATATCACCTTCGCCTTCAGTTGCATCTCTCAGGGCATATAGTCTGGACAATAAAATTGCTTCTGAAATCTGGGCGGCCGCCTGGATGAAGAGAGAGACTGATATTTGTTTTTCGATTTGAGCTATCTTTTCCTCCTTGCTCAAACTGTCCTCTTTTTTAAAATTCGGGTCCATTTCTATGCCCTCCATTCGATCATTCCCTCTCCATGGGATTGGTCCAGATACTGAATTATATTCATGAAAAGGAAATCCGCTCTAGGGAAGTGCCCAGGTACCATGGGGATTTACTTTTACTGAGAACAGATCATGTGTAATTATGCCATCCTAATATTAGGCTCATTTCTTAGTGCCTAAATTGTGCAAAAATAGGCAGGTGTCCTGAGCGTTTTGCCTAAACTTACATAGGGTGTAAAGGAACGATTATAGACATGTTGAGGGGAGAATTACATGTATACCAATACAATGAATGCCTATTATGAACCACAAGCGAGAACATTTGGAACAGGCGGACCGTTAGCTGGTTTAATATACTCAGGGCTGAACTATCTAAACGGTGGAACTTATGGAGGACCAGGTGTCGGGGGGTATGGTTATCCAGGTTCAGGATTTGGATACGGCCACCAAGGATTCCCGGGATTCGGAGGTTATCAGGGGTATGGGTTCCATCACGGAGGACCGTGGCAAGGAGGATATGGACACAATTGGCACGGGGGACACGGCCATCAGGGAGGACCATGGCACGGGGGATCAGGACATCATGGGCACGGACACCATGGAGGACATGGCCATCATGGCGGAGGATGGCAAGGCCGGCCAGGTTTTTAAGTATGAGTATGACACATAAAAGAAGGCACAGCGGATGGCTTCAATCGTTGTGCTTTTTTGCTTTGTCCATTAATAGAGAATGACCTCAAGTTACAATTTCAAACACATAAATTAAAAATACTCGCGGGCCGGCGTTTCGCAATCACACCGTCAATATGATAAAATCTGACTTAGCTAATTCACAGCAAAGGACGGAAATGATGAGCAAAACGATCCCTGTTAAAAAGAATGATTATATAGATGTAGAATTTGAGGATTTGACGCATGACGGAGCAGGTGTGGCCAAGGTCGATGGCTACCCGATCTTTGTCCAGGGCGGACTTCCTGGCGAAAAAGCAACAATCAAAGTGACCAAGGTGAACAAGGGCTACGGCTTTGGCCGCCTGATGGAGATTCTCGCAAGAAGTACGTTCCGGGTTGATTGCCCGGCTGAGGAAGCCCATAAGTATGGAGGCTGCCAGCTGCAGCATATCAGCTATGAAGGCCAGTTGAAGTATAAGGAAAACCAGGTGAAACAGGTGCTGACTCGGATCGGCAAGCTTGAGGATTTGGTCGTGCACCCGATTTTGGGAATGGACAACCCCTGGCATTACCGGAATAAAGCACAGGTGCCGGTTGGTGAGAAGGACGGCCAGCTGATCGCAGGCTTTTTCAAGCCGCGCAGCCATGAAATTGTTGATACAAATGAAAGCCTGCTTCATCTCCATGAAATTAACGAAGCTGTCCAGGCGGTAAAAGAGATTGCCAGCGATTTAGGAATCCAGCCATATAATGAGGAAAAGCATAAAGGTGTGCTCCGCCACATCATGGCGCGTTATGGACGCCAAACCGGGGAGTTGATGGTCGTCGTTGTGACGAGGACCAATGAACTCCCGAACAAAAACCAGCTAGTTGAAAAGATTATCGCAAAGCTGCCTAAGGTAAAATCAATCGTCCATAACATCAATTCGAAGAAGACGAATGTAATTATGGGTGATCAAACGAACGTATTGTGGGGCAGTGAAGTTATCTACGACTATATCGGTGACATAAAATTCGCCATCTCAGCGCGATCATTCTATCAGGTGAACCCTGAGCAGACAAGGGTGCTTTACGACAAAGCACTCGAATACGCAGAACTAACAGGAGAAGAATCCGTCATCGACGCCTACTGCGGCATCGGCACCATCTCGTTATTTTTAGCGCAAAAAGCAAAGAAGGTATTCGGCGTCGAAATCGTCCCCGAAGCCATCGAAGACGCAAAACGAAATGCCGAGCTGAACAGCATCAACAACGCAGAATTCGCAGTAGGCGAAGCTGAAAAAGTCATTCCGGCATGGTATGAAGAAGGAAACAGTGCTGATGTGCTTGTAGTTGACCCGCCACGCAAAGGCTGCGACGAAGCACTGCTGCAGACCATCATCGATATGAAACCGAAGAAAGTAGTTTACGTATCATGTAACCCGGCCACCCTTGCGAGAGACTTGCGAATCCTCGAAGATGGCGGGTACAAGACAGTTGAGGTGCAGCCGGTTGACATGTTCCCTCAGACGACACACTGTGAGGCTGTTGCAAAAATAGTTCTTAAATAGGAAAACAATAGATGCCTGTACTTCCTGGCTGTTGTCCGAATATCAGACAAGACTGGGCAGCGACAGGCATCTTATTTTTTTTGCAACGTTTTTGCCGGCCCAATCGACTTTATATTATGAAAAAGGAGATGAGTGGATGGATACGGTCTTTTTGGTCAGAAAGGCGCAAAAAGGAAGCGATGAAGCCTTTGAAGAATTGCTTTCTGGTGTTCGAGACAAATTGTATCGGACAGCGTATTCCTACGTCAGGAATGAACACGACGCTTTAGATATATACCAGGATGCTATTTATAAGGCTTATACATCTTTAAAGTCTTTAAAGAATCCGCAGAGCTTTGAAAGCTGGATAGTTAAGCTACTTGTTTTTAGGGCAATTGACTTTATCCGCAGGGAATCAAGGCATTTTCCTGCCGATAATATCGAATCGTTTGAACATGCCTTTTTAAACGACACTAGTCATTATACTGATCAATCTATTGATTTATTCAAGGCTTTTGATTATTTGGACCCAAACTATAAGACCATAATTTTATTGAGATATTATCATGATCTTTCAGTAAAGGAAATTGCACGTATGCTGGATTGTCCGGAAGGTACTGTTAAGTCCTGTCTCCATAGAGCAAAGAAAGAATTAAGACCAATATTAAAGGAGGGATATTCTTATGAGTGAAGATAAATTCATACAGGGCATAAATGATATTCCTATACCTCACGAGGCTTTGCTGAAAAGGGAGAAAACAGCGATTTTACAGGCCAAAAGGCAAAAAAAGTATAGGGTTCAAAAGAAAATCTCTGTTGCTTTGGTGTGTGGACTATTTGTCTCTGCATTTGGATTCAGTCTGGTATCCCCTAGTTTCGCTGAGACATTATCCAAAATCCCTGTAATTGGTCCTATTTATGCTCAATTTAATGACATAGCGTCAGAAAAATTAAAGAATGAAAAGCTTGCTTCATCAATTGATAAGTCCATTTCTCATGCTGGCCTTTCCATGACTGTAAAAGAAGCTGTATATGATGGCAGCAGAATAATTGTAACTGTAGAGTATGAAGCGGTTGAATCTATTAATAAGGATGAAAGAAATTCAGGCTTTAGCTATATTACTATCAATGGAAAGGAACCTGAAGTTTTGGTTGGATCAACTAAACAAAATGCTATTGATTCACAAAAGGTAATACAGTATTTCGAACTTACTCTGGCAAAACCAGATGAGTTTGGTGATAAAATTGATATCGCTGTACACGGTGAAGATTTGTTTGGGAAAAAGGGTTTATGGGACGTATCTTTCCCTCTTGAGAAATTGCGGGCAGAAACATACAAATTCAAAGGTGATATAACAAAGCAGACTTTCGATAAGGTCTATACCTTCAAAGTCGACAATGTTTCATTTTCCCAGCTAGGAACCAGAATTGATCTTAGTATCGATTATCCAAAGGAATTGGAATTAAATATTCATGGAAAGCATTTGATTATTCTGTAATAGATGACCAAGGCAAGATTTTCGAGGGACCAGATGTGCAGGTGGGAAGTGCGGGGACGAATGGTCACCATGTAGTTTTAAACCTTCCACCAATGGACACTATTCCTAAGTCACTCACAATCCGGTCTATTAGTAATAGCAGCAAAAAGACGACAGATGAAGTCGGAGATAACCTGGAGTTGAAAGTAGTTTTTGACAAATTGAGATAGTGAAAAATTGGAATTTAAACAAACCAGCATCCCATGTGTTGCCACAAACACTCAACACACGTGGAGTGTGTTGCGCTAATTGAGTTAAAATAGTTTGTTGCAAAGTTAAAAAGGTTTTTAATTATAAATTAAAGTGTGTTCCCTCAGACTGTTGGTTTGGGGGATTTTATTTTATAGAATTTTACTTATTACCCAAGAATTCAGGATATTTGCCGTTAGTATTTCAATAAAATGCGTATTTAGAAGTGCAAGGTTGCTCGAGTGAGAATATGTTGGTGAAATACAGGAAGAAATTTTAGAATAAGTAGATATATAATAACAATAAAAGCGAGATAGAGAGGTGAAGGCCTATTACAAGTGAAGAAAAATGGAAAGCAGTTAGTACCTGTAATCATTCTTATGATGGGTTGTTTTATTATGCAGTCATAACAACTGGGATCTTTTGCAGACCATCCTGTAAAGCCAAGACACCTTTGAAAAAGAACATTATTTTCTTTGATTATATAGAGGATGCACTAAGAGATGGATTTAGGCCATGCAAAATGTGTAGGCCTGATCTTAATGAAATAACTTATGAACCTAATAAAGAATTAATAGAAAGGGCAAAAGTAATAATTATTAACAGCTATAATGAGCCTCTTAATCGTAAAAAACTAGCCCAGAAGCTTGGTGTGAGCAATAATCATCTAGCAAGGTTATTTAAACATTATTATGGTATGACCATAACTGAATATATTATTGAGTTAAGAATGGTGGAAGCAACCAGGCTCTTGATACATACAGACATAGAAATTACTGAAGTCGCGCTTAAAGTAGGAGTTAAAAGCATGTCTAACTTTTATAAAATTTTTAAAGAAAGAACTGGTTTAACACCAAAAGAATACAGAATGAAGAGTCTGTAAGATGGTTTTTTCAAGAAAGGCTTCGTTACAACAATAATCATTAAAATTAGGGGGATAGAATATGAGAAATAATTTTCAAATCGTTGCGTTACAAGAGAAGGAATTTAATAACCTATTTTTAATGGATGAAGAAGTATTAAAAAGTATCGGGGCAGTCAAAATGATCGCAAATAAAAAGCCTGGATATCCTTGCAGGGTAAGTTTGAAGGATGCAGAGGAAGGAGAAGAGGTAATCTTACTGAATTACCAATATCATTCTGTTAATTCGCCTTATAAAGCAAGTGGACCTATATTTATACGAAAGGGTGCAACTACGGCTAAGCTAGATGTAAATGAAATTCCGGATATGTTACATCATAGGTATCTTTCAGTACGCGGCTACAATACTGACTCAATGATTGTAGAAGCAAAGGTTACAGAAGGTGTAAATTTGAGAGAAAATATAGACGAAATTTTTGATAATAAAGAAGTAGAATATATTCACATTCTTAACGCTAAACCAGGCTGCTATAACTGCCTTGTTAATAGAGTGTGAAAAAGTAGGGAATGCAAACATCTATAATCTATAAGAATATTATACCTTGAGAGCGGAGATGACTTGGAGTTGATAGTAGAACTTGACAAAGCGAGATAGTAACTTACCAGCATCCTATGTTGCCACTTACACTTAACACACTGTGAAGCGGTTGAGAGAATTGTATTACTAGTATAAATAGGAGAGCCTTATTCTTTGGTGGATAAGGCTCTTGTAGTTTGTAAGGAAATCATACTAATTAATGAAGGCATTTAGAATCTCGAATTAGACGCAAGAACCCTCGCTTGTCAGTTCAAATTCACCAAAAAGAAAAGAGCAACTCTTTTACTTTACAAAAAGTTCATGTAAATATAAATCGAACTTCTTTGATTCTTTCGATGAATCTTCTAAAGCTACCTGGCCCCTAAAAAGTGTTTTACCTGTATTTACATCCGCAACAACCACATCCGCATCCATTTTTAAGTTTGGACTCATTTGTGACGAAGCAAAATAGAGTTTACCATCTTTTATGGTTGTCATTTGACCACCCATACTATTTTCACCTGGGAGTTCAATGCTATATGCCTTACCGACATGGTTGTCTGCTAAACTATAAGGAGTTACGACAAGATTTTGCCCATTTAATTTTGTGAAATAAATGACAGAGCCATCAAAGAAGCTGATTTGATTTTCTTCTAATCGCAATTCTGGTATATCAATTATTTCTTGTTCTTTTGTTGTTAGATTGTAGGAAATGATTTCTTGATTTATAACTTCTTCTCTTGTAGATTCTGCATCTTCAATCTCTTTTAGTTCCGTTTTTATGAAAATCAGTTGCTCGTTCGATTTTGTCGGGATGGTATCAATCAGTTGTACGTTGGTATGAGTATCACTCTGACCATTAGTGTTGTGAACGATGGCTTCATGCTCACTTACTTTTTGATTAGCTAAATTAATTGTATAGATATGTTCTTCTTCATAGTAATTATTGTCTCTTATCATATTTCTGGTAATAAGGTATAACTTATCCCCAACCTTCTGTACATCATCCACAGAAGTATATTCGAGTTCTCCACTATCTGGAACTTCCACCTTGAAGGATTCGATTTTACCATCCTCTTTGTTTAACACTGAGATATCAAACTTAAAGTCTCTCGATCTTAACGAATCCATTTTATAGTCGACATTTGCATAAGCCAGAAATTCCTCATCCTCAAAAAAACAGGTGACAAATGGTTCTTTACCACGCATGAAGGTACGATACTTTTCTTGGAAATCCTTGATAACAGTCGGAGGCTGTCCGATAATCTGGTCTAGAAAGGAACGACTTTGGTATGTAGATCCCTTTGCTGTGATGGATAAGTCTGTACTAACATAACTATTAAGAGAAGTATCGGTATACGAGCCCTGTAAAATCAATGGCTGTATTTCTTCTGCATTGCCGCTTATTGTCTTGATAACGAACTCAGGGTTTGATTCCGCTGACATAGTTGAACTAACATAGAAAGTTCCAAGGCTTAGCACTATAACAGCAGTGATTATTATAATCTTCCAGTATCTCTTCATGTAAAAACACTCCTTATACGGTGATCTTTTTCGTTAATAGGAATCTGCTCATCCAGATAGATGCTGCAAGTACAATCAAACCCGTAATGATTTCAATCACCAATAATTCAACCGGATAGAAAAAACCATTAAGAACAAATTCTTGTAAGAGTAATGGCGAAATGAATAGTATTACAGCAATGGTTATATACATAAGACCAGCGAAAATCCCTTTCCATTTGAAGCTTCTTTCCATTAAGATTGCGGTAAATATAACAGAAACAACCAACAAACCTGCACCATAATATAAGAGCAGTTCTACGATGCTGCCTGGAATAATAATCGATAACTCAGGCATATTGGTTAGAATTTCGCTTACACCCATATCCCTTCTGAATTCTTCTGGAACCATGATTTTCATTACAAATGTCTGGACAGGCAGTAAAATGAGTTGAGAGGCTACTAAGCCTAATGTCATGATTAGAATTGTAGTGGCTTTTGCATAGAAGACATTCAATCTTGTAGTTGGAAGCATTAATAATCGGTAAATAAATGTATTTTTCCCTAACCAATCACGATACCAAATGAGAAAGATGTAAAACCCTACACCAGCGATACATATTGCGATGGGGCCTAAAAACCATGCACTTCTAACGATTTGCAAGAAACTCATTAGGCCGTAAGATTCCAGAAACTGAGCTTTTGGCATTAACTCTTGAAAAATCTTATCATTAACCATGTTCAAGTAACTCTTTGATTCCACAATCACACCTATGATCTGAACAATAAATGTTAAGCTTAATAAAACAGCAAATAGCTTAGAAACGCGGTTAAATTCCAAATTAACTAGTTTGAGATAATTATTCATCTCTGATACACCTCTCTCATTACATCAATGACAGACTTTCCTTCAATTTCTCGTGCTTCTTCTGCACTAAACTCCTTGGTCACCATCCCATTATCCAGCAGGACAACCTTATCTATTAAGTGTTCAATGTCTCCTACTTCATGTGTGGTAATTATGACACCGCGATTTTCAATCAAATGACTTGTAAACACATTGGCAATTTCCTCTCGACTGAACATGTCAATTCCCGAGAACGGCTCATCCATTAATACATAATCCACATCAAGCGCTAAACCAAGAAGGAGATTAACTTTTGCTGTATTTCCCTTTGAGAGGGAAGAGATTCGATCGCTCTTATTTAATCTGAAAAAACCAAGTAGTTCGGTTGCGCGTTCATCATTCCAACAAGAATAAAAATCGTTCATGAACTCCATCGACTCTGCAATCGTCATGTGTGGAAGCATCGTAATGGCATCAGGGATAAAGGTGATTTTTTCGAAAGTATGTTTATCTAACTGTTTTCCGTCTATTAGAATTTGTCCTTTATTAATGGGAGTGAGGGCCATAATCGCATTCAGGATTGTCGTTTTACCAACTCCGTTTATCCCAATTAAACAGGTGATTTCCCCTTTATTAGCTGTAAAAGAAACGCCTTTTAATATTTTCTTGCGTCCATAATTCTTTTCAACCGCAATTACTTCAATCATATTTAATCCTCCTTATCCCCGTTAGCCTTGTATTTTTCCCTAACCAAGTTAAGGAGCTCCTCAACTGGAACATTGATCGAACGAACAGAAGTGACAAACATATCAACTGCCTCAACGAGCAGCTCGTTCCTTACATTTCCTAAAACCTGTTTATCCGTGGTGATCTTGCTTGGATGATTTTTTTCCGTATAAATCAAACCCTGTTCCTCCATTTCCTTATACGCACGTTGCGCCGTGTTCGGATTCACTTTCATCCTGTTTGCCAATTCACGTCTTGATGGGATTTCTTCTCCAGGCTTTAATTGGCCATTTACGATTTGTTCCTTAAAATAACGAACAATCTGTAAATAGACCGGATCCCGGTTATTAAAATTTACAGTCATTGAAACAACTCCTATACAACCTGTTAAGGTGTGTGTATTAATTAGTTCATACACTTTAGGTGTATTATATGGTTAGTACACTAGAAGTGTCAATCCATTTTTGGGAATTTTTTCTTAAGAAACTTACAGGATAGATCTATGCCACAATGCATCACAAAGAGAAATTGATTCGTGGATTGAGTTATAAACCCTTATTTTTGCCGTCGGATTCCTGAATGCCAGCCATTCATAATAACCAACCAGTAGGAAATACTTTAAAAATAAATAGTAAAATGGGGGGCAGAATCATGCCTGAATTGCCTGAGATGGAAACATATAAAACATTACTGGGGTCATTGATTGGCGGGCAAAAAGTTACGAATGTTGAGATTGGGCGGGAAAAGTCTATTAATGTACCGGTTGACAGGTTTACTATGCAAGTTTCAAATCAAGCTGTAAAAACGATTACTAGAAGAGCTAAATATTTAATTTTTCAATTGCAGGATGGAAAATGCCTACTATTGCACCTGATGCTTGGGGGATGGATGTTTTTTGGCAAAGAGGAAGATAAACCAAACAGGACCATTCAAGTTAAGTTATCATTCGGGGAGCAACATTTATATTTCATTGGACTGCGATTGGGCTATCTGCATCTTTTATCACCTGAAGAGGTCGAGGAAGAGTTTAAAAAACTGGGGCCTGAAGTGCTTGATCCTGGTTTTACATTGGATGCCTTTCACCAATTAATGCAAAGTAGAAGAGGAACAATTAAAACAACATTAATTAATCAAGAAGTCCTAGCGGGAATAGGGAATGGGTATTCTGATGAGATTCTTTGGCATGCAGAGATCCGCCCAGATAAAAAAATCAATGATCTTGATGGTCAACAATTATCACGGCTATATCATTCGATTCAATTTATCCTTAAAAGAGGAGTCGAACAAGGTGGTTATATGGAAAATCCGCTTTATAAAGGGGATGGTAAAACAGGAGGCTATCAATTTTATGTTTATGACAGAGAAGGTGAAGCGTGTTCCCGTTGCCATGCTTCCATTATAAAAGGCGAAATCTCTTCTCGGAAAACTTTCTTTTGTCCAAATTGCCAGCAGTAAATGAAAGTTTATAAACACACATTGTGAAGCTGTTGCGAAATTAAAGAGTCTCATCCCTTGGCGGATAAGGCTCTTTTAGTAGTTCATTTTATTTCCATCTTTTGGTGTGTTATATTGGTATGAGTCTTTAGATTCCCTGAAGTAAAGGGCTATCTTAAATGGGAGTGAACTGAAATGGATAGCATAATTTTTGATCTGGATGGAACCATTTGGGATCCAATCGACACAGTACTTAGTGCTTGGAACAGCGTAATTAGAAAAAATAATATCATAAATAGTGAATTAACCCGGAAAGACTTTGAAGGTACGATGGGTTTGCAGATGGATGAAATAAGCAGGAGGTTCTTCCCTGCCCTTAATGATCAGGAGCGGCAAAAAATAATAAGTGATTGTTGCGAAGTAGAACATTCTGTCATTGAAAAAAACGGAGGGGTTCTTTTTGACAATGTAGAGAATGTCCTAAAGGAGCTTTCTCAAAAATACACACTATACATCGTCAGTAACTGCCAGGATGGTTATATAGAAGCTTTTTATAAGTCTCATAGGCTTGATCAGTATTTTTTGGACTTTGAAAACCCAGGCAGAACGGGTCTGTCAAAAGGTGAAAATATTAACTTAATTATTGAGAGAAATAACCTATCAAGTCCAGTCTATGTGGGGGACACACAAGGTGATTTAGATGCAGCCAGGTTTGCTGGTATTCCCTTTATTTATGCTGAATATGGATTTGGCCAGGTAAGTGAATATGATATGAAAATTAAGAGTTTTGAAGAACTTTTAAAAGTATTTTAGTAGTCATAAAGACGAAAGTGAGGGTTTTGTATGAGAGTAATCGGAATTGACCTATCAGGACCAAAAAATCATAAGGATACAGTTCTCACTATTTTTAAACAAGAGGGACACCACCTGGAATTGGTTAATTGGGCAAATAACTTAAGTGATCAGGATATATTGAACGAGGTTTTTGAGCAAAGTCAATTAGATGAGGTCGTGATCGGAATTGATGCACCATTATCCTATCAAGACGGTGGCGGAGATAGAAAAAGTGACCGGGAACTAAGGAAATTCATTGTGAATTTAGGGATGAAATCCGGGTCAATCATGCCGCCAACCTTAAATAGAATGGTGTATTTAACATTAAGAGGAATAAAGCTTAGCAGAGAAATAGAGAATTTAAACACCGCGTATCCCATTTCTTTAGTAGAAGTACATCCAGGAGCCATAATTGGATCAAGACTGTCCAAGCAAAATATTGAATATGTTTTGGCGTACAAACAAGAACAATCAGCTAGAAGTTATATTCGGAATTGGCTTACAGAGCAGGGGCTTACACAATTACCTGTTGAATTGGAAGAAGAAAGCCATTCCATCGATGCATGTGCAGCTGCGTTAGGTGCATGGCACTGGACGGATCCCTTGTATAGTGCAAAGTGGATATTCCCGGCTAGTCCTCCGCTGCATCCTTATGACTATTGCTGTTAAATTGAGCAGTAGCTGGCTAAGAATTGTTGGTTGTTATTTCTAATTCATTGCAGCTGCCTCAACTTATCCATCTTAGATTACTACCAAGGTAATAATGAGAAATGAAGACAAAATTTGATGGAATTGGGGAGGCAAGTATATGGATGCTACCTATATTGTTGAAAAAATTAATGATCTGTTCAATAGAACAAATGAGGAAATCTATTCAAAGGAATCAGGTCTTACATACCATGCAGATAAAAAAGTTAAAAAGGTAGGCTACTGTGTGAACCTAACGCTTGAAACGATAGAGGAAGCAAGAATGCATGAAGTTGAAATGATGGTGACACATCACGATGCATGGGATGAAATATATGGATTAAAAGAGGCATGCATCGAAAAACTAGCAGAGTATGGTATAAGTCACTACTATAATCACCTGCCGCTTGATGACTGTAACTTTGGAACAAATGATAGTTTATTAGAAAAATTGAATTTAGAAATCGTTAAAAGAACCCATGAGTGGGAAGGGTTCTTTTTTGGCAGAGTCGCAGAGTATGCAGAAGAAATTGAATTAAATGATTTAGTAAAAAATATGGAGAACCTGCTTGAAGAGCCAGTGAAATACTGGAGGTTTAATGACGATAAGGTAAAGCGAGTGGGCTTGGTCTGTGGTAACGGAGCGCCCACAGCCTGCCTTAAAGAAGCAGTTGAAAATAAGTGCGATGTCTACATCACAGGTGAATGTAATTTGTATACCATTCAATATGCTCAGTTTAAAGGGATTAATCTTATCATCGGGAGTCATACTTTCACAGAACTTTTTGGAATTGAAAATCTGGCCATGAAATTGATTGAGAACGTAAAAGGACTTGAAGTAGTGAGACTTAATGAAGAGCATTATGAGGCGAATATAAAATAAGACAAAATAACAGGGAACTACGTATAACGTAAAGTGAATGTCACCCCCTATATCAAAAGGGGATCTTTGTATTTCCGTGCACCAGTAGTTGCCAAAATTGTATTAGGAAAATTAAGAGAGCCTTATCCTTTTGTGGATAAGGTTCTTTTAGTATTGAGGATTTCAATAATTGAAGTGATAATTCGATTCCCGAATGATACGCAAGAACCTGTCTCAAGCTTCCAACTCCATTATGTTCTAAGGCAAATGTGGAATTTCCTCCGTGATTCCTGCTTTTAAATAAATAGTCCAATCCTCTGTAAAGTTATTTCCATAATATATTGTGTTCTCAATAAAATATAAAGGAGTGAGAATATTGAGAGATAAAGAGAATCACAAAAAGGATTTATCGGCGAATATTGGCAGTTGTTCAAACAGAAATGTTGAACCAGACGTAAATTTTGATGCCAGGATAAGCAAGGTACCTGTAGTCTTAGCTGAGATTGAAGTTAGTACCCCGGTTACAGCTAACATTAACTTTCCGGAGGATGTACTGGAGATCAAGGATATCAAAAAACGAGTAGTCCTTGTTCAATGTCGTCTTCTTGTGCCAACGAATCAGCTATTCATAAAAGGGTATGTGGAAAAAAACATCAGATACGCTGCTGCACCAACGGGATGGAAGAGAAAGTCTATTGATTCAGATATCCGATCCCTTACCGTGAAAGTTCCTTTTGAATGCTCTACACCAATTAGGGAGTTCATTACTCGTCCAGTAAACGTCCAATTCAATCAGCGCAGTGAATTTGATTTTTTAGTTAAGAAACCTTTACCGGAAGGGTTTCCGGAAAAAGATGAACTGCTAACGAGTGACCTTTCACAATTTCATCAAGATAGTACTCAGCACTATAATGAAATACCATACTGTGACTTGGTGTCCAGCCGTATTATAGAGTGGGATGAAGCCACAGACAGGGTACCGTTAGAAGAGGGAGCAATATTCGAAGGAACCTTTAGGAACATCGTTGAAAAGATGATCGTCAAGTTTACAATCAAACTGCTTCAGAAACAACAAGTCCCAATAGGTGGAGGAGCGCCGGGACCAACAGGACCAACCGGACCAACAGGGCCAACGGGACCGACAGGCGGAATTGGGCCAATAGGGCAAACCGGTGCAACAGGAGCGACCGGACCAACAGGACCGACCGGGCCGGCAGGAGCAACAGGAGCAACAGGACCCACAGGGCCGACGGGACCAACGGGCCCGACCGGACCAACAGGGCCGACCGGACCGACCGGACCAACGGGA
>NZ_JAGGQK010000003.1:0-270 GCF_018613355.1 Bacillus sp. ISL-35 | reverse complement strand
GACTGGACCGACCGGACCAACAGGACCGACTGGACCAACGGGACCAACAGGACCAACAGGACCAACAGGACCAACAGGACCAACAGGACCAACAGGACCAACAGGACCGACTGGACCAACGGGACCAACAGGACCGACCGGACCAACAGGACCGACAGGACCAACAGGACCAACAGGACCGACCGGACCAACCGGGCCAACAGGACCAACAGGACCAACGGGACCAACCGGACCGACTGGACCAACGGGGCCAACAGGACCAACAGGACC
>NZ_JAGGQK010000031.1:0-8544 GCF_018613355.1 Bacillus sp. ISL-35 | reverse complement strand
TCATTACAGGAATGCTGCCCCTATAGTTCAATAAGACACCTTTTCTTTTAAGTAAGTTAAGATGACTTGTCTAAACAACGACTTTTCTTCAAGGAAGGGGTAATGGTTGCTTTCGTTAAAAACAAATAGTTGTGAATTTGGTATTAACTCATTTATTTCTACGGAGAAAGAAAGCGGGCATTGTACATCGTATCGGCCACTCAGTATTAAAGTATTTGTTGAGATTTTTTCTAACTCACGGGTTACATCAAAGATCATTTCTTCCCTAATAAAAAAGTTCATTCTTGCAGCAGACATCTTTTTATGTATGCCTAAAGAAAAGTATTCATCATACTTATCCGGGTGAAATAGAGACAGTTTCGTTCTCTCTTTTGAGAAAATCTCCCTTTCACTATGTGATAAATTGGAGCGTTTTAAAGTCTCAATAAGTTGCTGCATTCGGTCAAAGTTTGGATGGTCTGGATGATAGATACATTCAGAGGATGAATTCGCATATTTCCTGGCAGCAGCCCCCACAATTATTAGTGAAGTTAGAGACGTAGAAAAATGAATACCGTAGATGATTCCTATCATACCTCCTGTCGAGTGCCCGGCAAAGGTCCATTTGGCATACCCCAACGCGTCTCGGATTGCTTCAAGGTCTTATACAGCATCAAACATGCTCAACTCATGAGCCTCATTAGCCTTACTTGAATTACCGGCTTGTTTTAAATTCACAAGGTAGACCGTATTATTCTCTGTCAAAGAGTCTGCAAAGTAATCACCAGTATTATTAAACTCTGAATAATGATGAGTGACGCAAATTGGATTGCCCTCACCTTTTACAAAGACCTCAAAGTTTCCGCGTACGGTATTAATTGTTTTCGTTTCCCAGTAGGTCATTTCTAAATCTCCTTACCTAGCTAGATATCTTTACATTAATAGTTTTGGAATAAATCTTTCATTACTATTGAATACCTTGAGTCTTAATTTCTATAAAACAGGCAATAATTCCTCTTAGTATCCAATTAAATGGGAGGGATTTGTTTGTTATTATCAACTGCGTGGAAATCCTATGAAGCTGATAAACGTATAGAAGGCTTTTCACCTTATACTTTAAAAGCATATGGAATCCAAGCAAAGCTACTCATTGGTTATTTTAATGATCAGAATATCGATAGTTTCGACACAGAAGGATTAAAGAAATATCTTGTTACTCAAGGTAAGGACTTAAAACCCTCTAGTATGGCTCACAGGATTCGATTCATGAAGTCATTGTTTCGCTGGTGTCACGAGGAAGGGCATATTCCCCTTAATCCAGCAGCAAAGATCAAAGAACCGAAAGCCGGCAAGAGAATCCCAAAATTTTTATCAGAAAGGGAAATTGAACTTTTGCGTGAAGCCTGTATCAGTCCAATGGAGAAGGCATTATTTGAAATAATGTTCTCGACTGGCTGCAGGATTGGAGAAATCGCGGCACTTGATCGCAACTGCATTAATTGGTCTAACCGCTCTGCCATTGTCAGAGGAAAGGGTGATAAAGAACGCGAGGTCTATTTTAATATCCGAACCGAACTCTGGCTGAAGCGATATTTAGATAATCGCCACGATAAGGATCCAGCCATTTTTGTAACGGAGAGAAAGCCCCACAGAATGAGTATTGCACAGATGAGGTATTACATAAAGAAAATCTCAGCTCGTGCAGGCATCAATAAAGAAATCCATCCTCACCAACTAAGACACAGCTATGCCACCCACTTATTAAACAATGGAGCACCAGTAGAAGTCATTCAAAGCCTTTTGGGTCACGAGAAAAGCGAAACCACTCGAATATATGCCCAATTAAGCGGAAGGCTGAGACAGGAGTTTTATCAGAAATATTTCTAACAAAGTGAAGAAGCAACGCAAATTATGCGTTGCTTCTGTACTCTTGCACCCGTTAGTTTAAGTGCATTGATTCACTTAATAACATTTGTATAACTAAGACAGTATCTCCACACATTATATATAGAATGGAGGAGAAATAGTGAAAAAGATTATAATGATAATTTCTGCACTTTGTATAGTAAGTTTCTTCCCTGAATCATTGATTACAACAGAGGCATCAGATAAAGCCTTACAAGAATTACCTGAATTTACGACTTCAAGTAAAGAAAAAAACCATCTGTATGGTTCTTTTATTCTTGAGCTGTACCATAATGAAATAATGAAAGCTATGGAGGATTATTACAACGATAACAATATTAACGGCTATGCACCACATTCACAAATTGATACGGTATCAATTTCATTTAAAGGAAATAAAGAATATAAAGGTATGGAAAAATACTCATATATCTTGAAAATCAGTTTAATTCCTTCATCCAGTAATGGAAAAACTTTCGGGACTGATACTTTATACTTTGCGGTCGAGCCATCTCGTCAAACAACGAAGAACTTTCCTGAAAAATATCCAGCAGTTGAATTGATAAAGTACGAACACAGTAAGCCTCCGCAAGATACAAAATGATTATCAAGAACACATAATGTGTTCTTTTTTATTTTTATTGAGTTAACCTGCTCCGTTTGTTCAATAAGTAATTCAAAAAAGGTGGTAAACCACCTAGTTTACCACTCCTTTGTTTAACATTTCTTTTTTTGATTATTGACTCTCTTTCTTAGTCTCAAGAAAACGAAGGGCTTCCTCAATATCATAAGTTTTTAATTTTAATTTTTTCATTTCTCCTGCGGTTTCAAATATAAATACTGCTGGGGCTTTTTCTATTTCGTATTTAGGATATTTTTCTTTTGCTGTTTTTAAACTTGTTAGGTATTGCATTTCAACCACGGAATATTCGTTATTAGTGAATTTACTAAATTTCTCACTAATGTTTTCTTCACCCTGAACAATTAGGACAAAATACTTTTCATCAGATTTTTCACTTGAAGAGCAGCCTACAATTAAGGCTAATAAAAAGAATGAGCAAACAATTAACAATCGCTTCATATTATCCCCCCTAGAACATACAAATTTTCTGTCTCCTTTTCTTGAGCTAGTCGAGTAGAAGGGAGCCTTTCTACCTTGCGGTAAATTGTACTCCTCCCCCCTCACAGAACCGTGCTTGCGCTATTAACGCACACGGCTCCTCCAATTATCATTTACAAAATGTAGCTAATCTCTTTTCTTAAATCGTAAATATTCACTTTGATTCTTGGTGAAGGTAGTGGATATTTATTAAGAAAGAGTCTGAATTTATCCCAGGTAAAGGATTTCCTTTGGCTTCTTCTGTTTAGCCATTTAAACAGTAAGTACTCAATTTTCGCTTTAAAGTTGTTAACAGTTTGGGTATTATCTGTGATGCAATAATAGTTGTAATAACCTGTTAGTGAGCGTTTAAATCTATCCATAATCATATGGATATCTTTATTCCTATTATTCTTCAGCCATTCTTTGGTATCTTTTAGTTTACCTTGGACTTTCCTCCTGCTGGTTTTCCGCTTTACTCGGAACTTTCCGTGTTTACTTATCCCACAATAGTGTGTGAATCCGAGGAAATCAAAGGTATCTGGTTTGCCAGTCTCGTCACGTTTTGCATTCTTTTCCGCAAACCGTCCGAAGGGAATTATTTTAGTTTTATCCTCGGCTATTTCCAGGTTAAATTTCTTTAACCTCGCTTTTAAAGAATGGAAGAATTGCTGGGCTTCACTTTTATTCTGAAAACAACAAACAAAATCATCTGCGTATCTTACTATATATGCCTGGCCTTTACATTGTTTCCTAACCACTTTTTCAAACCATAGATCAAGAACGTAATGGAGATAGACATTGGCTAATATCGGAGATATCACTCCACCTTGCGGTGTACCATTATCTGTCTTGTATTTCTTACCTTCCTCCATGTATCCACCTTTAAGAAACCTGCTGATTATTCTCAGTAGGTTAGGGTCTGTGATTCGGAGTTTCAAGAATTCCATCATCCATTTGTGGTCAACGTTATCAAAGAACCCTTTAATATCTACATCGACTACATAACTTACTGCTCTCTTCTCAATATATTGATTCAGTATTTTCAGCGCATCGTGGCAGTTTCTATTTGGACGGAATCCAAATGAGCAGTCTAGAAAGTCATTTTCATAGATGGCATTTAGTATTTTCGTAATGCCCTTTTGAACAATTTTATCTTCATGTTCCGGTATTCCCAAAGGTCTCATCTTGTTTGAGTTGAGCTTTGGGATATACATCCGTCTTACTGGAACAGGACGGTAACTTTTGCTTTTAAGCCTACTAACTAAATCCTCTATGTTTTCTTCCAAGCTGTCACTGTATTGTTCTTTTGTCGTACCGTTGATACCAGTTGCCTTTTTATTAGGCAATTCATGATGACACTGAGTTAAAGATTGCTCATTCAATAAATGTGCAAGAGAGGTAAACTTCATTTTAGGTTCAGATTTTGCTAATTCTGCTATCCTTAGTAGTTTTGTTTCCATTTATTATTCCTACCTCTGTGTGTAGTAAATGTGTCCCTAGTAAGAGTGATAACTGGTAGCTAGCCTTCCCTCCATCGGCATTACCCAACATCATTGGTACTACGCTGCTATCCGACTCCCTACCATCGGCATTTGGTTTCCTTGCTTGTTATCGCTTGTAGACCATACTCTTCACAAGAAAAGACCGGTAGGGTCTCCCGAGTTGCCGTATCATATCAATGTGTAACGTGCCAAGGTCTCTGACTCCAGGGAGGCTTTACCCTTCTTGCCTTTAGTGAAGGATAAAATATTGCTTTCTGCACGCAGGTAAGGCATCAGCCCTCCCGATTTACTAACGATTATGGAGCTCAATCCCTTCAACCATTTGGCTTTCGGCCCGTCACCTAACTGTCTACGCTTAAAGGCTAAAGTTACCATTAGCCCTCCAAGACTCGCTACGAGCGAATGGCTAGTTCTTACTCGGCGGGAATCCCACCCGCTATATGATACGACCTGGGCTCGGCCGCACACCTGCTCCGTTAGCTCAATAAGGAATTCAACAAAAAGGTGCCTTAATCCTTCTTGGATCAAAGCACCCTATAGTTTAAGTGTAAAGTTTCACATTTTTACTATCTATCTTACCCAAATAAAAAAAGGACATTGTTTACACAACGCCCAATTAGATTTTTAAATACCCCTTGGTTAACTAACTGTATTAACACGTTCATTCTTATACCTAGACGGATTTATTTTTATTAAGGAAATGACCCCTGAAAGTAAATAACAAACCCAAACAATTTGAATAGTAGTAAAAGAAGAAAATCCTGTTGAACCACTGATAAAATCACCAATTGGTAAGTGTAAGAAAACTGCTAAGAACATCAGGTATTTTTTATTAAATAATACAGAAGTAAAAGCTAAACAAGCAGGAATAAACAATAATATGTAATACATCATTCTCTCTGATTGCATTTCACTTATACTCGCTTCTGAACCACTAGTTGATATGTATGAGGTATTAAAATCAATTAACCCCCATAATAAACTTCCATCCCAATGGTATAGCCCCCAAACTGCAACTCCAAGGATTGCTCCAACTAAACCAATTATAAAAGCAATTTTTTCATTTAACGTACGAGATGAAAGCAATGGAAAACACTCCCTTTTATTTTTTATATAATAAATTCTATTCTAACTATGTTTTTTCCTTCTTAAACATAACTGCTCCGTTTGTTCAAGAAGGAATTCAACAAAAAGGGCGTTAATCCTTTCTGGATAACACCCCATTAATAGAAAAAGCTATTTAATCAATGGTTAATCGTTTAGTTTCATTTACCAATGAAATTTTGCCCAAAATACCTATAACATCTATATCTAGTACGTATGACGAATTTTCATAGTTACGATATTTCAGTTCTCTGTTCATTAGAAATGTGCCTGGTGAATATCCTCCGCTCACAACTTGCATTGTAATTACCTTATTTTCCCCATGTTCAATAACTTTTAACTTAAATGCATCACAATTATAATCTAAACAATTAACATCATAAGTTTGTTCCATCCACATTACAAAATCTGATTCATTTGGTTTTGTTAAAAAGAATGTTGTGCCAATAATCGCAATTACTCCAATTAAAGACAAGGTAATCAATTTTCTCTTTTTCATTAAACACTCTCCCTAAAAGCAGATATCAATATATTTTTAATTTTTCACACCTTTTTAAACAATCCGGCTTCGTTTATTTAATAACGAAAAATAATTTTATTAATATCTTATAATCTTCTGAACCCTCGGTTGGATGGTTGATTTTTAATTTTGTATTTATAACCAATCAATATAGAGATGTAAAATAAAGCTAACAATCACAATAATTGATACAACATTTACC
The DNA here is from genome assembly GCF_018613355.1 of Bacillus sp. ISL-35. Classification (NCBI taxonomy): domain Bacteria; kingdom Bacillati; phylum Bacillota; class Bacilli; order Caryophanales; family Bacillaceae; genus Bacillus; species Bacillus sp. ISL-35. The sequence goes on along the minus strand of NZ_JAGGQK010000031.1, from coordinate 2,230 downwards.
CAAATAGGCTCTTTTTTTTCGTCCATTTTTTTGCTGACTTTCCTATGGTAATCCTTTTGGATTTTTTTCTTTTTGTAATCTGAATTCAAAAAGGATCGACCCCTTTCTTACTCAAATGAGTCCTAAAAAGTTTGTTAATAACAGATTCTTTACAAACAATGTAAAGTCGTTGTTAATTGACTTGTTGTTTTAAACTAAACCGTTCATTCAATAAGAAATGATGATAATGTAACGTCTATTACTTAGCACTTCAACCCTTCTTTAATTATATTTTTCGGTTAGTATCTTCAAACTTGTTCACAAGTGATTTGATCAAAATCAAGAAAACTACTGATATTAACAGCGGACCAAAAAAGGTCCAAGGTGCAGTCAAGAATTCATCCTTTCCTTGACCTATCATGCCTGCCCATTCACCTGATTCAGACAAATACTTTGGAACTACTTCTTCTGCTGCTGCAATGTTTCCTGGCTTGGATCCACCGATAAAGTATTGAAAAACCCCTAATTGAATAAGCAACAACAAGTTGATAGATAATTGCTGAAGAAATGTAACGATAAGCCTGTCTTTTAAAACCGGGATAATGTGCTTAGTATAAATACGCCAACTACTTGCCCCTAATTGATTGGAAGCTTCAATGTATTCATTTTTCAATACATTTCGAGATTCTTTTGTCAGTACAGCAGAGAGTATTGGGATCCCAATGAAAACAAACAGGAAAAACTGATATAGGATGATTTTCAAGAAACCCATTTGAACAATTGCTTCTTTTAAATCAGGAGATAAGAGCAGCACTAAGATAAGGCCAGGTATATATTTAAAAGGAATGAAGACCGTTTCAACCCATTCACTTATTCTTTTAAATGGAAAAACGAGAAAATAAGCTATTATCAAGCTGACTAAAATTCTTAAGAATGAAACTCCGGTAATAAAAAGGATTGTATATTTGGCACCTTCTATCATTCTAACAGCAAGGTCGTTTCCAACTTTATCAGTTCCTAATGGATGAGTTAAAGAAGGTGGGAATGGAGCCTTCCCAATAACCTCGCCGCTTTCGTTATAACGGATACGTTCGGGTTCGGCATCTGTTTTAAAAATAGATGAATATACAACGCTAACAAACAACACCAATAGCAATAGTCCTATGATTAACAACAATGGTTTTTTAAAATTATTCATGCTGTGGTACCCCGATTTTTCTTCCTATGATTTTAATTAACAGCATTATTAAACTATAAGGAAGTAGAATCAAACCGACGGCAAGGATAAAGATTTCAGGCGAAACAAACCTATAAAGCAATAATGTGAAGCCATCAATCAAAAATAGGTATTCTACTAAAATAAAGCTCGTAATCATCATCCAGTATATGAGCGATAAATATTGAGAAAAAGAATATATGATATTTCTAATTACATGTTTTGTGAATACCTCCAGCTGACTAAGCCCCTTAGCCCTTGCAAAGTCTACATACAGTTTTTCGTATTCTTCTTCGAACAAAGTAATCATGATTCTGATCAGCATAAAAAGAGGTACCAGCATGAGACAAATAATGGGCATGATGTACACTTCTGTGTTCAAACTATATATTTGTAAAAATTTAAGCCCCGTCTTTTTATACAAATAAATTACTCCAAACTGAAAGCTCATGATAATAAATACATCCGGCAAAGTTTCGAGGATAGAAATAATCTTTCTAACTAACCTTTTAGCTTTCAAAGGGAGCCAAAGGTACATATAAACAAAAGTAAATGCAAAAATAACACCAAGTAATAATGCGCTAAACAACACTGTCATGGAGTAGCTATACGCCTTTGGCAGATATTCAAATACGGAAATAGTTTTGACCATGTGAGGGATTAGTATCAACCCATCTTTTAATGAGAGTAAATTGCCGAAGGTAGTTTTAACTGTATTCAAAAATTCGAGTGGATAAAACCCCAAAATGTTTTGGTTGTAAATTAGTGAATTCATAGAAGCTAACATAAGTACGGTAAGAAAAAGTAATACCACTTTCAAGAAGAGTTTTATTCCTTTTAACAATATGTACACGTTAAGAAACTGTAAGTAATTCTTCATTTAGTCTCCTTTCTCATAAAATTCCGCTAATATTTAATACGAATAACATGTTAAAAAGTTCCATAATTAGTAAATGTATGCACGGCGACCTTTAATTAATCTTAATAATATTAAAGAATCATTGTGCAACTAAACTGCATCTATAGAATTCCTGT
>NZ_JAGGQK010000030.1:0-15566 GCF_018613355.1 Bacillus sp. ISL-35 | reverse complement strand
CCGTCATTCCGGTTTTTCTTCCCGTACGGGCACATGATTACCTGACTAGTTACCATTGGATGATTTCTCATCCCTGGTCGGGCAAATGACCGCCATTTCTAAAAGCATTGATTTGAGTTTTTAAAGAAGAGTAAACTCCTACCGCTGCATTTCCATAGAAAAAGCCCATGAAAACACCAGCCCAGAGGTTATGTGGGTGAGCAATGAAAATAGAAATAATTAAACCAATCAAATTTGCAATTCCAGGAACGTAGGCCTTGCGGAGATGCATCAATATTTTTAGTATCTGTGTCGCCAAAATGACAACCGGTACAGCGATAACTGCATCCCAAAAGTTCGTGTGTATGATCGGAAAAGCCTCCATGTATTGGACCAACCCTCTTTATATTGATTACTATACATATCTTTTCCTGTCGATTCATTCTTATTACAAAGGTAGTTTTTAGCGGCTTTTCTTTGGCTTAAAATATATCTTTCATCTCATAAAATATTTATAATTTCATCACTATTCTTAACATCGGCAAACCAGCGCAGCACTCCATTATGGTGGTTTATAATCTGCTGTGCTGATAATTCTGTGGTCGGCCAAGTACTATGCAAATCAGACACTAAGGTAACTTTATATCCCTTACTGAACGCACTCCGGCAAGTAGTATCAACGCAAATTTCCGTTTGGATTCCCGCTAACACCAAATGCTGAATGTTCTTCTCTTTTAATTCCTGTTCTAAATTTGTGTTAAAAAATGAGTCTGGAGTGTTTTTTTGGACTCTGATGTCACCCTTTTGAGGTGCGATTTCAGAATGGACCTCCCACAAATGAGTGCCGTACTTCAATGAGAGGTCATTGTGCTGGATGTAGAAAACCGGTATCCTCTGGACACGTGCCTGCTCTAGCAGTTTTTTCATTCCTTTAAGTAATCCTTCCCCATTGAATACCTCGTTCCCTTCCTGAAACATTTCATTTTGGACATCTATTACTAGCAGGGCTTTCTTGTTCATAATCTCATTTTCTCCCCTTATAAAAGCATCTTCTCGAACTTCTTTAGCGCTTCAGGTCCAGCCACATTGTTAACATGTGAAAGCAAATACTCCCTTGCACTGTCTCTAGATGGACCACCCTATGCTACTATTTATAGAAACGGTAAAGTTGTTGTCTTACATGGATTTAGTTCATTTAAAAGCTTTAACTACTTCCTTATCCACTTCATACAATCAATTTTGTTCTGTTTCACTCAATTCACCATTTTTAATCGTAATTAACTTAGACGCATAATTCACAAACAGTCCATTTTCCACCACACCCGGGATCATGTTCAGCTTTACCTCTAGTTCAGCTGGTGATTCAATCCGCTTAAAGTCGCAGTCCAGTATGTAATTGCCATTATCCGTTATAAAAGGTTGGCCTTCTTTTTGTCTTAATTTCGGTATGCAGCGCAGGGTTTCGATTTTTCCGGCGGTCATTTCAACTCCAAATTGGACAACCTCCACCGGCAGTGGAAAAGTCCCCAGCTTATCTGCCAATTTGGCCGAGTCGGCAATCACAATAAAGCTGGAAGCAGCGTTTGCAATGATTTTTTCCCTCAGTAACGCTCCTCCTCCGCCTTTGATCAAATTCATGTCTGAATCCACCTGATCTGCCCCATCAATGGCAACGTCAAGGGCCTTGACCTCTTTCAAATCGACCAGGGGAATTCCTTCTTCCTTCGCTAGCGCTGCTGTCTGTTCGGATGTAGGTACTCCCTTGATTTTCAGCCCGCCTCTTACTAATTCACCGAGTTTTTTGATTGTATAAAAAATGGTGGAGCCAGTACCGAGACCAACCACCATTCCATCTTTGATGTACTCAACCGCCTTCTCACCAACCATCTGCTTTTCATTCATTTATTATCACCTCTCGTTCATTTTACCCTTTAAAAAGGAAATCTCGCTTTTAAGCGATATACGGAGAGTCTTTCCCTTTAATTATTTCATTCAGGCTATTTATTTTTACAAATATTTCTAATATTATAGATTTGAGGTAACACATATGTAAAGGTGGGAGTTTATTGAAAAGATATAACAGTTTACTGCTTGTACTGCTGGCATTTTCGCTTATTGGTAATGGAAATTTATTTAACAAAAATCAAGAGTCAAGGACCGAGCTTTTAGAGCACGAAGTATCAAGCTTCAAAACTCTCACCCAGAATACGTTAACCGGATTAAAGCAGGACAATTCAGCTCTTCTAAAGCAAACCTACAGCAACCTTCAAAGCAATCCGCCTTTTGGTTCCCGATCTTTTGCCAATACCGAACAAGTCCTTAATAAATATGAACAAATTTTCAAGGATTCGATGAACGATAAACAAGGTAGCCATTCACAAGAAATTGCACAGCTTGAAAAAATCTTCAAGATACTTGTACAGCTATCAGAAAAAGAAAAAATCAGTGAAAAAGACGTGAAATCATCATTCACTAAGATCGATGCTATCTTAGCAGTAGAATGAATCCTCTAAAAGAGGATTTTTTTATTCCTTAACCTTTACAGCAACTATATCAGCAAAATTGATGGCAATAGCACTGCCATCTTCAGTAACCATCCGTACCTGCTTACGTATTGGGTCAAGGAAATGGATGTGGCCTGTTTCTTCATATGTAAATCCATCTTCCCACTTCGAGATTATTACTGGGTATGTATATTCCATCGCGTAGCAAATCTGGTTCTCCAGTTCCTGGATTTCGTATTCGTCGAGCAGCGGACGCGGCTGCCGCAATTCATCACGGGCGAGTTCTCTCAATAAGGCCCGATGCTCCGGCATAAAATGTGCAGGCATAAATTTCAGCTTTCCTCTGTCTCGTATTCTCATGCTGACCATCCTTTCGGGATTACTTAAATTTATTATATCCCGAACAAACGTTCGTAAACCATACCCATTTTATTTTTTCATGAAAAAAGACCAGCCTCAGCCAGTCTACGCAGTCACTTCATGATATTTAAAATAAGTTGAGAGCTTTGAATCGACATGATCCTTCCACCCATCCAATGGTACATTCAAATTCTTAAGTATTTTATAGGCATGAACCCAGGCACTCATCTCTGCGGTGATCCGGTAGGACCAATCATTCAGCCATTTTTCATAATCAAGCTCGCCATTGATAAAGTCAATTAAATGGCCAATTTCATGGGCAAAAGCATAAACATTTTCAAGCGTGGTCGACAATGGAATCGTTATGGACATGTTAGGATTAAAATTGATTTTTTTCTTCGAATCGTAAATCACCCTGCAATTCAACTTCTCCGCCTCTTCTACTAAACGTAAAAAAGTACCATACGTAACCATACCATTTTCCCCTTTTTATCTTTCTAGTTTTCTAACTATTATATACTATTCTTGAGGAATGCATACCCTGTTTTTTCTTAATTTTCAGAAATTATCTATTCGAAAATAGGACATCCCTTCCCGGCATATCTTGATAAAAGGTACAAATAATTGGGAGTTGATTTCTGTGAATATACATGTCGTTAAACCAGGTGACAGCCTGTGGAGAATTGCACAGGGATACCAAACAACAATCAATCAGATCGTTTCAGCGAATGAACTCGATAATCCCAATGTATTAGTAGTCGGTCAATCGCTCGTGATTTCGGAGAATAACCGGGAATATGTCGTCCAGCAGGGTGACAGTTTATGGTCAATCGCTACTCGTTACGGGGTTACTCTTCAGGAACTCGCAAGCTACAATAATATAGCGGATCCATCGTTGATATTTGTAGGCCAAATGCTTAAGATGCCGTATTTTTCACATAGGATTCTGGCTGGTGAGACCCTCTGGACCATTGCACAGCGATATAGAGTGACGGTTAACCAGATTTCAGAGGCTAATAATATTTCGAATCCCTCTCTTATTTATCCAGGGTATGTTCTTAGAATACCTGCTCCCGCAAAACCAGTAATCGAGGTTAATGCCTATATAACCAGGATGAGTGAAGCAGGAAGTCAAACTGTCTTAAAATATGGGTCTCTTTTTACCTATTTATCGCCTTTTTCCTATAAGGTAAGTGAAAGTGGTGAATTGATTGAACTACAGGATGCAAGTGTTCTTCAGGCTGCAAAAAGGACCAACACTTCCCCTCTGCTGACCATCACAAATGAAGCAGATGGCTCGTTCAATTCAGACCGGGCAGCTGCCATCCTGCGCAACCCAGCTGTTCAGGATACACTTTTGAACAATGTCCTTGCAGAAATGAAAGAAAAGGGCTATACAGGACTGAATATTGATTTCGAGTATGTGTATCCCGAGGACCGAGAAAACTACAATGATTTTCTTCGAAAGACCGTTGCCCGCATGCATTCCGCGGGTTATACCGTCTCGACTGCCCTGGCACCGAAACAAAGAGCCGACCAGCAGGGCTTGCTGTATGAAGCCCACGACTACAATGCACATGGTCAAATTGTTGATTTTGTCATCATCATGACGTATGAATGGGGCTGGTCCGGCGGCAGGCCATGGGCAATTGCGCCGATAAACGAAGTGAGAAAAGTTTTGGATTATGCTGTCACAGCCATTCCGCGTGAAAAAATTCTGATGGGTGTGCCATTGTATGGCAGGGACTGGAACATCCCATGGGAGCAGGGAACTTACGCGAAGACACTAAGTCCAAAAGGAGCAGTTGAACTTGCCGCACAGCAGGGTGTGAACATCCAATTCGACGATCAGTATCAATCACCCTTCTTCCGCTATACAGACGCAAATGGACAGGAGCATGTAGTATGGTACGAAGACGCCAGAAGCGTCCAGGCCAGATACGACACGGTAAAAGAATACGGACTGCGCGGTGTGAGCTACTGGGTACTTGGCCCTTCCTTTCCGCAGAACTGGCCTGTGCTACAGAAAAATTTTCAAGTACGTAAGCTGTAAACAAACAACAATCCTGCGAATTCGTGATCGCAGGATTTTTTAAATGCCATCAAATATGGACCTCGCCAGGAACCTAAATAAATAGAATACCAGCCGGAATGGAAGGAAGATCAACTCCGGAATATAAAAAAGCACATCAAATACAAAATCCACAAAAGTATAACTGCCGTCCCGCTTCTTTTTCCTTCTCTTTTCCGACCGTTTTTCTACAAACATACTGGTTCCTCCTGTAATTCTTACTTTTCATTGCACTCATTACAAATTATTTTACCCTGATACTGTAAAAATGCTTTGATCTCGGTCATCCCCTTCGATTCCGGGTACCTCATTTTTACGAAGATCTCTTCATTGGCTTGAATTTCTTTCTTACATACCGAGCACTGTGGCGTAATTTTGAACATGAAATTCACCTCGGTTTTAATACGATTTTTAAACAGAAAAGTTTCAACCGTCGATAAAATTACTCCAACCGTCGAAAAAAGCTGTCTAACCGTTAAAAAAACTGCGACAACCGTTCATATATTCCCGCTAACCGTTTATATCTCTTAGTTAAAGCCGAAACAGTCTCCAATCGGTAAAACCCTGACCACTTCGGCCAGGGTTTTTAGCATTTTAATATATATCTTGCCTAATAAAGACAGCAAATGAAACAATCAAAGCTGCCAATCCCCAAACTGCCAGTACCACCAGCGAAAAACCCAGCGACATTCCTTCGATTGGGGGTGCCTGGCCGGACAGGTAGCCTGTCAGATTCAAATTGATCATGAACAGGTATTTTGCCGATTCCCATGATGAGACCATATTGCTGAGGATGGCTCCGGAGATCAGCGCTGCGAGCATGACACCCATTCCGGCTGGTGTATTCCTGATCAGAACGGACAGCATGAATGTGATTGTGCCGACAATGAGTGCCACAAACCAAACAAGGCTGAATTCCATCAGGAGATACTGCCACTGCGGAATCATCTGGACTGCATTCGTGTTCAGTTCATTCCCTTCGACACTGAACCCGGTGATCACAGGTGCTGACCATCCTTGATAACCAAATATGAGCCCGGATATCAAATAAGAGAGCAGTCCAAACAGGACGACGATGATTGAAACGGATAAGATCAATGCAATGTATTTGCTCATCAGGATCTTCCAGCGCTTGACCGGTCGTGTCAGCAACAGCTTTACCGTGCCTGCTGTCCGCTCAGATGACACGATATCTGCCGCGACCACCATGATCATCAATGGAAGGAACAAGTTGATCGAGTGTTCGGCGAACATCCTCGCGAAGCTTGGTGCACCAGGCTCCATCGGATTCACATTTTTATCGAGATAATATTGTTGCTGCTGGATTCGCAGCTGCAGCTCGCTTTTCCACTCGTCTGAAATCCCGCTGCTCGTGATCCTGTTTTGCGTATCGATGATTTGCTGCTGTAAGGTCGTCCGCCAATCCACATCCCCGAAACGCTCTAGCCGTCTTTCAATTTCCCTGTATTGGGAATAGGTGAAAAGCGCCACAAGGACCGCGATGATTCCAGCGACGATCAGGATTCTCTTTTTGCGGACGATTTTCAGCATTTCATTCCTAACGAGGCTAATCAATCGATTCACCTCCAGTCAATTCAAGGAACAGGTCCTCAAGCGCAGGCAATTTCCTGTTCATTTCGTTCACTCGAACTCCTTTTTCCACTAACATCTGATTCCATCTTGCCGATTGAGTTTCAATATAAGGGGTGATAATTGTCCCATCCGGGCCGTCCAGAACATCTGTGACTCCACTTAAAATCTCCCTGGCCGTTTCTCGCGGTACTGCCTGCCAGATGATTTTTTCCTGCAAAGCCAACAGGTTCTCTACATAATCGACTTTAATAATGGATCCCCTCGAAATAATGGCGACACGGTCACACATCAGCTGGATTTCACTCAACAGATGGCTCGATACTAGAACGGTCAGCCCTTCTTCCTCAGCGAGATAACGGATAAAGTTCCGCATTTCCCTTATGCCCATAGGATCAAGTCCATTTGTCGGTTCGTCCAAAATCAGCACTTTTGGCTTGCCAAGCAAAGCCTGGGCAATTCCGAGACGCTGCCGCATCCCGAGGGAATATGTTTTAACAGGGTCGTGAATCCGTTCTTCCAGACGTACAAGCTTGACGACGTAATCCATATGGGCACGATCCACTTCTGGCAGCATCCTCGCAAAATGCTCAAGATTCTCCCAGCCTGTCAAATAGGAATAGAGTTCAGGATTTTCCACGATACAGCCCATCTGTGCCATCGCTTTCGTAAAATTCTTCCTGACATTATAACCGCCTATTTCAATTGTTCCGGCACTTGGTTTAATCAATCCGACAAGCATACGGATTGTGGTCGTTTTGCCCGCTCCATTTGGTCCAAGGAACCCAAAGACCTCTCCTCTTTTTAAATCAAAGTCGATTCCTTTAATGATCTCTTTTTTGCCGATTGTTTTTCTCAGCCCTTTTACAGACAGTGTAATCTCACTCATCCTTCTTCCCCCCTTTACCATGTAATTAAAGACGCGACCCGTTCCGCAATGAGTCTGTATCCCTCTGCATTCGGATGGAATTTATCTGTATATAAATAGTCGTTCACACTCAACTGGAACAAGTCGAAGGTCGGCACATAAATCGCCTTCTGCTTCTCATCAAGAAGCTTGTTTGTATCGTAGTTCCAGTCACGGACAATTTTCGTCGTTGCCGTTGAATCATTCAAATCAATGAATGGATTATACAACCCAATATGGAAAATGACTGCTGAATCATTCAAACTACGCAATTCTGTGAGGATGGAATCAAGATTTTTTAGATATCCTTCCTTCGCCTGGGTTATGTTCTGCTCATTCATCTCTAAAAACGTTTGTCCGCTCTGGAATAGATCATTACCGCCAATCGTAATCAGTATGTAATCTGCATCCTGGACTTTCCGCCGGATTTCGCCTTCTTTCAGCTGTTCCAGCAATTGATTTGAACGATAACCTTTGACTCCATAGTTATGTATCGAAATTTTCTCTTTTGATTTTTCTTCAAGCTCTTCGACAAGATAACCAATATACCCCTTGCCCGTGTCATCCCCGGTTCCCCGTGTCAGTGAATCTCCGAGGGCAACAATAACCTTGGCGTCTTTATTTGATGGTTTATCCTCAGCGGGCTTTGTCTGCTCAATGGCATCTGCTGCCCCTTTGCTGAAAAATTGGTTTTGAATTGTCCAGCCAAGACCAAACAACATCAAGACCAATGAAAACATTGAAAAAACAAGTGTTATTCCAACCGTATATTTTTTCACCTAACCATCCCTCGTTCCACTAATTGGTAAGCTTTATTTTATAATAATTTCTCCGTTAATAAAAATGATAATACTGTGGCAGATGTGCTGGCAGTTGATTTCTTCTCTTTTAAAAAGCAAAAAAGCGCGCAGCTTTTTATGCTGTACGCGCTTTTAGATGGCAAATGCATGTTTTCCAATCGTTTTCACGACATCACGAGTGAAAATCCACTTGCTTGTTGCTGTTTCCGGATTATAGAAATAAAGGCAATCGATTTTATCTTCATTTTCCAGTGCATCTTCAACTGCTTTGATTGCTTCTTCATTTGCAGGTTTATTGATCGCACCATTTTGGACCGGCTGGAATGCGTTTCGCTGGTAAATGACTTCTTTTACGGTGTCAGGAAATTGTTCGTTCTCCACTCGGTTCAGGACAACTTCCGCCACAGCCACCTTACCTTCATATGGCTCACCTTTTGCCTCCGCATGGACAAGGCGTGCAAGAAGCTTCACTTCCTCTTCCTTTATGAAACGTTTATCCGTGACCGCAGACTCCTTGACGACAACATCCACCTTTTTCGTTTTCAATGTATCCGCCTGATTGGTTTTTGTTGATTCAGCATAAACTGTATATGAACCAATTACTAATGTAAGGATTGAAACCAGCATAAGAATTTTTTTCATTGTAAACCTCCTGTTTGGTTTATTAGACTGCACAGGCCCTATATTAGGCTAACAGGCTTACAATCATATCACACTAGTGAATCATTGGGTTAAACTTAAACTTATACCAAGAAGGGCAAAAACTGTATCTATTATTACGTAAAGATCCTCCCTCGTAACCTTTGTTACATTTTTTTAATGCTTGTATCCAATTTCCTATCTATTTCGTAAGTCTAAATAACTGTTTTTCCAAAAATTCAGAATAAATATTCTTTTCTCTCCGGCTCCATGTTAATATGTTTTGGAAACTATTAACATAGAGGAGGATGCTAGAATGAAGAAGAAAAAAGCACTAGGTTACATACTTACAAGCGGTTTGATCACTGTTTCTCTGCTAGGCACAACAGTTCCAAGTTTCGCAGACTCATCTACAACACCAAACGGTCCATGGGTTCAGGATGAACAGAATCTTTCTTTTGAAAGCCTTATGTCGAATGAGCAACTGGAAAAAAAACTAATACAGATTGAAAAAAGCTCCCATGGCAGAATGGTCCTTGAGCAGTTCGGTACGTCTAATGATGGCTATCCGTTATACGTCAGCAAATTCGGTGACAATGATCCGAACAAACAGCGGGTATTAATTTATACACAGATCCATGGCAATGAAACACTCGGAACAGAGGCAGCTGTTGAATTAATGCAAAAGCTGGCGGCTGGCGGCCAAGAAGCGGATAAAATTTTGGATAAAGTCAGCGTCTGGTTTGTGCCGCGTATCAATCCGGACGGTACTGCCAATCTGTATGAAGGCAAGCCGTTTCCAACTCGATACTCCCATCAAACATGGAACCCAGAGGAACTTGGCCTCCCTTCCGGAACGAAAGCCCCGTGGTATTATAATGCAGAAGGAAGCGAACGAGGACAAAATAATGATGGAAAAGTTGTCTATGGAATTCCGGGCTTTGACCTGAACCGGGATTTTCATCCAGACTATGATTTTGACGTAAGTGAAGAAATCAGCAAGGATGCGGCCAAAGTAGCAAGTATTTTAAATGAAAGAGGGACAAACAATGGTGCTCAGGCATCGCTAGTCTTCTCTCCAGAAACACGCGCACTGACAAAACTGGTTAAGGAACTGAATCCGGACGTGGCCATCGACCTGCATCACCGCGGATTCAATCGCCTGTCTGAAGATGACAGCCGTTCCGTGTCCATACAGCTGCTTGCGCAATTCACGACCAAGCCATACACAGATCCTTTCAGTGAGAAAACTTATGACCTGGACCCTGAAGTATTGGCATTAAGCAAAAAAGTTAATGCAGTGGCATATGAATCTTTGCAAAGAGGAAATTCCTCTTACGGAGCCATTCAAAAATACCCTACGGTCAATTATCCGGGATCGGGTCTAGGCGCCATCCAACTGAATGGTACAGCAACAATGCTAATTGAAATTAAAGGACAAACCCAGACACTTGGCCAAAAACAAAACGGGATGTTAAAGGAAACGGCAAAGGTTCCAGTGATGGCCGTGTTGAACAGCATAGCTGATGGCACTGTTGAAAACGCAGATCCTGCTGTCTATGATGCGATCCCAGAATATGCGCTTCCGGTAAGTCCTGGCGGCGGGCACGACCATTAAGCACAGAAACACCGCACGTGAGTCCCTCCGTGCGGTGTTTCTATTTTGGTTGATGTTCATGTCTAAACCACTTTAGACCATTTTTCAAGGTATGCAGGCGAGCAGTCAAAATAAATAGATCATCAGAGTTATTTTCAACATAGTGTTCAATAATACTGAATCCTTTTCTGAACCTGTCGACCAGCAATAACGTGTATTTTTCATCCCATTCAAACGTATTAATCCTTTTCAGCTCAGAAGCCAGTGACTGAAATTTATACTCTTCTACCCACGACCTGACCTGATACAATTTATCGTGATTCAAAATCAATCCCGATTTCTCCCGAAAGCATTTTTGAACAAAGTCGGAAAAACCCCTGATATGATCAGCCAATAGATTGGCTTTTTGCATTTCAAAATTCAAGTTCCTCCCCTCCCTCAAATCAAAATATGCTTTATGCCGCAAATTTATACAAATCTAGGAAAATAGTCTGTTTTTATAAGGCCGAACTTGATTTATAATTATGCGTATTGTTGTATTTTTATATAAAAGGAGGAAATTCTATGAAGAAATCGATTTGGTCCATTCTAGCTGCTTTTGTTCTGTTACTCTCTGCCTCAGGAAGTGCCTGGGCGTATGCCCCGTCTGTCGTACATAAACCTGGAGCACTCGCCTATGAACATACTAAGTATTTATCTGAAGAAATAGGCAGCCGAGTGACTGGTACCGAGGGAGAAAGTTTGGCAAAAGAATATATTAAGAAACAATTTGAAGAGATGGGTTACAACCCAGATGTGCAGGAGTTTTCTTTTACAAAAAGAGGTACAACACTCTCTTCCTCAAATGTGATTGCATACAAAAAAGGTAAATCTTCTAAACAAATTATCGTTGGGGCTCATTCTGATTCAGTCAAAACTGGCAAAGGTGCAGATGATAACGCATCTGGAGTTGGAGTGATGCTTGAAGCAGCACACGTCCTGCAAAAGGTATCCACTCCATATTCCATCGTCTTTATCGCTTTCGGAGCTGAGGAAGGCGGTTTGAATGGTTCGAATTTTTATGCAAGCCAGATGACAGCAGCCGAAATTAACAATACAGTAGGAATGATCAATCTCGATAGTCTTGCCGTTGGCGACAAAATGTATGTTCACGGCGGTGCAGGTGATGCAGGCTTCATCCGGGAACAGGCTTTGAACATTGCAGAAAAGAAAAAGCTTGATATCGGAATAAATCCAGGACTGAATGAACATTATCCAGCTGGAACAACAGGCGACTGGAGCGACCACGCACCGTTTAATGAGCTTGGCATCCCATTTGCTTACTTAGAATCTACTAATTGGGAAATTGGCGATTTGGACGGATATGAGCAAACCCTGGAATATGGCGGTGTCTGGCACACAGAAAACGATACACTCGCATTCATTGAAACCGCCTACCCAGGCAGAATCCAGGAACGACTTTCCAGCTACAGCCAGGTCCTGACAGAATTACTGAAGCATTTTAATAAAACAAGCACATCTAAATAGGATAAGAAAACCGCTCAGGCAATGTCCTAAACCGTTCCGTTTTACGGTGGATGATCTTATAAATGACAATGAAAATGGCGTGTAAACTGATATCAGTTTTGACACGCCATTTTTCTGATTTTTTGTATTTTCGGTCCTAAAATAAATGTTCCTATTCGACATAAGCAACCGTTCGTTAAATAAGAAAGTAGCTAGAGATTGGCTTCTTCCCTCTAAAGTTTATATTTTTCAAAAGTTTTATTTGGTGAAAGACCTACCGATTCATCAGGCACATAACATTCTTTATCATGATAAGGCATTTCTAACGTTTCCCATTCAAAATCATCTTCAACACATTTAATAAATAAATCATATCCCTCGCCATCAGAAGGCATTAAACCTAATCTTGTTTCTTCATGCCTTAAGGCCACTTCAATTGCATCTTTTAATTCCAATAAAGCTGTTCGATTGGCAATAAGATAAGCGTTACTGTGCCACATTTGTTGACCAAAAATATGACATATAGGCATAGGTTCATCCTCATCATAGAAACTATTGTTATATACATGGTTTATATGTTTGAATACCTCTTCAGGACTATCTACATCTAAATAAACGTCCATGCCACATTCCGAATATCGTTGTCCTCCGCCCCAAAACTGCGAAACAAAGTCCTCACGTATATCATTGTTTTCCACAAACAAATATCTTTCCAAGTCATCTTCTAAATCCTCGAAATAGTAACTGTGAATTTGTTTTTCATCCCTTATATAAATAAAATGATAAAGATTACTTACCACTTTTTTAGTTTTCAACAATTCAAAGTTATATTTCTTTGCCTTTTTAGGCTTTAATACTCCATTGACAAAAGGTGTCCCTGGAATATAAATAGCTGTAAATAACTTTTCATTAGCCATTTTTTAATCACCTCTTAACATCTTATTATACCTTCATATCCTGAAGTAATCTGTTTCGTTTAATCAATAAGGATTACAACAAAAAATGGCGGCTAATCCTTCCTGGATCAACGCACCCTTAGTTTAAGTACATTTCTACACCTACCACCTTATTTCACTAACTGCCCCGTTTGTAAAATCACCCTAATTTTACTGTATACCTAATTTTTATTAACATAAAATACTACCAGAAATACAAGAGAAAAGTTGGAGGGATTTCTTTGAGCATTTTTGGTAAAACAAAACCAGATAAGTTAACAGCTGCGGAAGTATCCGCTCTTTGGCTTCAATATATGGGTGATAGTATGGCTATATGTGTTTACAAATATTTTAATAACATTGTGGAAAACAAAGAGATAAAACCCATTTTGGAATTCGCATTAGAGTTAGCAGGGAGCCATATTAAAAAAATCACTGAATTTTTAAGTAGTGCTAATTTCCAAATTCCGATCGGATTTTCCGAAAGTGACGTAAACATTAATGCTCCTCGTCTGTTTTCTGATCAATTTTTACTCTTTTACTCCTATATTATGACCATACATGGATTATCCGCTTATAGTTTAGCAATTACTAATTCGGAGAGACGAGACATTCAAAATTACTTTTTTGAATGTACGGTAACATCTAATGAATTATTCCAAAAAATAATGGAATTAGCTAGAAAACAGCCAAAATATAAAAGTATCCCTTCCATTCCTTCGCCTCATGGTAATAAGTTTATGGAATCACCCCGCTTCATTTCTAATTTGGTTGGTGACAAAAGACCATTAAATAGTTCGGAAATCAGTACTCTTTTCTTTAATTCAACGAAAACCGGATTTATCAGATCGTTAAGTTTAGGTTTTAGTCAGGTAGCGGTGCGTGACGACGTTCGTAATTTTATGTTGAAAAACGTTAAATTAGCAGGAAAAGATGCTGAAAGTTTTGATGCTATCTTGCAACAAGATCATTTGCCAATCCCTGAGAAATGGGATAATGAAATAACAGATTCTACTGTTAGTCCATTTTCTGATAAGTTGATCATGTTTCACGCAGGTTTTTTAGTAAATGCAGCCCTTTCATACTACGGTGCATCACTAGGTTCCAGCTTCAGATCGGATATAATTTTAAACTATTCTAAAGTATTTACCCATGCTATGGAAGCTGGTGCTTTTTCTTACAATATTATGGTTAAACATGGATGGTTAGAGGAACTACCTGAGTCACATTGAAAAAATAACTGTGGTATGGGGCGTTGTACTATTGTATAACCGCCCTGTTATTTTTTCTTTAATCAGGAAAAAAACGACCTGTTTTCTTCAACTTACCTGAACCTTTAGCTCATTAGGAATTCAACAAAAAGGCGCATTAACCCTTCTTCGATCAAAGCACCCGTATGTTTAAGTGTATAACTTAACAAAGATAAATTGATATTAACGTATATACATAAAAACTCCCAGAGCAATAGGTACTCTATGCACAAGAATCATTCAACTCTTGTTATTCTTTTCCGCTAAACTCTAAAATATTTAAACCCTCAGATGCCTGTGGTGCTTCAAAAAAACTTGTAACTTGAATAAACACCGCTTCAGTGTCAAAAGCTGCTCTTTCAGGTTGTTCATTACGCCTTTGTGCAATTTGACGTAAGCATTGCTCGTTATTAAGATTAAGGAAAATTAGTTGATGGCTTGCATTTACCTCTGAAGCGATAGCCAACAACCACTTTCGCTGTTTTTGAGTATTACCTGGAAAATCCATCACGACATCTGTTCCAACACTTAATATGTTTTGGACATGCTTTTTCACCAACGGTTTGATCTGAATTGAGAATTTGAGATAGTCATCAAATGATGTAATCAAATTGGGATAAAGAGATGCAAGCCATTCATCTTCAGATAACAGTACCGCCTGTTTATCTATCGATAATTGTTTTGATTTAGTTGATTTTCCAGCTCCCATTTTTCCACAGAAAAAGTATAGTGTCCCCAATTGTTTCATTTTTTTAACCCCCCACTCCTATTTTAGTTTAAACTTTATACTTCGTTGGTTAAGATATAATTTACTTTTCACATCAATTTTACCTATTCCTTCTTTAACAAACCTGCTTCTTATGTTTAATAAGGAATTCAACAAAAAAGGCGGTTAATCCTTCTTGGATCAACTCGCCTGATAGCCCAATATTAATTAGTTATATACCCTTCCCACCTCTTGTTTTTAGAGTGCTGATTCTCTCCATTCCAACTATGATTGGTTTTGCACGCTTTATTAAAGTTTGTGTAGCTTCAAGGGTTAAAGAGGCTTGATGAGAATTTTCATTGCTCCATACTTCATAAACATAAACAGAATTTGGTTCACTTTCAGAAATATTAACAAGATATATCTCGCATTCATCTAGATTCTTCATTGATTCTGCTGCTTCCAACAAAATATCTACCATTGTGTCACGTTCGCCTTCTTGTACCGTAAACCTACCAAACAAACTGAATTTACTCATTATGATCCTCCTTAATTTTGGTGACCTGTTAATTGTTTCTACCTCACGTCTCCGTTATCCTGTTATTTCCATTAATAAAATAACAATAAAGGTTCTTTAACTAAAATGCATCTTTAGTTTAGTATGGGATTCAACAAAAAAGCCCGCTAATCCTTCCTGAATCAAACCAGCTAATAGGAGTCAA
>NZ_JAGGQK010000029.1:0-10445 GCF_018613355.1 Bacillus sp. ISL-35 | reverse complement strand
CGCTTCTTTTATTGAGGGAGGTTAGTGGAATAAGGATAGATCTATATTGCTTTAGTGAGTATTAGCCTAAAAATAAATTAGGGTGATGTAAATGGACAAAAAGTTTTCCCTTTCATTGCCTCTTATTTGTATCAAAATAATATGGAATAAAACAGTAGAACCCTTAATTAGTTATATTATCATCTGGCTTGGGGATAAAGAAGTTTTATGCCAATTTGAAGTTATCTTCCTCCTTTTTGTCAGGAGAAAACTACCTAAACATAAAACGAAAACGATAATGGTGCTTCATTCCTAAATTATTTTCAAATATTGGTAGTTTTACAGGTGTATCTATGTCTAATTATGTAGAAAAACATCTAAATTTCATGTTGGGAAAATTTCTGCATAATGAAATACAAAAGAAATGAAAAGGTAAAGTATCCATATAGCGCCTTAAACATGAATGTTTATTTTATAATAATATGATGTTGGGAAACATTTTTCTTCTTTTTGATATTTAATACAAATTTGCTATTAATGAATATATTAAGACGAAAAACTAATTCCTTTTTATGGAATATCATGCTACTCTGAATCTAGTAACCGGTTACAATAAATTTTAGGAGGATAAGATGACTTTTCAAAAGAAACTTTATTCCGCTGTATTAGCAGGAGCATTGACTTTATCTATTGGTTCAATGACTTCTTTTGCAAGTAACTACTATGATACTGCATTTACTTTTAATTTTGATATCGGGACTAATGTTGCCTATACATCAGCACGAGCTAAGGATGATAATACGTCGGCATATATGAAGCTGCAAAAGCTTCAAGGAGGGACCAATCCTACTTATACAGCTTCTGTAGTCAGAGAGAATTATACAAATTTCTCAAAGACATGGTATTACTCATTTAGCAGTGTCAACATTAATCAGGGACGCTACCTATCTAATTATGCTTATGAAGACGATGGCGCAGGTGTGAAAGTGCGGATTAAAGCAACACGAGGCGCTGACCCTAATGGATTTTATGGTTCAGGACTTTGGAGCCCGGATTCTCTTTAACTTGGTTTAAACAAGGCCGGTGGTTGGAAAAATTCTTTCTAACCATCGGTTCAAAGTAAGGAATACTAGGAGGAGTAAACATGTTTAAAAAAATACTCCCAATTATTTTTGTTACGCTGCTAGCATTAATTTTAATAGGAATCAAGGTATATCCTACTCTTAAAAGTAAGTATATGGCCGAAGAAAATGTGATTAGTAAAGATGCTGGGAGCCCTGCTAAAGAAAACACTCAACACATTGATCAAGTGAAAGAATCTGAGTTTCCTTTCGCGATGAAAGCGGAAGAAGATTTTGCAAGGAAGTATCCAACTCAATTTGAAATTGTGAAGAAAATGTATTTTTCATGGGATTATATTCGAAATGCTCAAGGTGTATTTGAATATGGTGATGAGAGCAAAGGAGAAGTTGCACATATAACTTTTCACTTGGATCTAGCCAAGATGAGTAATAAAGCAGATTATGTAAAGACAAAGAATGGCAAGGTGGTTGAGGAAATCAATTTATTATATAAAGATGGCATTGCTATTCGGCAAAAACCAAATCAGGGTCTATTCACGAAAGATACGGATATGAATAAACAAAACCATTACCTGAGTTTATTCAATGACGTTGTGATTAACAGTGAATGGTACACACTGATTTATAATAATTACCCCGATTGGAGCTATAAGGAAGGAAATCAATTTGGAATGCCAGTTTATCAAATTGAAGGGGTGATTGCCAATAGCACTTCCGAAAGCTTAGCTGGCCCTTTTACAATGACCGTTTCTAAAGAAACAGGTGCGTTGTTGGATTTAAAAGCTTACGGGAATAGCAAGGAAGCGATTCTCACTCTCAACTTAAAAGAGATTTCTATTAACAAAGGAATTGAGGATGGGATATTTCAATTGGATACATCAGGTGGCCAAGAAGTGTCGAACCTTGATTTCAACATTAGCGGAATAGAAAATTATCAGGAAAAGAGTGGGGGAGACGGTCCGTAATGAGCCCTCATAAATATGTCCCCCAAAAGACATCCATTTATTTTATGGCTTATTTCCTGCTCATAATGATTGTAAGTATCAAAGTTGCTGATAAGGAATCCAGCAATTCTTTATTTGATTATATAGTCAATTTAAGAATGGGCGGGAGTGCGAGCATCATGACTCTCGTATTTGGTGTTCTTCCAATACTGGCTATTTTGCTTCCAACGATGATAGATAAATATGAACAAGATATTGTGGTCTTAAGAATTAAGCAAAAAAGAAAACTACTCAACCGCCTTTTCATTTTTTCAATATTTCTAAGTGCATTCTTTACCGTTGTGATGATGATGGGCGGAATCGTTGCTTCCTGGTTTATAAACGGTCATATAGAAAATTTTTGGCCAAGCAAGAAAGGGACTGTTTATTTTTTGATCGAGAATAAAGATTCCTTTTCGCAATATATCTCCTATTTTGAAAACATTAGGGTTTGGGGAAGCATAATTAGTTCAAGATTTTTATCTGTCTTGTTTATTGCAACAGCTGTGATCTTTTTAAAAACAGTTCTAAAAAAGAATATTTTAGTATTCTTTTCAGCAATCATTATATTAGGAACCGACGGTATATTATTCAACCAGTTCAGTTTATTTCTTGGGAAGGCAAAAATGAATTTAGATACTTGGCTGGATTCTGAAGAACAGTGGTTTAATTTCTTATATTTTATATTGGTCATTACTGTATTCTATTTAGTTTCCCGGAAAATTTACGATAAAAAAGAATTCTATGATTAATTTTGGTAGGGTGATTGAATGCTTAAAATGGAACTTAATCGGATTAGAAACAGGCCCATATTCTGGATACTGATACTTGCTGGGCTTATATATGCTTTAATTCCCGTTGTGAATACATGGCCAAAGGGAGTATCTGATGATTTTTATGTATTTTATCCCCGCAGTGCGTTTGTGAGCTGGATGTATTTCATTGGTGATACATATATGGTCTATTCATTGACTTTCCCCCTGCTTGCTTCTCTGGCCTATTCAGATGCCTATGCAGAAGATTTTAATACAGGTTTGATTAAAAGTGTATTGACCAAAGTTGAAAAAGGTAAATATTTGACCATCCGGTATTTCGTTAATTTTATGATTGGGGGTTTGGTAGCTGTTTTTCCGCTAATCATAAACTTTATAGGAGAGATGGCTGCTTATCCTTTGATAGAAAACAACTATTATTTTGGAATGCCTCTTGTCATACAAGGTTCTTTTTGGCCAGAGCTATTTTATAACCATCCAATCCTTTACATACTTCTAAGATTATTTATTCTGTTTTTATTCGGCGGGATGCTGGCTTCAATTGGTTTAGCCGTTTCGACATTCGTTAAAAATCGATACATTGTTTTAATTGTACCTTTCTTACTTGTCTTAGGAATCGATGTGCTTTCCAGTGCGATAGGAAATCTGTCTCTAAGTCTACTGTTCTTGGGAAATGTTGAGACGACTTGGGAGATACCGGTGATATTGTTTGTAGGGATATTCGGGAGTTTTGTTTGGTACTATACCGTGGGTGGCAGAAATGAAACGATTTAACATATTACGTGTTTCCATCGCCGGATTGATCTCACTAAGAAAAGTATGGTTTTGGGTTGGCGTTTACTGTCTGTTTGCCCTGTGGTTTTTGCTCGTAGTTGCGAGAAAAGGTGAATGGTCGGATAGGGGAATTTTTGATTTGATTGCTGATGTTGGAGGATGGCAGGGAGGGACAAACCATCATATGTTTCTTTTGGTGGCTATCCCCGTGATTGTCACGATATTGACTAGACTGGTTGAGAAACTTGAAAGTGCTTTTTATGTTCTCAGGTTTCATTCCAGGTTCCGCATATGGCAGATACAAGCCGTATCGGCTATTTGTTTATCATTTTTTTTGGCGATTCTCATTTTAGGAATATCATTTCTAATTGGAGGAATGCTCGTTGGCTGGGATAATACCTGGTTAAGTTCAAAAGGCACAATCAGTATATTATTGGATGACGAAGAAAAGTTCCAATCAATCCGCGAAAATTTAAGTTCAACTAGAATAATCCTGACTATTTTTATCACAAAATTACTGGGTTTTTTGATGATTTCCATGGCCGTTCTTTTTCTGAAGATTTTTATTAAAAACAGCGCATTTATCATGATTATCCTTATAGCCCTTGTAGGGTTGGATTATACAGGTGTTCTGCATATTCCTATATTCACCATGATGGCAACACTTTCCATACAAAATTGGATCGATCCATTACTGACTTTGTATCGATCTGTGTACTTACTTGTACTTTCCCTGATATTTTACGCTGTAGCAGGATGGCTATATGAAAGAAGGGATTATCTTTCATGACTACACCTGTCATATTGAAACTGATCATAAGGGACATGCTTTATAGTTGGTCATACGGAAAGCATAAATATATCATTTTTTTCTGTATCCTTTCTTTTTTATCGGTGGCGACGAGCTTGCAATTGAAACCCTTTGGAAGCAATAGCTCTGGTGTCTTTTATTTTTTGCTGAAAGATAATGGCTATATTAGAGTCATCAGCGATTATGAAGTTCCTGTATATTGGGTATTTATCCAATTTTATATTCAATTCCTGATTGGTGATTTTTTATTTGATGATCAAAAAAAAAATCGCAATTATCTATTGTTAAGGAGTCATGCGAAGGGATCCTACATTCTCGCGAAGATGGGCTGGGTATTGGCACAGAATATTTTGATCTATTTAGGAATCTATTTTGTTATTTATATATCTTCAGGCCTAGTCCTGAATGATTTTTCTATAGGTTCTTCTCCCTTTTTTAGCAACCATATTGACCCAACCTTGCAATATCCGATAACACCCGGTCAGCTGACCTTCCGTATCATAACTGGGTATTTTTTGACTAGCTTAGTTTTATCAAGTATCCAGCTCCTTTGTATCCAATTTATTTCCCCTTTTATTACTTACTTTGGGGTTATCATCTTAAGCGGGATATCGACATTTTCCGATATCAAATGGTTGCCAGCCATTCACTCCATGATATTGAAACAAGCAGTATTTGATTCGGACCATAATCTTACATTTCATTTTTCAATAGTATATTCCGTTGTACTCTATATATTGGTTTCTCTAGCTGCATACAGTGTCTTCAGGAAAAAGGATATTCTCTAGGGGGATAAAGAAATGACTGAATCGTTCTTTGTAAAAGCAAATAATGTATCGAAGGAAATAAACAAGCAGCCAGTTTTAAAAAATATAAACTTGTCTTTGAACAAGGGAAAGATTTATGGTTTTAGAGGAAAAAATGGTTCAGGCAAAACAATGTTATTCAGAGCTCTATGCGGTCTAATTATACCAACCGAGGGCACAGTGGATGTTGGAGGCGTAACATTGGGAAAGGATGCCTCGTTCCCTCTCAGTGTTGGTGTTTTAATTGAGTATCCGGGTTTTCTGAACAATTATACTGGATTCAAAAATTTGAAGATGCTGGCAGAGCTGAATGACTTGATTGACGATGAGCGAATCAGGGAATCCATTCGCCTGGTGGGCCTGGATCCAAAAGATAAGCGGAAATATCGAAAGTACTCTTTAGGGATGAAACAGAGACTTGGACTTGCCCAGGCTATAATGGAAAAACCGGAATTAATCATTTTAGATGAACCCACCAATGCGTTGGATTCAGATGGGGTGGAGGAATTAAAAAAACTGTTACTGGATTTGAAAAACGAGCAAAAATGTATTTTAATAGCCAGTCATGATAAAGAGGAATTGGACTACTTATCCGATGAAATTTTCCTGATGGAGAATGGGAAAATTGTCGATCATTACGATCTGGGAGAAAAGCAATGAATAGGGGAACAATAATTCTTTTAGCAGTTGCCTTTATTGTCATCGCTGCTGGCTGGGGTATACGCGTCTACCAGGTAAATGTAGATGTTGCAAAGAGTTATGAAATCCAAATGCACAAGAAAGGCGAAAGGGTGGCCTTTGAAAATGTAGCTTTGGAGGTAAAAGACTTTCATTATGGAGAAGAACAAAAAGAAGAAGGCTATGAGTTCGTTCCTGTGGAAATGGAAATGGAAATAATCAATGAATCGGAGAAAAATCTCTCCATAATCAAGGTAATCGAATCAAAGCTTGCTTTCGGTATGGATTATTACCAAACCATCGAAGGGGATTTTGATGTAGAAAAATTAAGGAATTTACCGCCTGAAACAAAAACAAATATTACCTTAATCTTTAATGTGAAGCCTGAATACAAGAATAAAAAAGCGAAATTGTATATTGATCAAAGTCTATATTCTTCAGAAGTGAAAGAAAAATATAAAAAAGGGAAAAGATTAGGCATAGCAATTGAACTTTAACTAAATCGAAAAAAGCCCCGTTTTATTTGTTTGTATTCAATACTTTATTTAATGGAGTGTGTAACCCAGGCTATTCGAGACCTAGAAAAAAGTACGTGTTTAAAAAATGGAAAGACTTCCTTTAATAATTTAAATTTGTGAAGAACTGCACTTAAACAAACGAGGCAGTTTAGTAGCATAAGAAATATTAATTAAGTTCAACCAATCAAAAAGATATATGGTAAAATTTATTTACAGAAAAATATGTATATTCAAAATAAATAGAAAGGGGAATGATTGAAATGACTAAAGAATGTTTTGCATGCGGAAACACGAACGAAGAAGAGATTGAGTATAAAACGGTAAGTCTTGATGACGGTTGGAAAGAAGTAAAGAAAGAAGTTTGGGTATGCAAAGATCCAGAAGATTGTGGCATGAGAATTTATGGATACAAGAACTAGTCTTAGAAACCATACAGGAAAAAAACTGATAAATCATTATTGAAAACTAGAATGTTCAATAACATATTACTTATCAATTACAATTATTTGATGAAACTACCGGGTGCGGTGATCCATGAAGGATCATGCACCTTTCTTATTGACTTCCTTATTGAACAAAAGGTGCAGTTTACTTCACTAGAATGCTAAACTTTTTAGCAATATCATCGTATAAAAAAATACTTAATCAATTTGATATTTTATTTTTATGTCTAATAATGGAGGTGGCTATATTGAATAAAGGAAGTACAGGAATGGCTTTATTTGGAGGTATATTTGTTGGAGTTGTGGTTTTTTTAGTTGAGTATTTAATTCCTAATACAAGCCTCATTACCAAAGCTATAATTGCAGCGTTATCTGCTTTATTAGGTGGTTGGATAGGAAGTAAGTTATTCCCTAAATAAATCGTGAAAAAATACACTTAAACTACCATGAAAATAAGTTTCTTCAAATTCTGAAAAACGACAATACTAAAGAAGACCCTTCTCAATGGATAAAAAAAGAGGAGAGAGCTACTTAAAAAGTCTATGGATTAAGGTTGACTGTGTAAAGGTCAGTATTAGTATTGACACTGCCTGACCATTTTCATTCTCTGTGGTGAAGCGCTGATTTTTGTGCTTCATGGATGGCTAACGGGTGCATTGATTCAGGAAGGATAATGCACCTTTTTTATTGAATTTCTTATTAAACTAAAGATGCAGGAATATTGAAGAAGGATTTACTATTATTGTTCAAAGGTGATGATAAAGAGTGGATAAAAGTAATACAAAAGAATTTTTAAAGGTGGCTATTATCACATTTATTACAAGTATTTTATTACTTTTTACCTTGCTAACATTAAGCATCAATGATGTATTTGTTCATATAGGGACACCGCCAAACGGTATTAGTCATCTGGCATTATCTAATTTGCTTATAATTGTGGCAATAGTATCGCTAATTTATTTGTTCAATGATAAAGGTATAAAAGGAATGATAATTGCGATAGGGGTATTTTTCATAATATTACTGTCCCTTCCAAGTCTACTATTTGAGGCAGAATACACAAAGTTTTCCTCTCCAGATAGTAAAGAAGAATTTGTAGTGATCGATGGCCGCCTATACCAATTATCAAACTCAAGATTATATATGACTTATTTAAACAGCATTAGTACAGATGATGGCTATCGGCCATTTTCGGACGGTGCTTATAAATTGGAATGGGAAGAACCGAATCAATTGATTATTCATTATAAGTTTGATCCTATGTCAGATTCCTTGAACAAAGAGATTTCAATCAAATATAAAGTGAAGTGATTTAGGGATAAAGTATTTCATTAATTACTTTCTTTATTGTTGAAGTTATTAAGCTAAAGGGTGCAAGAGTTAAAGATCAAGGAGTTGTCGCGGCAGCTCCTTTTCTTATTGAAACAAACGGAGCAGGTTAGGTAAAGAAGGTAAAACAAATAGGCATCCTTAGGGATGCCTATTTACAAGGATGTAAAACGGACTCTATGAAAGATATATCTAATTTACTTCTTTAAAGGACTCTAAAAGTCCTTTCAAACTTCCTAATGTAAAGTCACCTTGGGTGGTGATTTCAAATTCGAATTTTTCTGTTTCTCCTTTTAGTACAAAATCATTATGGAATGAATCTTGATATATTCCCCAGCTTATTCCATTTAAATCGAGGGAATCAATTTTTAGTGGTTTTTCCCAATCAAGAGCTTTCACCATTTCGAATTTTATGCTGCCATCTGCCTGATTTATCCTCTCCATTACAAAAGGATGGTCAAATCTTGAATTTTCAAACTTCATTCCCTTCCTATATTGGTTGATAAATAAAAGACCTGAAGTGGTGTTGCCGTTTTCTTGTATATCTCCTTCAGGGAAATGGTAATAAGTTAGGATTGTAGGATCTTTCGAATATGATACTAATTCCAGCTTGGTTCTATTGCCCATATCAACAAATCCGTATAAAGGTTTCACTTTTTTCTTTATGTTCTCAAATGCAATTTTTGTTTCTTGGGGATCACCTTTTGCGCTAGTGATTCCTTCAGTATTTGTTTCCATTATTTTATCGGACTTCTGAAATACGATATATGCAGAAACGTTTGTTCCATTCTTATAAGAAACTCCCTTTGCAGCAATCAAGTTTTCATTTTCCCCGTTTATAGAATAAATTGGTCCAGGAGGGATTTCATTGGAATCCCCTGATTTTTTTATAGCCCAATCACCAGTTCGTTCTACGCTGGCAATTTGTTCACCTAATTGTTCGGATATTACCTCTCTATCCGTTTTTTTATAGTAGTAGCCATTTAGAACGATATAAGGATAGGTTGGTTGTTCGTTTTCAATTGCTTCATTTTGAGAATTTTCCAAAGGGGGATTATCTTTGTCCTGGTCGGAAGCACTAATATATTGGTCATTATCTTTTTTAGGAACAGTAACTGTAGGGGCAACATTGTGTTTCGTTTCTTTTCCATCAAGTACATTTTGGAGTAGGAAACTTCCCAATAATAATAAAAAGCTTGTCACCACGATGGCTGACAAAATAGGGGCAAATAAATTACGCCTTTTGGTATTTCCACCGTTAATTGCTTCTACAAGGATTCTATTCTTTTCTGCTGTGGTAATTTTTCCGGGTTTTAATACAGTTTTTTCCATACTACTTCTTAAATTCCTTAATTTAGTCTCCATTTTTCAGTTCCCTCCCATCTTTTTTCGAAGCTGGTCCTTGGCACGGCGTAAACGGGTTTTAATAGTTTCTTGTTTGATTCCTGTTAAATTTTCAATTTCCCAGATTTTCAAATCCACGTAAAAATGAAGAATGATTACCTCTCTATAAATCAACGGTAATGATAATACCGTCTGGGAAAGGATAAAGTCATCCTCCTTCCCGATTAGATTCTCGTCGAGTAATTTATCCTTAGAATTTAGCTTTTCCTTTAAATAGTCAAATGGAATATCAAATTTATACCACTTACTCCTGGTATAGTCTTTGCATTTATTTATTACAATCTTATAAAGCCAAGTTTTGTATGAACTATCTCCGCGGAAATCCTTCAGCTTTATGTAACAAGCAATAAAAGTTTCTTGGGTTAAATCTTCGGCAACCGTCCAATTCTTTACATAAGTAAATGCTAATTTCTTTATGCTTTCTGCGTATTCTTCGATAAGAGACTCAAGTAATTCTTCATCTGATCGGTAATCTTCACGACGGATGTGGTGCATATCTTTCTCCCCCTAATAACTGGCTGCTTTATAGACGATAAATTTAGCAAATATGGTTCAATTAAATAAAAAGTTTTGAATTTAATGTAATATTTTTGTGCTATTTCCAGTACCTAGTTATTTTATCGTAAACCGTTATTTAGGCTCAATTGCTGAATATTATTGGTGAATTAGTTCATCTTAGAGGGTTACTCATTTTTTTTGGAGATTTTTTGGTTCACAATCTAAAATTTTTTGGGTTATCAATCTAGGGAGGACTACCAACCTTTATGTTGAATTGCTTATTGGACTAATGGGGAAGCATTCCTGTAATAAATCTAAGTTTGTGAACAAATGTACTTAAACTATCGGGTGCTTTCGTATTATAGAG